>JBARJI010000066.1:0-21420 GCA_049800195.1 Candidatus Acidiferrum sp.
CCGGTGGCCCGCGTTTCGAACGCCGTCCCGGCGGTCCTGGTGGCCCTCGCCACGATCGTGGTCATCGCCATTCCGGCCCGCCGCGCCGTCCACAGCTCATCAGCGAAATGCTGAAAGCCGGCCAGGACGTCGTTGTCCAAATCGCCAAGGAACCTCTCGGCAAAAAGGGGGCGCGCATCACCAGCCACGTCGCGCTCCCCGGCCGCTTCCTCGTCTATATGCCTACCGTCCATCACACCGGAGTCTCGCGTAAAATTATTTCCGCCGAGAACCGCTCCCGTCTGCGCCGTCTCGTCAGCGAAGCAGGCAACAGCTATCCCGGCGGCTTCATCGTTCGAACCGCCGCTGGCGGCGCCACCGACGACGAAATTCGCACCGACATCGAATTTCTCGGCAAGTCCTGGAACGAAATCAAGGAGCGCAGCGAGCAGCGCAAATCTCCCGCGCTTCTCCACCGCGATCTTAACCTCGTCGAACGCATTCTCCGCGATTACGTCTCCGACGATTTCACCGGCATCTGGATCGACAACGAAGAGGAATACGGCAAGATCGTCGAATTCGTCAGCCGCTTCCAGCCCAAACTCGTCAACAAGGTCAAGCTCTACACTAAGGAAACCCCGATCTTCGAGGAGTTCGGCATCCAGCACGAACTCGACAAAGCTCTGCGCGCCAAAGTCTGGCTCAAATCTGGCGGCTACATCGTCATCAACCACACCGAAGCGCTCGTCGCCATCGACGTCAACACTGGCAAGTTCGTCGGCAAAGGCTCCACGCGCCTCGAGGACACCATCGTCAAAACCAACCTCGAAGCCGTCAAGGAAATCGTCCGCCAAATCCGTCTCCGCGATCTCGGAGGCATCATCGTCGTCGATTTCATCGACATGGAAGAGCGCCGCAACCGCGAAAAAGTTTTGTCCGCGCTCCAGCAATCTCTCGAACAGGACAAAGCGCCCTCAAAAGCTCTGTCCTTCAACGAATTCGGCCTCGTTTGCATCACCCGCAAACGCACCAAGCAAGCTCTCGAACGCGTTCTCTGCCAGCCCTGCCCCTATTGCACCGGTTCCGGCATGGTCAAATCCATCCCCACGCTCTGCTACGAAATTCAAGCCGAAGCGCGCAAAATGGCCGCCGCCGACCACGAAGGCCCCAATCTAACCCTTCGCGTTCATCCCGAAATCGCCAAAGCCCTGAAAACTCGCGAGTCCATGCTCATGGACGAACTCGAGCAAACCGCCCACAAACACATCATCATCCAATCCGACGCCACCCTCCACTGGGAGCAGTACGACATCTACTAACCAGTAGCACAGGCACTCTTGCCTGTGCAGATTGTAGGGGCACGATACATCGTGCCCCTCGTTCTTTTTCCGCCGTGCCCCTCTGCGCCAAGCCAAAAATCTCTCCCGCTCGCTTATTCCCGAATCGCTAACCGCCTCCGCTAAAAATCTTATATAGTGGCGCCTCCGTCCCCGCACGAGGTACGCCATGTCTGCCGAGCCGCTTTCATCCACCCTGGAACAGAACAGAGCGGTCCTTCTTCGCTTTTTCGACGAGGTCTGGACGCAAGGCCGCCGTGATTCCATCAAGCAACTCTTTGCCAAAACCGGCGTTCTTCACGATGGTGCAAATCACTATCACGGCCCCGCCGAGTTCACCCACTTCTACGACATCATGCGCGCGCAATTCTCGGATTTCTCCTTCAAGCCCATCGTGTCCCTCGGGGAGGGCGACCTGGTCTGCGTTCACTGGTCTTGCAGCAGCATCCACATCTCGACGCGCACGTCCGTGCATGTCACCGGCATCTCCATCGTTCGTATCAAAGACGGCCAAATCATCGAAGGCTGGCAAAATTGGGATGCCGCCGCCCTCACAGCTCAGATTCCCGGCTTGGCCATTCCCTAGGCGACGGTCGGCCCACCTTCGTTTTTTGAGGGTAGCTCCTGGCCATCCATCGCTACAGCCAAAACAATTTGTAACCTATGCTTCCCTAAACCGGTAAGTAGAAATAGAGAGTGCCGAATGGAACTGCTGGAGCGTTTCGCGGCAGGCGACTTGGACGCTTTCGAGGCGCTGTTTCGGCAGCACCAGAAGGACGTCTACGCCTGGATTGTCCGCATCGTCCGCGACTCTGGCATCGCCGAGGATCTGACCGTGGAAACATTCTGGCGCATTTATCGGGCTCGAGCCCGCTTCAATCCCGCGGGCAACTTTCACGCTTGGGCGCGACGCATCGCCACCAACGCCGCCCTCGACCACCTGCGCGCCAATCGCCGTGAAATCGAGCTCCCCGAGGACATCCCCGGCCCCGCGCAGCCCGATCCCGCCGTGCAGCGCGAATCGCGCCGAAACATCCGGCAAGCGTTCAGCCAGCTCCCTGCAAAGTATCGCCTCATCGCCACGCTGGCGCTTATCGAAGAGCAGCCCTACGACAAAATCGCCGAAGCCGCGGGCATCTCCGCTGCTCTCGTTAAAATTCGCGTCTTCCGCGCTGTGCGTATCCTGCGCAAAAAACTCACCGCCATGGGCCTAAGGAGCGTTGCAACCAAATGAATCACCAAAACGACGACGATCTTCGCGATCTCCTCAAGCAGAGCATCCCGCCCGCGGCAAACCCCGAACTCCGCCGCGACCTTTGGCCGCAAATGCTCGAAATTCTTGGCCGCCGGCCCATCCGCGTTCCCTGGTTCGATTGGGCCCTAGCCGCGCTCGCTGGCGCTGCTCTCATCTTTTTCCCCGGGGTCATCCCGGCATTGCTCTATCACTTGTGAAGCAGGAGGCTTTATGAATCAGCACAAATATCTGCGCGCCTACATGGCAGGCGTTGTCGTGCCCACCATTGTTCTCGTCATCGGCTTAACGGCTTATTGCATCGCACGTTATGTCTGCGATTTTACCGTGCCCATCGAACGACTAATGATCTTCCCCATGGCGGTGGTTCCCTGCCTCTGGGGTCTCTGGAACATGCTCTTCATCGCCTCGCATTCCCGCACCCATCTTTCCATTGGCATCCATGGCGCCTTGCTCCCTTTTCTTCTCGGCCCGCTCGGCATCTTGTTGACGCTCGCTCTCCATTTTCAGATTCCCGGCTTTGCGACTCACATTTTCCCCATCCTGGCGCCGATCGCTCTGATCGTTTACTACCTCGTCTGGAAGTACCTCGTCAATTTCCTGAACGTCGTTCTCGGCATCGCCTAAAACCCGTACGCCTCCGTTCCGGTGCGCGGCACGCAGGAACGCACTCCTCGACGCGCACCGGAGGTGCGATCGGATGTCCCAGGAAGCCGGTTCCGTCATATCATCTGGAACGCTTGCATCGCCATTTGTGCCAGTTTCCTAAGGAGCTGCCTCCATGATCGCTTTTCTATCCAGCCGCCGTTTTCTCGCCGTTTATTCCGGCGTTCTCACTCTCGTCTTTCTCTTCGCCGTTCTCGCCGGCTTCGCCAAAGTAGAGCCCACCCAGAATTTCGATGAGATCACTGTTCACCGCATCAACGTCGTCGAGCCCGACGGAACCATCCGTCTAGTCCTGACGAACACCGCCAACTCGCCGGGCATCTATATCAAGAACAAGGAATATCCTCACCCCAACGGCCGCAAAACCGCAGGCCTCCTTTTCTTCGACAACGATGGGACCGAGGACGGCGGCATCAGCTACGGAATTTCCAAGGACTCGGACGGCCACGTCACCGGCAGCGATGGCCATCTCAGCTTCGATCAATATATGCAGGATCAGATTTTCACGATTGACGCGGGCCGCGACGGCGACAAAAAATTCTCACTCGTCCGCATGGACGACCGCGGCGACTATCCCATCACCGACGCTCTCGAAGCCCTCACCCGCATCCGCAAACTACCCGCGGATCAGCAGCCTTCCGAACTCAAAAAATTCCTCGCAACTCATCCCGGTGACCGTCCGCGCGTCGTCCTCGGCCGCGCCCGCGACGGTGCCTCCGTGCTCCAGTTGAAGGATACCGAAGGACGCGACCGCATCGTCTTGCGCGTCGCCCCCGACGGCGCTCCCAAACTCCAGTTCCTCGACGCATCTGGCAAAGTCGTCAGCGAACTGCCGCAAAATGCCGGGAGCCCGGCTACGCACCCATGATTTCCATGCATCGGCCCTCGCGCCCACGCCAGGCGACTCCAGCCCAGTCGTGAAATTGGAGTGGCAATTCCCATTTGTCTCCGAGCAGCCAGGTTTAAGACCCGCGCTCGTGTCTCTCGACCTTTCGACTCTTGAACCTTGAACTCTTGAACCTGGACGTCGCCATAGCCGCGGGCATCTCCGTAGCGCTCGTAAGGGCCCGCGTCTTGCACGCAGTCCGTCTCCTGCGCAAAAAACTCCAGTTCCGGGGCATAAAAGTCAACTCAATAGGAACAATCAGGAGCCGAGCAAAGAAAGGAAGGAATTCCTGTAGCAGTCCATCGCGTGCTACGACTACAACTTTTCCGAACCTCTCGAGCGCCTCCTGATTTTCCCCATAGCCGCACTTCCCAATCTCAGGGGCTGCTGGAACATGCTCTTTCTCCCCCCAGTCACGCACCCATCTCTCCCTCGGGATCCATTGCGCCCTGCTTCCTTTTATCCTTGGCCACTCGGTGTTCTTCTGACAAGTCTCCTGCGCTTTTCAATCCCCGTCATCGCACCGCTTGGCCTGATCGTTTACTATCTGCTCTGGAAGTGAGCAGTCGCCTTTCTCAATCACCTCGTCAACCTGGCCTGACCTCCGATCACCCGAACTGTCCTCGCGGTCAGGTCCTGGATGCGCAAGCGCGCGCAATTTTAAGTTGCCTCGCTGCCCCCCGCCAACTAAAGTACCACCGACATCGCTCCCTCCCACCCGGAGCCAAATCTGCATTCATGCACCGTTATAGGGAGGAACTATGTGGAACAAGCAGCAAGCACAGCCTGAGGCACCAGCCGCTCCGCCCCTGCAAACACCCCCATCTCCGCCATCCGTCGTTGCTTTTGGCGCGCCTTCGGCCGCGCATTCGGTCAATCCAGCTCCACGCTCGTCTGCTACCCTCGGCTCCGGTCTGCATATCACCGGCCAGCTCACCGGCACGGAAGACCTGCAAATCGACGGCAAGGTCGATGGCCCCATCTCGCTCAACGGCCATCAACTCATCGTCGGCCCCACCGCCGTCCTCAATTCTGAAGTCAAAGCTGGCGCGGTTGTCGTGTTCGGCAAAATCGTCGGCAATGTCTATTCGAGCGGCCGCGTCGACATCAAGACCGAAGGCTCCGTTATCGGCGATATTTCCACCTCGCGCATCAGCATCGAAGACGGCGCCCACTTCAAGGGCCGCATCGAAATCGACCCAGCCAAATCCCGTGCCGCCGCTGGTTAGCCCGGCCTGGCTATTTCATGCTGGCGCGGTTTCACGAGTCACCGGACTCTGCCGCCGAGCTCTTTCTCAATCTCACTTCAAACCCAATCGAACTAGCCTGAATCTCGCATGCGCCGAACCGGCTCTGCTTCACCATGCGCACAAAATCCTCTCTGGTGAATGCCCGCTTAATCAGCATGAACCGGAACGCCATCTTCGTCAGCCATGCATCGAACCTTTTTCTCCCGCTCTGCTCGACGTACGAATTGATCTCCTCGAGCGAGACGTCCTTCCTCAAATCCTGAATCATCGCCTCGCCTCCGCCGCGCAGCACTCGGTACATCTCGTCCAGCGCCTTCACCGGCTCCGTGAAATTCTTGAACGCCGCCGAGCAATACACGAAATCGAACGACTCATCGGCAAACGGCATCGCCGACGCGTTCCCCAAACGAAAATCGACCTTCACTCCCTCTTTCCGCGCGTGCTCCGTCGCAATCCCCACGAACGTCTCGCTGATATCCAATCCCGTAATCCGAAAATCCCCCAGCTTCGCCAGCTCCGCCGCGAAATATCCCGGCCCCGGCGCTACTTCCAGCACGTAGCATCCGCTGCGCAACCGCGCCGCCACATTCCTCGCCTGCCGCCGAAAATCTTCCATCTCGTTCTGCCGTGTCCGCGCATACCATCGCGCTGTCCGCCCTTCCATTCCCTTGCCCTTGTAGCCCTTTCGTTCCATGGTCTGCATCTCTCGCTCCTTTCAGGCAGCATCCAACCTGCCGCCGCATGAATGCCAAAGAGCTGGACCGTTCTCTCTTCGTTATACGCAGTCGTTCGCCAATTTATATCTGCTTCTTTTGCTGTCGGTTGGGGTCGCGCCCTATCGGCATACAAGCGCGGGCGGGTCAGATAACTCTGAAACGATTGCAAAAGCTTGCTTCTGAGGGACAGCGCGCCAATTCTCGAGTTTTATTCGCTGCGCAGTGCAACGATCGGATCCACGCGCATCGCTCGCCGCGCAGGCACAGCGCAAGCCGCAAGCGCGACAAGCGCCAGCACCGCCATCACGCTTCCCAGCACGAGTGGATCCAGTGGCCGTACTCCATAAATCTCACTCGCAATCGCCTTTTGCAGCGCGATGGCGCCAATAATTCCCAAAACCAGCCCTAGGACCACGAGCTGCAATCCCTCCCGCAAAACCATCTTCAGGATATTCGCCCTCGTGCTGCCCAGCGCCACGCGAATCCCGATTTCGCGCGTACGTTGCGCCACCAAATATGCCAGCACGCCATAAATTCCCAGCGTCGCCAGAAACAGCGCCACTCCACCGAACGCATTCGCCAACACCATCGAAGTTCGCCGCGGCGCCAGCGAAAGATCGATTCGTGCGGACATCGAATGCACGTCGAAAACCGCCAGGTCTGGGTCCAGCCGAAGAATTTCCTCCCGCAGCGAACGTACGATCGCGTCCGGGTTCCCCGGCGTCTTCACGACAAATGTCACTCTGACGTCTGGATCCTGCGCAAACGGACAGTAGTACGCCCCTACCGGCGCGCCCGAGCCATCCATATTTGCATAACGCAGCGTACGCACCACACCCACAACCGTCAGCCACACGGTGTGCTCGTCCGTCTTCAACAGGTTGTTCATGTCATCGGGAAAATACATCCGCCGCCCGATCGGATCGCTGTTCGGCCAAAAATGTTCTGCCAATCGCTCGTCCACAATCACGACCCGTGGCGCTGTCTCGTTGTCCCGTTGGTCAAAGCTCCTCCCGCGCACGATTGGAATCCCCATCGTTTCGAAGTAGTCTGGCGACACGGCCATAGACAACGGAGAAATCACGGACTCCCCGGGCTTCATTTGGTGGCCCTCCGCGAAAACTACTTCGTCATTGTGATCGCCGCCTAGCGGAATCACGTCCGTCGCTCCCGCCACTGCAACTCCCGGAATCGCCCGCACGGCCGGCAGCGCCCGGCTCAAGAACTTCCGCCAGTCTTCCGCCTTGGGATAGCTCGAGCGCGGCAAGACCACCGACGCCGTTACCACGCCATCCGGCCGGAATCCCGGATCAACTTCCAGCAATTGCCGAAAGCTCGCCAGAAACAGCCCTGCTCCCACCAGCAGGGCAAATGCAAATCCAATCTGCGCCGCCACCAAAAGCTGCCGCACACTCCGCGTTTTCCTCCCCGTTGTTCCCGTTCGGCTGTCCTCATGCAGCGCATCGTTCACGCTAATTTTTGAAATGCTCGCCAGTGGAAACAATCCGACAAACAACCCCGCGATCGCCGATAGCCCGATCGAGACTAAAATCACCGTGGTGCTCATCTGGACTTCCCCTGCGCGCGGCATCTGCTGCAGTCCGATGGCGCCCATAAGCCGCAGCAATCCCGCGCCGAGCCCGATCCCGGCGGCGCCTCCCAGCAAAGCTAAGCCCAGATTCTCCAGCATCAGTTGCCGCATGAGCTGCATTCTTCCCGCGCCCAACGCCACCCGAGTCGCCAGCTCCTTCCGCCGCAGTGAGAGCCGTGTCAGCGCCAGATTCGCAATGTTCAGCCCTCCGATCAGCAGCACCAGCAAGGCCCCGCCCCACAGCAGATACAGCGTCTTCTTTACTCCCGCCGTCACCATGTCCTGCAGCGGCCTCACCACCGTGTAAAATCCCGCGTTGATAAGGATCTGCTTGAATTCCGGGAATCGCTCGAAATTTCGGTTGTTTAACGCCTCGATTTGCGACTGCGCCTGCGCGATCGTCGCCCCAGGCTTCAATCGTCCGATGTACTCCCAATTATTGCTGTGGTGTTGTGTCCTCTCTTCCGGCGTGAACGCCAGCGGCATCCACAGCCGCACATCCGGATCGATAAAATCAAATCCTGCCGGCATCACGCCCACGATCGCGTATGGCTGCCCGCTGATCCGCAAATCTCGTCCAATCGCCGATTTATCCCCCGCAAACATCTGTTCCCACAATCCCTGGCTCAGAATCACTTCCTTTTCCCGGCCAATTTCGCCTTCTTCTTCCGTAAAGGGCCGCCCCAGTGCCGGAGCTACACGCAGTAGCGTGAACCATGAAGGCGTCACCACCATCCCGTGAATCCGCTCCGGTATTCCGTTTAGCTCGACGGTTTGATCGCTCTCCCGAAATACTGCCTGGCTCTGAAATACCGTCAGCTCACGCAGCCCGTCGAAATAATCTCCAGAACTGCTGCTTTTCAGGTTGTTCACCCCCGCCTTCGGATACTCATTCGACATGAACACAATCGAATTCGCCTCCGGCACCGGCAGCGGTTTCAGCACGACTGAGTCCACAATCGCAAACAACGCCGTATTCGCCGCAATGCACACCGCAAACGTCACCAGCACCGTCAGCGCAAATCCCCTCGAGCGCCATAAGCTCCGCGCCGAATATTTCAAGTCAAAAAGGAATGTGTCCATAATTGCCTCGCTCGTGGCACGTCCACGCTCGTCCAAACTTCAACCACACCGCTACTTTCTACTCGATACGCATAGACGAGGAAAAATGTTCAAGCGTTAGCGCGAGCCTTTATATGGCGCCTTGGCTCCAACGGTGGGCGCCCCGCCCCGTTTTCAGTGGCGGGCATCTTTCGCTTCCATTCCGGAAGTTTTTGGCTTGCGCGGATCACCTCTTGACGACTGTCACCACCACCTCCGACGGATACAGCTTCGAGTGATGCACCGAGTTGTGCGCCACCACTCCCCTATCCTCATCATAATTATTCCCGCCGGTATTCAAATTCCGGTCGAACCGCGGAAAATTGCTGCTCGAAACCTCAAGCCGCAGCGAGTGCCCCGCCTCAAAGTAATTGCTGGTGTTCAGCGGTTGCAGCGTCACCTTATAAACCTTGCCCCGCTCCATCCAAACCAACGGCTTGTCGTACCCATCGCGGTATCGCAGCCGCTGGATCGACTCATCCAGGTTGTAAGCCCGCCCATCCGGATACACATCGATCACTTTTACCGTAAAATCCGTATCCTTCGCGTCCGACGAAACATAAAGCGTCGGCGTAATCGGCCCGCTCAACTCCGCCCCTTCCTTAAACGGTTCCGACGTGTACACCAGAATATCGTTCCGCGCTTCCATCTTCCGCTGATCGAACGCCCCCGCTTGAACCGCTGCTCCAGTGCAACACACATTCCCGCCGTAGGACGGCACAGGATTCATCGGATCGTACGTAAACGAATCCGGCTTATCCGCTGCGGGCGCAGTGGTCACCAGCGCCCCATCTCCCGTCAAGGAATTCGCGCGCCCCGCGCTCGACAAATAGAACGTCATCGGCTGCGCGCCCGCGGGCGGCCAAGTATCGGACGTCTGCCACTTGTTCATCCCCATCGTGAAATACGTCACCTTCGGCATCGTATCGATCTTCCCGCTCTTCTCTCCCTTCAAAAACCGGTCGAAAAAGCTGTACGTAATCTCCTGATAGTCCAGCCGCGCGTCTCCCATGCTTCGTTCGCCCACCACGGTATCCTCTGTCGCCCGCGTGTACTGGCAATGCGCCACTGGCGCGATGATCATCCATTGCTCATTGGCAATTTCAGGATCGGCGGTTTTACGCACGTGATTGTAAAGCTCCAGATTCGGCCCTATGGACACGTCGTACCACGTCATAAACCACAACCCCGGAAGATTCAGCCGCATGTCGTCGTGATAAAGCCCGCCCTTGTACCATGCCGGATCGTTCGGCGTCCG
This sequence comes from Candidatus Acidiferrum sp., assembly GCA_049800195.1. GTDB lineage: Bacteria > Acidobacteriota > Terriglobia > Acidiferrales > UBA7541 > Acidiferrum. The sequence goes on from JBARJI010000066.1 coordinate 10,037, forward strand.
CTGAATCATCCGGCCTCCGGTTGGCACCGGCATCGCGTCCGCAAAAATCCCGTGCGGCGCATCCACCGCCTTCAAAATATCCTCTTCCGGCAAATGCCACAGAGCCTTGGACCAATCCACCGGTGGAAGTTGCTGCGCCAAATCGAACGCCCTCGACGCCCGAATCAAATCTTCTTGCGAAGTGCTTGCCGGAAACATCGGCCGCACTTGGTTCTGCTCTCCATAAAGCCACGTAATAAACAGCATCTGCACCGCGCCGCCACGATACCAATTCCCCTGCTCGTAATACGGCCCCACGCGCCCCACTCCCGCCCCAAAGCTCTGCACATTCATCGCCGCATACGCCGGATGCCCCATCGCCGCAATTCCCATCTGATATTCCGCCGTGGAGGAGCATCCCGTCGTTCCCACTTTCCCGTTCGTCCATGGCTGCGACTTGAGCCAATCCAGCATGTCGTACCCGTCCGTCCGCGGCGCCCCAAGAATGTCGTAATTTCCTTCCGAGAAAAAATGCCCGCGTTCGTTCTGCACCACGTACGCATACCCGCGTTGCACTGCCGTCAACGCCGCTCGCATGTCCGCGGGCACCCCGTCTCTCACGTCCCAATAATTAAAATTGTAAGGAGTGCGCACCCAAATAATCGGCACCGGCCCCGCTGCATCTTTCGGTCGGTAAATATCCGTCGCCAGACGTACGCCATCCCGCATCGGCACCATCACCTTGCGCTCGATCACGGCCACCGTTTCCAGTTCTTGCTCCGTCTGCACTCGCTGATCCCGCTGCTCCTGCGTAAGTGGCGCCCTCTGCTGCGCTCTCAAGGCGCAAATCGAAGCGCCGCAAACAACCACAATCGCCAAGCTCATCCGTCCAATGGAATTTTTCATCGCGCGTCCGTCCTCCCCAAAACGCCAGCGAGATTAACACCATCCACTCTCACGCGTGAACGCTTTGTAAAATTCCAACCGCACAGCGCCCGCCCGATTCGAAGGTTGCATGTCTTCCTCCCTGACGCGATACTGGTTTCATGTCCGCTGTCGCATCCCAACCAGCCCTTCGCGTCACGGGCCTTCGCAAGGCTTATCAGGACGTCGTGGCTGTCAACGGTCTCGACCTCGTGGTCAATGCCGGCGAGTGTTTTGGGCTGCTCGGTCCCAATGGCGCCGGCAAAACTACCACCGTCGAAATCTGCGAAGGTTTGACCGCTCCCGATTCCGGCAATGTCGAACTCCTCGGCCTCCGCTGGAGCACCGACTCCGAACAACTCCGCCAGCGTCTCGGGATCCAATTGCAGGACACGCAGCTTTCGGAAAAACTTACGGTCTTTGAGACTCTCCGCTTGTTCCGCAGTTTCTTTGAGCAAGGCCCGGGTGCGGACGAGGCCATCGCGCTTGTGCAGCTCGAGGAAAAAAAGAATTCGCGCGTCGGCAATCTTTCCGGTGGACAAAAACAACGCCTCGCGCTCGCTTGCGCCCTCGTTGGCGATCCCGATTTTCTTTTTCTCGATGAACCCACCACCGGCCTCGACCCGCAAGCCCGCCGCCAGCTTTGGGATTTGATCGAGCAATTCAAATCCTCTGGCCGCACCATCCTGCTCACCACGCATTACATGGACGAAGCCGAGCGCCTCTGCGAGCGCGTCACGATCATGGACAACGGAAAACAAATTGCCCTCGGCACGCCCCGCGAATTGATCGCCTCCATCTGTGCGGAACATTTAGTCGCGTTTTCCGCCGGCCCTAATTCAGGCAAGCTCGATGTTTCCGCGCTGCGCCGCATCGAGGGCGTCCGCGACGTGCGCACCGAAAACGGTACCGTCGAAATGCAAGTTACCGAGTTACATTTGGCGGTGCCAGCATTGCTCGCGGAGTTGACGCGACAAAATATTCCGCTTACCGAACTCAGCACGCACTCGGCAACCTTGGAGGATGTCTTCGTCTCTCTCACGGGACGCCATCTCCGCGATGAATAATTACAGCGAGCTTCTAGCATGAGTGAAACGACAACCATCTCCGATGTCCGCGCGCGCGAAGCGGAGCGCAAAGCGCCGCGCGGAAAATCGTTTGCGGATCACGCTCTCGTGCAGTTGACGATCGTGCGCTTCCTCGAAACGCTGCGCGAGCCCGAAGCGCTTTTCTGGATCTTCGCATTTCCCATTCTTCTCGCCGCTGGACTTGGTATCGCGTTTCGCAATCGTCCGGCGGAAGTGCTGAAAATCGCGACCACCGCGCCACAGATTGCCAAGTCTCTCGATCGCGAGAAGCTCCTCTCCGTGCAGCAACTCGACATGCAATCCGCCGAAGATGCTTTGCGCACCGGCAAGGTGGCGTTGCTCGCCGTGCCTGGCGGCAACGGTTCCGTCGTGTATCGCTACGACGATACCAATCCCGAGGGCCGCACCGCGCGCATGCTCGCCAATCGCGCCGTGCAAGAAGCCGCTGGCCGCGTCGATCCCGTTGCGACGAGCGATGACTTTATGCGCGAACCCGGTTCGCGTTACATCGATTTCCTCATTCCCGGCTTGATCGGAATGAATCTGATGGGCAGCGCGATTTGGGGTATGGGGTTCACCGTCGTCGACGCGCGGCGCAAGAAACTCTTAAAGCGGTTAATCGCGACTCCCATGCCCAAGCAATACTTTTTACTGTCCTATTTATTTTCGCGCATCTTGATGCTGGTGCTCGAAGTGGGCATCGTCCTCGGATTCGGCGTTTGGATTTTTCACGTGCCAGTGCGCGGTTCGTTGCTCGATTTGGGCGTGGTGTGTTTGCTCGGGTCGTTGTCCTTCAGCGCGATGGGATTGCTGCTGGCCTCGCGTGCCAAAACGATCGAAGCGGCCTCCGGCCTGATGAATGCGGTCATGCTGCCGATGTGGATTGCTTCCGGCGTGTTTTTTTCCGCGCAGAGATTTCCGGATATCGTGCAACCGCTCATCAAGGCTCTTCCGCTCACCGCGGCCATCGATGCATTGCGCGCCAACATGTTGCAAGGAGCAAATCTCGCGAACGTAGCGCCGGAGATGGGCGTGCTGGCGGCGTGGCTGCTCGTCTGCTTCGTGCTGGCACTAAAGCTCTTTCGCTGGCGCTAGATTTTTTGCTCTAACACCTAAAACTTTTCGCGCTCGCCTTGGATTGTCTTGCGTTCCTTCCGTTCCGCGCCGCTAACTGACCGCTTTACTGCGAAACTGCCTCAGCCCCACAACGAGAAGCAGCGCATTGAATCCAATCAAGCCGCCGAAAACAGCCAGCATCGATAAATGGGGAAACTGCGGCACCAGCGTCGCGCGCAAGCCTTCGCTGGCGTAAACGAGGGGATTCGCCAGGACAAGTTTCTGCACGATGGGAAAATTATTTAACGCGCTCCACGGATAATACGTGCAGCCGAAGAAAATCATGGGTGCCACCACCAGAGCGAACATCAGACCGATGTGCGTTTGCTCGACGCTGCAGCCGAGCGCCAGGCCGCCGCACGCGGAAAAAAGAGCCACGAGCAGCGCCATAACCGCAAAGAGCAGCGGCCTGTGCAGGCTCAAATCCACGCCCGGCCGGAGCAGAAGCCACGCCGCGGGAATCACCATGAGGCCGGCCGCGAGCGCTTGGATCGTGCCGGCGACAACCTTTTCAATCGCTACCCAGGAAATGTCCATGGGGGCGAGAAGGCGGTCTTCGATTTCGCGCGTGAACTGAAATTCGCCGATGAGCGGCATGGCGACGGCCCAAATGCCCGTGCCGACCATGCACAGCGCCATGATGCCAGGGAGCAGCAAGCTCTTGTACGCCGGAAGAATGAAGCCGCTGCTTATCATCACGCGGCCGAAAATGAACACGAACATCAGCGGCTGCAGAAAAGTTTGCAGCAGAATCGCCACGATGCCCCGTTGCGCAACGCGCGCGTCTCGGGCCAGCATGGCCAAAAAAGCTTTGTAATTCATTCGCGCAAGCTCCTGCCGGTATGGTGCAAAAAAAGGTTTTCGAGGCTAGGCTCGGAAATGTGCACGTCGCACAACTCGATGTTGGCCGCGAGCGCGAGATTCGCCACTTCGGAAACGAGCGACCCGCCGCGATCAGCGTAAACGTCGGCGCCGTTGTTTTCCGTGGCGCGCACTTCGCGAACGCCCGCCAAAGACTGGAGACGCTGCAAGAGTTCCGGCGAGAGCTGGCCAAAGCGAAGGCGCAAGAGATAACCGCCGGGCACGGAAGATTTCAACTCCTGGGGCGTGCCGAGAGCGATGATCTGGCCATGATCGACGATGGCCAGGCGCTGGCATAGGGCGTCGGCCTCTTCCATGTTGTGCGTGGTGAGCAGAACGGTTTTGCCGCTTTGGTTGTACTCGCGAATGATTTCCCAGAGCAGCAGGCGCGTCTGCGGATCCAGGCCGGAGCTGGGTTCATCCAGGAAAAGCACTTGCGGATCGTGCATCATGGCGCGCGCAATGGAAAGGCGCTGCATCATGCCGCCGGAAAAACCGCGAACGATGTGATCGGCGCGATCGGTCAGCTTGAAACGCTCGAGCAAAGTTTCCGCGCGCTTGTTGCGCTCATGGGAGGCAAGTCCAAAATAAGCGCCGTGAAAAACAAGAATTTCACGGGCAGTCAAAGAAAAATCCAGGTTGGGACGCTGTGCAACCACCCCAATCAGGCGTTTGACGGCGGTTTGGTCCTGCCAGACGTCCAAATCGCCTATCCAGGCCTGGCCCGCAGTGGGACGGACGCGCGTGGTGAGAATGCCGACCGTCGTGGATTTACCCGCGCCATTGGGGCCGAGCATGCAGAAGATTTCTCCCGCGTGGATATCCAGCGAAATTCCCTTAAGCGCGATGATTTCCGCGCTTGGCTGCTTTCCCTTGCTGCGCTTGGGGGCGAAAGACATACCTCCCGACCCGGCCGCGAGCGGGGGCGGCGAGTTATAGACTTTGCGCAAATCCTTGGTGCGAATCCCGGCCGGCATGTCCCAAGTCCTCTCATCTCTAACTCATGAAAATGCGCCCATAAAGATTACTTCGCAGACAGTCCAAGAACAAAAAGCATCTCTCCACTCGCGGGTTGCAGGGCAAGAGTGCAAGCGATGATTCCAGAGTGGCGGCCTGCATGTCAATTCGAGAGCAATATCCGCCCATTCATGGTGATCATCGTTGCCATCGAAATTTCTCATCGTTAGGGAGCCATTGCGCAATCTCTTTTCCTCAGCGTCCGGAGTAACGCTGTTCGTTCCACGGGTCGCCATAGGCGTGGTAGCCGTTCCGCTCCCAGAAGCCCAAGCGGTCGTGGTCGAGAAGCTGGAAGCCGCGAACCCACTTGACGCTTTTCCAGGCGTAGAGATGCGGAACGATGAGGCGCAGCGGGCCGCCATGTTCGGCGGTCAACGGTTCGCCGTCGTGCTCGAAAGCGAAGAGAACGTTGGGTTGCAATAAATCTTCGAGGGGCACATTTGCCGTGTAACCCTCCTCAGCGAGGATGGAAGCGAATTGCGCGCCGGGCTTTGGCTTGATTAGTTTCATCACATTGGTGAAGAGAACACCTTTCCAGTGATTGTTCAGACGGCTCCAACGCGTGACGCAGTGGAAGTCCGAAGTGGTTTCTGTTTGCGGGAGCCCGCGAAACTCGTTCCAAGTCAGGCGTTTGGGCTCTTCGACCTCGCCAGAGATTTGGAAGTCCCATCGAGCCGGATCAAAGTGCGGGATACTGCCGTAGTGGAGAACCGGCCACTTTAGAGTGATCGACTGCCCCGGCGGCAGACGGCCTTCCGCCTTGGCCTTGTTTTCCAGCTCCTTGCGCGTTCCTAAATCAACGAACAGAGACATTCAGTTCTCCCTGGCGATTGGATGTTCCATCTGCGCCACGGTTTCGCGCAAAGTTCCGCGCCAAACCTTTGCCGGTCAGGGAGGCCGTTGCACCTTGACGGTATGTCTCAGATATGAGACATTGGGTAGGTGAAAGCGGCGATTTTTCATCCCCCCGCCCGAGCAACAATCCGTCTGTTTCCAGAGGGCGTGCGAAAGGAAATAGGCAAGGCCATCTTCGACCTGCAGAGAGGGGAAATCTTGACGATGCCGCTCTCTCGCTCGATGAATTCGGTCGCACCGGGTGCCGCAGAGTTAAGAGTTCGAGAGCGGAGCGGGAGCTTTCGGGTTCTGTATTACACGCGATCGTCGCGGGGCATCTTGGTGTTTCATGCATTTTCGAAAAAGAGCCAGGCGACACCAAAGCACGAGGTGGAATTAGGAAAGAGGCGGCTAAAGGAGTTACTCGATGAAGAAATCTAGAGCTATCGTGACGCGGACGTCGGCCGAGCTGGCGAAGGCGCTGGGGTTGGCTCCCGCAGCGGGTGCGGAGATCGAACTGCGAAGCAATTTGAACTCTAAGATTGTCGAAGTCGTGCAACGCAAAGGCTTGACGCACGAGCAAGTGGCGCGGCTGGCGCGAACTTCGCGTACGCGCGTTACGGCCATCATGAACCGCAACACGAAGGACGTCTCGACGGATCTTCTGCTGCGCGTGCTTTACTCGCTGGGATATACGGCGAAGATCAGATTCCAAAAGGCAGCCTGATCGAGGGTGCAATCGGCCTTCGGCCTTGGCTTTGTTTTCCAACTCCTTGCGCGTTTCTAATTCACCGAAGGGGCTCATATCTTGCTCTCACTTTTGTATCGGGCATGCGAATTAGTTTGCCTATTCGATGCGCGTGAGCGGAATCAGGTGCGCACGCTTGCGTAATCCCGCGGAGGCGCAGGAGCGATGGTCTCGGCTGGCGAGTCTGCGCCGTTGCGAGAGTCGGGGTCACCTCTCATTTTGCTCTGTAGCTGGGCAACAAACGCATTGTGGAGGGACATTGACTCCTCGCCGCCATCTTCGCCTCGAATCTCCTCCTTCAGAGGGGAAAGGCTATTGAGGAGCAACTGGCAGATGTAGGCGAGAGCAATGGCGTCACGGCGCTCGATGCGTTTGCGGGCAAGCTGCCTGACCAGATTACCGAGGAAGAAGTTCACAGAATCCGCAGTGGCAAAGTCTTCGATTTCGCCGAGAAGCTCGGCGGCGAGGGCTTCCGGGTCGGGCTGAGACGCGGCGGCTTGCCGTAGGTGACGGATACATAGGGAATCCTTGTCGGAAGCGCGAAGCATACGGCAACGCTGTCCGCGTGGGCTGATGTGCTGACATTGTTGATTCGGATCAAGCTGTGGAGACATGGAGATTACCTTTCAAAATAAATGACTTAGAGACGTAAAGACATAACGAGGCAGAGAAAAATCGGAAAGATCTCAGTGTGGGTACCCCCACCCCCTGTTTTTTGTAAAGATGTGATTCGATGGGAGTTAGGTAGCGGGGGTCTGCAAAAGATGTGATTCTAAAAGACTTAGGGGCGCGGAGACGGCGGGCTAGGAGTGGGGGGTAGCCGGAAGGCGCGTGGATTTCAACACAGAGTCCACGGAAGTCAGGGAGAGGAAGAACGAGTGGGGGCTGAACGGGAATGAGTAGCGCGGACAAGAGGACTCCTTCTAAATCCTGCCGCGCAAGTCAAAGACATTGTAGCAGATTACTATTTATGTCAAGTATTACTTGTAATTACTTTATTTTCTGGAGGATAGCAGGTGCCAATTCGAACTGGCACCCCAAGAAACGGGGAATTTGAGAGCGCTCATATCCAAGGACGCGTCCATGGGTTTTCCGAGGTAACCAATCTCGGCGACCTGGCGATCAGAGGTTGCGCACGCGGCGACGCAGTGAGTCCGAGGCTTTGGAACCTTCTAGCCACTCAGACGGAATTAGAAGTAGCCCGGCGTATCGTGGCGCTCTCGGGGGACTGCGAACGGTGCTTGACCGAGGGAAGCCCGGGAAAGCAGATGATGGAAAGGGGATTTTGCCATGCAGAGATTTAGATTAGGAATTGCAGTGCTTTTTGCGTTCGCGATGATGTTGTCGATGGCGGCCGTACCAAGCAGGCCGCAGAGTGCAAATTTTGCGGGCACCTGGGCAATGACGATGTCCGGGGGTGGCGGGCGCGGCGGAGGAGGCGGGAATCGGGGAGGCGGCGGAGGCGAGCAGTCGCTCACGATTACGCAAGACGGCGACAAAATCACCGTGGATCACAAAACGCAGCGCGGCGAAAACACCTATAACGCCAGCGTCTCGGGTAACACCATTTCCTGGACGGAAGAGCGCCAGGGCCGCGACGGCAACTCGATGCAGATTCAATACAAGGCCACGCTGGACGGCGATACGTTGAAAGGCACCATGAGCGGCGGGCGGTTCAACCGGGATTTTACGGCGACGCGAGCGAAGCAAGCGCCTGCCGGCTCGTAACTGAAAAGTTCAGGCGGGACGGGGCGCGGATTTGGCGATGATTAGCGTGATGTCGTCGTGTTGTTCGTTGGGAGAGAATTGGCGGACGTCGGCGACGATGCTCTCTAGGAGAGATTGTGAGGGTTGAGAGCGATGGCGGAAGAGGGAAGCGATTAGGCGGGCTTCGCCGAATTCGTCGCGGGCTGGTGATGGGGTACTTTATGGATCTTATCCAGTAATGCGGATGAATTCACGCCAGGATGTCTTGTCGTTGACAAGCAGATCTATGCGGTAAATCCCTGGGGACATAAGGCCAACTGGAAGATCCCAAGTGGTGGAGGAGTACCTGCCGTGAGCGAGGGAGATTTCTTTGGGTTTTGAGGCGGTAACCAGCTTGTTATCCGCTGTGAAAATCTGCAAAGAGTAAGCCACTTTTTCTTTGGACAAAGACTCCCAGCTAACGAAGACAGAAGCCTTGTTGTCACTTTTCGAGAAGATCAGTTTTGAATTCTCCGGAAATGGGATGCTGCCTGGTTCCTTGGTGACTGCGCTAGCGACCGTCATGTATCGAACAGCATTGGATTTAATGACCAGAGGAGTAAATTCTCCGCGGCTGGCAAGGTCGGCGAGAGAGGTGGGGGCGGCATTCGATGGGGCCGGCGGCAAGAGGGCTTGGGGTACGGCAAGGCCAGTGGTATCCCAATCGAGAGTTGAGGAAGAACCTGGGTCGCTGAGGAGGGCCAGAATCCGAATGGGGTTCGCGGAAGGAACTATGCTGCCACCGATGACGCCGACATAGTTTCCGAACTCGTCCAAGAGGGCGCCACCAATCGACTCGGGGCTGACTCCAGATGCGACGAGCAGTCGTGCGCCTGCTCGAGGAAAAGTGTTCGTGCCGGTGACAGAGCCATCAGTCAGCTTCGTGCCGAGAGCGCCTCGTTCGAGAAAGACACAATGATCACCGACATTCGCGGCGGCATTTGCGCCGCGCTTTAGTAAAGACTTCGGACTGGCGTTCACTTTGAGAAGAGCCCAATCCTGCCAGCGGTTCCACGCGATGACCTGATCGGTTTGGACTTGAGCGCCTGAATTCAGAGAGATGCGGAGGGAGACGGCGCCATCGATGCTTTCGAACGAGGTAAGAATTTGCCGGTCAGCGACCCAGAAACCCGTCGATTTTTCCACGGCCTTGCCATCGGCGGCAAGCTTTTCGACGATAACGGTGGCATCCATAGCCTTTCGATAGAGATCGGCCAAACTGAGCGGCTGGGGCGGAGGCGGGGTATGGGCCACTGGAGAGCCGGTAATTACAAAGCTGAGGCTTCCGGCAGGCTCGCCATCGATGCGAGCTTCCAGATTCCATTCACCGGACGGGGTTGCGTCGGAAACCAACATGGTCCAATAGCCTGAAAAGTGAGAGGTTTTTGCTTCGTAGCGAAAGTCAGAGATCAAAACGATCTTGCCTTCCGGACTTTTCCAGAGGCCTTCGAAATGATGGGGCCGAGCGGCCCTTCCCACTCAAAATAGATGATGACTTTCGAATCCTTGCCGGCGCTGAAAAGACTTCGTGGATCGTCCATCACGAATTTATCGCTTTCTTCATGACCAGCAGCGCCTGCGATCGACCGAACTACATGGAAAGGGCTGCCGTCCGTACCGGTTGCGGAGGAGCTTCCTGATTGCGCGGAGGCGAAAAGAACGCTCGCAAAGAGAAAAGCTACAGCGCAATAAAACGCGCGCCGGGTTGCACGGAGACTCAAGACAAACCTCTCTAACCAAGGATTCGGGAGCATTCTAGCGAAAAAGAGGGAGAAAGCAACGGGTATAGAGGCGCGCTAGTTCAGAATGCCTCAAGTGGCGCAGGATTTGGCGATGATTAGCGTGATGTCGTCGTGTTGTTCGTTGGGGGAGAATTGGCGGACGTCGGCGACGATTTTTTCCAAGAGGGATTGAGAGGGTTGAGAGCGATGGCGGCGGAGGGAAGCAATTAGGCGCCCTTCGCCGAACTCGTCGCGGGCTTCGTTGAAGGCTTCGGTGATGCCGTCGGTGTAGAGGGCGAGAGTGTCGCCGGGGTGCAGGGTGCTCTCGCCAAGTTCGCAGTCCCATTTCTTGAAAATGCCCAGGACGGTGGCGGTGGGGTCGAGGCGGTCGATGGAATCGTCTTGGCGGAGGATGAGTGCGGGCAGATGGCCGCAATTGACGTAGCGGAGAAGGCCGCTCGAGACGTGATAATCGGCGAAGAAAAGAGTGGCGAAGGCGCCGTCGGGCGTGTTTTGCGAGAAGAGTTGATTGACGGCGCATAGCAGGCGCTGGGGATGGTCGAGCGAAATGGCGCACTGGCTGCGGAGATTGGCTTGTAAATTGGCCATGAGCAGGGCGGCGGCGATGCCTTTGCCGGAAACGTCGCCGATAACGAGGCCGAAGCGATCGGGGCCGAGATCGAGAAAGTCGTAATAGTCGCCGCCGACGGCGCGCGCGGGAAAGCAATGGCCGGCGTAATCGAGCGCGTGAATCGGCGGACGGATTTGCGGAAAAAAGCGGCACTGGACTTCGTTGGCGATTTCGAGTTCCTGGGCGGCGCGGCGTTCGAGTTCGAGTTTGGCGGCCGTGGCGCGGCGCTGGGCTTCGAGGGCGTGGGTGACTTCGTCGAAGCTGACGAGCGAGAAAGTGTTGCCGTCTGGATCGCGGAAGCGCGTCGAGACGCCGCCCCAGATCGTGTCTTCTTCTCCAAGGAGAGGAGACTCGTTCGCGTCGTGTGCCTGGCGGGTTTCGGGGTCGAATTTGATGCGGCGCAGACGAGGGGTGTGCTGGAAGCGGACGCCGCGGCGGGACCATTCCTGATATTTGGCGAGGACGTCTTCAGTGATCAGCGTGATGCGGGTGGAACGGCCGATGAGCTTGAAGTCGAGCGAGTCGGGTTTGGGGGCGACGAGCGCGAGAACAGCTTGGCCGTCGGGAGGAGCTACCGCGACAAGACGCTCACCGGATTGAAGCTTGGCGTCGTAGGCGAGGTGGAAGCCGAGTTGGTCGACGTAGAAGCGCAGGCTGCGGTCCTGGTCGCGAACGTAGATATTGATGGAGTGGATGCGGAGGTGGGGATGGGCGGGGGG
>JBARJI010000067.1:0-12066 GCA_049800195.1 Candidatus Acidiferrum sp.
CTTCGCTGCCACCACGGGCGCCGCGGCGGCCGGAGTCGGCGGCGTTGCAGGCCGCATCCTAGCCACCCTGGCTGCCGCATCCTTCGCGTCTTTGTCCGCTTTGGCAGCGGCTTCCGCCGCCGCTTCAGCCTCCGCCTGTCCCAATATGTTCTTGCGAACCTTCTCGGCGACATCCGCGGGGATCGAGCTCGAGTGCGTCTTCTTTTCTGTGACCCCGTATCCGGGCAAAAGGTCAATAATCGCTTTGGCCTTCACCTCGAGTTCGCGGGCCAGCTCGTTGATTCGGACTTGGTTTGCGTCGCTCATGCGTCCTGTGGACCGTTCTTCGGTCAAAAATTCCATCGGCCCCAACTCCGCCGTGGCCAATTGTTAATTATGGTCGTGGCTCTTCCTCTGCCTTCGCTCCGTCTTCGGAGTTTTCCTTCGCCGGCTCCTCTGTTTCCGCCGGTGTTGTAGCGGCTGTCGCTGCTTCCGCAGCCTCGCCCTCCACCTCCGCGCTCTCCGGAGCCGCTTCCGTTGCTGCAGCAGCCTCCGTTGAATTTGCGGTCGCCTCCGTATTCTCCACGGCCGCTTCGCCGCCTTCTGCCGGTGCCGTTTCGCTCTCCGCCGCCAGATCGTCCGTGTTCTCGCTCACGGGTGCGGCCGCTGCTGTTTCCGCCCCGCCTTCATAGAACCGGTTCACCGCCTGATATATCTTGTCCACCATCTTCTCGCCGATTCCCGGTATCTCCATCAACTGCTCCGGCGTCATCCCCGCGAGCTTCTCGAGGTTCGTGATTCCCGCCGCCTCGATCTTTTCAATCGTCTTCGGTCCCACGCCCGCCAGCACGGTCAGCGGCGTCGCTGGCGCGGTCAAAGCCGTCATCTGCTCTTCAATTTCTTGCCGCTTCTCTTCTTCGCTCTTGATGTCGATATCCCAGCCGATCAGCTTGCTCGCCAGCCGGACGTTTTGCCCCTTTTTCCCAATCGCCAGCGATAGCTGCGAATCCTCGACAATCACTTCCAGCTTTTTATTCTCGGGATCGGTGATCTGCACGCGCGTCACTTTCGCCGGGCTCAGCGCCTTCTGCGCGAACGCGACCGTCTCTTCGCTGTATGGAATAATGTCAATTTTTTCCCCGCGCAGCTCGCGAATGATCGATTGCACGCGCATCCCCTTCATCCCCACGCACGCGCCCACCGGATCGACGTCCTTATCCCGGCTCGCCACCGCCACCTTCGTCCGCTCGCCCGCTTCGCGCGCCGCAAAACGAATCTGCACCGTCCCGTCATAAATTTCCGGCACTTCCATCTCGAACAGCCGCTGCACCAAACTCGCGTCCGCGCGCGAAACAATCACCTGTGGCCCTTTCGCCGCACGGTCCACCATCTTGATCACCACGCGCAGTCGCTCGCCAATGTTGTACGTCTCCAGCTTCGACTGTTCCCTCTTCGGTAGCCGCGCTTCCGTCCGCCCCATGTCCACAATCAGGTCCGGTCCTTCGGCGCGCTTCACGATCACCGTCACCAGCTCGCCCACGCGCGTGTGGTACTCGTTATAAATCGTGTCGCGCTCCGCCTCGCGCACCTTCTGCAAAATCACCTGCTTCGCCGTCTGCGCCGCGATTCGCCCCAGCACATCGGTTGGCTTCGCTGCGATAATTTCCGTACCGATCTCCGCCGAGGGATTCTTCTTCTTCGCCTCCGCCAGGCTCACTTCTTTCTTCGGGTCGGTCACTTCCTCGACCACCGTATGCACCGAATACACGTCCACTTGCCCGGTTTCTGGATTGAACTTCGCGCGCAAATCCTCTTCCGTCTTGTAATATTTCCGCGCCGCCACCACCATCGCGTCTTCAATCGCCGACACCACCACCGTCGTTTCGATGTGCTTCTCGCGGCTCAACATCTCGATTTGTTGATAAAGCAGATTCGCCATTTTTACGTTCCCGATCGCTTCCCGTTCCTAATTTCCTGTTTTTCTCTAATCCCTTAAATCTCTTTCTCTTTTAAACCTTCCCCGCTTTTCTCTCTGAACTCTTTTTCTTCTCTGCGCTGACTCTGCGCACTCTGCGTCTCTGCGTTATCTTTTCTCTTAAGTCTTTTCTTTCGACTTTCAACTGTTAACCGTCCTTAGAATTCCACCATCAAATTCGCCTTCCGTATCTTTTCCAGCGGCAACTCCACCATCCTCGCCGTCTTCCCCTTCAATTCCAACCGCACCTTCCCATCCGCAATTCCCGCAAGCCGCCCCTCAAAATAGCTCATTTCGCCAAGCGGCTCCGTCGTCGAAATCTTCGCCATTCTTCCGCGAAATCGCTCGTACTCCGCCGGCTTCCGCAAAGCCCGGTCCAGCCCCGGCGAGCTCACCTCCAGGGTGTACCCTGCCGCCCCCGGAATCAGCTCCTCAACATCCAAAATCACGCTCAACTGCTGGCTCACCCGCTGACAATCCGCGTGGCCGATCCCCAGCTCGCCTCCCGTGCCCTCGCTCCCGGGCAAAACCTGCCCTGCTGCGTCGCTCATCGGCGCTGAAACTTTCGGAGCCCTGTCGATGATGACTCTCAGGTAGCGCTGCTTCCCGACTTTCCACTCCACGTCAAAGATTTCCAGCCCTTCCGACCGCGCCACGCGCTCGGCAGCTTCGCGAATTTTTTCCAAATCCAACTAAAGACTCCCCGAGCAATGCCGGTGCCCAGTGCACTCCAACCGGCCCAACAAAAAAGTGGGCTTGCGCCCACCCATCCGTGCGACCCGCTTCAGAGCGAAAACACAGTATATTCTGCCCTCAAGTCAAAAGCAAGATACGCCCCAAAATCCGCGCAATACTTTCACTCCTTCCGCAACCGTGGCTCTCAACCAACGCCTCGTATGTTTCTAAACGCGCACGCGCGTCCCCGCACACGTAAATCCCCTAAAATCAGTCGTATAGTCTTGGCAATGGATCTAGTCCCCTGATCTCCCAGTGATGCGCTCGTCCCCAATCACCTGGGCCCTCATCGCGCAATTGACTTGCACTGTCCTCCCGCTTATGCTCCGCCGTCTACAAGCGCATCGAGCATTCCTCGATCAGCGCCAAAACGATCGCCAAAGCTGGATTTCCGCCAGGAGGCACAATCAGTGTCGTTCAAAAAGGCCTTCAAATATCTCGCGCTATCCATCCTTCTACTCTTGGCCGTCGCCGTTTCCTCCGCACTCCTTTATCGATTCTTCGCTCAACGCAATATCTCTCGCAGCCGCGCCATTTTCTCGCCTGACGGAATCAATACCGTCGAGAGCATCTCCATTGGCGGCATCCATCAGTGGATCGAAATCCGCGGTCAATCCGTCAAGAATCCCATTCTCCTCTTCATTCACGGCGGACTCGGCTCCGCCTTTATGCCACTCGCTCGAGTCTTTCAGGATCCCTGGGAGAAATACTTCACCATAGTTCAGTGGGACCAGCGCGGCGCCGGCAAAACCTATACCTCCAACAGCGCAGCCCTCGTCCGCCCCACCATGCACCTCGACCGTATGAACGCCGATACCCTCGAAGTCGTCGACTATCTCCGCCATCGCTTCGGCCGCGATAAAATTTTCGTCCTCGGCCATTCCTGGGGCAGCATTTTGGGCCTTCAGCTTGCCCACGATCATCCCGAACTTTTGTACGCTTACATCGGCGTCGGCCAGGCCACCGACGCCTACCAGAACGAAGCCGTCCTCTACAAGGAAACTCTCGACGAAGCCCGCCGCACGCAAAATAAAGACGCCATCCAGCAATTAACCAGCATCGCTCCCTACCCCTCGCCAAACGTAAACTTCAAACAAATTAGAATCGTGCGCCAATGGTCCGCCGCCCTGATCGGCCCTCAGCATTCCGACGAGTCCTGGGCGGACACGAGCGCCATTTTCGTCGCCCCTGAATATTCCCTGCTGAATGATCTCGATTGGACTCGCGGCATATTCTTCTCTGTCGGCGCCCTGCTCCCCGACATGTCCAAAAAGAATTTCGCCGATCTAGGCTACGACTACCACGTCCCCATTTTCCTCCTCGAAGGCCGCCACGATCCCTACACCCCTGCCGTTGTCGCCAAGGATTTCTTCGACAAAATGAACGACCCCGACAAACACTTCGTCTGGTTCGAAAACTCCGGCCACTTCCCCTTCCTCGAAGAGCCCCAAAAATTCACCGACACCCTCGTCCAGCAAATCTTGCCCCTGGCCCACTGATCCCGCACAACCCGGCACGCCGGCTCTTTTCCTTCACGTTTTGGTGGGCGGATAGCCGCAGCGCCACAAAACGATTTTCACTTTGTCTCTTACGGGCGCCCCACCTTTTCGGTTTTGGTTTTTGAAACGGTGGGTCTTCCTCTTCGTTATCGCTTACTCGCCATTTCTCAAAATCTGCTTCTCCTCCGGAGAAAACTGACGGTAGGCGCCGGTTTCGATTTCCCGCTCGCGAGCAAACGGCGGCATCTCGCGCAATCTTTCCAACGCTCGTTGCACCTCCGGTCGTAGTGGCGCATTCGCTTGCGGCGCGACCCGTTCCGTGCTGGCCCGCTCTGTACTGGCCCGCTCTGCACTGACCCGCTCTGCACTAGATTGTGCCGGGATTGCACCCGCGCCTGGGTAACTGCTCGGCGCCGCGTTCATCCTGTCAACCGAGAGTACTGGCCCGCCCGGCGCTGCCCCCGCGACGTTGTTGTCTGGGTAGTTCGGATTGGCTGCCCCTCCCGGTACCGGCGGTCTCCAGGATCTTGCCGGCCCGTTCTGGTTGGGCGGGGGCGGTGCGTTCGGAGCTGCCTGCGGAGGGTCGTCGTTCCCGCCATTAGGATCGGGATAGCCCGGTGGATAGTCCGGAGGCCCGTAATCCGGGTACGCATAATAAGGATAGGGCGCGTAATATTCCGGGTCGTAGTAGTAGTTATACGGATACCCCCATCCCCAACCCCAATACGGCCACCCATACCCAATTCCCCAGCCCCATCCGTAACCGCCATAACCATATGCTCGGCCCCAACCGTAGCCCCGGCCGCCCCGGCCGTAACCTCCCCGGGCTCCGTAATAGCCCCGCCCCCCAAAGTAACCGCCTCCGCGATATCCGCCGTAGGCGCCTGCGCCGCCAAAACCAGAGCGGCCTCCTCCGTAGAATGCTCCACCCCCGCGAAACCCTCCTCCAACAGCTCCATGAAATCCGCCTCCACCCCCGCCGTGAAATCCTCCCCCTCCTCCATGCCCTCCGCCTCCGCGTTGGGCCAGCGCCGACTGCGGCAACAAACTCAGCGCGATCGTCGCAACCAGGACAAGGACTATTCGAAACAAAATGGCTTTCTTCATATCACTACCCTCGGTTCCAAATCACCTCAACCCTTAGATGACAAATCCTCATCTAGCGGTTCCAAAACCGCATTCTACACCCGTGCGCTGGCAGGTGGCAGCCCCTCACCTCCGAGCCGTCCCGTTTGCGCTTTTGTTTCTCGCGGATCCTCCATCCGTGAAGGTTGATCTTTGCACGGGCGGGTCGTTCTTCCGTTTCCCTGCCCTCTACCCACAATTCCTCATTCACCACTCGCTGCTCTCCCCGTCTTCCACGCCGCCGGCAAGTGGTCCGCGAGCTTCTGAATTGGGGGAAACCGGGGACGGAAGCCGAGGACAGCCGGGACGGTCACCCTTTAAACTCGAACCCGCTCGACTCGGTAACGCTTGCCAGTTGTCACGGCCTTGCGTTACGCTTCACCGCTCGATCCCATCATGGCGCGTGTAAACAAACTTCTCGACCAAATTCTAAGAGGCGGCGCGGACGCAAATATCCCTTTTTTCGGAATGGTACAGCTCTTGAAACGGCTTGGATTTCAGGAGCGCATCAAAGGCGGCCATCACATATTTTCTCGCGATGGAGTCGCCGAAATCCTCAACTTGCAACCTCACTCCGGGAAGTGCAAACCGTACCAGGTGAAACAGGTCCGGAATGTTATAATTAACTACCGCTTGGCGGGAGAAGCCGATGCCTAGATACGAAATTATCATCTATTGGAGTCAGGCCGACCAAGCGTTTATCGCCGAAGTTCCCGAACTTCCCGGCTGTGCCGCCGACGGAAAGACCTATAAGGAAGCTCTCGCCAACGTGGAAATCATCATCCAGGAATGGATCGAAACCGCCAAAGAACTCGGCCGCCCCATCCCCGCCCCTCGCGGCCGTCTTGCCTTCGCTTAACACTCCTTACACGCAGCTGCCCCACCTTTTCGGGTTTGGTCTTTGAAAAGGTGGGTCCTCTTCTTCGGTCTTTAGGGTGTGGCTTTTGTTTTTCCCTTAATCGGACAACGCCCCGCCCTCGTCCCCTATCGCGTCCGCGCAGACACCCTCGAAATCCTCCGCGTCTTCCACGCCGCCCGCAAATGGCCCAACCGCTTCTGAGCCGGCCAACCCGGCCGCCACTTTCTTTGCCCCTTCCCTGTAGGGGCACGATACATCGTGCCCTCCTCCCGCATCCCCGCGCCCACGGTCATTTCGAACGCAGTAAGCCGACGCTTTTTCCTTTCACGTTTGCTCCTGCAAACGTGTCGGCTTGCGCAGAGAGAAATCTCTCCTCTCCTCGTACTGCAAATCCAGCCGGTGGAGCGCCGCGGACACACGATGCGTTGTCCCTGGTATTTGAAAAGAGATAAACTCTGAACACTTGATCCAACTACTGGTATCCCGCACCATATAGCAGCCAGACATGAGCAGGAAACCTATCTCCAGGAAAACTCATAAAGAGCTTCGTCCCATGACCCGAAGCGCAGTCGAACGCGCTGCACTTGCCGACCCTGATGCGCAGCCCTTGTCCAGCACCGAAGTAAAGCGAATGAAGCGCACTCCCCAAGCAAAAATCATTCGCCGCGCACTGGGTTTGACTCAGCAGGAGTTCGCCAGGCGGTTTCATATCCCCCTCGGCACGCTGCGCGATTGGGAACAAGGCCGCGCCACACCCGATCAGCCCACGCAAGCCTACCTGACGGTTATTGCTCGCAGCCCGCAAGGGGTCCAGCGCGTATTGGAAGGCTAGCGCCGTAGGCGCACCACAAATAAGCCCAGCCCGTAAAGGCCCCGCACTTAGGGCTTCCCCGCCGCCTCCAAACCGCATACAATGTAATCAGATGTAATCAGGAGGCCGCCATGCCGTCCCAAAAGATCCTCACCCTCCGCCTGGATGGCCAGCTCACCGGCAAGCTCGACAAACTCGCCAGGGCTACCCGCCGCTCCCGCTCCTTTCTTGCCGCGGAAGCCATCCGCGACTACGTCGCCCTAAACAGTTGGCAAATAGAAGAAATCCACAAAGCCCTCGCCGAAGCTGACCGCGGCGATTTTGCTACCGAAACAGAAGTCCAGCGCGTGGCCAAGAAGTGGTCTCGCCGTGCGCGTTAGATGGCTGCGCGTCGCGCTAGCCAATCTCGAAGCAGAAGCCGACTACATCGCCGAAGACAACCCCGCCGCCGCAGGCCGTGTCGTCCAGCGAATTCTTCGCACCGTCGCTCTCCTCAGAAAAAATCCCGCCATCGGCCGCCCCGGCCGAGTCCCCGGCACCCGCGAACTCGTCGTCCCGAACACCCCCTACATCGTCCCCTACCGCGTCCGCGCGGACACCCTCGAAATCCTCCGCGTCTTCCACGCCGCCCGCAAATGGCCCCACAAGTTCTAAGTCATATCAGAAGACTCCATACTCCCACAAAAACTCGGCTGAATTGCGGAACTCCTATCGGATTACAATGTTAACTTCAGCATCATGAAACGCATTCAAGCTATGGAGCGCGTTTCGGTAGCACGCGGGAGGTAAGGAAGCAAACTATGTCTCCTCTTTTTCTCAACTACCCAAGCTGGAAAGAAATGTTTGGGAGGCGTCCGACTGACGCGGAGTTGCTCGATGAAATTCGTCTCCTAGAGACGCGAACTGTGGTCCCAATACTAGCTTGGATAAATCTCCTCTTGGTCTTGGACCGTTTTCACTCTAACGAACAGAGCACCTACGAATTGCAAACTTTTCTCGTCAATCGATTTCTTGATGACGACTTATTCGCACGTCTTAGGGATACCTTCGGCCAGGAGCGCCTGGTCATCCGCCGCCCTTTTCATTCTTTCCAAGTTTTGACCCTAATGAAAAGAGTCATAGCAGATGGCACGAACATCGGCGAACTCCGAACTCATATCGACAACGAATCGGCCTATAGATTAGGGCGCTGTCTGATGATGATAAACGACTTCCTCGTTACGCCAGAAAACATTTCGGCGATTAGCCCGAACCGTCCACCAACCAAGAGAAAAATTGCACTCCAGCTGCAACTGGGGTCTGGCCTCGAAGTCAACAATCCGCCATTAATTCACTCGAGCATTGTGCGAAGCGACATGATATTCGGTGATCTTGCGAAGAGGTCGCTACGCCCAACAAGTCTACGAAATGCATTCGAGCGGAGCTGCGGCATGACGCTTGAGGACTACGTTGATCATATTCTCGGTCTTCTCACCTACTACATCACCCTGGATTATCACAAGCTAATCGAAGACCCGGGACTCGCGTGTATCGCCGTAAAGACCTTTTTTGCAGAAGCTCCCCAGGATATTGTTGGAAGATTCTGGCTAATGGAGTGCATGACGATGGAAGAACTTGAAACTTCCGTGCGTGAGCGGTCCAGGCTGAAACCACATCATGACTTCATAGCCCTCCGCAAAAAACCCTTCGTCGAGACCGGGCAGGAAAACGTAATACCGCTGCATCTAGGATTTGTTCAGGAAAAGCTTGAATCCGGCTTGTTTTGGGCTGTATTCAATTCCCTTCAGAGCCGAGAAGACAGGTCCCTGTTATTCACGGAGTGGGGACACCTTTTCGAAGAATACGTCTCTCAGACCCTGGCCCAATCTCTTGCGGGATCGCCGGAAAATTATGTTCCCTTTCCGACGTTCTCCGATAACGGTGAGGAAGCCTTTGACGGGATCGTCTCGGCGGGAGAATTCATCGTCGTTATGGAGTACAAAGGTGGTTTTCTAAATGCAAACGCGAAGTACGCGGAGAATGAAGACGAATTTGTACGAGACGTCGACCGCAAGTTTGGCGGTCAAAGGGGCGGAGGCGTCGAGCAACTCGTCCGAAAAATCTCGGCCGTCTTTGCGGACAGACCCGCAAACCGAAGATCCCTGAACGGCCTCGATACGTCGGCAATAAAGATCGTTATTCCGGTTCTAGTCGTCCAGGATTCGTTCGTGGGCTCTGAGATCACAGCCTCTTATTTAGCAGACGTTTTTGAGACCTTAAGATGCAAGGAGCGCCTCAACCCAAGTATCACCTGCACGTCTATGCAAGTAATGGACATCTCAGACATCGAAATTCTGAGGCCGTTTCTGCTTGTGAGGAAGATCTCTCTTACCCAGTGCCTTCTGGAGAGGGCTCGGATGGATGGCGTCGGGTTGCGCTCCTTCAGGGACTTTTTCCGCCAGTATCTCCGGCACAAGAACGTCGGTTGGGTCTTTGATGACGAGACCATGGCTCGTTTTGAACAGATCATGGATAGAATATCTCGACGATTCTTTAAGAAGCCCCTAGAAGCCGCATAATCCTGGACAAACGGCTGTTGTTTCCCTCACTTCAACGGATTAATCACCCGCACCTCACCATAATTCTGCCCATCCCCCAAATCCTCCGAATAAATCACTTGCGCCCCGCAACTCCCCGCTGCCTGCACGATCAACGCATCCCAAAACGAAATTCCGTACCGCCCCTCGATGTCCAGCGCCTGCATCACCGATTCCGCCGTGTTCACCACGATTTCCCAGCTTGCATAATCCTCAATCACCTTCCGCGTCCCCTCCGCCGACAAGGGACGCGCCATCTTCCGCCGCAGGCTCACGCAAAGCTCTTGCAGCACCTGTGTACTTAGCACCCCGTTTTCGCTCTCCCACAATTTTTCCACCAGCGCCCGCGCCCGTTCATGCTTCGCGCCCTGCTTGAAGTCATGTGCGTACACCAGGATATTCGTATCCACAAAATACTTATCGCTCATGCAGCTCGTCTCGCGAACTGGGACGCTTCCACCCCAGGTCCATCCCCACGCGAAGCCGCGCCAGCGCCCGCTTTCGCGCGCGATCATAACCCGTGCGCTCCCGCACCACTTCCTCCAGCTTCTCGGCCAGCATCCGGCTGATCGAGCTCCCTTGCTCCGCCGCCAGCACCCGCGCGTGCTTCAAAAGCTCCGCGTCCAGTTTCAACGTCACGTTCCTTTTCATGTTTCTCCAGCCGAGCACAGTTCTACGTGCAGCACAATTCTACGTGCTCACCCCATCCCCGTCAACCGCCTCCGCCGCGCTGGCTGTTTCTTGCGAACACTCGACTGTCAACTCCAGGTGCGCGGCGCAGAGGCGGCTGGCGATTTCTTAAGCCCCGGCTGTCCGACCGTTTGCGATCTTGTTTCTGGCAAACGTGGGGGCACTCCCCTCTCTCCCGCTCGCCGTTCTACTCACCACGGACTACTCCCCGCTCACTTCCCACCACCCCAACTCCCACCAAACAAACGACTTATATTTTATACTTGACAATCAGTACCAATGTGTTATAATTGTTGTATTAATTGGGACACGGACCCCGTCCGTCCTCCCGCAAGTCATGGTTCTTCGCCACGCGGCATCTAAAAATCGCACAAAATCCTCAGTCCCTCTCAGGTTACCACTTCATAAAAACTGCGATCCCTCAAACCCTTCAAAATCAACACTTCCACAACTGTTGATTCCGCTCCACTTTAACTCCCGTATCGGCAACACTTACAAAAAACCCCATGGGGAGGCCCCTACCTCGATCCCTAAAGTTTGTCAACTTGTCCCTACTCGCCCGCCCCTCCCGCATACACGCAGGAATTCCCGCAACCTCAATCCCCTCTATGCTTTACTTCGTAACTTCTGGACACCCCGGGGGTGGGGTGTCCCTGGTCTTGGCCATTCCCCAGCGATTTTCTGTTTTTCAGGCTTGTCTTGCAGAGCGGAGCGACCGAAGGCTCAGACCCTGGCCATGGCTCCGAGTTGTTCACTACTCACGATTCACTACCCACTACTCACCGATCTATTCAAACAAATCCGGCTGCTCGCGCGCAATGCGTTCCCACAGCGGCTGGAACTGGAACCATCCCACCAGCGGCAGGCCCACCTGCGAGTGTGTCAGCTTGGCCGTTTCGTGGGGAATACTGCGCGGCTCTCCCGCGGCTTCCGCCAGCAATTGCGCCTGGCAGGAGCGATCCATGGTAATGAACCACCACGCCGCTTCGTCCACGGTCTGCCCGACGGTGATCAAGCCGTGATTGCACAGGATGCCCGCTTTCTTGTTGCCCAGCGTCTTGGCGATGCGGTCGCCTTCGTCCGCGTCGAAGACCACTCCGGTGTAATCGTCAAACACCACGTGATCCTCGTAGAACGCGCAGGCGTCCTGCGTCAGCGGATCGAGCAGCCGCCCGAGCGTGGACCACGCCTTGCCGTTCAGCGAATGCGCGTGAGCCGCCGCGACCACATCCGGACGCGCCCGGTGAATCCTCGAGTGGATGGCGAACGCCGAAATGTTCACTTCGCGGTTGCCTTCCACCACTTCGCCGTTTTCATTCACGAGCAAAAGATCCGACACGCGAATTTGGCTGAAATGCACGCCAAAGGGGTTCACCCAAAAATGATCCGGCCGCTCGGGATCGCGCGCCGTGATGTGTCCGGCCACGCCTTCATCGAATCCGCACCGCGAAAACATGCGGAAAGCTCCCGCGAGCCGCTCCTTGCGGTGGCGCCGCTCTTCGGCCACGTTCGCGAAAACCGGCGGACGCGGTATTCGTTCCAATCTCGTTTTCAATTCCGGCATAAAGTCCTCCTTGCTCGGTTTCGCCTACTATATCGAATTTTACGCCTCCGTGGTGGCCGTTTTGCTCGCTTTCCCGGTGAGCCCTCGAATCCCATTCTCCCCGGTGGTGTTTCCCATGCCCGGCCGGCCAATCGGGATAGGGGAGACGGTTGCCCGTCCTCCCCTCCCACACGACCGGACATGCGGGTCCGCATCCGGCGGTTCGGCGGGTTGAACTAACCATGAGCCGTGAGCTCGGGAAGTCCGAGCGAGG
>JBARJI010000068.1:0-12996 GCA_049800195.1 Candidatus Acidiferrum sp.
CGCTCCATCCCGGCCCTGGTGTACCTCATCCCGGCAACCTCCCGGAATCCGGTCTACCCCAGGCCGCCTCTGAAAAGCGGACATTTCACATGCTAATAAAGCGGACATATCATGTGCTAACGACACATAACAAAATATAACTTGACAG
Organism: Candidatus Acidiferrum sp.; assembly: GCA_049800195.1. Taxonomy (GTDB): domain Bacteria; phylum Acidobacteriota; class Terriglobia; order Acidiferrales; family UBA7541; genus Acidiferrum. The sequence continues at coordinate 149 of JBARJI010000068.1, forward strand.
GTTATCAAAATCGCGGTATTATTCAGCCTGGGTTTTTCTCGCCTGGATCCTTTTCACTTCCCTCCCCAAATCCAGCGCTATCCCTTCTCTTCTCTAACCGCTCGTCCCTTCCGTAACACGCAGGAATTCCCGTAACTCCATTCCCTTCATAGCTTTACTTCATAACTTCCGGACACCCCCGGGTGGGGGGCACGCCACCTAATCTCAATCTGAGGACTAAAATGGAACAACACACGCAAGACGCCGCTTCGCCCGAAGTCAACGCATCGCCAGAAATCACGGTATCGCCCGAACACAGTGCTTCACCCGAACACAGCACCACCCAAGGCCGCCAACGCTGCCGCGCTCGCCGTCGCGACCGCAAACAGTGCCGCCTCTTCGCACAAGACCCGGCCAGCGGCCTCTGCGCCCGTCACGCCGCTTGCGTCGAAAGCGCTCCGGATGTGTTCCAGGACACCACCGATCTCTCCAAGAAAATCCTCGTCGTCAACGACGGGGACTACGGCTCAGTCGACAGCATTAATTCCATCCTCTCTAACGTGGTCGAGCTGCTCGCCCAGGGCCGCATTTCTCCTCGCCGCGCCTCCGTCATCACCTTCGCTCTCAGCCTCATGCTCCGCAGCGTAATCGTCCAGGATCGCCAAGCCGCCAACGCCCACCCCCAAATCATCTTCGACGCGCCCCGCCCAATCCGCGACGATGACCAGCCCAGTCCCGACGCGCCGGAGCAGCGCAAGGAAACGGACATGTACTCGCGCCCACACACCTAGCCAGTGGTACGTGTTCCCATCGTGAGGATTCGCATGATTACCGCAGCTCAAAAAAAGATCGGCAACCGTGGGGGCACGAGGAACTCGTCCCAACCGGGTCGGGATCGTGCCCTCCCATGCCGTCACTGCGCCATCCGCGTCCCGATCTTTGCATCATTACGTCCTTACGTCTTTACTTCACCCTTTTACATGCGCCAAAAATCTCGGCGCCTTCCTGAATTTCGTCGCTTGCTCGAATCCATACGCGATCTTGATCAAAACCGGCTCGCTCCACGCCCGCCCAAAAAACGAAATCCCCACCGGCAATCCAAAATCAAATCCCGTCACCACATTGATGTTGGGATATCCCGCCACCGCCGCGAACTCCGAACTCCCTCCGCCAAACGCATCGCCATTCACGATGTCCGTCAGCCAAGCCGGTCCGCCCGTTGGACCAACGATTGCATCCAGCTTGTGCTTATCCATCGTCGCGTCGATTCCCTCTTTCCCCGCCATCTCATGGTTCTGCTTGATCGCCTCCACGTACTCCGGCGTCGTCAACGGCCCTTTCTCTTCGGCGTTATAGAAATTTTCCTGCCCGAAATAAGGCATCTCGCGTATTGTGTTTCTCTCGTTGAAATCAATAATTTCCTTCAGCGTTTTCACCGGCGCGTCCGGCCCCAGCCACGCCAGGTACGCGTTCAAGTCCGCCTTCAACTCGTACATCATCCCCAGAAATTCTGTCTTGCGAAACTTCCCGTACGTCGCGAACTCCACCGGGTCCACCAGCGTCGCTCCCTGCTTCTTCATCACTTCCAGCGCCGTTTCCATCAATTTGTCCACCGCCGGGCTGAACCCGAACGCTTTTCGCAACACGCCAATCCGCGCCCCTCGCAACCCGTCCGCATCCAGGAATCTGGTGTAATCCGTGTGCGACTTCCCTTCGCTCGCCGCCGTCGCCTTGTCGTTCGCATCCACGCCCGTCAGCGCTCCCAGCAAAATCGCTGCGTCGCGCACCGTCCGGCACATCGGTCCCGCCGTATCCTGCGTATGCGAAATCGGAATGATATGGCTCCTGCTCACCAATCCGACCGTCGGCTTGATGCCCGCAAGCCCATTCGAGGACGACGGACACACGATCGATCCATCCGTCTCCGTTCCGATTCCAATCGCTGCAAAATTCGCGGAAACGCCCGCCCCCGTTCCCGAGCTCGACCCGCACGGATTTCGGTCCAGCGCATAAGGATTTTTCGTCTGCCCCCCGCGCCCGCTCCATCCGCTGATCGAATGATCCGAGCGAATATTCGCCCATTCGCTCAAATTTGTTTTTCCCAAAATCACCGCGCCCGCTTCTCGCAATTTTTTCGCGACAAACGAATCTTCGGGCGGTTTCGATCCCATCAGCGCCAGCGATCCCGCCGTAGTCTGCATCCGGTCGGCCGTTGCGATGTTGTCCTTGATCAAGATCGGAATTCCATGCAGCGGCCCGCGCGGCCCTTTTTCTTGGCGTTCCCTGTCCAGTGCTTCGGCGATTTCCAGAGCATCTGGATTTGTCTCGATCACGCTGTGTACTGCGGGCCCGCGCTGGTCAACCGCCGCGATGCGTTCGAGATATTTCTCGGCAATCGTTCGCGCGCTGTACTTCCCGGACTTCATTCCTTCCTGCAATTCCGCGATGGTGATCTCATCGAACTCGAACGGCGGAACTTCAACGGCCTCCGCGCAGGGTGCGACCTGGCTCTGCGATCCAAATGCCGGCCGCAATGCTGGACCAGCAACAACTGCCGCGCTGCCCAGCAGACTCGTCTGCAAAAATTTTCGGCGATCCGCAATCTCCAGCCGCTTCTTTTCGATCCCGGCGTTGCGCTCTTTCGCTCCAGCGATTGCCCCGTCGCTCTTTTCGTTCTTCGCCTCTTTTTCCATTTTCAAATCCCTCCGCCTCTTGAGCTCGAAATGAGAGCAGGGATAGTACGCCAAAAACCCATGTCAGTACTCCTAAAATCTTCCTTCTCTGCGCGGTTACACCCTGGAAACGGCATGAGAAAAGATTTTCCCTCCGCTCCCTTCCTAGGCTACAATCCTTTTTACGCGGAGTCCCCCCCGTAGTCGGTTTGCCATGATGCTGACTGACCTTAACGGCCCCCTGGCCCTCCAGCCGCGTCGCACAGGCTTGGGGAGAATCTCGTTCCCTTCGCCGCTCTCCGCCTCCATTGCTTTGTTTCTGTGCTGCGCCACGTTTGGCGCGGCCGTTTCCCGCGCGCAAGATCAGCAAACTCAAAGCGTCGCCGAAGCCGCCCGCCAGGAACGCGCGCGCAAGGAAGAAGTGCGGAAGCGCGCCGCGCATGTTTACACCGACGACGATCTCAAGCGCGCGCACATCCTCACTCCCGCAGATCGCGCCATCGCGGAAGCCAAGCGACTCGAGTGCGCGCAAAAAAATAACTGTACGCCCGCGGCTCCGCAAAATCCGCCCGCGAGTCTCGACGCGAATTCCGGCACGCACGGAATTTCTCTCGGCGAAGTCGCGCGAAAATATCGCGCGCAAAAAGAATTGCAAGCGTTGAAGCCGAAACAAACCGCGCCTTTCCATCTTCCGTACTCGACGCCCGCCCTCGCTTCTCCTATCTTGCCGGAGCGTCCCGCGATTCGCCCTGCGATCCAGCCCGCTCTTCGTCCCAAAATGCCCTCGAATGTTTTTCGCCGCGATCCATTTTCGGCCATGCCCCGCCGTGAGCATCTTCCCGCCGGCGCACAAACCGAAACTCGTAGTGGAGTTCGTGGGAGCGTTCGTGATGGAATTCGCGCCGGCGTTGGTAGCAACCTTCGTGAAAATTCCCGGGAACGCGAAAATGTCCGCCCAGCTCTTCGCCCGAATGTGCATGCCGTCGTTCGTCAAGATGTTCTTCCCCACATTCGGCCGAATATTTTTGTCGGCGTAACCAAAGCCGTCCGTCCAAATCTTCGCCCACGTGCCCGCGTGATTGCTCCCGCGAAGCCAAGAATTTCTTCGCGCCTTGCGCCGCCGAGTTTGCTGCTCCGTTCCGCCCAACCAATTTTTCTTGCCAAGCCCGCCCAGCCCGTGGCGCCCGCCGTTGACGTCCTCCCGGTTCAACCACGGCATTCGCTTCCCGCCCTCCCGATCTCCTCCGCGCAAAAAACTTTGCTTGTGCAACCCGGCGACTCTCTTTGGAAACTGGCGCACCGAAACTTAGGCCATGGCAATCGCTGGCTGCAACTCCTGGCTGCCAACCCCTGGATTGCCAACCCGAACCGCCTCCGTATCGGCGAGAAGCTCTACCTTCCACCCGCCGTAGCCACTCCGCCAGCCGTCCCCAAGACAAACGGCGATGCCGCAAGGTATGCCAGCGGTTACGCCCGAACTACCACCGGAACCGCCTCCAGAAGTGCCGTCCCGGATCGCGCCAGCCCAGTCATTAAAGTCCAGAAGGGCGATAACCTCTGGAACCTGGCCAGAACCATCCTCGGCCACTCTTCCAATTGGCGCTGCCTCGCTGCCGCCAATCCTGCCATCCACGACCCCAATCGCATTTACACCGGTCAAATGCTTCGCCTACCCTCGACCTGCGGACCCTAAACCCTGGATAGGTCTGCGGCCTTGGCAGCTCCCGGTCGGGGTGGCAACCGTGCGTCCAGTAGATCGGCCGCGCTAGGTTTCTAAATTTGGAAAACCCATTATAATTTGACTACTAGATTCGATAGTAGCTTTGAAAATCCGTATGTAAATGGCTAGCCTTCTTACTCCCTCCGAACGTCATTAGCCCACAATCGATTGATTCTACTGCTCTTATTCTGGAGAATTTCCGCCAACCCAATGGCTACTTGATTGCCTCAAGGGCCGGTCAAAGCGAGAGAGTTTTTGTAGCGACACACGGTTTCGGTCGGAAGCCCTGGAAACCGGTGTTTTTTTGAGAGAGCCGTTTTTCTTGTTGCGGCCTTGGGATGGGGTGTCCCCGAAGGCGTGTGGAGGGCGCGAGGGAAATGAATGGCTACGGAAAAAGTTGGGGTGGCTCGTCATCGAGAAGTCGAACTTCGCTGGTTACAAGGAAGTTGAAAGTGGCTGGTCGCAGAAAAGTTTGGAATGGCTGGTTGCAATGAACTTGAGAGTGGCCCGTTATCAAAATTCCGAGGAGGACTAGAACGATGGAAGTTGCAGGTGGGGGTTCCTTTCCAATTCGACCTATTTGGCTGCGGCTAGCGCTGCTTTTGTTTTCCCTTGCGTTAGGCGGCCTCGCTCACGCTCAATCCACTGCTTCGCTAAACGGAACCGTCACGGATCCCACTGGCGCCGCAGTTCCAAACGCGCAAGTAGTCGCCAAAAATGAGGCTACCGGCGTCGAAACGAAGACGGCGACCGACGACGCGGGCGCTTACCTATTTCCCTCGCTTCCCATCGGTACGTACAGCATCGAGGTAACGGCGCCAAGTTTTCAAATGGCCGTGGTGACGGATCTAAAACTTCAGGTGGCGACTGCAATCACCCAGAATATTCGTCTTAAAGTTGGCGAGGTTTCAGAGCACGTCACGATCACGGCAGAACCCGCGCTGGTGGAAAGTACAACGACCAGCGTGGGCCAAGTCATCAACGACAAGACCGTGCAGGAAATTCCCCTGAACGGTCGGCACTTCGTCGATCTAAGCTTGCTGACTCCAGGAACGATCACGCCTCCGCAGAACGGTTTCCTGACAGCGCCGTTGCGCGGGCAAGGGTCGTTTGCAATCAATACGGCAGGACAGCGCGAAGACACCACGAACTGGCTGATCAATGGAATCAACTTGAATGATCCGGTGCAGAATCAGGTTACGTTCCAGCCGCCGATCGATACGCTCGCGGAATACAAAATCGATAACTCGACATTTCCGGCGCAGTACGGGCGGAACGCCGGCGCCGTTGTGAACTTGGCCACACGCTCAGGCACGAATGAATATCACGGAGAAGCATTCGAGTTCTTTCGCAACAACGACCTCGACGCGCGGAACTTTTTCAACCCGGCGGTCAACTCTTTAGGCGTCCCGCTGGCTCAGAACCCATTTAAACGGAACGACTTTGGCGGCGACTTTGGCGGCCCCATCAAGAAGAACAAATTGTTTTTCTTCCTGGCGTATGAAGGGCTGCGGCAGCGGCAAGGATTGGCTCTTTCGAGTACAGTACCGAGCGAGGCGCAGATTGCGACGGTGACTTCGACGGCCGTCAAAGACCTGCTGGCTTTGGTCCCCGCAGCCAACCTCGTTGGAACCGGAACAGCTGGCGTGCCAAGCACCTATAACTTGTTTAGCGGTTCGACGGCAGCGAATGTTTCCTTGAACCAAGGCTCGGCTGATCTCGATTACGAACTGTCTGACAAAGATCGCATCCACGGCTATTTCGTGATCCAACGGGATCATCGCCAAGAACCAACACAGGGCGCGAACCTTCCTGGTTTTGGCGATACGCGCGATGGGCTCCGTGACCTCACGACCGTCAGCGAAGACCACGTTTTCAGCGCAACTCTAACAAACACTGTTCGACTGGGATACAACCGGATTCGCCTGTTCTTCACTCCGACGGCTCTGGATGCGTCGAATTATGACATGACTCTTCCGAGCGGAGCGCCGGTGGACGTGGGAATTCCGAACATCATCGTCGATGGCGCGATGTCTTTTGGGGGCCCGACCGGCGAGCCTCAGGGACGTGGCGACACCACGGTTGTTTTGAACGACACTCTGAACTGGTTGAAGGGACGCAATTCGTTTGCCTTTGGCGGAGAAATCCGGCGGGCTTACAACGACAACGTCGCGGAAAACGTCGGCAGTTTCACGTTTCCGACGCTGGCCAATTTTCTTGCGGACAGCGCCTCGAACTTTTCCATTTTGCTGGGCGCGGGAAATGACAAAATCCTGGAGCCTTCCTACGGCGCTTTTGCGCAGGACAGTTTCAAGTGGAAGCCGAACTTCACGTTCAATGTCGGCTTGCGCTATGAATGGAATTCGACTCCGTCGGAGTCGCAAAACCGGTTTACGAATTTTGACACGGCAACGGGAACACTTGTTTCCGCTCCCCAGCCTTTTGGCACGAACAACAAGAACTTCGAGCCGCGCGTGGGTTTCGCGTGGGATCCCTTTAAGGATGGGAAAACTTCGGTACGCGCGGCCTATGCGATCCTGACGCAGGATCCCGTCACCAACATCGTCTCCGGACTGAGTGGAAACCCGCCCTTTGCGCTGCCCATTAACGTAGCGGCGGTTGGCATTACGCTCGAGAATCCGGCGGCGGCGATTTCGGCCGTCAGCCTGGGACCTACTGCGATCAATCCCAACTTCAAGAACATGTACGTGCAAGACTGGAACCTCACGGTCGAGCGCCAACTGACTTCCAGCTTGGGCCTAACCGTGGCTTACGTCGGCAACAAGGGCACGCACCTGGAGATCGCGGAAAACGTGAATCAGCCTCTATTAACGAACGGGTTTTATGGAACTGCGCGGCCGTTCCTGACGCTTCCGCTTTCGAGCCCCGTCTTGCCGGCGCAATGCGCAGCGCCAAATCCGGCCTGCACTTTCGGAAACATCACACAAGTTAACAGCGTGGGAAACTCGAACTACAACGCGGGATGGGTGACACTGAACAAACACTTCTCGCGGGGTTTCGAGATCCTGGCTTCGTACACGTATTCCCATGCCTTCGACTACAACTCGCTCAGCACGGACGAGTCGATTCCTCTGCAAAACACGTACAACCCGCGCGGCGATTACGGCCCGTCAGAATTCGATGTGCGCAACCGTTTCGTCCTGAGCGGCTTCTATGAGCTGCCATTTCAAAAGAACCGTTTGGTATCGGGCTGGCAACTGGGAATTGTCAGCCAAGCGCAAAGCGGCAGTCCGATTACTCCGTTGCTCTCGATCAACACGGGGACGGGAACAACTCTTACAGTGCGGCCAAATCAGCTGGAACACGTGACTGCAACTGGAAATCCGCACGAGTTCTACAACAATACGGTTCTGTGCGAGCCGTTCAATGGAACGCCGACGGGGACAGCGCCGACGATTCCGAATTGCGCCACGACGCCGAATGCGGCGTTTGCGGTGCCCTGCACATTCAGCGATATTCCCACGACGCCCGGTTCAAACAATTATCCGGTGATCCCGGGTTCCTGCACGCCCGGCGACATGCAACGAGATGCGTTAATGGGGCCAGACTTCGTGAATACGGACTTCTCCGTCGTCAAGAACACGAAACTAACGGACAAGTTCAATTTGCAGTTCAGGACGGAGTTTTTCGATATCTTCAACCACCCGAACTTCGGCAACCCGAACAATAGCGTCACCGCTAGCTCATTCGGGCAGATCACCAGCACGCGTTTCCCGGCGGGAGATTTCGGCTCCGCCAGGGAGATCCAGTTCGCGTTGAAATTGAGCTTCTAACCAGAGCCGTTCAACACCGTGCAAAGGGGGCGTTCGCTGGGCGGACGTCCCCTTTGCTTTTAACGGGCCTTGGGCAAGGTGAGAGTCGCTGTCCGGTCTTGACTTCCAAGTCCACGAAATGGGACGACTGGAACTTTTCAGCTACAATAGGAAGAGGAAAGAACGAACTTCGCAAAGGACTTCGATTGATTCATAAGAATATTTTTCACAACGAGAGCCTGCTGCCCGTTGAAAAAGTCCGGCTTTCGCCCGGCCAGGCGGGATTGATTTGCGGCTGGGGCTTGTTCACGACGCTGCGCATTTTCCGTGGGGAAGCTTTCGCGTACGAGCGCCACTGGAGGCGGCTTGAAAAAGACGCGGCTATTATCCGATTGCCCATGCCTTACAGTTCCGCGAAGGTCCGTCTACATCTGCATGAGGTGATCCGCGCAAATCAAGTCGCGGAAGGCAGCGCGCGCATTTATTTGGTCTATAACCAAGTTGGTTTTTGGCAGAGCGAGGAAAAGCTTCCGGAAGTGGATTTGATCATTTACACCGCGCCGGTTCCGCAATATCGCGAGCCCGTGCGGCTTACATTGCGCGAGCACGGCCGGCACGCCGCTTCGCCGCTGGCGGGCGTGAAGACCACTTCATGGCTGCAAAATGTTTGGACGGTCGCCGAAGCGCAAAAAGAGGGATTTGACGAAGTAGTTCTTCTGAACGAACGCGGGGAAATCGCGGAGTGCACCGCGGCGAATATTTTCGCGGTGAAGGACGGAAAAGTGTTCACGCCGCCGCTCAATTCCGGATGCCTCGAGGGCGTAACGCGCGGCATTCTTTTCGAGATCGCGCCGGAAGCAGGGGTCCCTGTCGTCCAGCAGGCGCTTCGGCCGGAGGATCTATATTCCGCCGACGAGGTTTTTATTTCGTCGACGAACCGTAATCTTATCGGCGTGGGCGAGATCGCGGGGCATAAAATCGCGACGGCTCCGGGGCCGGTCACGCACCAGTTGAACGATCTATTCGATACGTACGTGGCGGATTACGTGACGCGGCGACTGGCTACGGCGACGCACTAATAGGAAGTAGAGGATGTAGAGGATGTAAAGGAACGCCTCTTGCCCATTGCGGAAGCGAGGCGAGATATCGCGCGCGGGCCGGTGGACAGCTTCGCTGACGCAAAGCAGAGAAATTGACGCGGAAGCGCCGACTCGGAAACAACTCCAACCTTAAGAATCGCCTGCCTGAAACATTCTTCGATTGCGAACGTCTATTCTCCTTGAAAGAAGCTTCTCTTGACAATCGAGAGGAGGGGCGTAATACTTCTCTCGACTATCCAGAGGAGAAGTGCGAGTGCGAACGCGGACGCAATGGATAGAGCGAAAGAACAAACCGGCCGGACAGCAAACTTAAGGGAAAAACGATGACGGACACTTCCGCAACGCTGGTGCAGGGGACGCTGGACATGCTGATCTTGAAGACGTTGGCGCTGGAGCCGCTGCATGGATGGGGGATTTCGCAGAGGATTCAGCAGTTGAGCCGCGGGGTGTTCGAGGTCAACCCTGGTTCGTTGTTTCCTGCGTTTCGGCGGTTGGAGCGGGCGGGACTGCTGGAGTGCGAGTGGCGGACGTCTGAAAACAACCGGCGGGCGAAATATTACTCGCTGACGCGGGCGGGGCGGCAGAAATTGAGAAGCGAAACGAAGGAGTGGGAGCGGCAGGTGGCGGCGATCGCCAGAATTCTGCAAACGGCTTCGTAGGAGGGCGCGATGAATATTTGGAGGAGTTTTTCGGCCGGCCTGCGCGGATTATTTCGCAAGAAGCGGGTGGAGCAGGAACTCGATGAAGAGCTGCGCGATTACCTGGACAAAGCTGTCGCGGAAAAGATGGGCGCGGGGATGGCGCGCGAAGAAGCTTTGCGGAGAGCGCGAGTAGAATTTGGCGGCGTGGAAGCGGTGAAGGAAAAAGTGCGATCGGCAAGCTGGGAGACGCACCTGGAAACTCTATGGAACGACCTGCGCTTTGGGGCGCGACTGCTGCGATTCAATCCGGTATTTGCAGGAGCGGCGATTCTTTCGCTGGCGCTGGGAATCGGGGCGAACACGGCGATTTTTCAATTATTGGACGCGGTGCGACTGCGAACGCTGCCGGTCAAGAATCCGCAGGAAATGGCAAGAATCGCCATCGATCAGCGGCGCGACGCGAGCGGAGACTTTACGAGCCGTTATTCCGATCTCACTTATGCCATGTTGATGGACATTCGCGCCCAGCAGCAGGCTTTTTCGAGCATTTTTGCCTGGAGTCCCACGCAGTTCAATATCGCGCCCGGCGGCGAAGTTCACAATGTGCAAGGGATGTGGGTCACTGGCGAATTTTTCGAGACGCTTGGGATTGAGGCGGCGTTGGGGCGTGTTCTCGGTCCCGCGGATGATCATCCCGGCTGCGGTTCGCCTGGCGCGGTGATCAGCTACTCGTTTTGGCAGCGCGAATATGCAGGCGAGCGCGCGGTGATTGGCCGGACGCTTACTCTCAACCGCCAGCCTTTCGAGATCATGGGCGTAACTCCGGCAAGCTTTCACGGAGTTGAAGTTGGACGCTATTTCGATGTGGCCGTGCCACTGTGCTCGGAACCAATCGTCACCGGCGAAGACAGCATGCTGAAAAACCGTTCGGGATGGTGGCTCGCGTCGATGGGGCGTTTGAAGCCCGGGTGGAACGTCGAGCGCGCTTCCGCGCAATTGCGCGCGATCTCTCCCGGGCTCTTCGAGGACACGCTGCCCAGCGACTACAATCCGGAGCAGACGAAACGATTCCTTGAATACAAGCTGGGGGCATTTTCGGGGGGCACGGGCCTGTCCGTACTGCGCAGCGATTACGAGCAGCCATTGTGGCTGCTGCTTGGGCTGGCGGGCGCGGTATTGTTGATTGCCTCGGCGAATCTGGCGAATCTGCTGCTAGCGCGAGCCAGTGCGCGCGAAAAGGAAATGGGGATGCGCATGGCGGTAGGGGCGAGTCGAGGGAGGTTGATCCGGCAACTTCTTGCTGAGAGCCTGCTGCTCGCAGGGATCGGCGCCGCTCTGGGAGCGCTACTCGCGCATGACTTGAGCAGGGTGTTGGTGGCGTCGCTGAGCACAAAGAGCGATCCGCTGTTTGTCGATCTGGGAATGGACTGGCGCGTTTTGGGTTTTACAACCGCGTTGGCCGTTCTTACGTGTCTGCTCTTCGGGTTGGCACCGGCACTACGCGCGACGAGCGTCGCGCCAATCGAGGTGCTGAAAGAAGGCGCGAGAGGAACGACGGGCAAGAGCGGTCGCTTTGGGCTGCGCCGCGTGCTGGTGGTATCGCAAATCGCACTTTCTCTAGCGCTGCTGGTAGGGGCCCTGCTTTTCACGCGCAGTCTGGGCAAGCTTGCGAGCGTGGACGCAGGTTTTCGCCAGACCGGCATTCTTGCGACGGATCTGGACTTCACCACGCTGAAGCTGAGCGATGAGCGCCGCGTCTTGTTTGCCGAGGAGCTTCTCGAGCGCGCGCGCGCGATACCTGGCGTGGACGGCGCGGCGATTGCCGAGATCGTTCCGCTGAGCGGCAACGGAATCGGCCATGACATTCTGATGGGAGTTTCGAGCCCGCCGAGGAAGGAAAATCCCGTTGCCGCGTTCAATATCGTGAGCCCGGGGTTTTTTGAGACGATGCAAACGCCGATGATAGCCGGACGCGACTTCAACGAGCACGACGCCGCGGGCGCGCCGCTGGTGGCCATCGTGAACGAAACTTTTGCGCGAACCATCGCGAAGACCGGGAATCCGATTGGCGCGATGTTCCGGGTGCGGCGGTTGGGGACGGTCATCGGAACCTATGAAATCGTCGGGTTGGTCAAGGACACCAAGTACATCGATTTGCGAGAGAGCGCGTGGGGAATCGTATACACGCCGGTGGCGCAAGACACACATCCGGACGCGGACGCTCAGATTCTAATGCGATCGGAGATGCCGCTGGCGGGATTGATCGCGGCGGTGAAGAGCGTTGCCAACGAGGCTAGCCCGGAGATGGACGTCAGCTTTACGGTGTTGCACCAGATGATTGAGGAAGGATTGCTGCGGGACCGGTTGATGGCGCGGCTTTCGGGATTTTTTGGGGTGTTGGCGGTGTTGCTGGCGGTGATTGGATTGTATGGAGTGATTTCTTATATGGTGGCGCGGCGGAGGAATGAGATTGGGATTCGGATGTCGCTGGGGGCGGACCGGCGGTCGATCATCGGGCTGGTGTTGCGCGAGGCGTTGCTGTTGCTTGCCATCGGACTGGCGATTGGCGCGGGGCTTGCGCTGGCGGCGTCGAGCGCGGCGGCGTCTTTGCTTTTTGGATTGAAGGCGTACGATCCGGCGACGCTGGGGATGGCTGTGGCGATTCTGGCGGGGATTGCTTTGGCGGCGAGTTATGTTCCGGCGTTGCGGGCTGCGAAGATGGATCCGGTGAATGCTTTGCGGCACGAGTAGGGTTGCGGGGAAGAGGAAGAAAAAGAAAGAATGACCACAACGCAGAGCACAGAGTACGCGGAGAAGAAAAAGCAGATTCCTCGCTACGCTTGATTTCATAACGACGTCGGCTCCTTGGGCCCGGGTAGACTTGGCGTGATGAGCGACCAAGGCTCGGGAGAAAGGAGCCGAATGATGAAGATTATAGGCTGTGATTTTCATCCGGGCTATCA
>JBARJI010000069.1:0-1615 GCA_049800195.1 Candidatus Acidiferrum sp.
AAGTCCTATAAAAGGGAATGTCAAGAGACATTCCTCTCCGCCGGCTCGATGCCGACACTTTTTTGTCTCGGCATTCAGCCCAACTGTTTGAACGTGCACTCGTGAGCGAGTGGTCTTGCTCAGGCAACGTAGGTTCGTGCTTCGTTTCCTCACTCGAAACGGTGAGATCCTTCTTCCTCCCTGTGGTTCCATTTCACTGTTGTGACGGCGCCATTCGTTTCTGAAACATCAAGCCTGACAGTTATCCACTTTATGAGTGGCAACGCATGGTCCTATCGGAGACTCGTAGCCTATGGCTTTCTTGGATTGTCCGAGAGGGCATAGGGTGGATTCGGAGACTCGTGTGTTTGGAGCACAGGCCTGACTTTTCCGATGGATACTTCCCCTCGAATCCGAACGTCTCAAGAACCCGACAGCTACCGCCAGGAATAGTTCCCAGGTGGAACAGACTCTTTGCCAGAGACGCTCAAGCTGCTTGTGGTTTCAAATAGTTGGCGTCGAAACGTACCTCCTTCTTCCAAACGATCAACGTGATCGCGGCAATCTTCCTCGCCAAGGTCAAGCGCGCCATCGTGGGTTTCCTTCCCTTCGCGAGCAAAGCCTCGTAGAAATCGTGTAGCGGTCCAGCCGCGGTGCTGGCTCTCATAGCCGCACCCTTGAAAATATCTTTGAGGTCGTGGTTGTGATTGTCATTGAGACCGCGCAGTGTGACGGGTTTCTTCGACCGTTGTAGCTGTCCCTCCACGACGCGGTACTGCGCGCTGTCGTGGGTCTCCAACCCCAGCCCGCTGTAGGTCCACAGTTGCCGTTTGGTGCGAAACCGATGAGGCGTCTGCATCAACGCCACCAAGTGAGCCGCTCGAAGCGGACCAATACCAGGAATCTGGCGTAGCCACTTCGTGGCACGGTGCTTCCTAGCCTCCGCCAACAGCTCTTTCCGGGCTTGTTGGCGCACCAGTCGCAGAGCGTCGAGTTGTTGGTAGTAAAGCTCCGCCCGCCGGCGCACGCCTGCTTCGGTGATCTTGCTCAACCATTCCGAACGGAAACGCGGTGCGTAGACTTGCGTCCCGGCACAGGGAATGGCCCAGCCCCGATACAAGGCCTTGAGTCGATTCATCACCCGCCCGAGATCCTTGGTGATCGTCAAATAACTACGGGACAATTCCTTCAACATGCGCAGGCCATGTTCTCCGTGATACACCGAACTGAGCTTGCTCATGTACAACAGTTCGGCCAGCTTGCGTGCATCGATGCGGTCACTCTTGCTGCCTTCTTTCAGCAAGGCATTCTTTCGCGGATTACACACCACCAGTTCGGTGACATGTGGCTTCAGCAGATCGTACAACCAGCCAGCCCAAGTGCCTTCTTCAAACGTGAGGTGCACATCTCCACTCAGCCCGTGGATAAACTGCAGAAGGGTGCTCGCTTTGGTCTCGATGACGCATTCCATCACCATCTTGCCGGCAGAATTCAGAACTGCGATCGAAATGCTTTCCTTATGCACGTCTAAGCCGATATATTTAGTGCTAGTCATAGAGGGTGTTCCTTTCTTGTAGGGAATGAGCCAAGCACTCAAAACCTACTCCAAAGGGGCGCCCTTTTATAATGTGTGGAA
>JBARJI010000070.1:0-4620 GCA_049800195.1 Candidatus Acidiferrum sp.
CCGCTTACCCGAACAGTGCTAGTCTTTTTCATAGCCGGTCTCCCTTTCTTTGCGCCACGAGCGCGTCGATCCTTGGGAGCTTAATGCATCCCGCGGAGACCGGCCTTCTCATCCCATCTGGTAAGTCTTACCGGACAACTGGATTTCCCCCGCCAGAGCACTTCAAATGCGCCGATTCTTTATACAGCGAACACCCGATTCCCGTGTGTGCCGTCTGTCGGTAGCTTAGACGCTATATTGCCTCTTTCACACCACGAAAGCAGGTGCTTGGACGGGAGCTCAAGCACCTGCTCCACCATACCTACCCTATTATCTTTCGTCCCACAAATCCGTGAACAGCTTTACAGTGGCGGGGCCGTGCTGGCTATCCACGGTTTGGTTGGATTGGAAGGATTTCGCGAAGCCTCTAGTTTGGCTCCAACAGTCATCCGGTTGCCGCTGCCGATTGAGCGAAAGACTTAACGGCTACCGCCTCGTCGTCCATGATGTCGAAGACCGTATACAGCCTCGTAATTTGCATCAGATCGTGAATCTTATTCGTGAGGTTGAGCAGCTTCATTTCTCCAGCTTGCTTCCGAACGGTCGTGAAAGCACCGACCAGATTGCCCAAGCCTGCGCTGTCGATGTAAGTGACATCGCCAAGATTCAGTACTATCTTCTTGTGTCCTTTGACTAAGAGGTCGCAAACCAGACCGCGCAGTGCGGCGCTCTCTGCGCCGAGCACAATCCGGCCACTGATGTCCACAATCGTCACGCCACCTACTTGTCGAGTGTTTGCAGTCATGTGCATTGGGAAACTCCTGCCCTATCCCAAGCTAGTATTTTTCAGGCATAAGGACGGGGAATTCTTTTCGCTTCAATCGCCGCAGCCGCAGCAAGTTTTCGGTTTACGTGCGGGGATGAGCGCGGACTACCTATTGCAAGTATACAGCGTCTTCCAACAGGCGAATCGCATGTTGGGCAAGCGACTGAAGATATTTGTCGTGGCCTCAGGTCCTTCTTCTTCATCCCAAAATGGTCCGACAAACCGCCCAGCAAAACTGTCCCGTTTTGGACAGTAGCTCAACCTGCTCTCAGCATGACGGTACTTGTCCGAATACGGCTGCCAGCCACTAGTCTTGTTGCGCCCACGATCTAGTAGTTTTGCCAGTCGAAGACCATAGCGAACCCCTCGATAACGGATGGGTGAGGAAAATACCGTGCAGCATATTGTAGAGCTCCTTACGGCCGCCGTTTCCGGCGCAGTTGGATTCGCTACTCTTGGGCATGCACCGAAAGCTAGTCCCCATCAAGTGCCCACGCCGCAATCGGCCGAAGATGTGCCACGAACCCCTCCAAGGACCATCATGACGAAGCCGTTCGTCGAGACTGTGGGACGGCTGGCTTACCTCTGGGGCTGGCCACTCGTGAACAACCTAAACCGCGCTTTGGCGGTCGCGAACTTACCCGAACCTGGGCGCATCGGCAACGTAGTGCCAGCCTCGCCGCCTGGCTACATCTCGATGCTA
This sequence comes from Candidatus Acidiferrum sp., assembly GCA_049800195.1. Taxonomy (GTDB): domain Bacteria; phylum Acidobacteriota; class Terriglobia; order Acidiferrales; family UBA7541; genus Acidiferrum. Next base: position 1,509 of record JBARJI010000070.1, read on the forward strand.
ACTGACTACATCGACTCGCAAGAGCACTTCGTTACCTGTCCAAACCAGGACACGGTGTACGGGGCCGGATACCAACGGCTCAACGCCAAACCCGTCATATTGCAAGTGCCGAACTTCGGCGAACGCTTCTATACTTATCAACTCGTCGACGCCCGCACGGACTCATTTGCTGTTATAGGGAAGCAGCATGGCACCGAGCCCGGCTTCTACTTGCTCGTCGGGCCGAATTGGAAAGGTGAAGTTCCGAAGGGTATCAGCGACGTATTCCGCTCGCCGACCGATCTTGCCGCGATCTTCCCACGTGTCTTCCAAGACGACGCCCCCGAGGACAAAGGTGCTGTCCAAAAACTGCTGAGTGAAATCATGGTCTATCCCCTGAGTGAGTTCGACGGGAGGATGAAGACCAAAGACTGGAAAGCCACTCCTGCGTTCCCGGCGCCACCGCGCGGCAGTGGAGAAACCAAGTGGGTCGTGCCTGAGAAGTTTTTCGACGAACTCCCGCAGATAATGAAGGAAATTCCTCCGCTGCCCGGCGAGGAATCTCTCTACGCGATGATCCAGTCGGTGCTCGACGCCGCAGCAAAAGACCCGACCATCAAGGACACGCTAGAGAAAACTGCTGTCATCGCCGAGGAGGAACTCATCAAGCCATTGTTCCAATTTCATAACAATGGCCGGCCCGTGGGAAATGGCTGGACGTTACCGCCCAACGGCGCTCGTTGGGGAGTGGACTATCTTTCGCGCGCCGCGACCGCCAGGTCGAATATGTACGACAATGCTCCCGAAGAAACGCGCTACATCTACACAGACTTTGATCAACACGGACAGCGGCTGAACGGCAACAAGCGATACGCGGTGACGTTCGGAAGGGGCCAACTCCCACCGGTCAATGGATTTTGGTCGCTTACGCTCTACAACAAAGAGCATTTGTTCGAGCCGAACGCGCTGAACCGCTTCTCGCTTGGTACAAAGAGCAAGTCTATGAAGACGAATGCTGATGGCTCGCTGACAATTTACGTTCAAAGCGATTCGCCAGGTGGAAGCAACGAGTCGAACTGGCTTCCAGCGCCGAAGGACGACTTCTGCCTTTACATCCGAAGCTATTGGCCCAAAGCGGAAATACTTGAAGGACGTTGGACTCCCCCGCAAGTCGTTGTCTCGTGACAGACACCGCGCCACTTTAGAGGGAACCAGATTACCCATTCCAAATCCACTGATGCTCAAGTCCCGATTAGTCGTCTTACCGGACATTGACATTTCTGCATTACGACATCTCCGACCCCAAATGGCAGTCTCATGGCTAGTCGTCGGGGAGGCGGCTAACCGTGAAGCGCAAAACCAAGAGCAGGCAGAACCGATTGAAAACCAAGCTCGGCCTACCCGATTTGGAGCATGCTAAGGTCGCTGTAATCGTTAGCCTGCGGTCATTCGAATCTCAGCGCAGCTACCGCCACTCCATCGATGAGTTTGTGGCGTGGTATTGTTCCGCTCCGCGACTGTCTTTCAACAAGGCCGTCGTGCTTCGCTACCGACTACACCTAGAAGATCGCCACCTGGCGGCAGGGACCATAAATGTCAGATTGGCAGCGGTGCGAAGGCTGGCGTATGAAGCTGCGGATTCCGGATTATTGAGTCCCGATCTTGCCGCCGGGATTCGCCGCGTCAAAGGCGCAAAAAAGCTGGGCTGTCGGCTGGGAAACTGGCTGACAGCGGAGGAAGCTCGTACTTTGTGGCAGCTTCCTGATCCGGTAACGCTAAAGGGAAAACGGGACCGAGCAATTCTTGGCCTCCTTTTGGGGTGCGGACTACGACGCCGGGAGCTAACCGAACTGACCTTGGACCATTTCCAGCGGCGGGAAGATCATTGGGCCATTGTTGACCTGATCGGCAAAGCCGGTCACGTGCGAACGATACCGGTGCCAGCTTGGGTCAAGCGAACGGTTGATGATTGGCTGCTGGCTTCCAGCATCACTCATGGAAGATTATTTCGATGCGTCTGTCGCACGGGTAAGACCTGGGGCGACGAGATGACAGAAAAAGTGGTGTGGCATGTAGTCAAGCAGTATGCGGGGCAAATCGGAATCCTGAAGCTCGCGCCGCATGACCTCCGAAGGTCCTGTGCCCGTCTGTGTCACACGGCGGGAGGTGAACTCGAACAGATTCAGTTCTTGTTGGGCCATGTGTCCGTGCAGACCACTGAAAAGTATCTTGGCTGCAAGCAGCGTCTGCGAGAGGCCGTAAACGACAAGATTGGAATTGAACCCGGCCCGTGAGACTCAGAAACCATTTGTCCGGTAAGACGACTAACCGTCCACTGACAGCCCAAGGTGCTCGGACGGTGGAGGCGCGATTGGAGTTTGGTCGTTACTGATAAAGGTGCGTTCGCCCTGAATTATTCTTGATGGGCTAGAATTTGAGAAGGGTATCGGTAACGTGTCCGCGCCGCATTCTGACGATCAATCGCCAGCCAATCCGTTTTGGCTGAATGCTGTCCAGACGCTGACGGCGTGCAACATGCTGGCGATTCTCGTGCCAGGTGTTGCCGCCCTTTTCAATCCAAACGACTTACAGATGTATCTCGGCTTTCTCCTTTTTCTGACTCCATTCTCAGCGCCTTTTGTCTGGGTCTTTTGGAAACTCTCCGCCTTGCCTGACGCCCGAACCATCAAGCGCGGTCTCGCCATCGCTGCGAGCTGGGCCTTCCTCGTACTGATTCCTTCCCTCTTGTTGGCCTGGGGCACCGCCGACGATAGGTACTCAAGACGGATAACAGCGAACGCAGCGATCATTTCCACGATCCAAGCAGCCCTGATTCTCGCTTCGATCAAGACCTATCTCTCCATGAAGCGCGATCGCTCCGACGTTCGTATATTGATGCCTCGTCTCGCGGTTGCACTTCTGGTCCTCACTTGCCTTATAGCCCTCGTAATCCGATTTGGCGGCGTCCGATACTGAACCAAAGAAACGGGCTAATCACGCCTAAGTCCTGATAAACGCGGTAACCGTCCATCTCTAACAATGCCCGCCCCGTCAAACACTTTTTGAGCACACTTCTTTCTTTTCACCTAAAAGAGTTTTTCTCTTTCGTTTTCTTTCTTGTTCTTTCTTCTCT
>JBARJI010000071.1:0-196907 GCA_049800195.1 Candidatus Acidiferrum sp.
GGCCGGAACAGCGGTTCGAGAATGGCCCACTGGGCGTCGGTCAGATCCATGCATTCGATTTGCTCCGTTTTGGACTATCTTTCAACTCTTCCGTGGGCTGAAAGTGTTTATGAGACAACTTCTAGCATCTCGCTGCGAGCCGCCCTGGCCGGAGACCCGCTGAACAACATCCTGGTTGAGCCACGCGATCACATCGTGGTCCACCGTCAGCCGGAACGAGTGAATCCAGCGAGCGCGTACGTCCGCGGGGAGGTCGCTCGTCCCGGGCGTTATCCGTTGGCTCCAGGCATGCGGGTCTCGGACTTGATTCGTTCCGCGGGCGGGCTTTTGCGCAGCGCCAATCCTGCGGGCGCTGACTTGGTGCACTACGCGATGCTGGATGGAGCCGCCGCACAGCCGTCCGGGGAACTCGCCGTCAATCTATCTATAACGACGTCGGTCCTGTCAAGACAAACCTCTCCGGGCACTTCCTGCGAAGTGTTTTCTCTTCACTTATAAGAATCTTTTTCTTCCTCGCGACCAAGGTTCGTGCCGTAATCGTTCGGCGGAACATTTTCAGTTCCACCACCCATCTATTCGATTCCGACCCGCGCCGGAACCATGATTATTTCTTCGAACTCCCCAACTTTTCTGGAGAGGCAGGATGCCCACTCAAGCGTTCGGTCTCAACTGCGACCACAGAATGACTCGGGCTGTCCTGCATGGGAACCCTGGAGCAGCTGCGCATAGTCCACTTCTTCGCGCAGCATCCAGTACAACCTCACTGCCAGCTTCCGTGCCATGGCCACTTTCGCCAGCGCCCGGCACTTCCGCTGTGCCAATCGTTGATACGCGCGACGCATTTCCGGTTCGTGCCGCACCGCACTTTGCGCCGCCTCCACCAGCAAGCCGCGCAAAAAGGGATTGCCCTGCTTGCTGATGTGTCCCAACCGCTGCCCACGGCCGCCGCTGGAATGCTCCGTAGGAATCAGTCCGAGATAACTCGCCACCTGTTTGCCGCGACGGAATCGATTCGCCGGCCCCATCGTCAACACAAACGCCAGCGCCGTGATTGGTCCTACTCCTGGATGCGTCATCAAGCGCCGCGCTGCCGGTCGGGTGTTGGCCTGTTCGACCGCTGCACGATCCAGCTCGCCGATCGACGCTTCCAACTGATCCATCAGCACCAGCAACTCCGCCCTTCGCCGGCCCGCCCACGGCAGCAACGGCAGAGCCTCCAGTTGTTTCCGTCCCGCTTCGCTCCACAACTTCCGCTTCCGCTGCACACCCTGGTTCATCGCCAGCGCTTGCAACTGGTTCTTCACCTGCGTGCGCATGCGCACCAGCTTGTGCCGATGCAACAGCAACTGCCGCGCATCCCGCTCCGCCGGTGTGGGCACCCAGATCCGCGGAAAACGATCTTCGTCGAGAAGCTTCACCAGCAACTCCGCGTCCCGCCGATCCGTCTTCTGCTTTCGCTCGCAACTGGCGCGGATCTTCGCGGCATCCCCGACCCACACCTCGTGTCCCAACTCCGCCAGCATCCGCTCGAACCACTGCGACTGCCCGCTAGCCTCGATCCCCACTCGTACGGGCCCTTCGAGCCCCGCGTAAAAGGCCCGCACTTCCTCCTTTCTCTCGTGACTCAGCGCCTTCTCCCACGCCTCGCCGGTCACCTTGTCCCACATCGCAATCTGCTGATAGCCCGGATGAAAATCACAGCCTATAATCTTCATCATTCGGCTCCTTTCTCCCGAGCCTTGGTCGCTCATCACGCCAAGTCTACCCGGGCCCAAGGAGCCGACGTCGTTATGAAATCAGGCGTAGTCGAGGGACCTCTCCGATCTCGTCGTATTCAATCTCTACAAAAAAGACTGCATCCGCTTCGCCTTCCCCAGCGGCGCCAAAGTCAAAGATACCTCCGGCCTCCTAGAAGACGACCACGCCGACGGCCGCAGACTAGCCACGCTCCACAGCCCCGCAGAGGTCCACGCCAAATCGAAAACCCCTCCGCGCCATAATCACCAAATGGCTCAAACTCCTAGAAAAATAACCGTCTAGCCCCCTTTTCCCCCAAGGCCGAGCGCGCCCGCGCGCATCGTTGTAGCCAGACAAACCCCACGCCGCGCCCTTCCCCGTACCTAGTTCCATAATTGCGCTTGCAACGAACCAGAGCTAGAATCTTGAAAGAAAGGGGGCGTCATGGCTAGCATTGAACGGTTTCCGCGACTGGGCACGATAGGGGATGGAGAAAGCGAATTTGGGCCGTTCGTGGCCAGCAAGATAAGATCGACCTTTCATCGGCCCGATTGCAAATGGGCAGTATTCATATTGAATTCTCGTAATTTGATCGAGTTTTCCTCTCATGACGAGGCGGTTCAAGCGGGGATGAAACCCTGCAAGACTTGTCGCGCATAGGGATATCTGCTATGGCTGACGCCCAACCAGACAAAATTAAATGCGAGCCTTGCGACGGGTCAGGGAGACGAAGCGACGGCACGACATGTGATCGTTGCAAGGGGAGCGGGATGAGACCGCGTATCTATCCGCGAGCAAAACGCAGCGGATTTATACCACCCGACCCGACCTCGCAAAGCAACGGGCCAGACGAAGACCTTTGAGTTAACTCATCCCCGACGGAGGCCCAGCGAATGCACATAGATAAAGACCAGATGTTTCACGGGGCTGCCCTAATTCAAATTGCAGAATATCAGGCGTTCAAAGCTATAAATTCTTTTGAGAATCCATCCGCGCGAGGCGCATTCAGAATCAACGCGAGCACAGGGATATACCTCAAACACGCATCATCGCCAACGGAAGCCCACCGCGAATACGTATTCACATTCAACAAAAAGAACCTCGGTGAGCTGAACGCCCTCAAGCCCCAATGCGAAGAATTGTTCATCGGGTTGGTATGCGTGCGCGCACGAGAGATTTGCTGTATTTCGATTAAAGAATTTGAAGAACACATCGAGGGTCGCAGGAAGGCACTCGGTCGCCCTGAAGACCAGTATCAACTTCTAGTGACCGCGAGATCCAACAAGGCCTTCAGGGTTTACGTCAACCAACCACGCAAAAAACGATTGTCACTGGAACAGCAAACTGTCGCCCGCAATGCCTTCCCCAAAATGCTCTTCGCTAACGGCCGTTAGGAATGAGGGAAGCTGGAGAGGGAAACTGGACGGGGCGACGGGGACAGACGTGACGTTCTCCAGACGCCGGGGACCAGACGCCGGAGACGCCGGGGACAGACGGGACGTTTTCCAATAATCTGGAACGTTGTATGCACTTCGACCCGCGACCAGAATCTTCCAAAAATGCGGAAACATTCCGTCCGTCCCGAATATCGAGTAGCGCATTCAGAAATTTTAATTACGGTGCTACCCCGTTACGTTCTGGAAGCTGGGGGACAAACGGGACGTTCCTTACATATCAGTGTCCGTGGCCTTTTTCGCCTTATTGATTAAAGTGAACGTGCGGCCTGTCCCCGGGTTCCCTCAACGTTAATGAACATATAGGTTGAAATCCAATACAAGGGACGCGCGAACGTGATCGGAAAACTGGTAAACTCGCGGAAATGACCCGCTTATTTCTTTTTGGTCTCCAAGAGAATTGGCACTATCAGGATACTGACCCACTTGAGGCAGACGTTTGGGAACGATACCGTAGAAATGGTCTGCGCTACTTGCGAGCTTCCAACGCAGCACCCGGCACAATGTTAATGCTGCAGGAGCTACCATTTTCGTGCGAGTGGGCGGTATTCCACGATGAATTTGAAGGCTACACCCGAAGCGATAGCCAGGTTTTGGTCCTTCGCGTTCCCGTCGAGGTATTCGTTGAGATCGAACTTGAGCGCGGTAACTGGGACCAGCGGATAGCCCAGGGCATTCCAGAAGCGGTTCATGGGCTAAATCGAGTAGGGTGCAACATCAAATGGGCCGTAGCCGAAATCGAACTTGATGCCGAAAACAGACCAATCGAAATACTTCAGGCCAAAGACCTTCACATAACTTCTGCCACAGTTGAACATGCTCTAAGTCAGGCACGAACGCTAATCGTCTCCCACGGCGCATCTGCGGCCCTAGATCGAGTACACACCGTCTTTCACGCCTACCTAAAAGCGGTCTGTGACGGTGCACAACTACAAATGCCTAACGACCATCCGGGCATAATTCAGCTACTCGGTTTGCTACGCAGGGATGACATGTTCCTGTCCGAACCAGATCTAAAGGACCTAGTGAACCAGACGCTAAAAGGCATACAAAAGGCTGTGGATGCGCTAGAGACCTTTCGGAACGAGTTTAGCCTGGTGCACCCTCAAGAAATGCTGCCGGAGCCAGAGGCGCTGTTTGTAATCAATGTGACACAGGCCATGCTGCGCTATTTGGACGCCCGGCTGAGGTAAACCGTGGTTTGAGCCTGGGGGGACACGGGGGGACGGGGACAGACCGGACGTTCTCTGGTTTTTGAATTCTTTCGCAGATTTCCACAGCCGTATCAAGTAAGTCAGCCCCCGCCCAACTCCTTCAAATCCTTCAACTTTCGCCACTCCCGTTCGAATGCCAATTCAGTAATCCAGAAAACTATTGACAACAGGTAACTATCGTGCTACAATTTATTATGATCGCCGCCAATCTCACCCATTCCCCGCTTCCCGCCCTTATCGTTAAATCCGCCCCCGTTTCTGAACTGTGTGCGCGGCGTTTACATCGACCCGGTCGGGGCGTCTCTGTGTTTAGCTCTCTTTCTTTGCCTTTCGACTTTAAACTGTCGACTGTCAACCTCCTTTCTCCCATCTCCTTTACAATCCGCACTTACGCCAAGTCCTCCCGCAACTCCTTTAGAAGCAACGCTTACAAAAAAACCGGGGAGGGGGTCCCCTCCCAAGCGCAAGCCTCCTCTCCGCGTGTCACATCCTCGCACGCAGGAATCCCCGCAACTGCAATCTCTTCATGGGTTTACTTCATAACTTGCGGACACCCCGGGGCGGGGGCCACCGCGACTAGACAAGCGGCTAAGAGTCTTCACCGCGAAGCGGCCCCCTTGTTCCCCGCTCCCCATCGTTCCACTACCGTAGTATCCTTCCCCCAGCTAAACATGGACTCCTCAATCCTCACCGAACTCCGCTCCATCGTCGGCTCCCGCCACCTCATCACTTCCCCCGACGAACTTCACACCTACGAATGCGACGCCCTCGCCTATCTCCGCGCCATGCCTCGCGCCGTTCTTCTCCCCGACTCCACCGCCCAGGTCCAAGCCATTCTCCGCCTCTGCCATCGCGAAAAAATTCCTTTCGTCGCACGCGGCTCTGGCACCGGCCTCAGCGGCGGCGCGATGCCCGTCGAAAACGGCATCGTCATCAGCCTCACGCGCATGAACCGCATCCTCGAAGTCGATCTCCCCAACGCCCGCGTCGTCGTCGAGCCCGGCGTCATCAATCTCGACGTCACCGGCCGTGTCCAGCCCCAAGGCTACTTCTACGCGCCCGATCCTTCTTCGCAATCCGCCTGCAGCATCGGCGGCAACGTTGCCGAAAATTCCGGTGGCGCGCATTGCCTCAAATACGGCTTCACCACCACGCACGTCCTCGGCCTCGAAGTCGTTCTCCCCGATGGCTCGCTCGTCCACCTCGGCGGAAAAACACTCGACACCCCCGGCTACGATCTTCTCGGCGTTTTCGTCGGCTCCGAAGGCACTCTCGGCATCGCCACCAAAATGATTCTCCGCGTCGTCAAGCGCCCCGAAGCCGTGCAAACTCTCCTCGCCGCTTTTCCGTCCACCAACGAAGCCGGCGCCGCCGTCAGCAGCATCATCGCCGCGGGCATGTTGCCCGCCGCCATTGAAATGATGGACCGCCTCGCCATCCAAGCATCCGAGGCCGCCGTCCACCCCAACTATCCGATATGCGGCGCGCTTCTCCTCGTCGAACTCGATGGCCCCGTCGCCGAAGTCGCCGTGCTCATGGCCCACGTCAGTGAAATCTGCCGCGCCCACTCCGCCGGCGAAATTCGCGTCGCGCAATCCGAAGCCGAACGCGCCCTCGTCTGGAAAGGTCGCAAAGCCGCTTTCGCCGCCATGGCCCGCATCTCCCCCAACTACATCGTTCAGGACGGCGTCATCCCCCGCACCGCTCTGCCGCAAGTCCTCACCGAAATCGAGAAGCTCAGCCGCGAAGCCGGCCTCCGCGTCGCCAACGTCTTCCATGCCGGCGATGGCAATCTCCATCCCATGGTCCTCTATGACCGCCGCATCCCCGGCCAGGAGCACGCCGCCGAAGCCCTCTCCAATCTCATCCTCGAAATTTGCATCGCCGCTGGCGGCTCCATCACCGGCGAGCACGGCGTCGGCGAAGACAAAAAGAAAATGATGTCCAAAATGTTCGCAGAGCCCGACCTGGCCACCATGCACCGAGTCCGCTGCGCCTTCGACCCGCTCCAACTAAGCAATCCCACTAAAATGTTCCCGACTCCCCGCCTCTGCGGCGAAAAGCCAGGCGAGTATGTCCCGCATCCGTTAGAAATAGCGGGCACCGCCGACCGCTTCTGATGCGCTTCAACAGGCCAAACCGGGAATCGCAATGTGCTGCGTTGCGTGCACGCTTAGAAGCGTTACGCCCCATTTTCTCAAGCATAGGGAAGAGCGAAACGTATAGAGCCCTGTTCGACGAATTTCTCGAACATCGCGAATTTGGCCTCGCGCTGGACGTTCTCTGCGATTTTCTATTGGAGCCCGATGTTCCGCCGCCGAACGAAACCGAATTCAATGAGATTGCGCAGCTTCACGCGCTGATGGAAGTTCAGGATGATTCCCTCGTGCGGCTGCGCGACAAAGGACAAAATTCCCGGGACACCAACGCAAGATTGTAGGATTCCGTCATGACGCCTAGCGAAGCGCGTGAATTGGTCATAGATGGCATCAATTACGCCGCTTACAAAGAGACGGATTCTTCGCTACACGACGCCGACAAGAATCGCCTCTTCGGCTCGGACCATTACAACTCGGGTCGGCCTATCGTCAAGCCGAGCCCGTGGGCCGAAGTCGATTTCGAGAAAAAGATGGCCGCTCTCCTTGGTATCGCCAATTCTCTAAATCGTTCCATACCTTCGTTCTCCGAGGCGCAGCGCCTTCTCGAGAATGAAGAATCCCTGATCGGTCGTGTGATTCGCCGCGCCAAGCGTCAGCAAAACAAAGAAGCTTCCTGAAAGCGGGTGCCCCAGCCTCGTTTTTTGAGGCTAGGTTTTCGTCTCACGACCGCCTCGCTATCCGCTCCTCCAACACCACGGCCACCGTGTCGCCCACTTCCTTCCCAATTGCTTCGCGTATGTCCGCCCTCACCGGCAGCATGTGCGCACCGTCGCCCATCGCCATAAACGACGCCCGAAACGGATGCCCATCGATCTTGCCCCTGACCTTCACCAATCCGCGCGTGCCAAAAAACTTCGCCGAAGCTGGCCACTCCACATAAGTCCACCCCCCTTTGGCGGTGCTTTTCTGCAACTTAGCCCTGAACCTCTTGTTGATCTTCATCTTTGAACCCTTTCCTCGTCGATTCTAGCCCCGACCCTCGAACGTCCAACTTCTTGCCGCTTCGTCCCTCCTGTAACATTTCTACCCGCAGTTCGGCCACCCCTAAAGATGAATCTAATTTTTGGCCATTTCTCCCTTGACCCCCGATAACTCGCCCTTCATAATACGAAGTGGGCAATATCGCGTCTGAAGCCCCGGAACGCCAATCTCCAGATTGGCGTTTTTGCATTTGGGTGGCACAGGCTTTAGCCTGTGCGCTCTTACCTGATGCCGCAGCGCCAACCAGCCCAAGCACAGCCAACCAGGCAGGCAACTGGGGCTTCCAGCAACCCCAAATTTTGCACAATTTTGGTGCAACTGTAACCCATGTAGAATCAACGTTTACGAGACTCCCTGCAACTGTTGATTCTAGGCCACTTACAGGAAAACTAAACCGTTTAGAATCAGCGTTTACAGAAAACCGAGGGGAGGGGCGAATTACGGTTAACCAGTCCTCGCAGGGCGCAAGCAATCCCTCCCACCGCATCCACTGCCCCGATTAGGCTGGCGCCAGATGGGAAGACATCGACGCTACGCTCCTAGTGAGGCAAAGTCTGCACGTAATACCCCTGATTGGTGCGCGCGGTCATCTTACGGTCTGCGAGACGGACTTCCAGTCGATGATAGGTTGCTGGCTTCTGGTCCAAGGAGGGAGAGAAGGAGATCTCGTAATAGGCTTGCGTATCGGCGACGCACTGTTGCAGCAGTCCAGTGACGTCGTTGCTGGCGGTAAGCGCAAGCCCCCCGCTCTGTGTCGCGATCACCTGTAGCGCCAGGTTGCCCCATTCGGCTTGGCTCGGTTTGCTGATTCCTTTCGTAAAGGCTTCCCAGCGGAAGGCCCGCCCCGCAAAGTCGGCCGTACCCAGCGGATCGATGCTGTAGAGAGTGACGTGGCCCTCCCGCAGCAGTGTCGACAGCTTCACCGCCGTGTCGAAAATTTGTTGTTGTTGCTTCGCATCCAACTGCTGTTCGACGCCCGGGCCAGAGAGAATTGGCCACCCCGGGGAGACCCACAGAATGATCTTGCGGCCAGGGCGGCCAGCCTCGCGCGTTGCAAGCTCAAGCAGCGCCGACATGGAAACTCGGAAGCGATCGACGGCGCTGTAAATGCCCCCCGAACGCAGGATCGAATGCAAGCCGAGTGTGTATTGATCCACCGCCGTGGCGAGAGCGTTGCCATCGCTCGAAAAGTCGTTCTGCACCTTAATGCCCGCGTCCGTCAGAAAAGCCAGGGCCACCGGATGAGAAAGTTGCCCCGCATCAGTCTTCAGGAACTTGTCGATCTCCGTACGTTCGTACGCGACGTTTGAAATACCGGTGTTCACGTCATCGACGACAAGGACAATCTCGATCGGGGCTTCGCGCCCACGTACTGCCCGAAACGAAAGAATGCTCTGAGGAACTTTATTGTCCAGGATGGTGAAATCTTGCTGTTGAAGACTGTTAACGGGCGGGCCGGACTTTGCAGTCACGACCACGTTTAAATTGATGGTGCCGGGGATCGGCTGCGCAGGCGGGTTAGCCTCCTGCGCCATTCCGCCAGCCGCAATAAACAAAGAGGCCACAAGAGAAGAAGCAAGCCGCGCGTTGATGAACATCAGTCCCCTCCGTCCGAGCGAGAACCGCTGGTACTCTAATGCAACGTTTCGCTGATTTGAATGGTCGAGGCCCTCATTGGATAGACGCCGGCCAAGCTGGGTTAGTTACGATTTGTTGCTCAGACGAGCTACCGAATGCCGGTGACCGCGAGTCGTAGGCCATACAGGGCACAGATCCAAGTCCGCTAGTATTCGGTTGGGCTTCTGATCTTCGACTGTCGACCCCGAGCGCGCCTTGACGCCGCTTTAGCATTGTAATGTACTGAGTCTCTCAAATGCCGATTATCCCGCTCGACATCGAACAGGAATTCCGCGCAGTTCTGGTCCCCGATTCCATCCGCCCAGCCACTGTGGCCGACGCGGTTCGTGGGGTTGCACCGCGTCTTATCCTCGAGCCGGCCAACGAACACCAGCTTGCCGCCGTTCTTCGCCTCGCAAATGACGCAGGACTCGCCGTAATTCCTCGCGGCGGCGGCACAAAACTCTCGTGGGGTAATCCGCCGCAGCGTGCCGACCTGATTCTGTCCACCGCTCGACTCGACAAAATCATCGAGCACGTTTGGGCCGACCTTACCGTGAGCGTCGAGGCCGGCTGCACCATCCAGAAGCTGCAGTCCGCGCTCGCGCAACATGGCCAGCGCCTCGCCTTCGATCCTCTCTGGCCCGGGCAAGCCACTATCGGTGGGACTCTTTCTACAAATGACAGCGGTTCGCTGCGCTTGCGTTTTGGCCCGCTCCGCGATCTCATCATCGGCGTCACCATCGCTCTTCCCGATGGCACGCTGGCCTCCAGCGGCGGCAAAGTCGTTAAGAATGTCGCTGGCTACGATCTCCCCAAACTTGTCACCGGCGCTCTCGGCACTCTCGGGGTCATCACACGCGCCGTCTTCCGCGTGCATCCGGTTCCGCAGCACACAAAAACGCTTTCCGTTTTGGCTGGCACTCTTGAAGAAATGCAGCGACTCATTCTCGCCGTGCAGGATTCCAAACTGGCCCACACTGCTGTCCAAGCGCGCGTTCAGCGGGATGCCGAACCCGCCCTGGATATTCTCTTTGAAGGCACGCAAGCAGGAATTGCCGCACAAGAAGCCCACTTTCGCGAAATCGCCGGCGCTTCTGCAGTTAGCGAAGCTCCCGCACCGGTCTGGAATGCCTCGCAAGAACTTTGGGACTCCGCCGATTCCTCCGCCAGAGCCGTAGCGGAAATCACGGCACTCCCGGCCGCCATCGCGCGCACGATGGAAATCGTGCAACGTATAGGAGCTTCGCACGAAACACACTGGAAGTTAACAATGCAGGCCACAGGAATCGGCTGGTTGCTCCTGGAAGCTTCACCAGAAGGTCTGCATGCCTCTCTGTCGGAACTTCGTCGCGAAGTCGAATCCAATGGCGGCTCGCTCGCTGTGTTGCATACTCCAGCCAACATGCCGCCCATCGAATCCTGGGGCCAACCCGGCGATGCTCTTCCGCTAATGCGCGCGGTAAAAAAACAGTTCGATCCGCGTAACACTCTGAATCCAGGCCGCTTCGTGGGAGGCCTCTGATGTCCGATTCGCCAACTACGACGCCTCTCCCAAGCGCTTTCGACGCGCATCATCCGCCCTCGAATGAAATCATCGACAAGTGCGTCCACTGCGGTTTTTGCTTGCCCGTCTGTCCCACCTACGTTCTCTGGAACGAAGAGATGGATTCCCCGCGCGGCCGCATATATCTGATGAAGATCGCTACCGAAGGTGCTGCCAAGATCAATCCGCAATGGGTCAGCCATTTTGATTCTTGTCTCGGCTGCATGGCATGCATGACGGCGTGCCCCTCCGGCGTCGATTACGGAAAGCTGATCGAAGCCACGCGCGCGCAAATCGAACGGCATCATCCCCGCAGCTTCGCGGAAAAACTTCACCGGCGTTTTCTCTTCGCCGTCTTCACTCGACCGGACCGTCTCCGGCTTCTTCGCTGGCCGCTGCTCGCCTACCAAAAATCAGGTCTGCAATCTCTCGTCCGCAAATCCGGAATTCTCCATCTGCTCCCCAAGAAACTCAGCGCGATGGAAACTCTCATGCCCGCGCTCGGCGCCACGGAACCCGTTGCGGAGACCACGCCCGCGCAAGGTGAGAAGCGCAAGCGCGTTGGTCTCTTACTCGGGTGCGTGCAGCGCGAATTTTTTCCGCAAGTAAATGCAGCCACGGTTCGCGTGCTGGCAGCCGAAGGCTGCGAAGTCGTCGCGCCAAAAGAACAGCCGTGTTGCGGCGCGCTTATGGTTCATGCGGGAGAAGAAACGGGCGCCGTAGCGCTGGCTCGCAAGACCATTGACGTCTTCGAGCGCGCCAATGTCGACACTATCGTCACCAACGCCGCGGGCTGCGGTTCAAATGTAAAGGAATACGGCCACCTATTGAGGGATGATCCGAACTACGCCGATCGCGCCAAAGCCTTTGCCGCAAAGTGCAAGGACATCACCGAAGTGCTCACCGAACTGCCGCCTCGCGCCAAAAGAAATCCCCTGCGCCTCCGCGTAGCGTTTCACGATTCCTGCCATTTGCAACACGCTCAAGGCGTGCGCTCGCAACCGCGCCAATTGCTCTCAAATATTCCCGGCCTCGAGCTCGGCGAAATCCCGGAGAACGCGATCTGTTGCGGCTCAGCCGGCATCTACAATCTGGCCCAACCAGACGCCGCCAACGCGCTCGGCGACCGCAAAGCCCAGTTAATCGCTCCTCTCAACGCCGAGGTCGTCGCCACAGGAAATCCCGGTTGCCTCCTCCAACTCCAATCCTCTTTGGCTCGACTTGGCGTCAATGCGCCCGTTGTTCATACGATCCAGGTTCTCGACGCCTCGCTTCGCGGCGCCAAATTCCCTTGAGACGCCCTACGCCGCCTTCTTTGTCCAAGCGCCAATAATCACTCCCATCAAAATCAGTCCAGCCAAGGGATAAAACTCATTCATGGCAAACAACTGCATCGGCCGCATCTCGTACATCGACGTCGTGAATGTCACCGGCCCGACAAAGCCGATCCACAAAAGTGTTCCAACCGCCGCCCCTCGCGCCGCGGTGTTCGCGTTCCTCCAACTGCAAATCTGCGCCAGCACAAGAGCAATCAGCAGATTCAGCACAAACGTGATGACGTACGGCAATACCGGATTCATGCTGGCTGCTTTTTCCGGGGTCATCTGCTCGAGCGCCATCCACGGTTTGCTGAACAGAAATCCATACCACACCGCGCCGAGCAGCCAATACGCGACGGCCGCGACGACTACAGCCGCATAATTTGTTTTCATTGGTTACCTCGCAAAGTTGAATCGTTGCATGGGGCCGGACGACTTGGTGAAATCGGTCTCCGCGCGCTTCCGCGGATTGTGTTGGGAAGAGTTTCTGTTTTGTTTCTGCGGCTGTCAAGCAAGGTTCATACGGTTATGGCTTCCCGAATCTTCTCTCTGCTTTTTTCGCTGCATCTGCCGCGAATCTTCTCAATGATACGCACGGAAAAAGAAGTACACCGCCATGCCCGTACCCACCAAAATCACGAAGCTCTTGATCCACGCTTGCGGCAATCTCTGCGCCCAGCGCGCGGCAAAGTATCCGCCGAGAATCGCTCCCGCAGTCATCACGACAGCCTGAGGCCACAGAATCGCACGGCTGATGATAAACGTCACCGCCGCGACGCCGTTGATCACCGCGCTCAACACCACTTTCAGCGCGTTCATCTCATGGATGTCCGTCATGCCAATCGCGGACAGCATGGCAAGATTCATGATTCCCATTCCGCCGCCGAAATATCCTCCGTACAAAGCGACGAGCAATTCAAAAACCGTCGCGCCCGCGAGCGCTTTCCCGCTGGCCACGCCCGAAATGTCCGCGGCCATCCTTCGCGTCAAGTGCTTGCCGAACGCAAACAAAAGCGTCGCGCCCATCAGCAGCCACGGCAGCACTTTCAGGAAGGTTTGCCCCGGCGTTTTGATGAGTAGCAAAGCCCCGCCGGCTCCGCCTATCGCGCTGGCCACTAGCAGGGGAACCAGGACGCGGCGCGCAACGCTCAACCGGCCGCGGTATGCTCCGCTGCTGGCGGCCACGCCAATCGTCAGCGCAAGCGTGTTCGTGGCATTCGCGGGAACGGGAGCCACGCCGGTAAACAGCAGGGTTGGAAAAGAAATAAAACTTCCGCCGCCGGCGACCGCGTTAATCGCTCCGGCAAGCATCGCGGCGGCAAAAAGAAAGATGGCGTTCGTTGTAGTCAAGAATACTTTTTAGCACGTTCCCGCCGAGCGCTCCAGTTGCATCCTCGCCTGGGTTGCGATACCAGCCTGCGATTCATGGCTTCGATCCGAGCTTGCCACCCGAGGCTTGATTGCGGCTCGCGCCTTCCGCTGGCAGATGTTTCACGCCGCCGCCATTTCGTTGTATCTTGGCTTGCCTGAATTACGCCCACAGGGGAGCGACCACCGTGGCCAAAGCCCGCCAGCAAATGAAGACGAAAAACGCGCGCCTTTCCGCCGCTTCATCCTCGTCTAAAAAACTCTCCGAGGCGCAAATCGCCGTTCACTGGAAGGAAGAAGAGTATTTCTATCCCCCCAGAAAATTTAAAGCGCAGGCCAATCTCGCTGATTTCTCCTTCGTTAAAAAATTCAAAGAGAAACATTTCCCGAAATGCTTCGACATTTACGCGAAGCTCCTCGATTGGGACAAACCCTGGCGCAAAACTCTCGACACCTCCAATCCACCGTTCTGGAAATGGTTTGTAGGAGGAAAGCTCAACGCTTGCTATAACTGCGTCGATCGCCATCTCGCCAACTACAAAAATAAAGCCGCTTTCATTTTCGTTCCCGAGCCCGAAAACGAGCCGGCCACAGTCATCACTTATCAAGAGCTCTACAAACGCGTGAACGAAGTCGCGGCCATGTTGCGCGATTTTGCCGGCCTAAGAACCGGAGACCGCGTCACCATCCACATGCCCATGATTCCCGAGCTGCCCATCACCATGCTGGCGTGCGCGCGGCTCGGCGTGATTCACTCCGTCGTGTTCGGCGGCTTCAGCGGAGAAGCCTGCGGCCTGCGCGCAGCGGATTCCGGCAGCCGCGTGCTCATCTATGCCGACGGCTATCATCGCAACGGAAAATGGGTCGACCACAAGCCGAGCGCCGACATCGCTGTCGAGACCGCAAAAAAAGAAGGCCAGTCGATCGACAAGGTGCTTTTCTGGAAACGCTACGCAGGCCATTTCCGCTCCGAATCTCCGATGATTATGGACCGCGACTTTTTCGTCGAAGACGTTCTCAAGGACTATCGCAACCAAATCGTCGAGCCCGTTTCGCAGGACGCCGAAGCACCGCTTTTCCTCATGTACACCAGCGGCACAACCGGCAAGCCCAAAGGCTGCCAGCATCGCACCGGCGGCTATCTCGCTTACGCCGCGGGCACCTCGAAGTATTATCAAGACATTCATCCTGACGACGTTTATTGGTGCATGGCGGACATTGGCTGGATCACCGGCCACTCTTATATTGTTTATGGCCCGCTCGCTCTTGCCGCGACGAGTGTCCTCTATGAAGGAGTCCCGCAATATCCAGATGCCGCGCGCCCTTGGCGCATCGCGGAGCGTCTCGACGTCAACATCTTTCACACTTCGCCCACCGCCATTCGCATGCTGCGCAAAGCCGGCGGCGACGAACCGCGCAAGTACAACTATCATTTCAAGCACATGACGACGGTAGGTGAGCCCATCGAGCCAGAAGTCTGGCGCTGGTATTACGAAATGGTGGGTAAAGGCGAAGCGGTGATCGTGGATACCTGGTGGCAAACCGAAACAGGCGGATTTCTTTGCAGCACCAAGCCCGCGCTCGATCCTATGAAACCCGGCAGCACAGGACCCGCCGTTCTCGGGATTTATCCCGTCATCTGGGACGAAAACGGCGAAGAGGTAAAACCGGGCTCCGGCAAAGCGGGAAATATCTGTATTCGCAATCCCTGGCCCGGCATCATGCAAACGATTTGGGGCAGCTCGGAGCGCTTCGTTAATCAATATTACAAAAAATATTGCAAAAATCCCGAGAGTAAGGACTGGCACGACTGGCCTTACTACGCCGCCGACGGCGCCGTTCTTCCCGCCGACGGCTACTACCGCATTCTCGGCCGCGTCGATGACGTCATCAATGTCGCCGGCCATCGCCTCGGCACCAAAGAAGTTGAATCCGCGTGCCTCAGCATCACGGAAATCGCGGAAGCTGCCGTCGTTCCCGTCGTGGACGAAATCAAAGGCCGCGTGCCAGAAGTCTACATTTCGCTGAAGCCTGGCGTTCTGCCATCGAAAGCCGTAAAAGACAAAGTCAGCTCGACCATCGAAACCATCATCGGGAAAATCGCGCGACCCAAGCAGATTCACATCGTGCCAGACATGCCCAAAACGCGCTCCGGCAAAATCATGCGCCGCGTCCTCGCCGCCATTTCCAATCACATGGACACGGGCGACATCACCACGCTCGCTAATCCCGATATTGTCGCGCAAATTCGCGAACTGGTGCAGGGCCGCGTCACCGGACCTTTGCAAGAAGGCCCCGAAGACATCAAACTCTTCGGCGAGGAAAAATAATTACGAGACAAGACAAAAACAAGGAGACTTACATGCCAGAATTTTCGAGAAGAGCGTTCCTGAAAAATGCGGCGACAACGGCCGTGGCAGCCAGTTTCCTTTCCGCCACCACATTCGAGCTTAGCGCCAATCCTCTAGGCCTGCCCATCGGCTGCCAAACCTGGCCGGTGCGAGAAGGGATCGCCAAGGACTTTCCCGGCACGATCAAACAGCTCGCCGCCGCCGGTTTTCATCACATCGAGCTTTGCTCGCCGGTGGGCTACGACGACTCCGGCTTCGGTGGCCTCGCCAAATACAAAGGTTCCGAGCTTCGCAAAATGCTGAACGATTGGGGCGTTCACTGCATCAGCTCGCATTTCAGCATGGAAGAACTGCGAAAAGATCAACCGGCCCGAATTGCCTGGGCGCAGGAAGTGGGCCTCACGCAGATGTTAGTCGCGAGTCTCGGCGGTCCCATGCATCCCACGATGGATGACGTCAAACGCGCCGCCGAGGAATACAACAAGATAGGCGAAAAAGCTGCTGCTGGAGGCATTCAACAGGGGCTTCACAATGAAGGCTTCGAGACGTCATCGGTCGATGGTCAGCGCACCTACGATTTATTATTCGGCTTGCTCGATCCCAAGCTCGTCAAATTTCAGTTTCAGGTCTCGACCATCAGCGACGGCTTCGACGCCGCCGAATACTTCAGGAAATATCCTGGCCGCTTCATCTCCATGCACGTGCAAGGGTGGAACGCGGGAACCAAAAAAATCGTGCCGGTCGGCCAGGGCACACTCGACTGGAAAAACATCTTCACCGCCGCAAAAACCGGCGGCATAAAAAACTATTTCGTCGAAATGAATTTCGACATGATGAAGGCCAGCGTCCCCTACTTGCGCAATCTGCACGTCTGACGCGAAGTTTGCGCGTGATTCGTACGCCGGGAAGAGCAACTTTCGAACCGAGAGATCCTTCTTGCGCTTGAGCTCGCTAGCCTGTGCCGCCCCATACCCCTCCATTGCGGAGGACATACTCCCTGCACGATTGCGCCCTCTCCCTGCAATCTCCTGCACTTTCCCTGACTTCCGCTGGATTGGCTCCTCAGCCTAACCGATTCTGCCTCCATGAGACGCCACACGATTTACCTAATCATTTTCTTTTTGACGAGTTCGCCAGTTCTCGCGCAAGGAAAGCGGTCAGATGAGCTTCGCGCTGCCTTTGACTTTGAAAGGCAAGGGCAGTTTGAAAATGTCATCGCCACGCTCAAACCGCGCATCGATTCGCACGAATTGCAAGGTAGTGAACTTGGAAGCGCCCTCCTCATGCTGGGGGTCGCATTCGAGGACACGGGCAACTTCGGCGAGGCCCAGCGATGTTACGAGCGTTCGCTGCTCATCCTTGAGCACGATCTTTCTCACACCAGCGAATACTCGGCTGCCCTCCAAAACCTCGGGAGGCTCAACACGGAGCTGGGGCAGCTTCAAGCTGCCGAGTCCATGTGGCTGAAGGCTCTTCATCTGCGCCAACAACTTGGCGATCACGCGGCGACGACGGGGTCTCTCACCGATCTGGCGGGGCTCGCCCTCGCTCGAAACAATACAAAACAAGCAAGAAAGTACCTCAAACAGGCTGCGGACGAGTCGAAGTTGGCCGACGACCTGATCGACGGTGATTTCGCACTCCTGGCCGAAACCCGCGGCTGGCTCGCGCTCGCGGAGCGCAGAGCCGCGGAGGCAGTGCAGCAATACCAGCTTGCACTCGAATTCTGCGAGCGCGCCAACGGAAAACAGCATTGGCTAACGGGATGGGAGCACATGCTGCGGGGCAAGGCCTACGCGCAAGAAGGCGATACCCAGCACGCTTTGGCCGACATGCAGCAGGGACTCACCATCCTTGAGCACACTCTCGGCCGCAAGAATCCCAAGTATTTCATCTCCGAGATCGCTTATTCCCAGGTGCTCGAGCAATCGGGATCCCATACGGAAGCCGTGCGGCTCAAAACCGCTGCCGAGCAAGCGAGCAAAGAATTTTACGGCGCCCAGTGCGTTGGCTGTACCATAAACATAGCAGCATTCCGCTAGGAGCCTGATGAACCACGAGTTTCAGACTCAGTCTTCCGGGGAGGCCGCATTGGCACCGCATGCAAGGATTCGCGGCGAGTTGCTCTGGCGCGCCGGCATCATTCCATTAGCCGTTGGCAGCGTGCTCGCGGTGGGCACGGCCATCGAATGCCACGCTGTTGCGCCGTCCAGAAATACCTTTAGTTCGTGGATTCTCTCTTTGATCTACGGAGCGATGCTTTGGCTTTGGTGGGCCGGAGTGATCGAGCTTCTCTGGAGGGCTGGAAAACGCTGGCCTTTGGTCTTGCGAGTCTCGCTAGGCAGCGCGGGGCTCCATCTGCTCGCCGGCGCCTCCCTTACCTTGATTCATCTGGGCATACTTCAGTCGGCTGTATACGCGATCAGCAAAGTGGGACCCCGACCAGAACAGGCCGTGTATGGCTCTCTCCACCCCCTGTGCCTTCCGCGCTTCGGGATAGAGCTCTTGATGTACGGCATCGTTTGGTTCGCTTGCACCGCCGTCAACACGCAACTTGCGTCGCAGCGCGAGGCCATGCGAGCGCTCGAGCTGGAGCGGCAGCTTTCCACCGCCCATTTGCAGGCCCTGCAAATGCAACTCGAGCCTCATTTCCTTTTTAACACGCTCAATGCGCTAACCGCTCTCGTCGAACTCAATCGCAGCGACGAGGCTCTCGGCACTCTCGCCCATCTCAACACGATTTTGAAGTCAGGCCTCAAGAGAAGCACTCCGGGGAAAATCCCACTTGCTCAAGAACTCGAGATCGTCGAAAGCTATCTTGCGATCGAACGTTTGCGCTTCGCGGACCGTCTCCGAGTTGATATCAATCTGGATCCCGCGGCTCTCGACGGATTGGTTCCCTGTTTTCTTCTTCAACCCATCATAGAAAATGCGATTCGCCACGGAATCTCCCAATGCGAAAACGAGGGCTTTATCGAAACCTCCGCGAAGCGCGTCGGCCCGCGCTTGCAACTCCTGGTCCGCGACAACGGGCCAGGCAACCGAGGGAAATCCGATCCAGGCTTCGGCGTTGGACTGAGCAATACCAGGAAAAGACTTGCCCATTTCTACCAGAACAACTACGAATTTTGCTCCTCCAGCGGTGACGCGGGCGGCTTCGAAGTCTCTATCACTATCCCGTACGAGAAAACAGGCTCATGAATCTGCGGACTGTAATAGCCGACGACGAGCCGCTCGCGAGAGAACGCCTCAGGTTGATGCTCTCACCCGACGATGAGATTGAAATCGTCGCCGAATGCAGGAACGGCAAAGAAGTGGTAACGCTGCTCAAAACGAAAGAAGTCGACCTGCTATTTCTCGATATTCAGATGCCTGCCCACGGCGGATTTGACGTCATGGATGCCATCGGCTTATCCAACATGCCGATGACCGTGTTCGTTACGGCGCACAGCGAACATGCCGTGCAAGCCTTTGAAGTCGATGCGTTGGACTATCTGGTGAAACCGATAGAACCGAAGCGCCTCAGCGAAGCGCTCGCAAAAGTGAAGGAGCGAATTCGATTGCAGGAGGCGTTTGCCGCTCGGCAGGAGATCTCCTCCGCGTTGCAGGCACTGCGTGCGGCCGCGCAAAAAGATCAATATCCGGCGCGCTTCCTGGTGCGCAATGGAAACGCAGGCTCGGTGGTCTCGGTAAGCGACATCGAGTGGATTGAGGCCGCCGATTACTACGTCTGTCTCCACGCCGGCGGCAAAAAACACTTGCTGCGCGAGAGCATTAAAGCCCTCGAGGCCAAGCTAAATCCCAGCAAATTTGTCCGCCTGCACCGCTCCGCCATCGTAAACATCGACCACGTTCGCGAGATTCATCGCGACGGAAGCACCGAAGGATGGGTGCTCCTCTCGACCGGCGAACGCGTTCGTCTTAACAAGAGTGGATGGCAGAAACTCGTCTCGATGAGCAGCGCCTCCTAGCCTCGGCCGTTTCTTCAGCAACTCCAGTTGCAAACGACGCCCATCAGATCGATTCCTCGCGCTAATTCCCTTCTTGATGAAAGCGGCCGGCTTCCAAAGCCAGGTTTCGAATCAGCGCCTGTTCCAGCTTTCGGGGATGGTTCCTTGCGAAAACAATAGCCGCTTCAATGAACAGGCTCATAGCTAGCCTCCTGTTGAGGGAGGGCCGTTACTCAAGCGGCACAGGACAGCGAGCGTCGAGAGTTGTGATGCCCAGGCCGTCTATTCTAAATCTATCCAGACGGAGGCAAGAGCCGATGAAATCTGTGCAAAATCGCCGGACGATATGGCGTTCCTACATGAAGTGCGCGGCGAGCATTGCCGCGATTTTTCTCCTGGCCGCGCCGTGCAAAGCGCAGTCCACGCCGGCGCGCCAGCAATCCGAATTGCCCTGGACGAAAGATCTGAATAGGTATCCCGGATTGCTGGATGAGCTCGGACGGCTGTACGCAAAGCTGCAGCAAGACGTGCAGTTTCCAGCGCCCCGCGCCGAAAGCCACCTTTTGCCCTTGTTGCCTGCATCCACGATGTCCTACGCCGCATTTCCCAACTATGGCGATGTCCTGCAGCAAACGCTGGCGACTTTCCGGCAGGAACTGCAAGAGAGCACGGTACTCCGCGATTGGTGGGCCCACGGCGAATTGGCGGCTGGCGGCCCCAAGTTCGAGGAATCTCTGGAAAAGCTCTCTCAATTCGACCAATTCCTGGGAGAGGAAATTGTTGTGTCTGGCGCAATGGATGGTCACGAGCCCAAATTTCTGGTCGTTGCGGGAGTCAAGAAGCCCGGCCTGAAGCAATTCCTCCAGCAATGGATCAGTCAACTGTCGATTGATCGGCCGGCCGGGGATTCGCAACCCGAAATTCGCGTGCTGGACGTTCAGGAACTTGCGACAGCGAAGGACACGGGCAAATCGAATAAGCTCTTGGTGCTGGTGCGCTCTGATTTTGTCGTCGCAGCCAGCGATCTGGCTACGTTGCGCGGTTTCAATGCCCGGCTGGACAGCGCGAACCGCGAGTTTTCCTCTTCCGTGTTTGGAAAACGGGTCGCGCAGGAGTACCAGAGCGGTGTAACCGTTTTGGCCGCAGCCGATCTGCAAAAAATTCTGAACCAGGCGCCGCCCAGTGTGAAGCAGAACGTTTCTTTGCAGCAGAGCGGATTTGCCGACATGAAGTACTTGGTATGGGATCACAAAATCGTCGGCGGAGAATCCTTCAGCCAATCGGAATTGAGCTTCAATGCTCCGCGGCACGGAACGGCGTCCTGGCTCGCGAAGCCCGCTCCGCTCAGCAACCTTGATTTCGTCTCGCCGAAGGCCATCCTGGCGAGCACCGTCGTGCTCACGAGTCCCGCGCAAATTTTTGAAGATGTGAAGGCGATGTCCACCGCGACGAATCCGAACTCCTTCGCGACGATCGCGGCGTTTGAAAAGATGTTGAACCTCAGTCTGAAAGACGATCTGCTGCGTTACCTCACCGGAGAGCTCACCGTGGAGCTGGATAATCTCGCGCCTCCCAATTCCACCTGGACGGTAATCCTCGGAGTCAACGATGCGGACCATTTGCAGAAAACACTGAGTACGCTTCTGACAGTAGCCAATTTCCAAGCGCAGCCCATGGAAGACGGAGGAATCACTTACTATAAAGTCCGAATTCCTTCAGGGAAGACCGTTCTCGAAATCGGCTATACGTTCGCGGATGGCCACTTGATCGTAGGATCGAGCCAGGAGGTGGTTTCCGACGCAGTTCACCTGCATCAGTCCGGCGAATCCTTGGGGAAAGCGCCCAAGCTGCTGGCGGCTCTGCCGCCAGGCCGTACTCTGGAAGCTTCTGCGATGCTCTACGAGGATCCCACCGCTATGGCCGCGCTGGGCATGCGCCAAATCGCGCCGGGGATAGCGCAGACCCTTGCTCAGTTTTCGAGGGATACAAAACCGACAGTGGTGTGCCTCTACGGCGAGGATAGCGCGATTCGCGAGGCAAGCAAAAGTGCCTCTTTTGATGCGGGAACAGCCCTCATAGTAGCGGCAGTGGCGATCCCCAACTTGTTGCGTTCCAGAATGGCCGCGAATGAAGCGAGCGCGGTGGGCAGCCTGCGTTCCGTGAATACCGCGCAAGTGACCTATGCCGGCACCTATCCGCAGCGCGGCTACGCATCCGATTTGGCCAAGCTTGGGCTCGACCCCGGCAATCCCAAATCTGCAACGGCGGACCACGCCGGTTTCTTGGACAAGTCTTTGGCCAACGAAAGCTGTGCCGCTGGCGGCTGGTGTACGAAATCCGGATATCGTTTTGCTGTCAAGTCGGTCTGCAGGCTGCAGGAGTGTAGCGAATACGTGGCGGTTGCCACGCCTGTCGACTTCAACACGGGAACAAGAAGTTTCTGCTCGATTTCCGATACCGTGATTCGCTACCGGCCGGGCTCTCCTTTGACGGCGCCGCTCAGTGTTGCGGAATGCAAAGCCTGGCCGCCTCTGAAGTAGCGGAGTTGGAGATGCTTCGCTGGTGGCGGGCCGCTTTCTTCCCCGCAAAGTTCCCAGCCAGCTTGGAAATCATCATTCCCAAGCCAGCCAATCATGTGATGTTATGCAATTCGTGACGGAAGCTTCATCGAGCGCGCGACAATTCTAATGTCCATACATTAGGCTAGGGGCATGAATCCAGACCGCCGCGGTTTCAGGTTTTCTGTCGATGCGAGCGCCGAGGTCGCCCCCGAGGGGACGCCGAGCGCAAGTGTCTCCGTGCGCGCCACGGAAATTAGCCTGCACGGCTGCTACCTCGAGACTCTCGCACCCTTCGCCGAACTAGCGCCCGTCTTCGTGAAAATTTTTTACGAAAACGAGTACTTCGAGTCCAAAGGAACGGTCATTTACGTCAAGCCCGCCGAAGGCATGGGCGTCGAGTTCCGTGAACTGAAACCGCACTGCAAAGTCGTTTTGCAGAAGTGGATCCTCGCCGCGCTGCGCAACCCATCGAAAACCAGGTAACGCCCTCCGGCGTCGACCCAGTGCTGCCTTCGAAGTGATTCATCCGCCGCCACTGCAGTTCAGTTCAAAAAGTCCTTCAAGACTCGACGTATCTACGGCTTCACGTCCGGTACGTTCGTGTCGCTCACTGGCTTTACAGTGGCCGCGCCGGGAACCTCCGCCACCGTGTTATCTGGTTGGCGGGTGAGGTAGAGAACGAATGGAGTGAGCTCGAAGGGCGCTACCTCGCTTGCCGCCACGGTTCCTACTGGCTTGGACTTCAGCAACTGCAACTGATTGTTCCAGGGCTCGACCTTGATGCGTGCGCCCAGCGGCAACGCGGCTATGAGATGGTCCGCGGGCTTTGCCGCGGCGGTCTGCCCGGCGGGAGCCGATGCGGCGCTGGTCAAGCCCGTCGCGACCCTATTGCCGAGGTGCGGACTCACCAGATTCGGAATTTCTTTAGCACGCTCATTCAACGCCTCGAGAAAAAGCTGCGCATTTGCAAGATGATCCTTATACGGCGAATTCTGCAATAGCTTCACTCCCTCCTGCGTCGCGGCCGCCTCTTCTTCCGGTGTGTGCGTGAAGCCGAAGTGATGGAACGTCTCTTTTTCGTCGAAGCGCAGCCGGTTGAAGAACGCATATTGCGTGCCCATACGATGTCCTAGAACGACATGGCCGAGTTCGTGTGCGAGGATCGCCGCAAGGCTGGCCTCGTCAGGAAGCACGTCGATCAAGCCGCGGCTCAAGACGATTGTGTGGCCCATGGTGAAAGATTCCAGCGTCGAAGTCATCAGAACCCGGCAACGAACCCCCGGGTCTATATCCAGGTTATTGGTAACTTCGAGGTTGTTTACCACCGTCTCGAGGACTTTATCCACATCGCCAGGCGGCGCTATCAGGCCCATCTGCTCCATCTTAGACAGCACATTGTCTTCCGCCTGACGGCTCCAGGCGCGCTTCTCTTCCAGCGGCGAGTAGTCGTTCGCGATTTCGCTCTGGTCCTTCACTGGCTTGGGCGTTTCCACCAGCACTTTGCTCAGCTCCTGCTCTTCTCGAATGGTGGGAGGAGCATAGTCCCACAGCCGCGTCTGCGCTCGGAAGGATTGCACCGTCCGGCTGCCCGCTTCTTCGGTGTAGATGAAAGCTGGTAGCCATTCATTTTTTTCGGCGTTCGTCCGCCAACTGTCGAAATTGAAGTAGTAGCTGGTCTTCGAGCGACCGCTGTAGCCGCCGTTGAAGCGTACGATGTGGTAGCCCTGATCTTCGACCCAAATACGGCCGACAAAGCGCCCTCTTTTGTTCTGCTCCAATGGGTCGAGGTCGAAAACCAGGCAACGAACTTCTCCGAGGAACTCGCGCCCCACATAGTCAAACTTGTAATGCTGGCGGTCGAAGCCGTTGGTATCCAGATAGATCATCTGCAGAAATCCGCGCGGGACGAACTCCATCGTGAATAAGCTGTCCAAGCTGCCGAGCATCATGTTGCCTTTGCTGCGCGTGCCCTTGAGCAGCGGCTCGAGCTCGACCCCCTTTCCTAATTCCGCTCGACCGAGGAAATACTTGTCACCTTTCGGCGCCTCGCCCAAATCCTTGTCTGGGCGGAGAGTCTGGATATACGTTTCCACGATCGGAGAGTATTGGCGGAGCAGCTGTATTTCCACTTGCTCTTGCGCCACGATTTTGTCGACCACTTCATTTAGCGTCGGCTCTTGCTGGGGAGCTGCAATCAGAGGAATCGCAAAGAGGGCCAAGGCCAAGGCAAATATCTTCAAGGCACGCATAATGCCTCCTTAACTTTATCGCACGGAGATAGCTGGTCCTGTGCAGGCTAGCTCCTGGGATGTACGCTGCCACCTGTACAGAGGGTTAATTTAAGGACAGGGGTACTTACCGGGCAGCACACTGGACAGAGTGTCGGCCCTCGACCCGGATACTTCGAGAAAAACGCAATTCGTTTCCCGGCTACGCAATATAATGCACTGCGGATCATCAAAGGTGTCCCGCTATGACGATTCCCATGGAAATTGCGAACTTGAAATCCCGCGCCGGACGCAGCGTCTGGACTCGACGTGGCCTTGCCATACTAAGTTGGGCGTTGTTCGCCAATCTTGCCGCTGCCGCTTCCGTGCCGCAAGCCATTCTTCTGTGGCCCAACGGCGCGCCCGGCTCGGAAGGCAAAAACTCGGAAGAAACTGTCCGCATCAACGAGAATGGCGAGCACATCATCTCGAATGTCAACCGGCCCTCCATCACTCCGTATCTCCCCGCCAAGGAAAAATCCACTGGGGCCGCGGTGGTCATCATGCCGGGTGGCGGGCACAGTGAACTATGGATGGATCACGAGGGCTACAACGTCGCCCAATGGCTTAGCGAACATGGTGTCGCCGCCTTCGTATTGAAATATCGCTTGGCGCGCTTGAAGGGCTCGACGTACACGATTGAGGGAAACGAGCTGCACGATGCTCAGCGCGCCATCCGTCTGGTGCGAAGCCGCGCGTCCGAATGGGCTTTGGATCCGCAACGCATCGGCGTCATGGGTTTTTCCGCGGGAGGCGAATTAGCGGCGCTGGCCAGCACGCGCTACGACAGTGGCAACGCGGGCGCCACGGATCCCATGGAACGCGAAAGCTCAAAACCCGCGTTTCAGGCGCTGCTCTATCCCGCGATTCCCCACGACATGAAAATTAACGCGGAAACCCCGCCAGCCTTTCTGGCTTGCGGCGCAAACGATCGCCCGGATATTTCGCAAGGCGTTCCGGAGTTATACCTTGCCCTTCGAAGGGCGGGCGTGTCCGCGGAGCTTCACGTTTACGCAGGCGTGGGACACGGCTTTGGCTTAAGAGAAACCAACAAGCCTCCGGTTTCCGATTGGCCTCAGCTTTTCCTGGAATGGCTGGGTGTCGAGGGATTCTTGAAACACGCATGACCTCTTAAACCTCTTGGATCGAGGAGACCGCATGAAAAAGCTCGTTTTCTGTATTTTCTTGGCAATCGTGTGGAGTGCGGCGCTGTACGCGGCGCCTTCCCGTCCCAAATCCAAAACGATCCGCGTCCTGCTTCTGGATGGAGAAAGCGGCGGGCCCTATCACAACTGGCAATTGACCTCCGCCGTTATGAAAAATGAGCTCGAGGACGCCGGAATCTTCGAAGTCACCCTAGCCACTTCCCCGCGCTTTGGCGAGGACTTCAGCAACTTCAAGCCCGATTTCAACAACTACCAGGTCATCGTTCTGAATTACGATGCTCCGGACTGGCCGGTGAATTTGCGCGAGCAGTTTGAACAATACATCAAGAATGGCGGCGGACTCGTCACCGTCCATGCCGCGGACAACGCCTTTCCCAACTGGCCGGCGTTCAACGAAATGATTGGCATCGGCGGTTGGAGAGGCCGCTCGGAAAAGTCCGGTCCGATGTGGTATTTCAAGGATGGCAAGCTTGTTTCCGACGTTTCTCCGGGGACTGCCGGCTCACATGGAAACCGGCTCCCCTTTCTGATCGAAGAGCGCGAGCCCGAACATCCGATTCTGAAGGGTTTGCCGCGCTCTTGGATGCACGCCCCCGATGAGCTCTACGCCACGCTGCGCGGCCCCGGCAAAAACATGACCGTGCTCGCAACCGCGCATTCCGACCCGAACAACCATGGCACCGGATACGACGAGCCGATTCTCATGGTCCTGAAATACGGTAAGGGGCGAATCTTTCACACCACCATGGGACATGACGTCACTGCCCTAAGCGGCGTCGGATTCATCACCACCTTTCAACGGGGAACGGAGTGGGCCGCTACCGGCCGCGTCACGCTAAAAGTCCCCGTCGATTTCCCGATGGCGGATTCCGTCAGCTATCGCGCCAGCATTGCGGAAATGGATCCAGCCTTCGGGCATGGTCCTTTTATGGTTAGCCCTTTCGATGGTCTCGCGGATGAGGCTTTGGGAGCGATGAAGAAACGCGCGGACGAACTTGGCATCGGCGGCGTCGCGGTGGTGGCCTACTTCGCAGGCGACCAGATTCACTCCTGGAGCTCGAAAATGGCCGTATTCGGCAGAATGAAGGACGAGCCAACGGAAAAGGACAAAGGCGCCAACCTCCTGGGAATCGCCTATGCCAAAGCCGCGGAAATGGCCGATACACTCAAAGACAGCGGCAGCCAGGTGCGCCCGCCCATGACAGGAGAATTTGGCTGGACGGGCGGAGTGATCGTTCGCGGAAAAAACGGCTACTTGATTGCCGCATTCAGCGGCGGCAAATCCGATGACGACGTCCAAGTATCCCGAGCCGGCGTGGCGGAACTTAGAACCGGCCTTTAACTGAGGGCCCTCGCCATGAGTTTGTTCTGCCGCGCTTACGGTTCGGCGCAAAACGCTTCGTGCCGGAACCCGCTCATTCGCGAACTCGAGCAACCCGGGCATCGAGGCCAACGAATGAATTTGCCCGCGAACGATCCCGAGCGCAGCACTGCATTCCGGGACCGTTGGTCAACCGCACTTACCAACCTGCGATGGGTTCGAGCTGATTATCGTGGGCGGCTTTCTCTTCGCCACGGGCTGCAGAAGCCGTATTCCGGCCACGACTATATTGTCGTGGCGAACAGCCCATAGTCTTCTTGAAGGCTTTGCTGAAGGCGCTTTCGGATAGATGCAGTCGCAGCGTTTGAACCAGCATCATGTGGGCCAGATGTTCTGCAATCAAAAAGCCGCCCGGCTGCGGTTCCAGCAGTTCCAACGCTGCCCGTCGCGAGAACGCGCTTTCCTTCCTGGAAACCTTGCCTCTCACCAGCCCAGTAGATAAGCAAACATAAGCGGCGCGACGATGGTAGCGTCGGATTCAATGACAAATCGTGGTGTGTCCACTCCAAGCTTTCCCCAGGTGATTTTCTCATTCGGAACCGCCCCAGAGTACGAGCCATAGCTGGTCGTGGAGTCGCTGATCTGGCAGAAATACCCCCACAAGGGCACATTGGGCCGCTTGAGGTCCTGGTGCAGCATGGGCACAACGCAAATGGGAAAATCGCCCGCGATGCCGCCGCCGATTTGGAAAAAGCCAAGCGACGAATCGCGCGTTAGCTCCGTATACCAGCGCGCCAGTTCGATCATGTATTCGACGCCGCTGCGCATCGTCGTGACGTTTTTTACTTTGCCGCTGATGACTTGTGCGGCGTACATGTTTCCCAAAGTTGAGTCTTCCCAGCCGGGAACAAAAAGTGGAAGATTTTTCTCCGCCGCCGCAATCATCCAACTGTCTTTCGGATCGATCTCGTGGAACTTCTCGAGCTTCTCTTCCCGCAGAATCCTGTAGAGAAATTCGTGAGGAAAGCAACGTTCGCCTCTGGAGTCCGCCGCGCGCCACTCTTCCATCACGATCCGTTCGATCCGGCGCATCGCTTCCTCCTCCGGAATGCACGTATCGGTCACGCGATTCAGATGCCGCTCCAGCAGCTCGACTTCTTGGCCCGGCGTAAGTTGCCGGTAGTTCGGAACCCGTTCGTAGTGCTTGTGCGCGACGAGATTGTAGAGGTCTTCTTCGAGGTTCGCGCCCGTGCAACAAATGCCGTGGACCTTATCCCGGCGGATCATCTCGGCAAGCGATAGACCCAGCTCGGCGGTGCTCATCGCTCCGGCCAGCGTGAGAAACATCTTTCCGCCGCCCGCAAGATGCTTCGCGTAAGCCTCCGCTGCATCGATGACGACTGCGGCGTTGAAGTGGCGATAATGATGTTTCAAAAAGCATGTGACTGGACTGAGTGTGGAAACGCTCATGAAGTTCCTTTCTCGTGCGTTGAAAATGAGAAACACCCGTGGCAGGCGCAACAGCAGCGGACGAACTTCAGGCTAGAAGTAGCTGGCCGTGTAGCTTAGAAGGCGAAACAACGTATGCGGCGAACGGTAGATTTGAGTAGCATCGAGATGAAGAAAATGTATCACGTTAGAAGAGATAACATAATGCACCGCCGACTTTCCACTCTATTCGTAATTTTTTTGAAGTTCTCCAGAATTGTAGGTCTTGCTCGGCGTTCGGAGTGCGAAGGATTTTCGCTGCGGTTTGGCCGGTATTCCTCGGGCGTCTCCTCTGTTGTTTCGGGCCGATCACGGCGCGCTCGGAATCTTCTCCGGCACAGAAGCCTCGTTCGAGAAAATGTGGCGCTACGGAATTGGTGGCATCCTGCCCGTGACCCTCTTAACCAGTCGCCGTGGATTCCCCTTGTCAAACTAGGAGAGCATCCGCTACACTCCTAGCTAGACTAGGAGAACGGCACTGTGAACAAAACAGCGGAACTGCTCCCGGGCACACTGGACATGCTCATCCTCAAAGCGGTGTCCTTGAAGCCCCTGCATGGATATGGCGTGTTGCAACGCATTCGGCAGATCTCCAACGATGCGCTTGAGATTCCACAAGGATCCTTATACCCGGCCCTCTACCGGTTGGAACATCACGATCTCATCGCCGCCGAATGGGGCCAAAGCGAGAACAATCGCCGGGCTAAATACTACACTTTGACCGCCGCCGGGCGCCGCCGCCTGCGCGAGGAAACCGCGGGCTGGAACCGCCTGGCGGCAGCAATTGCCGCGGCCATGAATACGACCTCGGAGGAGGTGTGACATGCTCAAGCGTTTGCGTTCTCTATTTCGTGTGCTCACTCGCCGGCGCGATTTCGAAAACAACATGTCCGACGAGTTGCGTTTCCACATTGAGCGGTACACCGACGAACTCATGCGGTCCGGCATGTCGCCCGAAAAAGCGGCCCGCCAGGTACGCATGGAGCTCGGAAGCACCACCAATATCAAAGAGGATTGCCGCGAGGCGTTTGGTCTTCAGCTCTTTGACGAATTTCGCAGGGAGCTGAGCTACGCCGCTCGCTTGCTGCGAAAGACGCCGGCATTTACCGCTACCGCTCTTCTGACCCTCGCCGTTTGTTTGGGCGCGAATCTGATGATTTTTGCCGTCATCGACTCCGTGCTACTGCGCCCGCTCCCATTTCCCGAACCGAGCCGTCTCGTCACCATTTTCAACACGTATCCGAAGGCCGGCGTCGAACGCGACGGCTCCTCGATAACCAACTATTACGAACGCCGCGGTCAAATCCCCGCCTTCGCTTCCCTCTCGATCTACGAGTATGGAACCGAGATTGTCGGCGAGCCCGGCTCGACGGAACGCCTCCCGAACATGCGCGTCTCTCCGGATTTTTTCTCTACTCTCGGGCTCGGCCCTGCTATCGGACGCAGTTTCACGGACGACGAAACCACTTCCGATACCGACCACGTTGCCATTCTTTCCGACAGGTTTTGGCGCGAACGATTCAACGCCGATCCCCACGTGCTCGGAAAGCTGATTCGCGTAAACAGTGTTCCCAGAACGGTGATTGGCGTCTTGCCTCCCAGCTTCCACTTCCTCTCTTCCGATGCCCAGTTGTTCCTGCCCCTTGCATCGCGCCCGGAAGATCGCGTGCCAGCGAGGCGTCATTCTGGAGGAAATGTAATCCAAATGATTGCGCGCCTCCGGCCCGACGCTACCCTCGCGCAAGCCCAGTCTGAGCTCGACGCACAAAACGCGGCACTGGAAGTCGACGACCCGCAGGCCAAGATGATTGCCGATGCTGGCTTTCGTTCACTGGTGGTGCCGTTGCGCGCGGACTACGTCGCATCCGTCCGTCCCACTCTATTGCTCTTGGAAGCAGCCGTACTTGTTCTTCTCCTGATTGGCACCGTCAACCTTGTGAACCTCCTCCTTGTCCGTGCTAGCGGCCGCGTGAAAGAACTATCCGTCCGTCAAGCGCTTGGCGCAAGTTGGAGATACCTCGTGAGCGAAGTCGTAGTCGAGACCACCTTGCTCACTTTAGCGGGAGGACTGCTCGGACTCGTCGTCGGCGCCAGCGGAATTCAACTTCTGCGCGGGCTGGGCGCTGATCGCCTACCCTTGGGCAGTCGCATCGTTTTTGACGCGCGAGTGGCGCTCGTTGGCCTCGTTGCTGCCATCTTCATGGGCATCCTCTTTGCCGTTCCCGTCGCTTGGTTCCATCTTCGCCGGCATCTCGGCAATGCGCTTCAATCACAGAGCCGAAGCGGGACGAGTGGTCACGGAGCTCAATTCCTGCGTCACAGTTTCCTCGTCTCTCAGATTGCCTTGGCGTTCATCCTGTTGGCCGGAGCGGGTCTGCTCGGCCTAAGCCTCGAGCGCGTGATGGCTGTTTCCCCAGGCTTCCAGTCCGACCACGTCCTCACCGGACAAATCCTGCTTCCGTGGGCAGACTACACGGCCCCAGCCCGCCTGAAATTTATGGAAAGCTTGCTGGACAAACTCAATCAGTTACCGGGAGTGTTGTCCGCTGGCGCGGTCAACATTGTGCCTTTCAGTGGCAGCATCGGCAAAAGCGCCGCCACCATAGCAGGTTACACTCCCCGCCCTGGCGAATCCGCTCGAGGCTTCTATTCCTACGGAGTCGACGGCGACTATTTTCGCGCCATGGGTTTCTCCCTGCGCGCAGGACGTTTCCTCACCGCCGGCGATTCACTTCGCTCCGAGCGCGTCTGCGTCGTGGATGAAGACTTCGCGCGATACTACTGGCCAAACACCAGCGCCATTGGCCAGCGATTGTGGGACGGCTCCGAAGCGGGAAAGGACACCGAAGCATTCACCGTCGTCGGCGTTGTTGGCGACGTGAAACAGGCGGGGCTTACGGAAAACAAAGCCCAGGGCGCGATTTATTATCCTTACGTTTTCCGTGTTGATTCCGGATTCTTCGTCGCCATCCGCACCAGCCTGCCATCGGAATCGCTGGCGTTGACATTGCAGAAGGTCGTTCGCCAAATCGACCCCAACGTGCCCGTCAGTGACATCCGCTCGATGGACACTCGCATTTCTGATAGCCTTCTCACGCGTCGCTCGCCGGCGCTCCTGGCTGGCCTCTTCTCCGCGATTGCCCTTCTGCTCACCTCCATCGGCACCTACGGCGTGTTGAGCTACGCCGTTGCACAGCGCCGCCGCGAAATCGGAGTGCGCATGGCCTTGGGCGCGCAACCGGCGCAAATCCGCAGCCAGTTTCTTTCTCTTTCCTTGCGCCTGCTCGCTGTAGGAACGCTCCTGGGCTTGCTCGGCGCGTGGCAATCGGGCCGCGCCATGCGGTCGCTGCTCTTCCAGGTACCGCCGCTTGATGTCGTGGTCCTCGCCGCTGCCGCTTGCGTGACGGCAGCAGTGTGTCTTGCTGCCTGCCTCCTGCCATCGCAACGCGCCGCGCGCATCTCCCCCATCGAGGCTCTCGCCGAGGAGTAGAAAGTCCGTTCGACCTTGCAGGTCAACATGCACGGTCGTCGGTTGCACTGTGAGACCCAGTTCGAGTGACGGGAACCCTTCCGCAATCCGGTGAGGTAAGGCTTGCCAACAATCCTCCGACAACTTCCCACAAGCGCGTTTTTGGATAGTTTCCGTGTTGCCGACGATGCGGAAGATATCGCCTAAAAGCTCGACCCGGGTCGACCGGACAATTCACATTGCCCGGCTCCACATCTGGTCAGCATCTCGAGGATACGATTGTAGAAGTTATCGTGCGTTCTTGCTTTCGTCTAGTCGCCTTGCTGGACCTGTAGGTTGGCCACCCCAGCGGACGACCTGCCAAAAATGGCGGCGGGAGTCGGATTGGCTTCGCCGATTCTACTCGTTCGAGCCGATGCGCCTGTCGTTAATCTTCAATTGCCCCAACATCTTCCGCACGAATCTGCCTAAGTCTTCGCATGCTTGCAGTGGCGCTTGATCGCCGTTTGAAGCTTGCTGTCGGATGCATTGCAGATCTCCACTGGTCCTGCCCGCATATGTAACATGGGTGCGCGTTCCAAAGGAGACCGATTTCGCACATCTTCCAGTCGGGATCTTGCTGACATCCCCAATTTCTGTAAGCAGGCGCCGCAGGGTCTTTGTATCGACTGCTCCAGCAGGAAACTGCTGCGAACGCGATGGCTCGCTACGGAGGGCAGAGTTGGCGCCGCCAATCTCTGCAGTGGCGCTGCCGTCAACGTGTATCACAATTCTATAGCCAAGGGTGTTGGTGGAGCGCGATTGCGTTATGGTAGCCAGAATACCTGTATCGCCCGTTTCCTGTTTCGCCGTCGCCATGGCCTGGAGGTTCTCTGGCGTGAATCCCTTCTGAGCGGCTGCTGGTCTGCTCCCAAGCAACACTGCGAACATGAAAACTAACGGAACGAAACGCCGCACTACATTCGTGGCCCTATTCCCATATTTCCTTGCAATCTGCATTCGCGCTTCTACCTCGCTCGTGTGCCTATGTTCATACCCCGACCGTTACGGTGCTAGAGCGTTGATCAAGCCAGTGCCGTTCGGACTGCCCCAGCCAGTAACCAAGTCGTAGCCCGCCACTGCCGGATACTTCCCATTGCTGCCGCTGGTGATGTCGTGGAAATCGTTTTGGTAGCCAGCACTCCTACCAATCGAGTAGATAGTCGGGTTAATGAACCCTAAAGCCGGGCTCCCCTTGGCCGCCGCTTGTTGATTGACGAGCGCAAGATAGCCGGCCCACCGTGGCGCGGCAAAGCTGGTGCCGCCAAAGTCTGCTGTGCAGGATCCTTGGTCGCACAGATAATTGTCGGTATTCGCTTCCGCAGCCACATCCGGAACATTACGTATAGTCGTGGATGCGTCGTTCGAGGAATTCGCAACGCCGGCCTGCCAACTAGGAATCGCGAAGCCATCGTCGGCGGGGCCGCCCCCACTGTCCACCCATGCCGTTTCTGATTGCCAAGGACCACCCGCGCCATTCGTGGTCAAATCCGTTCCCCCGACAGCCGTCACGTAAACGGATTCCGCCGGATAGCTATTGTCTGTAGCGTTCGACCCCGTGTACGCTCCCGCGTCTCCAGATGCCACGAAAAGATTCTGCCCTTGCGCCGCAAATTCCTCGAAAATGGGATCAAGCTCCGCAGTGTCATCCGGATTCCATCCCCACGAGCAGCTCAGTTGCTTGGCGATATTTTCGGTTGCCATGTCATTGAATATATCCACGTCCCCAACTCCGATTTGCGAATTGCCTGGAGCGATATAGACGCGAACTTGGCTCATCCCGGGAGCCATGGACGCCGCCTGCACGATATCCAGAACTTGTTCTCCATCATCGCCGTCCGAGCCGGCGCTGGCGCCGTCGAGCAGCACGTTCTGAATGGGTACGCTATTGCTCTGTCCTGCAAAGCTCGCCGTTACATCACTCATGTTGTAGCCGTCGAACTCCAGCAGCCCCACCGCCTGTCCACTGCCTGTGAGAGCCGTACCGCCGTAGTAGGCTGCGCGCATGTCGCTGCCAAGATACCCGCCACTCGGCCCCGATCCAGTGCTGTTGCGGTGAAAGTTCGCCGGAGCCCTTTTGAACTTCGGACGCGGTAAGGAGAAATTGTTCAGCCCCGCAATATGCATCACCGCAACGCTCAGGTCGAGTGAGGGCTCACGGTCCGGCGAATAGAAAGTGCGGTTCTCCGTTGGATGGCGATAGTTCGTCATCTCGACATAGAAAGCCTTGTTGATCTGTGACACTGTGCCATCAATATCCACCAGCAGGCGATTCGCAGGCGTATGGGTCACGCTGAAACCTTTAGACCTGGCGAACTTCACTGCAGCCTGGTAATCCTCATTCGTCGGCGCAAACCGTTCCGTGAACTGAGCCACAGTAAGAAAATGCCGGTAATCGGGGCTCGATGGGTCATACAGGCGTTTTAATAAGTTCGTCAGTTCGTCTTCATTGCGCAGTGGCAAAATGATCGCAAGCTTCATGTGCTGGCTCTTTGACATTGGACCGACACGTTTGGCTTGGCCGTTCGTGACGGCAGGGCGAACATGCTTTTGCAACATCTGCGATCCCCTTTGAGCTGTCGCTGCACCCTTTCTCGCTATTGCTGGACCCTTTCGCGCTGTCGCTGGAATTGACAATAAGCATATCGCGACCAGGCAAAGAAGGACGGCAGGCCCTCTGCGACCCCTTTCGCTCGTTCTCATTTTCTTCTTATCCTTTCGACCTTCTAAGTTCGACGAGATGGCACACTCAATGAGGGGTTTTTATGCTGGGCGGAGGACCAATCTGACGACAACTTAGCCGAGATCAGCGAGTTCTTCCGGTTTCCCGTCGACTCTCTTCAATCCCGGCGCGGGTAACCTGCTTCTTTCGTTCCGCGGAGTTACCCAAATTCCACACTACTACGGAGCGGCCCGTTTTGCCAGGCTATCCCTGCGGCTCCCATCGCACTCGGATTTTCCGGCTTTCAAATGAGCATGTGACAGAGAGAATGCCATGGCAGCTAGCCTAATTCTGGACGGGGTTTGAAAATATCCCGGATCGCATAAATGGTCAGTAATCCAATCCCGATTGCACGAACTATGGCACATGTGTTCATTTTTCTTAGGATTCAAGCGTCCGCGGGTCACCGTTTCTGGACAGGAGCGGCGGGCAGTGGTGCCGCTTCATTTCCACGACGCTATTTTTGGGCATTGCTGGTCTTGCTCCTGGCTATGGTTTCCCGCTCGGCCTGGAGTTTATATTTACCTTGCAGACCTTTTGCCCGAGGTTCCACGTTGACTCAGATTACTGGTTCTGGTCTCTCATCACGGTAATAGTTTCCAGACATCGTTGTAGTAAAACGTGTTGAGATAATTTGGGCTGTAAAAACCACTAAATAGCCAGAAATTTTGGTTTGAGTCCACCCATCCGATGGCCTCGTAGCGGGGTCCAGGCACATTGTTGGGACCGGGTACCCCTTGAGTCCCAAATGCAGGAGGTTGTGCTGAAAGCATGGGCCCGCCCATCCACGTCCACTCGCCTCCACCGTATTTCCACAAATCGCTGAGATAGTTCAAGGTTTCGCCAGTTGAATCCAGTCCAAACCCTCCAAAAATTCACACGTTCCCTGAAATGTCTTGCCATGCAATTGGAGAAAGTCGTCCACCAGGGGTATTCCCAGCACCCGCCACACCTTGTGCGCCGTACACACCTTGTTGCTCGCCAGTAGACCCGGCCTCCCACGTCCACTGGCCATCGCTGAATCTCCAAATATCGTTCAAAAAGGCCCCCGAATTGGGGTTCAGGCCTCCAAAGAGCCACAAGTTTCCGGATGAGTCCGTCCACGTTGCTTCGCCATGTCGGTTCCCAGGAGTGTTGCCTGCGCCAGCCGCGCCTTGCGTACCATAAGCCGCGTTCTGGCCCCAGACGTTCGGACCCGCGACCCATGTCCATTCGCCCCCGCTGTACTTCCACAGATCGCTCATATACCCCACTTGCCCGGTCGAGTCGAAGCCGGCCCCGCCATAAAGCCAAAAACTGCCATCTTTGCCGAGCCAGGCTGAGCTGTAGTAGCGACCACCGGGGGCGTTGCTCGCGCTGGCTGCACCCAGCGTCCCGTAGGATCCCGCTTGATTGACGAGTTGGGAGCCGCCGACCCATGTCCACTCTCCGCCGGAGTACTTCCATAGGTCGTTGAGGTAGCCTCTTGTTCCGGTCGAATCGAAACCGAAGCCTTCGAAAAGCCAGAAGCTTCCTTCCGCATCTACCCACGTTAAGGCGTCTCCCCGAGCCCCCGGCCAATTGCCTGCAGATGCCAGACCTTCTGTGCCGTATGTCCCGGATTGGTACACTAAATCGGATCCACCTATCCAGGTCCATTGATTATTGCTGAACGTCCAGAGGTCACTCAGTTGGCCGTCAGCAGCACCCACCGAATCCAACCCAACGCCGCCAAACAGCCACAAAGTGCCTTGTTTGTCGACCCATCTTGCAGCGGACATTCTGGCTCCAAGAATGTTGTTGGCAGATGGATCTCCCAGGCTGCCGTATGTGCCGGGTTGATTGTAGGAAGTAGAGCCGCCCATCCAAGCCCACTCGGCGTGGCCGCAGTCCGCACTGACGTTCACCGCGCCATTGGTCACGGTTCCACTGCCGCCGGCTACCTCGCAAGTCTGTGCGGGGAAAGCCGGTTGAGTTACCACTGTGACGGAGTAGGTGGCTCCGCCCTGAAGCGCTGTCGGAAACGTGAAGGTTCCGTTAGCCGTCACTGGTAAGGGGTCGTCGTCGTTATCTGTCAAAACCAGACCTCCGCCTGTTCCCCAAAGACCCAAAACTGTGATGCCTACCGCGTACGTTGTCGGTGGTGGCGGACCAACTGGAGTTGTGCTTCCGCTTCCGCCGCAGCCTTCGAGAACTAGGCCTATAATGCCGACACCAAAAAGACATACGCGAGTGAAGTTTTGTGTTACGTTATTATCTCGTTGATAGTGACGTTATATCACAATTCTGCGCGAGATCCCGAGAAGTCCGCTCCTGGGAAATGATTCAGGATTGTGTGCGGATCACGGCCTACTCGGAAGCAATCCCGGGTCAGGCGTCCGCCTCCGCGAAGTTGGAGCAAGTCCCAATATTTTCAGTCTTGGCTCGGTAGGAATTCTTGAATTTGAGGAGCCGCAGAGCACTAACGCTTGGAGCCGCAGAGCGCTAAGGCTCGGGGCCACAGAGCACTAACGTTTAGAGCCGCAGAGGCTCTCCGTTTGCGCTAACACATCCGCATCAAGCTGCGCGTCCTGCCATCCATGCGTCGAGCACACTTGCTGCGCCGTCAATCCCAGCGCCCCGCGAAAGTCCGCTCCCGCCACACTCGCGCCAGTAATTTCCGTGCCGCGAACGACCGCTCCCCCAAAGAAACCGCCCCGCAAATCCGCGTTCCGCAAGTCCGCGTCCATCAAAATGGTTCCCTTAAATTGCGCGCCGGTCATGTTCGCCTCGGACAGCTTGGCGGAGGAAAAATCGGTCTGCTCAAGGACGGCGAACGAAAGAACGGCGCGCTCCATTTTCGTGTCGCGCATGTCCGCTCGCGTCAAATCGGCGCGCAAAAGTTGACCGTTGCGTAAATTCACGGCATAAAGCGAGGCGCCCTCGAGCCTGGCATTGGAAAGCACGGCGTTCTCGAGCGTGGCAAAGGAAAGATCGGCGCCGGCCAAGTCAGCGCCCGTGAAATTTACGCGCGTCGCGACCGCAGAGACCATCACCGTGTTTGACGCCTTTACGCGATCCAGAATCGCGTCGACCAAAACGGCTTCGCGCAAATTGGCGCCTCGCATGTCCGACTCGGAAAGATAAGCGCCCTCAAGGTTGGCGCGCCACAATTTTGCGTTCACGAGGTAGGCTCGGTAGGCGCGGGCAAATCGCAAATTCATTTCGTTCAGCTTCGCTCCCGGCACAGAGGCGAGCGAGTCCGCGCTCCAGTTCCCGTGCGGCGGCGGCCCGGACAACATGGCCTCCGTCAATTCCGCGTACGGTCTGTATCCGATCGATTGCATCGCTTCGGACGCCCATCGCAGCACGCTTTCCGGCGAATGCTGCGTCGCAACGTTGCGGTCGGAAGGCAAGCCGCGATTTACTCCGAGGGAAAAAATCAGCAGCGCGCAGCCAGTTAGAAGCGCCACGCGAGCCGTTGCGAAGCTCAGACGCAATAAATTTTTCGACTTCTGCCGCAGCAAATCGCCCGGTTGCAACACGCGCGCCACGATCGTCGGCACGCACGTCGCCGCTGCCACGGAAAGTGTCAAGAGAAACGCATGCAGCAATGTCCCGCGAAAATCCTGCCGCACAAGATAGCGGAGCCAAAATAAAAAGAGAGTTGCGGGCACCACCCAATACGCGAGCGCCGTTGCGACGACCGTTTCGAGTACCCAAAACGGCGAGCGCCCTTCGCGCATCCAACGAAAATGGCGCCGCACCAAACCCATCAGATACCAGGGGCCGTCTTTTTCCAGTGTTTGCCCATCTCTAAAAACCGCGGGCAGTCCGGCCATGCTTCCCCACAAACGCAAAAGCAAAAAATGAAACCGCAAATACAAAATGAAGAGCACCAGAGGCGCGCCCATGTAAAAACTCGTCATGGAAATAATTTTAGGAAACTTCGGCACAGGAATGGCCGAAGCGTCCACGACCAAACGCACGTCGGTCGTCAGTCCGATGAGCAAAATGCACGTCAGACAAGCCGTGAGAATCAAAAAATAGAACCAGCGCGCGACTTTCGTCGCATCCGCGATGGCTTTCGTGCTGTCGAAGGCCGCGATGGTTTCCGGCAGGATCGCGTCGAATAAATTCGTTCCGCCCAGGCGGCCAACCCAGAGGCCTTCGGCGCCATAAAGATTGGCGCCCATTAAATTGGCTCCGCGTAATTCCGTTCCAAGTAAGTTAGCTTCTCGTAAATCTGCTTGAACCAGGCTGGCTCCGCGGAGGTTGGCCATGGACAAGTCCGCGCCGATTAAGCTCGCTCGCTGGATAAAAGCGCCTTCGAGGTTGACTCCCGTCAAGTCCGCGTGCGAAAGATTGACTCCGCACAAATCGGCTTTCACTCCGGTTTCTCCGCCGCTTTCCACCCACTGTTTGTGTTGATCGAGAATTTCGGCGAGATCGAGGAGCGAAATCGAGCCGGCCGCTTCTTCCGCGGACACATGATTTTGCGCGTTTTGAATTTCCGCAAGCATTTTGAAACTTTCCCCCGCTCGGCTCTCCGCACTCGGCGCGTTCGAGCAATTTCCTTCGAAAAGATGGCGGCCATGTTTTTGCCCATGTCGCCCACACCGCGGCCACGGCGGCCGCACGCGACCGGTCCCAATCGCCGGTTTGCTTTTTTCGTTTCCCTGCTGGGCGAAACCTATCATCACCCACAATCCCAACGAAAATCGCCTGCCCAAAAGGACAGGACGCGCAGAGGTAACCTGCCTGTGGAAAAGTGAGGAGTGGGTAGTGAGCAGTGAATAGTGAGGGGCGGTGGAGACTTCATTATCAGCCGTCTAGCAGCGGTGTAAAAATCGAGTTCACTTGTTCTGATTCCAATGTCTTTCTCTTCAGTGCACAGCCAGGATTCAACGCACGAGGTGCGATGGAAAAGAGGTTGGCTGTGCCGCATGGTCTTTTTCAGCAGCCGGCAAAACGGGCTGATTCTTCGCGGTTTCCGCATTTTCAGCGGAAGTTGTGAGAGAATCCGCGTTACGCAGACAGGCGTGAGGTGCACAGTGGCTGATGCCGCGAATGGAATTAGTTCGGAAACTGCCATGCAGCGATTCGAAACTGTAACCAGCACGCTGCATACCATCGTTTTTCTATTTCTGCTCGCGGCCACCAGTACGATCGGATATTTTTCCGTTCACCGCATGGGTGCCCTTCATCAACCGAACCATTTGTTTTTTTATCTGACCACAATGGTTTGGGAATGGGTTCTTTTCGCTTACATCTACTGGGGTTTGCGCCGCCACGGAAAATCCTTTCGAAATATTGCCGGCGAGAGTTGGAAGGGCGCGCGCGATTTCTTCCGCGATCTCGGCATTGCGTTTGTCTTCTGGATTGGCGCCGTGCTTGTGCTGAGCCTTCTGGCGTCCATTCTGCGCGCCCGGGGAATGGCGGCGGCCGCGCGCCTTCTCGCGCCGCAGGGAGTGCTCGAATCGGTGGTTTGGGTCGCTCTGGCCATCACCGCGGGAATTTGCGAAGAGACCATGTTTCGCGGGTACTTGCAGCGGCAGTTTGTGGCGTGGACACGCAGCGTGCCCGCCGGAGTGCTTCTCTCGGCGGCGCTCTTTGGAGCCGGCCACGCCTACCAAGGCGTCCGAGCGACCGTGGTGATCGGAGTTTATGGATTGATGTTCGGGATTCTTGCGGAGGCGCGGCAGAATCTGCGTCCGGGAATGATGACGCACGCCTGGCACGACATCATTACGTGGCTGATCATTCGATTCGTGCCATTGAAATAAAGTGAGTTGATGGAAGTCCGCCCGTCATTCCACCCGACACGGGTCACCCGTTCCTCCCCACGATCCGTTCCGTGAAGTGGCGGGCGGTAATGATTCGCGTTCGCTGGTGCTTTTTGAGGGCAAGCAATCCGCTCTTGTCGCCGGTCACCAAATAGTCCGCTGCGCCAGCCTCCGCGAGCGCCAGCAAGAAGTCGTCGTCAGGATCAGCCGAGCGTCGAACGTGCGGTAGATTCACGATATTCGCCGCGAGTTTTTTGATCTGATTGATGAGGCGGCCCGCTTTATAGGGCTCGATGAGCGCGGCGATTCTCGGCTTTTGCAGCGTGGCCCGGATTTCCGCGATGTGCTCCGCGCAGGTCAGGAGCGTGAATCTATCGGATTCCCAAGCGTTGTAAATCGCGGCGGGATAACCAGACGGGGCGATGAGGGCAGACACCAGGATGTTGGTATCGAGCACTACGCGCATTTAGGCTTTGGCGCGTTTTTTCTTGGCACGAAGTTCGGCGCGAACTTCGCGAACGGCACCGTCAATGATGGCCTGCAGCTCGTTCCCATTGGCGTTGGCGTTGCGTGCCTTGATGTCGCGCACGGTACGGCTGAGGATGCGCCATCGTACGGCCTCTTCAATGAACTTGGAGAGATCGCCTTTTTTCATTCCTCGCGCGCCGAGATACGTGCGCAACGTGAGGTCGGTTTCCCTCGAAACCTTGATACTCCAACGCACGGCTTCTTCCATGTTTATTTCCACCTATGCGCTTAGACAGATAAGCGCTTATGCTCCTATTGTACAAGAAAACGGTGGAATCGATGGGGGAAGTAGCAGAAAACGGCCCGCATGTGCCCTGGAGTTCCATCGCATTTGCCTCAACCCTGCCTTGCACAAGATCGCCGGCGTCCCGCGCCATCGCGAAATCAAAGAGGGGACGGTTCGGGCCATCTGCAAACAACTGGAAATTCCGCGGCCATAAGGTCAACACTCAGGTAGAAAAGCGCTGCCTGGGACACCTGGCAAACGTCAGTGCACTTCGCCCTACTTGTAATAAATCGTGGTGCGGTAGCGTCTCGTACTGTGGGGCTGCGCAGCACGCAGGGCCGCAGAGGATCATCGATGACGCTGCTTGAAAACTTGCTCCAGGATCTTCGCTACGGCGTTCGGATGC
The DNA here is from genome assembly GCA_049800195.1 of Candidatus Acidiferrum sp. Taxonomy (GTDB): domain Bacteria; phylum Acidobacteriota; class Terriglobia; order Acidiferrales; family UBA7541; genus Acidiferrum. The sequence continues at coordinate 41,634 of JBARJI010000071.1, forward strand.
TGTTCCGCAATGCCGCATTCACCGCAGTTTCGGTTTTTGCACTAGCGCTCGGCATCGGGATCAACACTGCCGCTTTCACAGCATACAGAGCGTTGGTGAAGCGGCCCCTGGATGCGCGCGATCCCGGTCAAATGGTGAACCTGGCGCTAACGCTGCAGTCCGACGCCAACGCTTCGGAGTTTAGCTACCCCGACTATGAGGTGTATCGCGATCAACTTCATTCTTTCAGCGGTTTGATTGCAAGCTCGCACGATCTGCTGAAACTCACCGAGGCCGGCAGCGTTCTGAGCGGACGCTCTAGCGCTGCGGGCTCCCTTTTTGGGCGTTTGGGGCTGTTGCCGCCAGGATTCAAGAGCGCCGAGTTGGCCGACACGGAGATTGTCTCCGAGAATTATTTTTCCGTGCTGGGCGTTGCGCCCCTACGAGGTATCACGTTTGAATCGATCGGCGTTCGCGAGCTTGCTGCCTCGCCTGCGGTTCTTATTAGCGAAAACTACTGGCAGCGGCGGTTCGCCAGCGATCCTGCGGTGCTCGGCAAAACGATCCGTTTGAATGCCGCACCCTTCACGATCATAGGGGTGACGCCTCATGATTTTGTCGGGACTGGCTTGGAAGCGCCGGACTTTTGGCTGCCGCTCAGTCTCGAGCCAATGATTCATCCTGACGCAGACGCTCTTCATGATCGCGAAGACTTGCATTTGCGATTGTTCGGCAGACTCGCACCTGCTGTCAGCAGGCAACAGGCGCAAGCGGAGACCAATCTGGTGGCCTCGCGCTTGCGCACGTTGCACGGCGTCAATTCCGAATGGAGCAGGCCCGCAGCCGCACTCATAACTCCGGGCTCGCCATTGCCCGGCAAAATGCCGCCTGGGCTCAGGTTCACGATTTTGCTCATCATGGTCGCCGTGACTATGGTTTTGGTCATCGCATGCGCGAATGTCGCCAGTCTGCAATTGGCTCGAGCGACCGCACGCCAGGACGAGCTGAGCACGCGGCTGTCAATGGGGGCTAGCCGCATGCGCTTGGTGCAGCAACTGCTGACGGAAAGCGCACTGCAAGGACTGTTGGCGGGGATGATCGCGCTTCCCAGCACCTGGGCCATCTTGAAGGTCGGTGCCAACTTGTTCAGGCAGGCGTTTCCTGTTGAAGCTGGCACGTTGGTGCTCCACGTAGCGCCGGATTTTGAGATCTTCGCTTACGTAATGGCGATTTCGGTGTTCGCCGGCCTCTTGTTCGGGCTCGCACCGGCGCTTGAGAGTTCCCGCTCGGCACTTCTCTCCGCGGTCAGGGGCAAGGCGGGAAGCGCTCGCGTTCGCAGTCGGCGTCTTCGCGAACTGCTCATCGCATCGCAGGTCGCGGTCTGCTTGGTTTTGATGATCGCCGGAAGCATGTTGATACGCAGTTCGTTGCACACGCTCGGGATGCCGACGGGCTACGACGGCAAACGCGTCGTGGATCTCGACTTCCGATTCCCTGAAGGATCGAAATACACAGCCGAGCAAAAGCTAGCCATCGTCCGCGAACTTCGTAGCCGAGTTGCAGCCGTGCCCGCAGTAGTTGCAATCACGACGGCTCGCCCACCGGACGACAGCAACGTGCGAGCGGCTGCTGTATCAATCAACGGAGAAAATCCTACCTCTAAAAATAAGCAAGGCATCCTCTACTACACGTGGGTGCAGCCAAATTACTTCAGAACGTTGGGCGTTGCGCTACTGCTTGGCGAAGGCTTCGCTGACGGCACGCAAAAGGGCGAGCACTCGGTGGTACTGAGCGAATCTGCCGCCCGACAACTCTGGCCCGGAGGAAACCCGATTGGGCGCAGTTTGCGTCTGGGCACGGGCGAGCAGTTTCACAACAAAGGTGATCTTCTTCCCGATGGGCCCACCTGGCGAGTGATCGGCGTGGCCAACGATACACGCGGCGTTGAGTTGGATGGAAGCGACGCGGCGCAGGTTTACCTGCCACTACCCGAAGATCGCGTTCAGGATTATCCCATCCTTCTGCGCACGCAGTCCGACCCGATGCTGCTGGGCCGTGCGATCGACGACGCCGTTGCATCGGTGGATGCCGACCTGATCGTATCGACTTCCACGCTGCAGGATATGCTTCGGCAGACTCCACCGTTTCTGGGCACGATGTTTGCGGCACTGGTTGCAAACACCATCGGTTTGTTCGGGCTAGTGCTGGCCGCAATGGGAATCTACAGCACGATCAGTTACATCGCCGTGCTCCGGACACGTGAAGTCGGAATACGCATGGCCATCGGCGCTCAGAAATGGGACATCCTTGGCCTCATGATGCGGGACAGCACGCGGCCGGTGCTCGCGGGGCTCGCTGTAGGAATGCTTCTAGCGGTTGGAGCGTCGTATCTGCTGCGCGCCGTCCTCTATGGAGTGCACCTTGTGGACAGCGTTTCGTTTCTGGGAGCCTCGCTCTTGTTTCTGGCAATCGCTCTACTCGCCACACTCCCGGCGTCTCGCCGCGCGACACGCGTGGATCCGATGGTCGCGCTGCGCTACGAATAAGTTATGGTTCTTCGAACCACAACTAACCATGAAAATGATCTCGAGAAGGAGGTATGTTGGAGCACCGCCTAAGTGGACGAAGGCCGATTCATTCTGGCGCGATTCGGAAACATGGGGACGGGAACGTGTGAAAAAATAAAAATCCTGTTTTCCCGGTTTTCGAAAAATTCTCAGCACATCTGAGATTGTCGCTGGTATCGCTCCGTATTGCGTTTTTTCTTGTCACGCACAGGGTGAAATTCTCGCGAGCCAATTTTCTCACACGTTCCGGACGAGACGTTTCCGAATCACTTTGCCTGAAACTGTGGTTGAGTTCGAGCACCGGTCATCCGGCGTTGGGAAAACGTTCCGTGTGGCAAGGGTTGCCCCCAGGGAAACGATTCAGGCAGAGATGACCGAGAGCGCTCCGTGTTCCTTGCGTGTTGGCCGGACGGTGATTTGAACATCCTGACGGAGGGCCGTGAGGAATTCCATGAGGCGTCCAACAGAGAAGTTGCCCGCGCGGTTTCGCATTAGCAGAGAGACCTGGGGTTGCTGGACGCCGAGGATTTTGGCGATCTTGACTTGTGTCATGCCGCTGTCCTTGAGGATGGAATAGATTTGCAGCGTGAGCTGCGCCTTGAGCAGCTCTTGCTCGGGATTGGGAAGGCCAAGGTCAGCAAAGATATTCCCGCTGCTTTCGGTCACGCGGGAAACTCGGCTGCGTGGCTTTTTGGTTTTGCTTTTCATTTTAGTTCTGCCTTTCTCGATCATCACGCCCGGCCTCTGCAAGCCGTTGCTTAATCAAATCGATCTCCCTCGCCGGCGTGGCAATCCCTTTGGTGGACTTCTTCTGAAATACGTGCAAAACATAGATGGCATCCGGAAAACGCACGGTATAAACGGCCCGCCACGCATTGCCATGATGCGAAGCGATGATTTCGAGCACGCTTGCACCGCCAAAGCCTTTGAGGGGTTTGGCAGCAGGATCGGTCTTGCCCTCCTGGGCTGCAAAGAGGGCGTGCCCGATGTCGAGCCTGACCTCGCGAGGGAAAGACCGCAAGTCCCTGAGCGATGGTCCGATCCATCTGACAGGCTTCAGTTCGCTCGCCACGTCTATACCAGTATACATATTTATATATATAGGGGCAAGCGTGAATGGGTGCTTCGTGTCGCGACGGGACAAGCGCAGAGAAACATGGGATAGACGTGAGGTTTCCCAATTATTTCGGGAGAAAGTGTGGCTGAGTTCGAGCGGCGGTGATCGGACGTTAGGAAAAAGGTCCCCGGTTTCTGTCGCTTCCGACAAGCCTGCCTATGTGGAGCAATCTGGCCGGGTCGGCATCAGTCATTTGCGACAGGCTGCCAAAGCTCGAGACGATTTCCTTCGGGATCGGTGATCCAGCCAAACTTTCCGAAGTCATAGCTCTCGCGTTTTGGATCGACGGTGACACCTTCGGCGATCAAACGGTCCAGCAGACCATCCAGGTCATCTACCTGGAGATTGAGCATTGCTTTCTGTGACGGAGGGAAGTAGTCATTGTCCTGATTGAAAAGGGCGAAGATGACCTGAGGGCGTTGCGTGGAGGCAGGAAACGCGAAAGCTCCGTCGGGCTTCAGCAGACCCAGATGCCGCTCGTACCATTGATACAGAGCCTTTGGATCATCCGCTCGCAAAAATATGCCGCCAAAGCCAGTAACCGAAGCCATGCAGCCTCCTAGGAAGAGCGTCCGTCCAGAGCTTACGTTTGGAGAATCACAATGTACCGAAAGTCTGACTAGCATTTCTATGGTAGTTATTCCTTGCCGTCAATTGGAAAATCGTATTCACGACTCCGGAAACGTGGAAACGTGGGGAGAGACGGGACGATTCCGAAGCATTTTGCCTGAGACTGTGGCTGAGTTGCAGCACCGGTCATCCGACGTCGGGAAACGCTCCTGTCCCCCGGTTTCAAGTTTCGGAGCTCGACGCAACGTGGGCACGAACACGGCGGCTGAACAAGTTGCGCTTGCCGGAGGACCTACCTGTCGGTGCGTTTGCTTTTGTACACATTTGCCGCGTAGTACAATCACAACGCGCCACAAGCAGGAGCACTTGCCTTGCTTACCCTCGAAGATTGCCGCGCCTTTTACGCCCAAGAAATACGATTTGCGGCCACCGTGGCCACGCCGGGACTTGTCGAAGCCTACGCGCGCGTGCTTCGCGAAAAATTCCTCGGCCTCGGGCCCTGGCAGATCAGCTCGCCGGAGGCCCGCGCGCTGTCCATGGCCGGTTTGCGCGAATCCGCTTACGTCACTGTCGATGATCCGCGCGATCTTTATCACAACGTCCTCGTCGCGCTCGACCGCGCGAAGGAAATCAACAACGGCCAGCCCAGCGCGCTTGCGAGCTGGATCGACGCCCTCGCGCTGCAACCTGGCGACCGCGCATTTCATCTCGGCTGCGGCGTCGGTTATTACACAGCCATCATCGCGGAAGTGGTTGGCCCAAGCGGCAGCGTTGTGGCACTGGAACTCCAATCCGATCTCGCCGCTCGCGCCAAGGAAAATCTCGCGAGCTACGCGAACGTAACGGTCCACCAGGGAGATGGAGCGGCATTCGACCCCGGTCCCTGCGATGCCATGTTCGTTAATTGCGGCGTCACGCATCCGCAAACGATTTGGCTCGAGCGGCTGCGCCATAGCGGACGGCTCGTCGTCCCTTTCACCATGGCTGTGAATCCCCAGGTGGGCCAGGGCGTGATGACCAAAGTCGTGCGCGAACAGAGCGGTTATTCCGCCGCCATGGTTTCGCCGACCGGCATATTTTCTGGCGTCAGCCTTCGCGATCCCGCGCTCGAACCGTTGATGAAGAAAGCTCTCACAACGGGCGGCCTGCTCAAGCTGAAATCCGTCCGCCGCGACGCGCACGAGCCCGCCGACACTTGCGTGCTGCACTCCGCCGAAGTCTGCCTCAGCACGGCGCCGCTTTCGGCCTCCGCCGCCACCTCCTGAACACGCACACCTGTGGAGCGGCGGTGAGAACGGAATCGCTGCGATTGAACAGTGCTGGCGAGTAAGAAGAAAATCAGGTAAGAAAAAAAGCAGCCGGGGCACTCCGCTGAGGGGCCGAGAGACCCCGGCTTATCCTGCCCGCCTCCGCAGTGAGCGAGCAAGAAACTTGTGAAAAATCCCGTTGTTTAAAGCGCCCGGCAATAAAATTTACAGTGGCTTTGCGTCTGCTCGGAGCGCTGGTTAGCGGCGAATACTATTGCTTCGAGTCGTCGTCGCCGCGAAGAAATTCGTAGCGCTCGATGGCGGCGACGACGCCAATGGCGCCTTCGTCGCGGGGCTCGGTGCGCTGAACGCGGCCTAAGCAGCGCACGCGGACGGGACCGGCCAAGGTAATTTCGTTCGGCAAGGTCAGAAGAATCTCGACGGGCGAGCCTTCGCGCACGTCCTTGGAAAGAAAGAAATAGACGCCGCGAGAACTGACGTCGCGGGATTCGGTGCTTGTCTCGCCAACGGCGGCGCCCGTTGTCCAGCGAACGGTGAGCGGCAGCCGCATTTGGAAGCGTTGGGTTGTGCGGCGTTCGGAACCGGTCAAGGCATCCCTCCTGATTGAAGAGAGAGTGTAGCCGGGAGCGGCCTAGGGAACAATAGGACTCCGGGTACAAAATCGATTCAATATTGGGAGGTACGCGTGTACTAGGACGGGGTTGGAAAACGGGATAAGCGATTTGCGGGCTGTAGTGCACGCCGAATGGCAGATGTCGAGGCGGGGTACGCCACCCCCGGTGTCTTGCATAAGAGTGCGGAAGCCATTGATAAGAAAGGAGTTGAGCGAATGCTGTCTGTTGAAGGGTGCGCAAGAATGTGAAAACAAGAGACTTAACCTTTCGCTTTTTGCGCAAAAGAGTGAAAGAGTGCAGCAAGAAGGACTGCTAAACGCCCCAAACCGCCCGGGGCGAACTCCGACGCCCGGACTCGGTCAGGGTAGGTCCTGTGCTAGGAGCTGGGGGGGCAGATCAAGATCAACGGATATCGCTCGGCTCCCTCCTTAAGAGCCTCGGTCGTTCGTGCAACCAAGTTTACGCGGAGCTAGGAGCCGACGACTTCATCTAATCAGCCTCCTTCCACGGGCTGCTTACGCCTTGGCCCGTTTCATACCCTTGGAATAAAGCGATAGCGGGACATACAGGATCGACGCAAATAGAAGTGCGAGCATGAACAGCTTGAAGGCGTAGGGGAGTGCGACATGCACGGACGGAAGCAGGTGTCGCAACAAGACCACGAATAGAACCAGTCCCCAGAATAAAATCCAGCCAGCGATCAAAGTTCTTCCGAATATCCGCATCACGCCACGCTACTCTTCCACCGATCTGGAAGGTATGCAAAAAAGTAGTACAGGAGGCCCCCAGCACAAGTCCCAAAAAACAAGACGAGAAACCATAATCGCTTTGGCCATCTCCCCGAACCGTCAACATTGGCCCAATATCGCCACATCGCAAGCCAGAGGAATATGGCACCAACTTCCTCTAAGCGCAGAACCAACGCCAGAACTCCAGGCTCGTCCCAGCGCGACCAAGAAAAATAAGACTCTAACCTAAGCGCGAGAAGGATGCCTTCCAAGGTCAAAGCAATCGCGCAAAGGGCAGAAAAGAAAAAGAGCTTCGCCGCCACGGGGGAGGAAAGCCAATTGTCCAGTCGAGCGCTTAATTTATCGAATCGCACGATTTTAGCCGTTTATTTCTTTAGCGTTTCTTGTCAGTTGCGAAAGCGCAGGAAGGTGGGGGTGGTGGCGGCGCTGACCAACGGGTGGCGCAGGGGCTTCTCCTTTTCTCTTGATGAGGGCGCACGACACAAGCATACCACTTCTATATCTGGCCGGGGGTACCGCGCTCTTCGGCTTCCGTGTATTTCCATTTATGCGGAGGGGAGGAGATCCCAGACGCGCCAGAATTCTTGCATTTGCGGAGGAGTGCCGAAGGAGACGCGGACGAAAGTGTTCATGGAGGGGAAGAGGCGGGCGATTTCGACGTTGTTTTGTTTGAAGTGGGCGATGACGTCGAGGGCGGGGCGATTGGTTTGGAGCATGGCGAAATTGGTGTGGGACGGGATGGCCAGGATGTTGCGGGATTTGGCTTGCGCGAAAAATTCCTGGCGATCGCGGGCGTTGCGCTTTTCGCTCATTTGGACGTGGTCGAGATCGTCGTAGGCGACGAGAGCGCAGTGGGCGCCGACGGCGTTGACGCCTTCCTTTAAGCCGCGGGCGGAGAGCGCGCCAATCTTTTCGGGCGAGCCCACGGCATAGCCGACGCGGATTCCGGCGAGGCCGTAAACTTTGGAAAAAGTGCGGGCGACGATGACGCGGTCATCGTGCATGGGATGGTCGATGAAGGAGGAGTATTCGGTATGGGTGGGCTCGACGAAGTGGTGGTAGGCCTCGTCGATTAAGACCGTGGTGGAGGCGGGGAGTTTGCTGACAAAGTCTTCGAGATCTTTGCGAGGAGTGAGGCTGGCGGTGGGGTTGTTGGGATTGCAGATGTAAATCAGGCCGGTGTCGGAGCCGGTCCGCGCGAGCATGGCGGCGAGGTCGTGGGAATAATTGCTGGTGAGAGGGACTTCGACGACTTCCGCGCCGAGAATTTTGGCGTAGCGGCCAATGGCTTCGAACGTCGGGAGAGCGGTGATGAGTTTTTTTCCGGGTGCGAGGAACGCGGCGGCGCAGGTGTTTAGGATTTCTCCCGAGCCGCAGCCGAGGACCATTTGGTCGGGTTGGATGGAATGGGACTGGGCGATTCTGACGTGGAGAGCTTTTACGGCGGGGTCGGGATAGCGATTGGCAAATTGCAGAGATTCCTGCATGGAACCGATGACTTTTTGCGAAGGGCCGTAGGCGTTTTCGTTGCGGCTGAGGATGATGGGACCGCCGGGTTCGCTGGCGCGGGATGACGGAACGACTTCGCTGAAGGCGAGATCGGCGAGCGGAGGGAGAGCGGCTGCGGCGACTGCACCAGCGGCGGCGTTGCGAAAAAAATTTCGGCGCGTGATAGGCATGGGAACCTCGCTATTCGATGGTCTTTGGAGATTGATAGCAGAGAGAGGCGTGGATGGTCAATCAAACATTGTGCGGTCGGATGGGATGAGGATGGATTGCGCGAGGGGAGTTGTGAGTTCGCAAAACAAAAGAGGAGAAGGCCGTACAGGCCGTCCCCTCTTTCGAGCCGAGAATGAATGAGAGAGCTGAGATTAAAAGTCAAACTTCAGAGCGAGCTGAAGAATACGGGGGTTGCCGATGGTGCTGGAATACACGCCGAAATCGGGGGCTCCGTAGGTGGCGTTGGTGATGATGAAGTTAGGATGATTGAAGACGTTGAAGGCCTCGGCGCGGAAAGTGAGATAGTACTTTTCCGTGAGCGGGAACTTTTTGCTGAGGTACATATCCCAGTTCTGTTCAAAGGGACTGTGCACGATATTGCGGCCGAGGTCGCCGAAGAGTGCGCCGCCGCCGGGACCAAGGGTGAAGGATTGATTGCCGGGGCCACCGTCGAAATTGAGGCCGGAAACGACCGTGCCGGCAGGCAAGGTTGCGGGGGCAGCGAGGACGCTGGAATTAAATACACCAGTCGTGCCGGTGTAGTTTTCTGGACGGCCACTGAGCATAAGGCTGCCGACGCTGCCAACTAGGTTCGGCAAGGTGCTCCCAGGAGAAATTCCGAACAGATTCGCATCGCAGATTCCGCACGTGATCGTGACGGGCAGACCGGATTGGAAAGTGGTGACGCCGCCGACAGTCCAATTGCCAAGCGGGTAGCGAAGGTGGCCGGTCTTAAACCACGGCTCGTTGTACTCGTAGGCGGTTACGAGGCGATTCGGAGTGTTGAAATCAGAAACCGCGCGCTGCGGAATGAGATCGAGTTGATTGCCGTTGGCAGCGCCAAGATCCTGGGTGGAGCCTCCGGATTCATTGTCCATGGATTTCGAGAAGGTATAAGAAGCCTGAAGGAAAAGGTTTCCGGTACGGTGATTCACGGTGAAGATGAAGGCGTTGTAAGTCGAGTGGCCGAGATCGGTTACCTCATTGAGGCCGCCGCCAGCGTCGAAGCCGAGAACGCCGGCGCGGGCTTCGACGTTATTGACGGAATCGGTGGTGATGGTCGTTTGGGTGGTGCCGAATTCGCCGCCGACGGTGATGGGGTTGGCGGCGTTCGCCAGAAGAGCCTGGTTGCGTTGCAGGCTATCAATGAGGTGAACCCCTTGCGAGCCGATATAGCCGATCTCGATGGTGAACTGCTTGGGGAGTTCACGCTGAACAGTGAGGTTCCAGTTGCCGGTATAAGGGGTGACCAGGTTTCGGGCGAACGGGTTAAGGGACAAGAGAGAGGCGTTGAAGGTGGGATCACCATAAGCATCCAGGCCAACTAGAGAAGGCGGCGCCGAGTAAATCGGGAATTGACTTGGAAGCGGCAAAGTCGGGAACGGATTCGAAAGTGGCAACGCTCCGGAGCCACCAAAGACATCGGCGGAAAGCTGGAAAAAGGGCTCGCTGGTAATGAGCTGGAGAAGGGTCTGGCCAGAGGTGCGCACGTAATAGATACCGTAGCCGGCGCGGACGGCTGTCTTGCCGTCACCCATGGGATCCCAAGCCAAGCTGACGCGCGGAGCGAAGTTGTGCGGGCTGTTGCTGAAGAGCGTCGAGGAATTGACGCCGGTGGTGCCTTGGATGGAACCGAAGCTGGCACCTGCAGGCAAGACAAAGCCGTTGAGGAGTCCCGGGCCGGCATTTTCGCGGGCGATGATATCCAATCGTGAGGGATCGAAGTTGCCAACGCGGTCTTGCGTATCTGTGAAGGGACCCAGGTAATCATAACGGAGGCCAAGATTGAGGGTCAGTCGCTTGAAGATTTTCCAGTCATCCTGGACGTAAGCACCGATATCGTTGCCGCGGAAATCACGGTTGGTGATGCCGGTGCCGACAAAGGACTCGCCGTTGTTGAGATTGCCAAGGAGGAAGTTTTGAAAAGAGGTGAAAAGCAGGAAACCATTCTCCGCGAAATTATTGAAGAGATTGGTTTGGTAGCGGCGCTGCTCGACGCCGAAGCGGAAGGTGTGCTTGCCGTGAGTCCAAGAGAGGGTGTCCGCAAAGTTGAAAGTGTTGTCGATGTCGGCTTGGTCAAAATTGGTGGAAGCACCACCAAACTCGGGATTGATATCAAAGGTAGCCAAGACGGGTATCTCGGGAAAGATTGAAGAGTTAAACCTGCTCATGTCGACGGAGGACAAGGAGGCGGTGGGGTCGGCCATAATCGAGAGGGTGATGCGGTTATAGCCGAAACGAGCCTCGTTGATGAGGTTTGGAGAAATAACAGACGTCCAGGAGAGGGTGGCCTCGCGGTTTTGCACCGGAGTCGTGTCGCCGCTGCCGAAGCTGTTGTTGTTGGAGCCCTGGGCATCCTCGCCGCCAAGAGGGTTTATGGTGGTGGAATTGGACCAAAAGAAGCGCTCGGAAATTTTGTTGTTCGCATTAAAGTTGTGGTCCACGTTGATGTTGAACTGATTTTCGTTGTACAAAAGGGGCTCTGAAAATGTAGCTTCCCCGAAGGTGCCTGGGGTTCCGGTTCCAGAAGGAATCAAGAAACCGTTATATTTCCCAGGTGCGTCGAGGAGTGCCAAGGCGGTCGGATCGAGCGAGCCGGGAGTAAGTCCGAAAGCAGACTCGATGTTGGCTTCGGTACGGTCGGCAGGCAACACCGGCATATCCGCCTCTGCAGCGCCGGCAACTCCGTTGATCTGCCTTGTGCCTTCATAGGAGACGAAGACAAAAGTGTCCTTCACCTTGGGGACGGGCCCGCCAAAATTTCCGCCAAACTGGTTTTGCTTGAGGACCGGCCTCGGAGAGCCGGTTGCGTTGAAGAAATAGAGATTGGAGTTCATGTCGTCGTTGCGGAAGAATTCGTAGGCTTCGCCATGATAAGCGGCAGTGCCGCCACGGGTGAGGACGTCCACATTACCACCAGAAGTTTTTCCCTGGGAGGCATCGTAAAGGCTGGTCTGCACGCGGAACTCTTCGAGACTGTCGGGAGATGGGACGGGCACATCGCCGAAATTGTTGCTTAGAATTTCGTTCGAGTCCGTGCCATTGATAACCAAGTTGTTAGCCGTGCCGCGCTGGCCAGCCACAAACATGACGGCCTCTCCCCGGCCCGCCTGCGTGGCGTCGGGCAAAACTTCAGAGGTGCCGGCATTGAGAGCCAGCAAAAAGGTGAAATTGCGAGTAGACAAAGGGAGGTCCTGGACGATTTTTTCGGGGAGGACATTGCCGAGGGTGGCGTTGGTGGTGTTGACGGTCTGAGCCGCTTCGCCGGAGACGACGACCTCGGAGGAGACTGCTCCGATTTGCAAAACAACATTTAAGTTGGTGACTTCCGTGACGTGGACGGACACGTCGTTCAGAACGGTGTGCTTGAAGTTAGGGCTTTCCACGCTGACGTTATAGGTACCGGGATCGAGAAGCGGAAAGACAACGCTACCATCGGAGTTGCTTACTTTGGTCAGCGCAGTGCCTGTTTTTGAGGTAACGGAAACCTTGGCGCCGGCGATGCTGCCGCCTTGCGGATCGGTCACCGCGATGCGGATCGCCCCTTTCTCAGAAGTAATCTGAGCGGAAGCTGGCTGCAAGAAGAGAAAAAACAAGCTGATAAAGAAAATACTAAAGAAGCTTAGCACGCTGCCACGTGAAGCCATTGGATTCCCCCAGCGATCAATTTAGGGCGCAAACGCCCGAACTGCCACGGCCGGAACTGCGGATGTCCGGATGATTGCCAGCGACGGCTAAATCTGCCGCGCTACTAGCATTCTGCGAAGGGTGCAAGCAAAGCTCCAAAGGCGGCTGTGATTGGCGATTAGCGCTTAGTGTCCTGTTTTCTTAGGTTTGCGCAGATGCCTTAACGACACCTCCCCTTCCATTTTTTCTAAATTTATATGCATATCCATAGAAATCCGTAGAAATATATGGGTTATGCTCCAGAATTTATCGTTAGATGCAGAATTCTGAACCTATTTCGGCAAATCGAAACGTAAGGTGTTTGAAGGGCCGACGAGATGGAAACCCCATGCGACTGAATCTGCACGACGTCAAGCAATTCCTTCGTGCACATAGAGAGACGGACGCTCGCAAGCATGTCCGGGTGCAGGACCTGGATGCTTTGATCAACGTGGCGCACGTGTTACGTTTAGGGCTGCTTCCCTTCCTTCGCCGAACTGGAAATTTGCATCGAGGGCAGCAACTTCTCTAAGCGATCGAAGGTTGGCTTCATGCCTTCCTCCATGCCGGATTTGAGGCCTTTATCGCGAGCTTCCTTGGAGGGATAGAGAAGGGTGAGTGAGGCCGTGGTCTTGCCGGATTCTTCTGAGAGGGCGAGCGTGTCGAGCGTTTCTGGCCAGTCCCCGCCCCAGGATTCGGTGTAAGTAACGCGCTCGGGCGGATTGATTTCGCGGTAGACGCCGCGCATTTCCATTTGTTCGCCCTTGGAGTGGCGCCAGATGAAGTGCCATGAGCCGCCAGGGCGGAAGTCAATTTCGCAGACAGGCATGGTCCAGCCTTCGGGGCCGAGCATCCAGTGAGGGACGTACTCGGGATTGGTCCAGGCTTCAAAGACGAGCCGGCGCGGAGCGTTGAAGACGCGAGTGATAAGGATTTCGCGGTCGGTGGGCGTGGTGATTTTTAGAGTTTCGGCGTACGTCATCGGTGCTCTCCTTCATCTACTGCGGCGTTTGTGTTTCCTTACCGTGGATTTCAATTCGCCGGTCTTGAGCTGGTCGAGAAGGGCGTCCAGGCGCTGAAAGTTGGCGGCCCATAACTGGCAATATTTTTCGAGCCACTCGGCGGCGGCGGCGAAGGGCTTGGGTTCGAGGCGGCGAGGGCGGCGTTGCGCGTCCTGGCCGCGGGAGATGAGGCCGGCGCGTTCGAGGACTTTGAGGTGCTTGGAGATGGCGGGCTGGGTCATGGAGAAAGGTTCGGCGAGTTCGTTAACGGAGGCTTGGCCGGAGGCGAGGCGGGCGAGGATGGCGCGACGCGTGGGATCGGCGAGAGCGGCGAAAGTGGCGTCGAGGCGGTCAGAAGAATTCATTGCATAACCCAAAGGTTGTACAACCTATTGGTTATATATGAGGCGAAAGCGGATGTCAAGAGATAACGGGGCTGCTTCTTTGACCTGCGGTGGTGGCGGAAGGCGCCCTCAGGGGGTGTGAACCGCTCTAGTGTCCAGCAAGGACTAGCGAATTCCTTTCGCGTGACACGTTCTTATGTGGGGCACCGAGCGGATTGGCTGCGCAAAACCAAGGTGCCGCAGCAGGACGAGGGCCCCAGGCGACCACCGGGGAGCAGGCGTCTGTTCTATTTTGACAGGGCCGCTTGCGTTCTTCCGTCAGCGGCGTTCAACGTATCTAATCCGTCGGAACTTGCAGCCAAGCCCGGCTTGGAAGTGCGCTTATGTCCTGAGTGGAAAAACCGGCAATCGCATTCCACGCAACGATAAGGCCGGACCATGATCTTGGCTAAGAAGGATTCGAGAAATCCCCGCGTTCTTGATCTACGGACGTGGACGCTTTGGCAATCTGGACAATGCATTGGCACAGCTGGCTCCCGAGCGAGAGAAAGAGCGGAGGAGAACAGTAAGCCGTTCCAGCCCGGTTCCCCGATCGCTCGAAGAACCTCGTCTTACTGCTCTCCCGCGCGCCAACAATCGCGGAAAAGCGCTTTCCTGCCTATTAGGTGAATCCTCTAAAAGCAAAGCAAGATTAACCCTGAAAAGATGATCAGGTTGCTGCTCGACGAAAGCGAGGCGAAAAGCGGCTTCCCGAGTTCCGCCGCACAGGGACAACTGAAAGGTGCCTGCCGATCCGCAAGGGGCAATGTTGCATGGACATAAAAATTCCGGATTCGCCGACCAAGCTGCGATGACAAGTCTCCGGATCCGGACTGGCGTGCGATTAGGATTGGTCAATCAAGCGATGGTGGATGGCGTAGAGGGCTAGTTCGAGGCGGTCGGAGACGCCTAGTTTGTCGAAGATGTTGTGGAGGTGATTTTTTACGGTCTGCTCGCTGATGAAAAGCTTCTCGCCGATTTCTTTGTTGCGGAAGCCTTGGGCTACGAGCTGGACGATTTCTTTTTCGCGGTCGCTGAGGAGGGGCTTTTCGCGGCGCGGGCCGGACTCGGAAGATTTGGAGAAAGCTTTCATGACCTCGGCGGTCATGCGATTGTCCAGCCAGATTTCGCCGGCGTGAACGCGATGAATGCTTTTCACGAGAAGGTCGGTGGCGGACTGCTTGAGGACGACACCGCGAGCGCCGAGGCGCATGGCGCGGACTACGTCGCGATCATCTTCGGCAGCGGTGAGGACGATGACGCGCGTGGGGAGCGTATCGAAATTGACTTCTTCAAGAACGGCGAGGCCGTCCTTATCAGGCATGCGGAGATCGAGCAGGAGGATTTCCGGCTTGAGTTTGGCGAGGAGTTTGATGCACTCGGCGCCATTCTGGGCTTCGCCGACGATGGTGATGTCCTCGTCGGAATCAAGGAGTTTGCGAAGGCCATCGCGAAAGATGGCGTGGTCGTCGGCTAGGAGGACGCGAATTTGTTGTTTAGTTTTGGCCATGTCAACCGAGTGGAACTTCGATAGTCAGTCGAGCGCCATGGCCGGGGTTTGACTCTACAGTCAACAGGCCCCCCACGGTACGCGTACGCTCCTTGATGGAAATCGGACCCAGCCGCAGGCGGTCGAGTTCATCCCCAGTAAACCTGCCGGCGAAACTAAAGCCCTCGCCGTTGTCATCAACGATGAGGACGATGCGACTGTCATCCTGCGTCAGTTTTACCACGACATGGGAAGCCTTCGCATGCTTTTTTATGTTGTTGAGTGCTTCACGGTAAATCTGGAAGATCTCGCGGCAGACGCGGTCGGGAGCATGAAGGTCGGCTGATTCGATGATGATGTCGAGGGCCAGGGTTGATTCGTTGCGATAGCGCTCGGCGAAACCTTGCATTAAATCGACGAGATCGGCGCTCTGGACGCGCAGGGGGCGGAGGTCGGTGACCATGCGGCGGAGTTCGGCACCCTCGTTTTTGACGGTCTGCTGGAGGTTGCCGAGGCTCGCTTCGGCCTGATCGGGAGCAACAGCGACTCTGCGGCGGAGCACGTCGAGCTGGATTTCGATGCTGAGGAGGGTCTGGAGAATGCCGTCGTGGAGGTCGCGGGAGATGCGGCTGCGTTCGCCCTCGATGGCGCGGGCGCGGAGGTGGCGGAGGAGAAAGACGTTTTCGAGCGAGGGACCGACGTGGCGGGAAATGCGTTCGAGCCAGGCGAGGTCGGGGCGCTCGAAGGGTTTGCGGCCGTTTATGAGGAACAGGCGGCCTGCTGGCTGGCCGCTCTGATCAAAGGCCACCGACATCATAGAGCGCATATTTAACTCCTGCTGGGTGGGCCCGGGAAGGCGCGGGAGGGTGCTGAGTCTGCGGCCATCGCGGCGGTCCCAGCCAAAGCCGTCGCCGGGACCTTCGAGGCTGTTCCAGCAGACGGTGGCGTCCATGTCGTCAAGCAGGAAGCCATCGGCGCGAGCGAGGGAATAGCTTTCGGGGATGAGGCGCTCGCTTTCGCCGGCTTTGAGGCGCCAGAGGTAGATGCGTTCGAGATCGGTGTCGCGATAGGCGAGGAGGGCGGCTTCGACTTCGAAGGCGCGGGCGAGTTCGTCGAGCATTAGGCGGAGGGATTCGGCGAGGCCTTGATCGACTTGAAGGGTGGCGGTGATGCGGGAGAAGAAATCGTTCTGCGAAGCAAAGTGGCGGCTGCGGTCGGCAAGGAAAGCCAGGGCTGCGCCTCCAGCGAACGTGCCGCCAACGAGGCCGAGCCAGGCGACCACACGCATCCAGCCGATTTCGCCTTTGACCGCGGTGAGCAGGACTAGGATGAGTGCGAGCGCACCGGCCAGAGGAAACGCGGCACGGACTCCCCAGCGCATTCCGGCGACCCAGCAGACAAAAAGATACGGAAACCAAACCGGGACCGAGGACGGGCTGATGTACATGAAAAAGCCGAGCGCGAGCAAATCGCAGGCGATCGGCAGGTGCCAGGCGCGTTTGCGGAGGAAACGTTCGAGCGGAATGACGGCGAGAGAAACGATTAGATAAGCGATGAGGAAGGAAATCGACCGTTTGGCTTCTTCGGGATTGGGATGCTGCAACAACGCGAGAAGAGAAAGCAAAACGACAATCGGGCGCGCGTAGACGATTTGCCGCTCAAGATGGCGGCGATCCGTTTCATGGGGGCTCATGCGCGGGGACGCAATTCCTCTGGAAATAGTCTAGCAAGGCGAGGAGCGCGCGCGGGGTGGCGTGCGCCGCTTGCGACGATTTAGGCAATGCTCGACTTGGCGCGCTCCCGGCTGTTTGAGCGACCGTATGTGGTTGGACGCTAGGCTGGTTTCTAGTAGGCGGAGTTATGCGTCATTACGGGCGAGACGCTGCTAGAGCGAAAGGCCCCGAGCAAACTCCTCCACTTCCGGAAGGGCAACGGCCCACTCGGAAATCTTCTCTCCTTCTTCGTTCATGGTTCGACGGTCAGGCAAGAACGAAAACGGGTTCTGTGTCGAGAACGGCTCTGTCAACTGGTCGTAAAAGAGGAGATGATTTTGAATGAACACCTCATCAGCCACTACATACAGGGGCCACCATTCGAGGTGTGTCGCATCCTGTGGACCGACATATTCGGTGATTAGCGCGGCTCTGTCGTTTCCATGAAGCAGCGTCTTGATCGAGTTCCGCCACTGCGTTTCGTACTCCTTCTTGGTCCACTCATACAAACTTGACCCAAAATACTCCTTGGCCTCACCCAAAATCAGAACGCCCCTTGCCTCTGGTGTTGTAGGGTCATCGTAGGGGTAGCTCACCGGATCGTCCAGAAACTCTATCGAGAACGGCATCTGGGTACTTTCCTATCAGAATTGGGCCGCTGTCAAGAATCGCCCTGTTGTTTGCGGGGGGCGCTTGCTTGGAACTCCTAATGAGTCGCTTAACTGGCGACCAGTTGCCACGGGCCTTTGGCGCAATTCCAGTCCGGGCAATAAACCGGGTAAACTTGGTCTTGCACGGACGAGGCTACGTGCCTGTACGTAGCGATTCGAGGGATGCGCGCATCAAAAATGACATGAAGGTTAAGAAGATTGAACCGGATAAGTTTGATTGTACGAAGACGGCGGCGCGGCCGTTTGGGTGCATGGAATTGTGGGCAGGGAACGAGAGGGCGCACCGGTCGCTGGAGTTGGCCGGGCTAGAGGCGGATATCATTGCGGAGCCCTCGGGCGGAAAGCGTGGCGGAGACCTGTCCGCAGTGTTTTCGTGCAGCGACAGTATTGCGCGGGTGGTGCTGGCGGATTGCGTGGGGCACGGATACGTAGCCAGCAAGGTAGCGCGCCACGTGCATCAGTTGCTGCACAAATTTCAGGACATTCGAGATACAGCGGGGCTGCTGGCCGCGTTGAACGACAAATTCACAGTGGATGCGGAGAAGTCGGCGGGCGCGTTGCAGTTGACGACCGTGGTGACGGGTACGTTTGACGGTACGACAGGCGAATTTAATTTTGCGTATGCGGCGCATCCGCGGATGCTTCTCTGGCGGGCGCGTGAAGGCAGGTTCCTTGAAATTGGGGAAGGCCTGGAAAACTTTCCGCTCGGATTCGTTACCGGAGAGATGTACAACGAACAGAGCGTGTGTTTGCGAACTGGCGATATGATTTTGGCTTTTTCCGATGGAGCCACCGAAGTTCACTCGCCCGACGGGGAACAATTAACCTCGCGGGGCTTTCTGCAATTGGCGGAATCAACTCTGGCACTGCAGCAAGGGACCGTCCGGCTACCTGATTTTTCCGCGGCTTTGCTTGAAGGCGTGCAGCGACATAGGGGAAGCTCAGAACTTGAGGACGACGTCACGCTTTTGACGTTGCGTCGCACCGGTTGACCAAGCCGCTCCAACGATCGGAAATTTCGCAAGAACGTGCACGGCGTGCCGTGCCCCTACGAGGTTTTGGGCGCGAGCAGCTTGCGAAAGATGCGGGTTGGACTAGGGTCCTGGCTGCGCAGTTGGGGGTGCGGGAGGATGTGCCGCGAAGTATTCATCGAGGCTGGCCATCATTTCCGCGACGCCTTGCTGGACATTTTTGTCGAGAGCAGCAACCACGGCATCGACAGTCTTATCGGCAGCGGGCTCGTCGTGCGTGTAGAAGTGGGTCCATACCACTGTGTGGGACTTAATGTCGCGCAGCTCCAACTCCATAGTGACGCGGCCGACGAGCGAGCTCCCCGAAACTTCCTTGAAATCGTAGAGGCGCCCATGAAGGAGATAATCTCCGTGGATGTCACTTCGAAGCATATAGGCACCCCGAAAATGGCCTGAGGCGCGCAACTCGCGAAGCAGAACTTCCTCGACCATGTCGACGGGAGGCTCGACCCAGCGATGATACTCGTAAAGTCCCATGCTCTCGCCGCCGGTGCTATAGACAATTTGCTCCTCGTGGTAAAGCTCAGGAGCGGTGAGGTGGCCAATCAAGAGGGTGACGGGGACAGCGTCGGGGTTTGGAGGGGGCGTTAAGGTGCCCGGAACGGTGAGTTGGTAATACTTGCTGGGCCTTGTAGCGCCGCACCCGGCCACCTGGGCAACGGACAGCGCGAGCAGGCAGAAGAAAAGTTTCGTCAGAGCCCGAAACAGCGGGCGATTACGTCCGCCTTTCCCGACCTTCATGGATATGGTCACGCGCGATTCAGTGCGTCTCATCATGAGTAAGTCGCTCCCTCGCTTCATTGCCGCCCACCGGGTTTGTGCTCGGGCGGATTTGTTGCGCGAATAAGAGTGTAAGGACGTTTCTTGATGGTTTCGGTGAATTCTTTCAGATTTTCGGAAACGCGCTGGAAATTTTCGAGGATCTCGTCGATATTTTCCGAATTAACGTCGAGTGTCTGGTCCAGTTGGCCCGTAATATCCGTGAGGGTCGTCAAGGATTTGCGAAGTTCGACGACGGATTGGCGCACATCGGCGCGATTTTCGCCGAGAACAGCGTCGAGGTGGGTGAGCGCCTGGTTGGCTTCATCAGATGTTTTGTGCAAGTCTTGAATGAGCGGTTCCAGTTTTGCGCTGACGGAATCCAGATGCTGAATGGTGGATTTAATCTGCGGGCGGTTTTCAGCGAGCATCGCGTGAGCGTCCGCGAGAGTGGCAGAAAGATTCGCACGGTTTTGGTCGCTCAGCAGGTCATTCACGCGGGCGATTGTAACTTTCAAATCTGTAGCGCGATCGTTTAAGGACTGTAGAAGTTCTTTCGCCTGCGGCGCGAGATCGTTTATTTGCGCGGTAAGCGCGTTGAAATCGACATAAGGATCCGACGGCAAGACGGAGCCGGCAGGAGCGAGCGCGGTTTGCGCGCCTCCAGGAAGAATCTCCAAGTGATTGTCACCCAGGGGGCTCATGCTCATGATCTTGGCGTGGCTGTCCTTCTTCACGGGCAGATCGGTATCGACGCTGAATACCACGTCGATGCGGGCGGGATCTTGCGGGTCTATCGCCAGCTTCTCGACGCGGCCCACCTTGGGACCTCCCGCGTAACGCACGGTCGCTCCACGCTCGAGCCCGCCCGCGAAGGGAAAGTACGCGTGGTAGGTTTTCTCGGTGCGGCCAAAGGCACCTGTAATGGCAAAAACCATGGCGATCAGAACTGCCGCGGCCACAATTACAAAAAGTCCCACGAAAACTTGTTCGCGTTTTCCGTCCATCGCGTCCTCTCTCCTCTACTGGCGCTCGTTACAAGCGGCGGTCTTGCGTGAGCATTTGCAGATAATCCATCTCGCGCGCCACTTCTGGTTCTGGCACGCGGTCTAAAAACTGCCGCACGCGCGGCTGCGTGCTGGCACGCATTTCCGCAGTTGTTCCCATGGCCACGAGGTGGCCCTTGTCGATCAGTACCATGCGGTCGGCGATCAAATAGGCGCTGGCCAATTCATGGGTCACCACGATGATGGTCATGCGGAACGCTTGTTTCAATTCCAAAATCAACTGGTCGATGCCCGCGGCGATGATGGGGTCCAAACCCGCCGAAGGCTCGTCAAAAAAAAGAATCTCTGGATCCATCGCCAAGGCTCGCGCAACCGCCGCGCGCTTTTTCATGCCGCCACTGAGCTGCGACGGCATGTAATATTCGAACCCTTCAAGTCCCACCTGTTCGAGCTTCAGGCGCAGCATGATTTGGATCGTCGAGTCCTCGAGCTTGGTGTGCTCGCGCAAGGGCAACGCCACGTTTTCGCCGACGGTCATCGAGCCAAACAACGCCCCGCCTTGAAACGACATGCCGATCTTTTTCCGAATTTCGTCCATTTCCGCATCGGAAATCGCGGCGATGTTTTTGCCTTTGATCCAGATTTCCCCGGAGCTCGCCTTTTCGAGCCCGACGAGCGTCCGCAGAAGTGTGCTCTTGCCGGAGCCGGAGCCACCGAGAATCACCAGAGTTTCGCCGCGCTTTACGTCAAACGAAATGCCGTGCAAAATTTCAACCTCGCCATAACTGACGCGCACATCGCGCAGCGACAGCATGATTTCCGAATCGGGCGATTCCGTGTTTTCCCTTTCCATAGACAAAGTCACACTCCTCTAGCTGTCGCTCACAAAAAAGAAGAGTCCCGTAAAAATCAGATCCACGAGAACTACCAGAAAAATGGACACTACGACGGCTCTCGTGGTGGAGCGGCCGACTTGTTCCGCCCCCGCCCCCGTGGCCAATCCCTCTTGGCAACCCACCGCCGTAATCGTAATCCCAAACATCACGCTCTTCACGAGTCCGGTCATGATGTCACGCAAGAAGAGCGACTCCAGCGAAGCTTGAATATAGCGGCCAAACGTAAAGTCCGCTTGTGCCACGCCGAACACTGATCCGCCCAGAATGCCCATGGCGTTCGCCCAAATTGTGAGGCAAGGCAGCATCACGATCATGGCTAGAAACTTCGGCGTAACCAAGAAGCGGATTGGGCTGATGGCCATCGTTTCCAGCGCATCAATCTCCTCGGTCACTTTCATGGTGCCGATTTCCGCCGCAAACGCCGAGCCGGAACGGCCAATCACCACGATCGCCGTGATGAGCGGCCCAAGTTCTCGCGACATGGAAATGGCGACAGCGGTCGCAACGTAGTTCATCGCGCCAAAGCGCCGCAGCTCGTACGCGGCCTGGAGCGCGAGAATCAACCCGATAAAAAACGTAATCAGCGAAAGAATTGGCAACGCACGCACGCCCACGTCCATGGCCTGCGACACCGCGCGCCGCAAACGCAGCGGCTTGCCTTGGAACGGTCCGATGAACGTGTAATATGCCGCGCGCCCTCCGAGCGACGCGAGCGAACCGACGTAGGCCAGCCCGTTCGTCACGCTTCCGCCGATTTGTGACACGAATGGCATCCCTGTTTTCTGTCGCTCTATCCCTTTTCATCCAATTCACTGCACCTCGGAAAAATGCGCCAACCTGATCCCGAATTTTTAGCCCGCCAGAGCTTGCTCTTCGTTGTCGTATATCTCGAAAATTTTCAGCAGCCGCGAGAGCTGCAAGACTTCGCGCGCGGAAGTGCTCAAACCAAATAAAATGAAGCGCGAGCCGACATCTCGCGACGCTTTGAGCCCTTCGACCAACGAAGCTACTCCGGAGCTATCGATATAGCGCACTTTGCTGAGATTCATGACCACCCGCGGCGTGCGCTTGTCCCGCACTTCGCGCAAAAGCGCCTTTCGAACGGTTGGCGAGTTGGCCAGGTCGATGTCTCCCGTGACGTCAAAAATAATCGTCGTTTCGACTTGCCGGCTAGAAATCTGCACAGTAGTTTCTCCTTAACGCTCTCAAGAATTGTTACCCTGCTTCGCCGCGCGAACGTATTTGACCAGGCGGAGACGGTTGGTCCCTTTCGCGCGCTTGTACTCGACAATGTCCATGCTCTGTCGAATGAAATGCAGCCCGAGCCCGCCCGGCTTTACTTCGTCCAGTGCGCGGAGGCACATTTTATCGGGCTCGATGGCGGGGCCGCGATCGCACAGCAGGATCTCGATGCCGTCAGCGGCTTTGTCATTACCCTGCCGGTGAACGGACCGAAAAAACATCTCGATCGGTCGATCTGCCCGTCCGCCGTAGGCGTGCCGGATAATGTTCGTTAGAGCTTCGTCCACCGCGCGAGTCACGGCTCGACACTCAGAGTCGGAAAACCCGAAGGATTCCGCCAAACGTTCCACAGCGCCGCGCACCGCGCAGAGCAAGCTGGGATCGCTTGGCAACTCCAGCCTCAGCAGCAAACTGCGGCTCAAATCGGAGTTCCCCTGCTTCGTCTTCACCGGCCGCATTGGGTGCGAGGTTTTCATGGAAAACTCAAGTTAGCTCCGGGTCAGACTCAATCCAGGCAATCATCTTTTCCGCAAAAAATCAGCCGCAGCTTTTCGAACGTTCCAAACAGCGGCCCTCTTCGAACAAGCCCGAAGAGCCAACTGCGTTCAAAGTGTAGAGACTACCGCAACCAGCCACTGCGGAGAATGCTACCGAACATGGTGGTTCTCAGGCCTGGGCTGAGTTTTGCATAGCGTACTCTATGCGTTTGCACCCGTCCCTTGCAATCCCCGCTGCGCTTATTCACCCGCCTCGCAAGACGCTTCTAGCATTCGATGCCTAGCCAAGATGGGGAGGTACTCTCTTTCAGCGGTCGCAACCACACGGAGTTTGCCGGGTCCGCTTTTCCGCACGGAAAAACTAGCGTAAACTACATTCCTACGGTGGGAGTAGCTCAGCTGGTAGAGCGTCGGTCTGTGGCACCGAATGTCGCGGGTTCGAACCCCGTCTCCCACCCCAACCCAATCCAATTGAAAACAGTCCACTTCTCAATTCTGTCGTGCTCTCGCGCGGTCGAATTAATTGCACAACCATTGCACAATAGGTTTCGCGGGCCGCCTGCAGCCCAGTTTTCGTGCGCTCAGTGGCGTAGAAACACTCCATGAAAAAGTTCTGGAAAACGACGAAGTAGCCGAGTACATTCAAATCGAAATTCCTACCGCGCACCGGTCAGCGCGGCGACATCCAGAATTTTGGAGTCGCTGTGATTGAACTGGGAATCTACAAAAAGTTGAAATCGACGACGGCTCTGCCGCCTGCCGCAGCAGTTTGTGCAGAGTTCACGCTCGATGGGAGGTCAAGACGATGAGGTTCTTGGTTCCGCTCGAAGTCGAGCCGGTCGAGAAAAAAAGAAAGCGAGAATTACTTACTGACCTTCGCCTCTACGATGCGGCGCTCGATTCTTTGCTCGCGGACATTGGTGAGGAAAGACGAAACTGCGGTCTGGGTTTCTATCTCCAAATGCCGAATACGATGAAATCGCCGAAGATGCAGGCATTGCAGTCCGGCTTAATACAACTTGGCCAATGGCGAAATCAAACGCTGGCCGAACTCGCGCCATTGATCTGAACCAAGATTTGCCGCGCAACCGGTCAGGCGCGGAGGTGGATAAAGAAAGGAAAAATGAAATGGACCCATTCATCAAACGAAAAGTGAAAACGATGGCAGAGCGCGACGCCCTGCTCAAGCAGGCGCTCGACGAGTGGCACAAAATTGGCACGTTCCAATTCCTAGTCGCGTCTTCGGACCAGGAGTATGTCGAAAAAGTTTCTGCATGTATCGAGGTCGAGCAGCCGGCAATCGAGGCGCCACGGTCGTTGACGAGCACCGAGATTACGAAACAACAAACGGATCTCGTCCATCTTCAAATTTTCGGCAATCGCAGGACAGACGGCAGCAATCTGCCCCCCGTGCTCCAAAAAGTCGCGGACGAGCAGGAAGCGGCCGAGCTTGCAATATTGCTCGCTCCTGCCAGGCACGCCGAAAAGTCGCTCGACAAGCTCATCGAGGGTGCTCTCATGCGCGTGATGCGAAAGAGCGGCGGAGACCTGCCGACGTCCGGGCTTCGCATTCGTCAAGCTGGCGAACGGCCAGCGCTGATGTTGCGAGCGGCCGTCGAAGAAGACCCCGGCTCCGATGTTGCGCGCTACCTCTCTGCGTACGTCGCTGGGGATGAAACGGGTATGAGAAAACTAATTAGAGAACTAGAAGCAGCTTAACAATTTCGGCGCGGCATGCCCGCGTCGAGAACAAATCTTCGTTTGAAAGGACGTACGACATGACGATCAAAGAGTTGGTGGATTCGCACCTGAAAAAGAGCGCCTCGCATCACAATGTGATGGCCAAGAATTGCCTGACGATGGCCAAGGCCCAAGCGGACGTAGCCGTCGCGCACGAACGCACCAATCCAATGCTTGCCCGCGCTCACCGCGATTGCGCCGACTGCCATTCGAATTTCGCCAAGTCGCACCAAGCAAGGCAGCAGGACTTTGAGGATTTGCGCGAAGCGTTGGCGGAGGCGAGCGACGCGGACGTTTCGGAAAATCATTCCGACGCCGGCGATGATCTGAAGACAGCGGCTGGCTTCGGCGATCTCCTGAAAAATATGCGTTTGGTGGCGGATTGAAGAGTTTGCGGCGATTCGAAGCGCCGCGGACGCGGGGGCGGCTTGGCCACAACCTTCCCATCCTCGCGTGAAAGTTTTCGGCGGCTCTTGGATGGGCCGCCGAGGAGCAGCCAAATTTCTCCATCGGCCGATGAAACAGGGCGGCGCGGTCTTTCCTTTGTTCCGCACCGCCTTTGCTCCACGAGTTACGAGGACGAGGCTTGAGCTACGAAAGGAAAGTTCTTGCCAACCGCTGCATTCCAGCCGCTTGGGCCACGCCCGACCCTCTTCTGGAAGCGAAGGCTTTGTTCGCGCTGATGAAACACGACGGTTTGACGGTCGAGCAAGTGAAGGAGACCATCGGGGTAGATGACGAGGAGTTTGCGGATTTAAATCGCTGGGCCAACGAGGAGTTGACAGTTGCCGCCGCGCTTAACGGCGCGATGGCATATCGGCAGAAAGTTCTCGACAGGTTTCTACTACTCGTTGAAGCCGAGGACGAGCCGGTCAAGACCAGGAGAAAAAAACATGCAAGCAGGAACACTCACAATTACGAGCGGCGGAGTCAACGTCCAAGCGCCATGCGCTTGTGAGGGAGTGAAAATCTTTTGCGCGACGACGTTCACGTTTCAATACGCCGCGCGCGCAAATGAAGTGCAAGGCGGCGTCAAAGCTGGCACGCCGATCGGCGCATCGATCACAGCGGAAGAGTTGTCCAGCACGGACTTCGTGCTGGAAATCAGCGCGCCAAGAGGAAACCCATACCAATCCGGCGAAGTCATCGGCGTCGCCGCGGCGTCCAGCGGAACGCTCAACATAAATCCCGTCAGGGTGGGCGGCTCGTGATCGACGGCTCGAATCAGTACCGGAACTGAATAAGGAACTGAAATGCGAAGAGGACAACATCCAAATTCTCGCCGGAATCTCCGACCGTGGAAACCCGGAGATGTTCCGAACCCCGAAGGGCGGAACAACAAGCGGCCATTCACGGACAGATACCACATGATGGCCGAGTCGCCGGCTCCGCCTGAGTACATCGCAAAAATAAACAAGCAGTTCAAAACGCCAATTCTTCCCGAGGGCTCGACGTGGGCAGCGCTGACCACTGCCCGGCTTTATGCGCAGATTGTTGTGCGGGGTGATGTCAACGCCCTCAAAGAAATTGTCGACCGAGTAGAGGGCCGAGCGCCGAACAGACTCGACCTCATGGCTGACACGCGCCAAGAGATCACGATTAATGTGGTCGAGGATGAACCACTCTTTCCAAGAAATCAGACAGCGGAAATCTTGTTCGCCCACTGTAGGAAACTCGTGGAGACTGCCGACGATCCGCAAGTGATGGAAGCGGCCGCGGCCCTCGCATTGGTGTTGAGGCGGAAGGGCAATGTCAACTTCAAACAACCAGCAATTGCGTGAAAAATTGTTGGCCCTGCTCGGCGACGATACAACCCGACGGACCGAGGCATTTACTCGCGCCGATAATATCCCCGCTCAGCATGAGAAAGAGGCACCGCAAGAGACTTCGATCCCCCTTCCCCCTTCCCAATCTGTGGTCGCGGCTAGGGGAGATTGCCCGCAATGCGGAGACTGGATGCGGAGTATTGGCGGTCCAGGTAAACGCTGCCAGGCGTGCGGCCATCAGCCTAAAGTAAATCAGGCGATGGGAATCAGCCGCGCAGCCATCGATGATTACGAAGGCGGTAGAGCGGATTTCCACCCGAAAGGGTTTGCGATGGCGATGGCGCGAATGGTGGGTTTCGGTCGCCGCTGACCGAAAACGCTCTTGGGGACGATTTCCCGCACGCGTTCCCTCTTGAAGCAGGATTGGTCTGACGCTTGCGCGAATCCCCTTCCACAAGCCGCTTCCCGCGGGGCTGCGAGGCAAACCCCATGTCGGTAGAGATTCTTTCCTGAGTGACGGGTTGTTCCGACAGCGAGCCTTGGAATTGTGCAAATCGCGTGCAACCGCGATTTCAACTTCCGTGTACGCTGTGACTTGCGAGCGACCAACGGTTCGGAGAACCTTTGTTCATGGGCGACGTGCCGTTTATATAAATAATGAGATTATGGACAAGCTAGCTATGTAGGATCTATGCTTAGCGTCTTGCCGTTATTTCGATCCCGTTGCTGGTTGTCTGGATCTACTTGAATGTCAACTTAGTCTGGAACTCTTTGGCGTGGGCTCGGAGCCGCTAGAGGGTAAGGAGGATTATGGGTGAGAAATTAGATCGTCCGAATCGCGATCACTACTTCATGGGCATTGCCATTGCAGTACGAGAGCGAGCGGACTGCAAGGGACAGAAAGTTGGGGCAGTGATTGTCGTTGAAGACCGCATCATTTCTACTGGATACAATGGAACACCCGAAAAGATGGTGAACTGCTCTGACGGCGGATGTGTCCGTTGTGAGAACCGGGGGACGGTCTACAAGTCGGGCACTGCGTATGATCTTTGTATCTGCGTTCACGCCGAACAAAATGCAATTATATCAGCCGCACGTTTTGGTATCAGCGTGCAAGGAGCCAGAGTTTACAGCACTACGCAGCCCTGCTTTGGCTGTCTCAAAGAGATGCTTCAAGCGAAAATAAAGCAGATCCACTACATACATCCCTGGAGTTCGCAAAGAACTGCCGAGCAGGAGCGTCAGTACAAGCGCCTGATGGAAGAGTTCGAGTGCGGTGTGGTTCGACTGGAAATGGAGGATCCGAGGAAAGACTGGGCCCTCGCGGCAGGCAAGGCAGCTAGCAAAGTTGTCGACGAACACGGGATGGAATCACAGTAGGCCGGGCGGGTAGGTCACCGCCATCGGAATCGCGAATGAGTGAAATAGCATGCAGTTCATCTCGAGGGTGCAAAGTCGCGCGTGATACTTTCACGTTGCCGCGTGGGGGTGACGGCAAGTAGAATCTCGCTACATGGCCGCCTCATCCCGCAAGCGTTCGTCGCTGCTCGATACTAGCGTAATCTTTTGCGGGGACAACCTAGACCAGCTCAGGAAGTTACCGGACGCTTGTATAGATTTGATCTATATTGACCCTCCTTTTAATTCCAATCGCAATTATGAAGTGTTTTGGGGCGAGGCAAAAGAGAAGCGGGCATTCGAAGATCGGCACGAATCCACCCAAGCCTATATCGAGTTCATGCGCCCAAGGTGTGTGGAGATGTCACGAGTCCTCAAAAAGAGTGGTAGCTTCTACTACCATTGCGACTGGCACGCTTCTCACTATGTTAAGGTCATGCTCGATCAAATTTTTGGGGAGAACAATTTCGTTAATGAAGTCGTCTGGAAGCGGTCTGGCTCCCACAACGATGCGAAGCAAGGTAGCAAGCACTACGGTCGGACACACGACGTGCTGCTTTTCTATTGCGGTGGCAGTGACGATTACACATGGAATCAGCAATACGTTCCACTCGACAAGAGCTACATAGATTCACACTATTCGCAACGGGACGAACAAGGACGGCCGTTTCAATGGACCGATCTTCGTGCACCGGGCGGAGCCGCACCAGCAAAGGGAAACCCCCACTACAAAGTCCTCGGCGTTGATGGCTACTGGCGGTACACACAGGAAAAGATGGAGCAATTCATCCGCGACGGCCGCGTCGCCATTCCGCCAAGTGGAATAGTGCCACGATATAAAAGATTTCTCGATGAATCCAAAGGACTCCCCGTCGGCAGCGTATGGGATGACATCAACCCGATTAACTCGCAGGCGAAGGAATCTCTGGGTTATCCGACACAGAAACCCCTTCCACTTCTTGAAAGGATCATAAACACGAGCAGCAACGAAAACGACATCGTGCTCGATGCTTTCTGTGGCTGCGGCACTGCCCTTGTGGCGGCGCAGAATTTGAAGCGTCAATGGATTGGAATTGACATCTCTCCTACAGCCTGCCGAGTTATGGCGAAGCGGCTGCGCGATGTCTGCCGACTTCCCGAGGATGAGAAACTGTGGCATGCCGGGCGCGGTTTCGTTGTACGGGATCTGCCCTGGTCAGAGAAGCAGCTCCGGGCAATACCTCCCTTCGAGTTCGAGAACTGGGCGGTTATCGCGCTGGGAGGCATCCCCAACAAGGCGCAAGTTGGCGACATGGGCATAGACGGGCGTATCTACCCAGTGTCATCCATGCCTTCCATGAGTGGTAAGAAAGCCGGAGAACTAGATTTCATGGACGTATGGTATCCAATTCAGGTTAAGCAAAAGGACAAGGCCGGACGGCCGGACATAGATTCATTCGAAACGGCCATGATGCGCGAAAATCGCGCGAAAGGCTTTTTCGTCTCGTTCGAGTTTTCTTCCGATGCGTTGAAGGAAGTGGATGCTTTCTTTCGCAGGGAGCACAGGGTCATTGTCCCGCTTACGGTGCGCGAAATACTGGACGAATCAATCGCACGAAAACTCGCATGAGTTTCGTATCTTTGCCCTAAGCTAGAACTGTGCAAAGTGCGTGCAATTGAGATTTTATGCTGCGCAGTTTCTATCCGATGGAAGTGAACAGCGGGTTGAGCAACCGACGTTCACGAGACGGCCGCTCCTAATCAAAGGAAACACCAAATGCGTTTGCCATCCGTTCAAGTTCGCGATCTGGAAAATGGCCGCTCCAGGCTTCGCGCACCGCAAGGTGGTCTGTCTCCAATAGGTCGTAAATCATCAGGGCTTCGGGCTGGAACAGGAACGCGCTCCTGTCTGCCGTCCCTTCCGCTTTTTCATACACGTCTATCAGGACTTGTTCGCGCTCGGCGAAGAAAGCATCCAGATGCTCAATTATCTTGGCTGGCGTCCTGGCGTAGAGAGGCGTAAGGAGGCGAATCACGTCGAGCGAGAGCGCTGGATCGCCGCGACGGACTGTCAACTTGTAGTAGTGCCGCTCAAGCGACCTTAGTAGGCTCAGTTCAGCCACGGATGGCATCTCTCTCTCAATCCGATTGAACTCTTCGTCTGCCAACTCCACCACTCCCGCAAGTATATAGATGCGTCGCTGTAGTTCGTTGGGTAGAGGCTTGAGCAAGGCATCGTACTTGTAAACTGAATCGTGGGCCATCTCTGCCCACAGATGCTGCGCCATCGTGCACACCTGCAACTCAGCCCTGAATCTATTCGCCGGAAACTTACCAATCTGGGCGTCGCCAGGTAGCAGCCGCAAATCTGCGTGCACACTCAGGTATCCCAACGTGTTCGGCTTCAAACGGATCGCCGTGTTCTCTGGTTCGCCCCTATCAAAATTCTGCTTCGCAATCTCTAGGACTGGTCCGATCTCATCCTTGTAGCGAACGGTCACGCGGACACCAGCCTTGTCGCCGAGAGACTCGTATGTGTACGCAGGCTTTAAGATAAGTTTTTTGATTAGGCTGTCCACTTCCTTCGCGCGACTGGAGACTTCGGCTAGGATTCCACCGCGGCGAACCGCTGACTTCAGCGTTCCTTGAACGTAGGACGCAAAATCCTTGAATACTGGCTGTTCTACTAGCCAGAGTTTTCGGGCTTCCTCCAGGCTATTCATTTGTGATCGACACTAACCAGTTGGTCATGTACGACGATCTGTTCGGCTTTCACCTTGACCAGTTGCTCCTCGTCTTCGGGCACAGTCACGCTGATACCATGCGCCGTGTGCAAGGCTTTTCGCCGAAGCCGCGTCCTGACTTCCGAAATATCCTTGGTGAAAGCATGCAGTGGAACTTTGTGGTCTTCGAGAAACTGTTTGTACGGCACCCTGAGAGCGGCCGGAACGTAGTCTTCAAGGAATTGCCTGGGCGATACGTTTTTCCGATTGGACTTCAGTTCAGAATGGATGTGTTCATAAAAGGTGTTTTTAGCTACGGCATCCGCGATCTGCTCGTTAGCGAAGGCCAAGGAGGCATCGAACCATTTGCGCGTGCTGACCCTAGGTTCTTCCTCCAACTGACAACCAAGATAGGTCAGCCAAAACCGCGCGACGTCTTCACTGGAGCCCGGCCCTTGGCTGTCGCATCCGCTTGAATCAAAATCATCGTCGCCCACACCCGTCCGGACAAAAAGCGCACTCTTGAACAACCGGGTTTTGTCCGTAAGGATTAGGTTCTCCAATACATCGAAATCGAAAACACGCTTGCCTTCCTCACCGCTGAACTTGATCTCAGCCCCTTCTTGCCGCTCCAACTTGAGAATCGCGAGCCCATTCCTCACACCTACGGTTACGTACATGACGCACAGAAGCCCAGGCGAAGTTGCGCCGGTGTGTTGAGCGAAGAGGTAGTTTGCAAGTGCTCGCGACATGGCGACGAACTCTTCAGAAGTATGCTCTTTGCTTGTGAAGGCCCGGACTTCCGCAGGTACGTTAGTAGACGGCGCAGCGGAAAAGCGCATACCGTAAGCGTGTTTTGAACCGAGCACCTGTGTAATACGGTCGTACAAAATCCGGGCTTTGCCAGCATCAATCTTCGTTTCCAGGTCGGCGAGCACGGGCTTTGTCTCGACCGCCTTTGGGCGATCCGGTACGTCGTGGAAGACAGCGCGTTTGATCTTTAGCTTGGCTAGATCGGCGGCGGTGAGCATCGAGGTTTTTGGCAATCCCCAACTTAAAGAGTTAATATATGGTCTGCTGTCAACCTATCATAGATAACCACAGTTGGGTAAAAACACTTCTCTTGGCCCACATCAAGAGAGCGAGGCAGCTAACAACAGGTCAGACGGGGAAACCCGAATCCGTGCAACTTCCGTGCAATCCCCGTTTTAAGTCCCGAAGTTACAGCGTTATGGATGTGAGCAGCGGTCGCTGCGACCGATATTCGTGGGCCGAGCCAAATTTGGTCCACGCGCTGCTATTCAGTGTTAGGGACTCGCCTAGCCAAAAACAAGCCAACGACTTGAACTCCTGGGAAAATCTCGTCCAACACCCTCTTCATCGCTTTGAAGTGGGCGCCCGTCGTAAGAACATCGTCGACGACGGCAATACCAGACGGCGTTGGCTCTTCCAACGATTCATCTATTTCATAGTTGTTGTAAAGCTGGCCCGGTCCAGGTCTGTCTTGAACAGCATGGGCACCGGGCGTACTGACGATTTGTCGGACGATTTCCCGCGCATCTACGTGCGAATCAATCAGCCGAATCATCTGAGTAATTCGATCGTCGAAAAGCGGATCGTCGGCGGTGCAAGAAGGAGGCACGGGAACGAAAGTCCCTCGCTGTACAAATTCTGGATTGAGAGAGCGCCTCAGCTCGAACGCACCGCGACGGATTGCCTCCTCCTTATATCGGTACTCAAGTGTTCCCCGCCGCTCGACGCTCTTCTTTAGGTTATAGATGAATTGATTTGTGTTGCTGTGAGTGTATCCCCGTCCCGCAGTGTATTCCCCGATGAAATAACACTCGTCTTCCCGGTCAAGATAGTAGTGATCGGGTAAGTGGAGTTCATCGATTCGAGTCAGCATTGGGACCGAGGTTCTTTCGGATGTCCTCGTATGTTCGAACTCTGATTGCGCCCAGAGCCTCAAACTCTTGCGGCCAGGTCAAATCAGGATTGCGGAAGGAACTCTCCAAGATGAACAGTTTCCGTCGCTGTTTTATAGCGGCACGAGCCTGAATCAATGTGCCTGACGTGCGCCCTGCTTCGACGATAATCGTCGCTTCCGTCAAAGCGGACATCGTCTTATTTCGTTCGGGAAAAAAAGTGCGGTTGCGGGTGTAGTCTTGCTGCGAATACCGATACACGGGAACCTGCGAAATAACGAGGAAGTTTTGCGCTATTCCTTCTTGGAGGATTGCGTTTTCCTTTGGATATACGCGATTGATCGACGTCCCGATGACAGCAATCGTCTTTCCTCCGGATTCGATGGCGGCCTGGTGAGCCGCCGTGTCGATCCCCTTCGCGAGTCCAGACGCAATCGTGTATCCATCATTCACAAGTAGCTTTACGATACGCGATGTGTTCTCGATCGCTTGAGCAGACGGCTCCCTGGTGCCAACAACAGCGACCGACGGCGTGTCGACTAAATCCCAGAAACCACGATAGTACAGGAGCTCGACCGGGTCTTCGGCATCGCGAAACTTGTTCGGATACTCTCCGGCCCGGTGAACCCGGACGCCGAACTGTGCGATCCCGGACTCGCGGAGCATCCCTAGAACAACCCGCGCAAAGTAATCCGCTTTGTATTCTTCAACAAATTCAGACGGGAGTCGGTCCGGAAACTCGCGAAACTTCTGAGCCAGTGACCTGAAAGTCGTTCCGCTTTCGGCCCAGAGAGCTTCATAGGCCCCCAACTCTTTCAGCGGGACGATGGCACGTAATGTCGGTAGCGGAGCAGCCGTTGCCATTAGCCGAGGATACTATTCCAAATGTGGGCTGCATGCCAGCCCAGTGTCGTCTCGCCTACGTGGATCGATCGCGTGTACCTATGTCCGCGGGCTTGAGTGCAAAAACCGTGCAATCGCGGCCCTATCGTCCGCGTTTTGAACAGGACATAAGCGAGAAATGGTCCCTCGGACCGATGTTCGCCCCTCACGATTTGCTTCTCCTTTGGAGACCGCGCCCCTTGCAGTACACCTTCTCTTTGACAGTGCACAAGCGCGCCAAGTCTGTGTCCTTCCAAACGCGCACTGCGACGCCATCAATTATCTGCAACTTCGGTGCTCTAACAGTTCCAGTGGAAATCCATGCCTGCAGCGTCGCGCGGGAAATACCCGCTGCTTTGGCCGCGACTCGCGTAGTCACTCTTTTCATCTACGGAAGTATCGTATGATGCTGGACACCTGTCAAATATTTGGCTAGGATGCAGGGGACAAGAAAGGGAAGCCCGCCGGGAGACCGGGCTGGATATCATCGTGCAGGAAGGTAGTGAGATCACCTTCGCCCAGGAGTTCAACGCCTGGTTTCGCAAGGAAAAGACCAGCAAGTCAGCTCTGGCGTCCAAAATCGGCAGCGACCCGGTCTCAGTCAGAAGCTGGCTGGCGGGCCGTGCATTCCCGCGGGACACATATTGCGACAAGCTCTATGCCCTCACGACCTTGGATTGTTTCAGCCCGACCAACCGAGCCAAGGCGCGCGCCGCGCATGAGCGTTTAATTCCGCCCCGAGTAAAGAAAGAACGCCGCTCGAAATACCTGGCGAGTCCGGAATTATTTCGGACTCGCTCGCTCGCCTCCTGGCGTAAGCGACACGCGAAAAGTAAGCAGTCCGTGACGGAGCAGGAACTCGGTACACTGCGAACCGATCCCCGCTTGAGGAAAAATGTCTGCCGCGAATGTGGCGAGATTCTTTGCGATGTCGGTCCGCATCTTTGGCCAAAACACGGACTGGCGGTGGCTGACTACAAGATTAAGTGGGGTTTCCTTAGGACCGGGAATGCCACAAGGTCAGAAGACACAAATCTAAAGCAGTCCAATACAATGAAACGCATCGGGCATCGACCGCCGAAATGGACACACTTGCGCCTCCCCGATGCTTTAAGAGCTTCAATTCGCACCAACAAAAAAGGGGCAGCCAGACTGGAAGAGCGGCTCAACTCGCGGGGGAAAAGCCTAGGTGGAAGACCTCTGCGTTGGAAACGCGCAAGTGGTGGCGGCCTCGTAACGGACGCACGCATAGCAGAATTGCGCCTTGGAGGAAAGAGCGTACCTGAGATCGCCGCTGCCGCGGAACTGACGTTGACGCCCGTTTTTTATCGGCTTAAACGCATGGGTTACCCAAAGCGGTTCCGCGCTTTCCTTCACGGGGAGCCCGTTGGCTGGAAGCACATCACCACCTTGTGCTCGGACTTTAATCTAACTAGCGTTAGAGCCGCCGAGCTTCTCGACATAAGCGAAGACTGGATACGTCGGAAGCTCACTCCTAAGCGGAAGACTGAAGCACTGTCCCCGACACTCGCAAGAAGGCTCTTGAGGGTCAGAGCAGAATTACTCGCAGAGTTCAGAAAGAGGCCGGCCAGTCGGCAAGGTGGGCGCCCGAAGCAGTTAACGCCGAGCGACAAGGGTGAGGTGCCATTAAAGTACCATGCTCTGCTTCGCGAGCTCCGCGCGCTGCGCGCCTGGGTGCAAGAACAGGATCGTGCACCTTCGACCGATGGGATCTGGAATTGGCTTTGTGAGCGGTTCCGCTCTCGTACATTTCGCACTCTTCAGTTTTGGCCGCAGTTCTTCCGGTGGAGCAGCAAGGAGTTCGACACTCAATCGTTCCGCCGAGGCCAATGGGTTCCTCGAGATCTCGCAGTTCAATTCCTGGCTGATGATTACGGTGCGAGTCAAGACACGGTTGCGGGTGTCGTTAGCCACGCTCCCAAAGAGATGCACTACAATGGTGCAACTATCCCCCATGCCACAAATGCGTAAGTCCTTCTAACTAAACCAAATAACCGCTGGTTCTTCCTACATCTCTGCAATTGTGGGGTTTTTCCTACTTTCGGCCTGCGATTCTTTCCATGAAAGGACGCAGTGCAGCAAGCGACTCCATCCCGGTCGGATGGGACGAACAAAAGTGCTACTCAGCGCGTTGCGTGAACATGGTTGTTTCATCGCGAGATTTCCTTTCCAAGTCTACGGCCTTCACTCTTGGCGCTCACGCGCGAATGAAGGGTGCAGGTGTAGTTTGCTGGTCTCCGCTCCGGACCTCACAGGGAGCGCGAACGCGGCATATTCCTTACTTCGCAGGAAGACAAGACGCACTGAATCCGGTGACTGGTCCCTTACGCCCGAGACTAGCGTGTGCAGGTGTGCCAAGCGGAGCCATCGGAGTTGATTTAAACGTGGGTCGGGTGAAGTTTCACCCGCTCCCCCTCTCAAAGGCATCCTTGG
This sequence comes from Candidatus Acidiferrum sp., assembly GCA_049800195.1. Classification (GTDB taxonomy): domain Bacteria; phylum Acidobacteriota; class Terriglobia; order Acidiferrales; family UBA7541; genus Acidiferrum. The sequence goes on from JBARJI010000071.1 coordinate 77,438, forward strand.
TGAGGGAAGTTGGGCGTGTGTTCGGAGGGAAAAAAATGGAAGCAGGAATGAAAGCAATCTTGGAAGTAACCCAGCGCATGGACACCACCTATTTCGAATCCGCGCGGGCGCTGCACGATGAGATGGAACTCCGGCTTCGCAATAGGGGCTTCACAGTTGTCCGTGAGTATCCAGTGCCAGACAGAGGCGACGGTCGGCGTGGGCAAATAGATTTGGTGGTACTAGAGCCCTTTCGAATGGCTCTTGAGCTTGACACTGTCAATCCGCGAAGCAAATCAGTAATCAAGCTCAAGACATTTTCCGGAGAACGCTATGTGTTCTTGCGAGCCAGCAGGCGAATCATTGGTGTGTGAATGAACTGTGGTTTCCCTAACCGATCGTCGCTTGCAAGCGATTCGAAACGTGAGGCTTGGAATTGCGGTTGCACAGACTTTGCACGGAAGGACCGGGATTGAGATGGATGCGAAACAAAGACCCGCGCAACACCCGAGCATGTCACCCGCTCTAGCAGTCGATTCACAATCGGGACTGGCGTCACCTGTGTTGCTCACCCCACAGCAACTTTCCGAACGGCTAGCGGTTCCAATGACCTGGATACGGGAAAAAACACGGCAGCGCGCGCGGCTTCGCGACGAAGATCCTTTGCCTTGCATTCGGTTGGGGAAATACACAAGATTCTCCTGGCCAGCTATTGAAGCATGGCTCGGTCGGCAGGGAACTTGACAAGGATTAGTTAGAGACATATACCTATGTCACAGCGACGCTATTCAACAAACGAAGTCGCCCAAATGCTCGGACTCAACCAAGGGAACTTGCAACGGTTGATCCGGCACAAGCGGATTCCTTTTCCGCCGCTCACACAAGTAGGGCGGGTGAAGGTAAGGCTCTGGACGAAGTTGCAAGTTGAGCGAGTGCGAAAGCTAATCGCGAAGCGTCGTGACAGGAGACATAGGAAATGAACAAACAGACGGGCCATCAAACAGGCCATATCTTTCGATCCGGCAGATTTTGGTACGGTCGTTGGAGAAGAAATGAACTTGTGAAGGGCGAGGACGGTGGAGAATCTCACGTGGTGCGCAGGCAACATGCCGAAAAACTCTGCGAATACTCGGACCGCTATCGCTGCAAGAAAGACGTAAAACCACTTCTCGACGCGAAACTGAAACCATTGAACGAAGGGAGCTGTTCTGCGGAGAGCACTCTCGCCGTCGCTGAATACGTCGAGAAGTATTTTCTTCCCTACGCAGAACGCGAACTCAAGCCGAGCACGGTGTACGGCTACCGTGGAGTGTGGCGCATGTACTTAAAGCCGCGACTGGCAAGCATCGCGCTTCGCGATTTCCGATGCGTCGATGCTACGAACTTGCTCGCCGCGATCCACGAACATCACAGGTTGGGCCGAACAACACTGAAACATCTCAAGGCCCTACTCTCCTCCATCTTCCGCCATGCGAAGCAAGCCGGAGTCTTAGATGGCGCGAATCCTGTAACCGACGCTGGAATCCCGCGAGCCGCTGTGGCTGGTAAACCAACGCATGCCTATTCCGTCGAAGAAGTCATGTTGATGCTCAGCGCTTTGACTGGAGTCGCACGAACTGCAGTCGCCCTCATGTTCTTTTGCGCTTTGCGGCCGGGGGAGGCGCGCGCCGCAAGGTGGGATGACTACAATCGAAAAACGAAAACACTCCGCATCCGTTCAAGCATGTGGCGAAGCCATTTGACCGAGCCAAAAACACGCGAAAGCGCCGCTGCCCAAATCGTTCCAGAAACGCTCGCAGACATTTTCGCGGAGTCACCGAGCAACGACGGATATATTTTGAAGTCGCCGCTCGGCCAGCCGATTGACCTGTACAACCTTACTTCCAGAGTGATCGTACCCGCGCTCGCTCGCTGTGCGACTTGCCACAAGGAAAACCCAGAACACCCGGCAATCGGGCACGAATTTCAGCCACTCCCTCGATGGCATGGGTTCTATGCACTTCGCCGCGGCATGGCAACGCTGACAACTTCCGTGGATGGCCAGATGGCTGCGAAATCGCTCCTACGCCACGCGAACATTTCGACAACTCAGCAGTTCTACATCAAGAGTGTGCCAAGCGAAGCGCTTCGCGCAGTCGAAAAAATCGATGCGCTCTTTCAAAAGAGCGCCGCTGGCGCTGCACCAAACTGAGGCAGAGACCGATGTTCAAACCGACATTCAGCAGAACAGACGAAATCCGGTGCACTTTTCGCTGCACAGATTCGCCCCAACCCAGCCCAACAACCATGATTTCACACATCCATCAGCATTCCATCCTCTTGAAAATAAACGTCCCGATTTTTGAAGTGCTCGCTGTGGCACCGAATGTCGCGGGTTCGAACCCCGTCTCCCACCCCAACCGTAGCAGTTCCCTCAGACTCAGGCGGTCTAAAAAGCTCTTGCGCAGGATTTTTGATTGAGGACGAATATACTCTGCCGATGACTCTAATTCGTTGCGCCGCCTTACTCTTTGATATGGACGGTGTTCTCGTCGATTCCACTCCCGCCGTAGCCCGGGTCTGGAACGGGTGGGCCCTCGGGCACGGCTTCGATCCAACGGAAGTCGTTCACAAAGCGCACGGGCGCCCGAGCATGGTCACTATCCGCGAACTGCTCCCCCACGGCGATCACGAAGCGGAAAATCGCGAAGTCGAACGGCGCGAAATCGAAGACATCGAGGACGTGATTGCGCTTCCCGGAGCTTTGCGCCTCTTGCAAGCCATCCCGCAAACCAGATGGACCGTTGTTACCTCCGCCACGCGCCGCCTGGCGGAAGTGCGCCTCGGGGTTGCAGGTTTGCCGGCCCCGATACAGCTGGTCAGCTCGGACGATGTGCGACGCGGGAAGCCCTTCCCCGATCCGTACCTGAAAGGCGCTGAGATTCTTGGAATAGCTCCCGCGGATTGCGTTGTCGTCGAGGATGCTCCCTCGGGAATTCGTTCGGGCAAAGCGGCCGGCGCGCGCGTGCTCGCGTTGCGCACCACTGTGACGGATCCCGAACTATGGAGCGCTGGCGCCGACTGGATCGCGGACGACCTGAGCTCGCTTTCTCTCCAATCGCCAAACCATGCCGAAGCCCTGGCGTTACTTCTCCATGAAAAAGAATAATAATGGCGGGAAGAGCTTGAGCTTTTACGATTCGTCAAATGCGGTTTCGCCGAAGTCTGCGGGTAGGGAGCCGCAAATCTCCTTAGGCCGGTAACCTTTTGGCACGTCTACCGCGAGTCACTTCCTCGCGAAATGCTTCGCCCGCTTACAATAAGTGATGTAGTTACAATCTTGGCTTATCCCCTTCCTTCAGGTGATCTGGTTACGAAACTATGGGAACTCCGACACAAGTAGTACCTCCGCAGCGCAAATTTGACACTGCACAGCTCATCACGGCGATGCTGAAGGCGCACGGACATGTCAGCGACCTGATCTTTTCGCCCGGCCGCGCGCCACAAATCGAAGTCAGCGGGCAGCTCGTGGAGCTGAAGTTTAAAGGGCTCGAATGCCTCAGCGCGCAGGATACAAACCAGATTGCGTATGACCTGATGGGCAAGAACGAGCATCCGATCCGCAAATTCGAGCAAGAGGGCTCCGCGGATCTTTCGTACGGCGTTTCGGGGGTGGGCAGATTCCGCGTGAATATTTTCCGCCAGCGAGGAAGCTGCGCGATTGTGATGCGCGTGATTCCCGATGCAATTCCAGGTTTTGATGCGCTGCATCTCCCGCCGAAATTGAAGGAAATCGTTCAGCTGAGAAATGGGATCGTCCTGGTCACGGGACCCACGGGGTCGGGCAAGTCCTCGACACTCGCCACCATCATCGACATGATGAATACCGAGAAGGCGTTTCACATCCTGACGATCGAAGATCCCATTGAATTTCTTCACAAACACAAGAAAGCGACGATTCATCAACGCGAGCTGCACAGCGACACGCCCACGTTTGCTCTTGCTCTGCGCGCCGCGCTGCGCCAGGCCCCAAAAGTGATTCTTGTGGGAGAGATGCGGGACCGCGAAACGATGGAAATCGCGCTGGAAGCGGCGGAGACCGGCCACCTCGTGCTTTCCACGCTGCACACCATTGACGCCGCGAAAACCGTCGAGCGCATCGTCGGCGCGTTTCCCATGAGCGACCAGCAAGGCATACGCAACCGGCTTTCCAAGGCTTTCCGCTACATCCTTTCCCAGCGGCTCCTACCGCGCAAAGATGGCAAGGGCAGAATCGCGGTCCTCGAGATTCTCGCCTCCACGATGCGCACGCGCGAGTATGTCGAAAAAGGCGAAACAGAAGGCAAGTCTCTTCTCGACGCCATGCGGGATGGCGACACCGAAGGGATGCAACACTTTGACGGAGAAATCGAAAAACTGATTCGCTCCGGGGTGATATCTCTCGAGACCGGCTTGGCATTTTCCTCCAACTCGGGAAATTTGCGGCTCGAACTCGCGGATTTCAAGGAAGGATCTTCAGGGCCCACCGCGCCGGAACCTGCCGCTGAAAAAATCGAGATGGAAATCGAGCGCTGAATTTCGTCAAATAAGCTAAGATTCCCCTACGATCAGCGTGGCTCGCTTCCCCTATGCCCGGATTCCTGAAGCGTTCCCCGTCGGAATCCTTTTTCGATAAATGGAACCACTCGGAAGCCAATCCAATATCCACTTCTGGCCGTCGGCGGAAATTGCGCTGCTGTTGACGCTAGTTTTTGGGCTGCTGGCTCTATGGAAACCGACTCTCGCAGAAGCCTCGTTTCGAAAGATGGAAGAGAGCCTCTCGCGCTTAGCTCGGAGCAAGAAACTCGCTGTCTGCGTGATGTTTCTTGGTGTCGTCGCCGTGCGCCTCGCCGTTCTCCCTCTTCTGCACATACCCGTTCCTGGCATTCATGACGAATTCAGCTATCTGCTAATGGGGGACACGTTTGTCCATGGCCGACTTGCCAATCCCACTCCGCCGATGTGGATGAGCTTCGAGACCTTTCATGAGAATTGGCATCCTACGTATTCCTCGATCTATTCCCCCGGGCAGGGCTTCGTCCTGGCCATCGGGCAGTTGCTCGGAAATCCGTGGATTGGAGTGCTGCTAAGTGATGCCGCCATGTGCGCCGCGATTCTGTGGATGCTGCAAGCGTGGATGCCCGCGCGCTGGGCTTTCTTGGGTGGCCTCCTAGCCGCGCTGAATTTGGGCGTCGCCAGCTACTGGATGAACAGTTATTGGGGCGGCGCGGTCGCTGGCGCCGGTGGAGCGCTCGTGCTGGGCACGCTGGCGCGCATCCGTCGGCGCGCGACTGTGGGTAGCGCGCTTCTCCTCGGATTGGGCATTGCCATTCTCGCGAATAGCCGCCCTTATGAAGGCCTGGTTTTTTGCATTCCTGCGGGAATCTGGTTTCTTTTGTGGCTGGCGGGAAAAATCAAGTCGCGCGACTCGCTCCGAGCGCGGATTCGCATGATCTTCTTGCCGCTTTCGATTTGCCTGGTCTTGACTGTGACTTTCATCGGCTATTACAACTGGCGTTTAACTGGCAATGCCCTGCTGTTCCCGCACGTTCTGAACACTCGGACCTATGACACGGCGCCCTTGTATTTGTGGGGGCAGGCCAAGCCCGCTCTCAAGTACAACAACGAGCAGTTTGAACAGTTCTACAACGAATGGGAACGCGAAGACTATCAGAGGACCTGGAAAGATGCGTTGAGTGTGACAGTGGAAAAAGTGGCGAGAATGGGCGTGGAGTTCTTCTGGCCGGGGGCGTTGTTCCTTTTACCTGCACTGCCGTTTGCGTTCCGAGACCGCAAGATACACCTGCTGGTTATTACGCTTCTTGTCGTACTTGTCGCGGTCTTTGTGGTGGTCTGGTCGGCGCCGCATTACGCCGCGCCCGTCACTTGCGCCGTTTATGCGCTCTTAGCGCAAGCCGTGCGCCACCTGCGAACGATGAAATGGAAAGCGCGGCCAGTGGGCTTGGCATTGTCCCGCGCGCTTCTCATCATCCTTGTTCTCGAGACGGGCATCAACGTCGGCCGCGGTGCATGTGATCCCATGTGGTGGACATGCACGGGCGATCCCAGCCGCGTGGCCGTCATCGAGAAGCTTCTTCACACGCCGGGAAAGCACCTCATCATGGTGCGTTACTCCGAGGATCACAACGTACACGACGAGTGGGTCTACAACTGCGCCGACATCGACGGTTCAAAAGTCATCTGGGCGCGCGAGCTCGATGAAGAACAAAATGAAAAGCTTTTCGCCTACTACAAAGATCGCCACATCTGGCTTGTCGAGCCCGACGTAGACAACGCTGAAATCAAACCCTATACTCCCCCACCCGATTCCGACCAATAAAAGGCTTTGACCTTTCGTTGGCCCGCCTTTCCAACTCGCACAGGACTTACACCTGACTATTCTCTTTCTCGGCGGGACCTGGCTCGAGTGTTCAATCCCTATAGAAGCACAGACGCTTCCTCAAACTCCAGACGCGGGTTTCGCGGGAAGAGCTTTTTGGGGTCTCCATAACCCAGATTGCAAAGAAGGTTCGCCCTCCATTTACCCTCCGGAAAAAATTCCGCATTGACTTTGCCAGCATCGAACCCGGACATCGGTCCGCAGTCCAATCCTAAAGCGCGCGCCGCCAGCATGAAGTAGGCCGCTTGCAGCGAGCTGTTGCGGAAAGCTGTTTCTTCGATCAGGGCCTGGTTCCCGATAAAATAGGAACGCATGTCAAACTGTGGGAAGAGACGCGGAAGTTGTTCGTGAAATTCGGTATCCCAGGCAACGATGAGCGTGACGGGAGCAGCCATTGTCTTCTCGACGTTTCCGGGCGCCAGAGCGGGGCGGAGCCTTTCCTTCACCTCGTGCGAGGTCACAAAAACAAATCTCGCGGGCGAAGAATTGGCGCTGGTCGGCCCTAGCCGCGCCAATTCGTAAGCGCTGCGCAGGAGTTCAACCGGCACGGCCTTCGGGAGCCAGGCAGAATGCGTCCGGGCTTCGCGAAATAGCTGATCGAGAGTGTGCTCGGGGATGGGGGTTTTAACGGTGGGCAGAGTTGCTGTTTCGTCTGTGGTGTCCATATTAGGTTCTCTCTTTTTATTAGGTTCCTTTCCATAACCGAGAGTAAAATAGGAACAGAGAAAGAACAAGAAGGCACATTTATGTCACCGAGTCACAAACATGTTCGCGGCGAATGTCCGGCGGTACGCGAGGTTCTCAATCGTGTGGGAGACAAGTGGAGCGTGCTCGTCGTCGCTCTTCTGGGCGATGGCAAGAAGCGGTTTAGCGAGCTGCGCCGCGCGATTGAAGGCATATCCCAGAGGATGCTCACGCTAACTCTCAAGGGCTTGGAGCGCGACGGCCTAGTCACCAGAACGGTCTATCCCACCATCCCTCCCCGCGTGGAATACGCATTGACGAAGCTGGGGCGCAGCATACTGGTCCCCATTACCGGACTGGGAGGTTGGGCGGCGCACAACCGTGAAAGAATCCAAGCCGCCAGAGAAAAATACGACGCGAAAAATTCGCAGCGAGAGCCAGTCGCCCGCTGACCTAAACGCTGTCCTGCTCCCCGCAAACCGCTTCCGTTGGCTTCGAAGGTTCTTCGACTCATTGCCGGCGCTCGCCCCACCCCTGATTTCACTTTCCTAGCGAGAAGACACCATTAGATTGTTCAGGCCGAATTCGAAGCGGCGGTGCAGGAACGCCCGAAAGCCGATGTCTTGGAGCAGTTGTTGCAAGGTTGCGACCGGAATACGTTTTTGGTGCTCGTCACTTTCCATTTCGTCGCTGACAAGGCGCAGCCCGTGTAAGACGCGAAGAATCGGATCGACCATCGACGAAGGCCACGTCAGAATCATCGAGCCCTGGGGCGCAGTGAGGCGGTACGCTTCGCGAAGCACTTTTTCCGGCTCCGCGAGATGTTCGAGAACGGCGAGCATCACCACATGATCGAAATGGCCTTCGGGAAAAGGCAGCGGCGAACGCAAGTCTGCGCGCACGCACTGCCAGCGGCCACGCGTTCCCTGTTCTACTTGATCGTCCACGCCAACTCCCGCCCCGATGCGGTCCGAGGCGTAATCCAGAAAAGCGGTTTCCAAACCGCAGCCGAGGTCAAGCACACGGGATCCGGCGCGAAGGTGCGGGTAGGCAGCGCGAAAACGCATTCTGGCGATGAAGTGGTCGATCCCGGTATAGGGCATTTATTTTAGGTCGTAGTCACCGATGTATGTGCCTCGGCTGATGCCGAGCATGCTCAGAAAAAACGAAGAAAAGATCACTTGAACGCCGATGAAGAGCCACATGGACCAGAAAAGAACCTGGCGGACTTCGTGCAGGGGACCAAAACCACTGGCGGCCCACCTCCACGTAACCCAGGAGCAGCCCGCAAAGCCCGCCAGAAAAAGCGCACCGCCGAGCAGCAGTCCGGTTTCGAGCGTGACACGCTTGAGCACGCGCTTAAGCGATACCGTGTTGCGATCAAACCGCTCCGCATAACTGAACACCTTTGCGAACGAGCCGATCGAAAGAATCTGCACGCCGAGAAGCGTGAACAGGACGCCGAAAATCATCGTATGAAGATCAAGAACAACGTGCGGCGAAATATGGCGAGGCCCCGGCATAAGCCAGCAAACAAGAAATAGGCCGGAAACTAAGAGCGTCCCTCCCGGCAAAAGGAAAAGCCAGTTCGGCGCGTAGAGCAACATGAAACGCAAGTGGCGCCAGCCGTCACGGAAGCTCCGCAAATGCGGCGGGCGCCCGCGCTTGTCCGGCCACAGCGTGATGGGAATTTCCGTGATGCGCGCGCCAAGCTGCGCAGCCTTGATCACAAATTCGGAAGCGAACTCCATGCCCGTACTGCGCAAATCCATGCGGTCGTAAATGCTGCGGGTGAAACCGCGCATGCCGCAATGGCTGTCTCCGATGTGCGCGTGAAAAAAAAGATTCAGGAGGGATGTGAGCGCGGGGTTTCCGACGTATCTGTGGTGCCAGGGCATAGCGCCCGGCTTGATTTCTCCGCGGAAACGGTTGCCCATGACCACTTCGTAGCCTTGCTTCCACATTTCGACGAAGCGGGGCACGTCGCTGAAGTCGTAGCTGTCATCGGCGTCGCCCATGACGATAAATGCGCCGCGTGATGCGCAGATTCCGGCGCGCAGCGCCGCGCCATAGCCGCGCTGCTCGACACGTGTCACGCGTGCGCCAAGTTTTTCGGCAATTTCAATCGAGCCGTCCGTCGAGCCATTATCGGCTACGATGACTTCGCCGCGCAATCCCGCCGTTTGAAAGGACTTCAGCGCCTTTTCCACGCAAAAGGAAATGGATTTTGCTTCGTTCAGGCAAGGAATCACGACCGACACGTCCGCCCCCGGCGCGTGGCCGCTCACATCGAACCGCGTGGTCAACTCCGTCTTGACGGCGGGTACGCGTTCAACTTCCAAGTTACCTGCTTCCCATTCCTTCGAGGTTCGATTCAGTCGAAGTTCGCTTTAGCCGATAACCGATAGCCGATTATAACAATGTGGTAGCGCGCCAAATTGCAGATGGCGCGAATCGAACAAAGGCCTCTAGCGCCGAGTTTCCGGAGAATGGAGTTCCAGCTTGCTTTTTGCCGCGCCGCCATTATGATGGCGAGGTTTCGCGTGCTCCCCTGAGACTCCACATTGTCTAACACATCGGACGGGTCTTCGACCAGTATCGCACCGCCTGCGCCCTCCATCCTGCCTAGCCGTGGGAAACTGTTGCAAATTCTGGGTGTGTGGTTTGGTGTCGCTGCAGCGATCGGCAACTCGATTGGTGCGGGCATCGTCCGTACGCCCGGCGACATCGCAAATTTGCTGCCAAATGCCTGGCTTTTTATGGGCGTCTGGGTCGTGGGCGGACTCTATGCGCTTTTCGGCGCCTCCTCTCTGGCGGAGTTGGGCGCGGCCATTCCGAGGAGCGGCGGGCAATATAATTTTTCGCGTCGCGCCATCGGCGAATATGCGGGCTTCATTGTGGGTTGGAGCGACTGGCTTTCGACTTGCGGCAGTGCGGCCGCTGTTGCGATCGTTACTGCGGAATACAGCGGCGATCTTTTTCCGGTGCTCGCAGGACACGTAAAAATGATCGCCGCGTTCATCATTGTCGGCCTGGGAGCTCTGCAATGGCGCGGAATTCGCTGGGGCAGCGGTACGCAAATCCTGACTGCAGTGATGAAAACGGCCGCGTTTTTGATTTTGCTCGCCGCTTGCTTTTTGTTTGGTGGACATGCGCGCGCAGCCGTACCCGCAGAGGCGTCCGCTCTGCCGGTAATGGCCGCTGGATGGGGACTAATTGTGGCCATCGTCCTGGGATTGCAGTCCGTCGTATTCACAATCGATGGGTGGGACGGAATTATCTATTTCGGCGAAGAAGTGCGTAATCCGGGCCGAGATGTGCCGCGCGCGATTTTCGGAAGCGTTTTTACCGTGATGGGAATTTATCTGCTCTTGAATCTAGCGGTCGTGTATGTGCTGCCAATGAACGAGGTTGCAGGAAATACCTTTGCGCTCGGGACGGTGGCCGCGCGGGTTTTCGGCCAGTTTGGCGATCCGATTATCCGGTCGATCATGGTCATTTCCATGCTCAGCTGCATCAACGCCAATCAGCTTTTCTGCACGCGGACGCTTTATGCCATGAGCTGTGACGGCTTGTTTTTTCGGCCGGTAACGAAAGTGAACAAAGGAGGAACACCCGCCCTCGCGCTCCTTCTGGGCACGATTGCAGGAGTGCTCTTTGTGCTCGGCTCGTTTGAGCGCGTGATCGCGATGCTGTCTTTTTTCTTCGTCGCGAATTACACGTTGTCGTACGCTTCGTTATTCATGCTCCGCAAAAAAGAGCCGAAGATGCCGCGGCCGTATCGGGCGTGGGGCTACCCGTGGACGACGGGAGTCGCACTGCTGGGTTCTGCGATTTTCTTGATCGGCTCGATCCTGACGGATCGAAAAAACGCGCCATGGGCGTTGGCGATGCTGGTGCTCAGTTATCCGGTGTTTCGTCTGCTGAAATGGACTTCCAATAACACGCCTTCCACTGGGGCCGGCGTTTAGTTCGAGAGCTTCTCTGCGACAGTTTTCCCTTGCAGAAAAAGCAGCAAGTAGTCCTTGCCGCCGGTCTTGGAATCAGTGCCGGACATGTTAAACCCGCCGAAGGGATGAGCTCCCACCATCGCGCCTGTGCATTTGCGATTGAGATAAAGATTGCCGACGTGGAAGGCTTCTTGGGCTTTTTCGAGCTTCGCGGGATTTTTCGAGTAAACTGCGCCGGTCAATCCAAACTCTGTGTTGTTGGCGATTTCCAGAGCGTGATCGAAATCCTTCGCCTTGATGACAGCGAGAACGGGGCCGAACACTTCTTCCTGAGCGATTCGGGCTTTTGGATCGACATCCACGATGACCGTGGGTTGCACAAAATATCCCTCGCCGGAGGCGCGCGCTCCTCCGAGAACCACCTTCCCTTCCTTCTTGCCCTGCTCGATATAACCCAGAATGGTTTTCAGCGCCGTTTCGCTGACGACCGGGCCCATGTAGTTCGCGGGATTGTCGCTGGGTCCAACGGTGATTTTTTTGGCGCGCTCAACGAGTTTCTCGACAAAGGTGTCGTAGATTTTTTCGGAGACGATAGCTCGCGAACACGCGGAACACTTCTGCCCCTGATAGCCGAAAGCGGAAAGCGCCACGCCTTCCACGGCGGAGTCGAGATCGCCTTCTTCGTCCACGATGATCGAGTCTTTGCCGCCCATTTCCAGAACGGTGCGCTTGATCCAGATCTGTCCGGGAGCTCTTTTGCCCGCGTTTTCGCTGATCAGGAGGCCAACCTCCTTCGAGCCGGTGAATGCGATGTAGCGTGTTTTGGGATTTTTAACAAGCGCGTCGCCCGCAGTTTCCCCCGGGCCGGTCAGGAAATTCAGCGCTTCCTTAGGAATGCCCGCTTCATAAAAGATCTCGACGACTTTTGCCGCCACGAGCGGGGATTCCTCGGACGGCTTCAGGACAACCGTATTCCCGGTGACCAACGAAGCCGCCGTCATCCCGGCGGCGATGGCTGCCGGAAAATTCCACGGCGGAATGACGGCGCCGACGCCGAGAGGAATGTACTTGAGATAATTTTTTTCGCCCTTCATGGGAACGACAGGATGCGCGCCGGCCAGACGCAGCATTTCCCGGCAGTAGAATTCGAGGAAGTCGATGGTTTCCGCGGTGTCGGCGTCAGCTTCGGCCCAGGACTTGCCAACTTCATAGCAAATCCAGGCGGAGAGTTCGAATTTGCGCTGGCGAATAATGTCGGCGGCCCGCAGAAGAATCTCGACACGCTTTTCCGCTGGAACGCGTTTCCAGGTGTCAAACGCTTTGTATGCGGCTTCGACGGCTTGCTTCGCGTGTTCTGCCGTGGCTTCCTGAAAAATACCGAGGACTTGCGACGGCCGCGAGGGATTCGTCGAGGCGCGTTTTTCGGTGGTCGTGACTTTCTGTCCGCCGATGTACATGGGATATTCGCGGCCAAATTCGGAGGCGGCTTTCTTCAGCGCGTTCTCCATGGCTTCGCGATTCTCCGGTTTCGAGAAATCGATAAAAGGCTCGTTGGTGAACTCAGAAACGTGGATCTTCGCTTCAGCAGTGGCCATAGCGCAGTTCCTCCTCGATAGTTAAACAATGGATTGTACTGCGAGCTTTGAATTCGCTACAAGGTGCCATGCCGATTCCTGCGCCGTGCTCACACCCAAACAAACATTTCTTAGCGGAGATCGCGTATGATTTCGCGCGCAGCGTTGGCGCCGGATGCGCCGGTTAGGCCGTTGCCGGGATGCGTGCCGGAGCCACAAAGATAAAGACCGCGAATGGGAGTTTTATAGCGCGCCCAATCGAGGACGGGGCGCATGGTAAAGAGCTGGTCGAGAGCGAGTTCGCCGTGAAAAATGTGGCCGCCGGTGAAGCCGTAGGCAGTTTCGAGGTCGTGGGGGGTGATGACTTGCATGTGTCCGATGAGGCCGGAGAGATTGGGCGCATATTCCGAGAGAGTTTTGACGACGGTGTCGCCGAGGTCGCGGCGTCGGGCGCTCCAGTTCGTTTCGGACTTGCCCGGCAGTGGAGACGAATTGACTTTTTCAGAAGGGGAATTTCGCGCAGGCTTCTCGGGGTTTGCAATCGAACCGGCCAGCTTGAACGGCGCGAATTGGACGTACGCGGAAAGGACGTGTTTGCCGTCCGGAGCGAGGGCGGGATCGAGAATCGTGGGAATGGTGACGTCGAGATAAGGTGAAGAGGAAAATTCGCCGTACTTGGAGGCATCGAATGCCCGTTCGAGATAATCGATTTCGGAGCCGATGTGGATGCGGCCGGAGAGCGCTTTGAGAGCTTCTTCGGAATTCTCGAGTGACGCGAATGCGGGTAGCCCGTTGAGAGCGAGATTAACTTTGGCGACCGTGCCGTTGGCGCGAATGTTGCGGATACGCAAAGCAAACGTGGGATCGAGCTGCGTGGGATCGAGGAGCTGAAAGAAAGTGCGCTTGGGATCGACGCCGGAAACGACGGCTTCGATTTTAATTTCTTCGCCGTCGGAAAGGGCGAGACCGCTGACGGCGCCATCTTTCACGAGGATGTGTTGAACTTCAGCATTGGTGCGAATTTCAGCGCCGGCTCGTTTTGCGGATTCGGCGAGAGCGTGCGTGAGCGAGCCGAGACCACCGCGGGGGAACGCAGCGGGGCCGACGGGATTTGAGTCGACGGCGGCGCGAAGTAGAAGGACAGCGGTCGAGCCTGCGGACCACGGACCGAGCGCGGTACCGAAAATGCCGCGAGCCGCGATGACGGCGCGTAGTAGCTCAGTTTCAAAGAATTCAGAAACAAAGTCCGCAACCGCCATGGGGCCCCAGCGGAGAAGATCGAAAATTCCTTGCTTCCCCAGGCTACGAGCGTGTCGGCCGGTCTTGAAAAGGTTCCAGAGATCCTCGGGAGAAGGTGAATCAATGGCGGGAGGCGTGATGGAAGAGAGCTGCGCAAAAAAGGCTGAGGTTTGCTCGAGAGAAGAGGCGAACTGCGTGTATTTTGCGGCGTCTTTTGCGGAGAGCCGGGCGATGCCGCCGGCGGTTTTGGCGGCGCTGTCATAAAAAAGGAGCGATTCTCCATCGGGCCGAGGGGCGAAGACTCGAGGATTAGGGCGAAGAATCTCGCAATCGAATTTTTCGAGTTGGAGATCCCGGGCCACATCGGCGCGGAGCGGGCCGACGGTGTGCGCGAGCGTCGAAGCGTGAAACCCGGGATGAAATTCCTCGGTGATGGCGCCGCCACCGACGATTTCGCGGCGTTCGAGAACAATCGGCTTGAAGCCGCCTTTTGCCAAATAGAACGCGGTGATGAGAGCGTTGTGGCCGCCGCCGATAAGAGCTACGCGCTGTCCGATGGGCATGATTAGTTCTTGCTCCCTGCGGCTCGGGAGGATTTTGATTTCTTCCAATCCTTGAGAATGACCTGGCTGGCGATGCGGCCAGGCGCGCCCATAATGCCCCCGCCGGGATGCGTTGCGGAACCGCACATATAAAGGTTGTCGATGGGAGTGCGGTAGTAAGCCCAGCCCGGGACGGGCCGCAAGAAAAAAAGCTGCTCGAGAGAAAGCTCACCTTGAAAGATGTTGCCCTGCGTGAGGCCGAACTCTCGCTCGAGGTCGAGCGGCGTAAGAATTTGGCGGCCCGCAATAATTTTTTTGATGTTGGGGGCGTGCTCGGCGATGGCGTTGACAACAGCGTCCCCGAACGCTTCCCGCTGACCGTCCCAAGTGCCTTTCGCGAGTTTGTAGGGAGCGTATTGCACGAAGCAAGACATCACGTGTTTGCCGGGAGGCGCGACACTCGGATCGGTAAGACTGGGGATGACAATATCGATGTAAGGCCTGCGCGAGAAATTGCCGTATTTCGCGTCGTCGTAGGCGCGCTCCATGTACTCGATGCTGGGAGAGATGGAAATTGCGCCGCGGAGATGCGCGCCGGGGCCAGGGAGACACTTGAAATCCGGAAGTGCATCGAGAGCAAGATTCACTTTGCCGGATGAGCCGCGAAACTTGTACCGACGCACGCTTTCGAGAAAATCTGCGGGTAGTTCGGCGGGATCTAGAAATTTTTCAAAAGTGAGATGCGGATCGACGCTGGAAGAAACGACGCTCGCGAAAATCTCTTCCCCGGTTTGCAGAGCCACGCCGCGACTGCGACCGTTTTTGACGACGATTTTCGCGACCCCCGCTTGCGTACGAATTTCCACGCCGGCTTCGCGCGCGGCGTCGGCGATGGCGTTCGAGATCGCTCCCGTCCCGCCGCGGCTGAATCCCCACGAACGAAAGGCACCGTCGATTTCGCCCATGTAGTGATGCAAAAGAACGTACGCGGTGCCGGGAGAGCGAATGCCGAGGAACGTCCCGATAATGCCGGAAGCGGACATGGTGGCTTTGAGCACGTCGGTCTCAAACCACTGGTCGAGAAAATCAGCAGCGCTCATGGTCATAAGTTGAACCAGGGTGTAGCGCTCGTCGGAAGAGAGGGCGCGGAAACGCTGCATCAGAAAGTGGAGCTGCTTCAGATCGTGAGGCTTCAGCGTCGTAGGATCGGGCGGAATCATCGAAAGCAGCGGCTTCACGAAGCGGCACATCGGCGTCATCATTTTAGAAAAGTCATCATAGGCTTCGGCATCGACCCGCGAATGGCGACGAATCTCGCGCTGCGTGCGCGCGTGATCGTTCATGCGCCAGAGGTGATCGCCGCTGTGCATAGGAGTGAAAGTGCCATCAAGCGGCAGTATTTCGAGACCGTGTCGCGGGAGATCAAGCTCGCGAATAATCTCGGGACGCAGCAGGGATACGACATAAGAACATTCGGAGAAAAGGAAACCGGGAACGATTTCTTCCGTGACTGCGGCACCTCCCAGAACGTGACGGCGTTCAAGCACCAGCACCTTCTTGCCTGCCTTGGCAAGGTAAGCGGCGTTCACCAGGCCGTTGTGGCCGCCGCCGATGACGATAACGTCGTAGTGCTGCGCCATGCAGAATGACCCCACGCAATATGCGTACTGAAAAACTGTGATGCGACCGAGAGACTCGACATTTTACTGGCCGGCGCAATGGCGCACAAGGGCACGGGGCTTAGCGAGCGTCCCAGACAGACTTGAGTCAGTTCTATTTTGGAACTCGTCCCGGCCCAATCTGGGAGGGGGAAAAGAAAAATCCAGGAAAACAAGGGACTCGAACAAGGTTGCGCCAAATTTGAACCGCACAAACGTTAGATTCTTCAAAGAATAGCGCGGAGATCGAGAATCTGGTTTACGGGCTAGGCTAGTGGTACAACGCGTGCATTTTGGCCGATGGAAGATGCGGCGCAATTTTCAGAGTCGCATGGCATCTCATCAGGAGGAAAAATGCGCGCGAGATTTGTTGTACCAATTCTCTTACTCTTGCCCCTATGTGTTTCAGCGAAAGCTGCTCGCCAAAGCCCGGCGACAGTAGCATCACAACAGGCCGCCCCGATGAATTCATCGAATACCACAAATTTCCAAAGCGAGGTTGCCAAACGGCAGCAGGGCCAAATTGCACCGAGCCGCAACGAAATCATCGATCGCGTGTTTAAGCGAGAAAAGGAACAGGACGAAATCATCGCAAGTTACGCGCCCATCGTCGAAACCTACATCCAGGTCGAGAAATCCAATCCCTTGATGGGAACGCTCCCCAAGAACGACTTCTTTTTTCTCGGACAAGCCGATTTTCGCGGAAGCCGGATAAAGGTTCATTCGATGACCGAGAAAACTCACAAGGGCTCGATTCTGTGGGCCTTTAATCCCGCCGGCTTCCTGCAAATGGCTTTTCTGGATTTCGGCCAATTTGACAAGGATCACTACCAGCTTACTTATCGCGGCCGCGAGTTCCTCGGAGAAGTGCGCTGTTACATTTTTGATATCGAGCGCGCGCCAAAGGCCAAAGGTCCCCGATTCCGCGGCCGCATTTGGGTCGAGGACCAGGACTACACCGTCGTTCGCATGAATGGCGACTACGCCCCCGAAATAAGGTTCTCCGCGCGAAAGTTTGAGGACGAATTTTATTTCCATTTCGATTCCTGGCGCACCAATGTTAAATCCGGAGAATGGCTACCGAGCGACATCTATGCCCAGGATTTGCGGAAATCTCCGCCCACGGGCGGTCCGCGGTTCAAGGCGCGTACGCATTTGTGGGGGTATGCGCTCGCGTCGCATAACCAGCAGGAAGAATTCGGGCGTCTGCTCGTAGAATCTCAGAATAAGGTCAACGACGAGTCAGAACGGCAGGATCGCTCGCCGCTCGACCAGCAGCGAGGGTGGAGGACGCTTTCGGAAGATAATGTGTTTGAAGTCTTGCAGCGGGTTGGCTTGGTCGCGCCCAAAGGCGACGTAGAGAAGGTCTTGGAGACCATCGTGAATAACATCATGGCCACCAATAGCTTTGACAACAGAATCGAGATGCACTGCCGCGTTTTGATGACGAGCGATCTCGAAATGTTTTCCATGCAGAACACCATCGTATTGAGCCGCGGACTGATCGACGTTGTCCCTAACGAAGAAACGCTTGCGGCATTGCTTGCATTCGAAATGGCAGACGCTCTCGAGCCAAAGCCGGCCCAAGATCAGTACGGGTTCAGCGACATCTTGCGACTGACGCCGACAGAGGCTCTCAAAAAGCTCTCGTTCGTGGACAGCCCGGAAGAAGCTCAGAAAAATAGTGAGAAGGCTCTCGAGTGGCTAAAGAAATCTCCCTACGCCGACAAGTTGGCAAACGTGGGCCTGTTCCTCGCGCAGCTCGACTCGCAGAAACCCGTGTTAAAGCAACTGATCAGCGCACGATTGGGCAATCAGGTGTACTTCACGTCGCAGATCCTTCAGTCCGCTCCGTCGCTCGCTCGCGCCAACTTGCAACAGATGGGCGCTCTACCCATGGGCTCGAGAATCAAAATCAATCCGTGGGACGACAGCATCAGCTTGCTGAAGACACAGCAAATGGGGCCGATTTCACCCCGAGAAAAAATTCCTTTTGAAGTGACGCCAATCAACCTCTATCTGACGCGATACTCTGAGTCATCCGCGGACGCCGAGCACTCCATCCTGCCGCGCACGCAGAAACACCTGGCCTGCACGAACGGACAGGATTGATACTCCCGCGAAATGGCCCGCTGTTCGGAGTGGGGCGGATACTTTGGGGGGATTTCCGCGTAGCCAGGCGCAGCGGTTTTGAGATTGGGCGTAACAGAAGCTTTCGCGTCGTCGATGGACCACCGAATTCCGCCCGCGAGCAAATTCAGGTGAAACTGATTCTCCCAGTTCTCGGGGCGGTCGCCGATGGCGGTATAGAAAACTTTTCCCCGCCCGTCCATGCGCGCCCAAACCACCGGATACGGCGCGCGCTTGTAAGCGTTGCCATTCATGGTGGATGTATCTAGTGTACAAATCACGTGCAGGTCAGGCTTAAAATCTTTCAGCGAATACCATTCATCCATCAAACTCACCGGAGAATGAACTCCCTCGAGTCCCGGAAACTTCGGATCGTCAATAATTACATTCGCGGTTTGTAGCCGCGGATCCTTGCTTTGACCGTGGATGATGAACTCGCCGCCCAGCATTCGAATATAAGGGTCTGACTGCTCGCCGTGGGCAATGTAACGATTTGAGAGATCCGGTGGGTCTGGTTGCGTATGAAAAGTGTCCGCGGCGGCGTGGATTCCGACAAATCCCAGGCCGTTGTGTACAGCGTCAAGGAAAGGTTGCTTGCCCCGTACTGACATCGGTGGATTTTTGTCGGTGCCTTCTTCGGTGAGAACGCCGGTCGTGAAGAAAACGACGGCGGCGTAATCGCGAAATTCCTTTGAATCAAAAATACGGCCGTCCTTGGAAGCGGTGAGATCGAAACCATATTTGGCGGACATATCTCGCAAAGCATTTTCGACAATGCTTGGCTTGCCGTCCGTGACTTTGATGACGGCGTGCTCGAAGCCGGAGGATTTCGTGAATAAGAGCACGGCCTGGCTCTTCGCCGCGCGCGCCGGATACGGAAGTAGAAACGCCGCACCGGCAGTAGCCGTTGTGCGAATAAAATCACGTCGAGTAGAGATTAAATTCATTTTGGTTATCCCTTGAAATGCGAGGATTCAGGCCCTCTTTGGAAAAATGACTGCGCATGGAAGACGGCGTAGTGTACTGCGAGCGGAAGAAACGGGGCAAGCATAAGAGACTTAAGAGAAACTTTTGCCGGTTCCGACCAACAGCTTGTAGCTAGGCTCCATTCGGGAAAATGCACTCCATCGGTTCCTCGATTGTGGGATACTCTGCGCGGCGTCTCGGCAAATGCGCTTTCCGAAAAAACCGACCGGAGACTGCTCCAGATAATCTTTCATGTCGGCGACACTGGACCAAACAACATTCGAGACGCAAAGCGTGCCCAGGCGAAGATGGTTTATCGCCTGCCTGCTCGGCTTTGGAATCCTCGTTAATTACTTCGATCGCGTAAATCTCTCCGTTTCCAAGGGTGCTCTGAATGCTGCCTTTGGAGTTTCCGCCGTTACCTTTGGTTATTTATCCAGCGCCTACAATTGGACGTACGCAGCGCTGCAACTTCCCTCAGGCCTCTTGCTCGATAAATTCGGTGTGCGCCGCGTCGGCTGGATCAGTACGTTCATCTGGTCCGTGGCGACCTTCGGCGCGGCGCTCTCCACCGGAATTGCGGTTTTCTTTTCCGCGCGCCTGCTCTTGGGAATCGGCGAAGCGCCGACTTTCCCCGCGAACTCCAAAGCCGTTGGCTACTGGTTTCCAAAACAGGAACGCAGCCTCGCCACTGCTATTTTTGATTCCATGGCAAAGTTTTCTTCCGCGATCGGCGTGCCTTTGATTGGCATTCTCCTTCTACATTTCGGCTGGAGATGGAGCTTCGCCGCAACGGGATTCCTCAGTCTCGTCTTCTTTGCTCTGTTCTATGCGTATTACCACAATCCCAGCGAAGACAACCGTCTTTCGAATGCGGAGCGGGTCTTCATCGCCAAAGGCGGAGCGCAGCCGGAGGATCGAGCGACCGCCGCGAAAGGAGCTCCACTGTGGTATTTGCTACGGCAAAAGAGGGTGATCGGATTGGCGCTGGGCTTCGCGGGATACAACTATACCTTCTATTTGCTCTTGACCTGGCTGCCCTCGTATTTCCTGGCGGCGCATCACGTCGATTTGTTTCATTCCGTCGTTTACACCAGTGTGCCGTGGCTGTTCGCGACGTTCACGGATCTGGTGATCGGCGGATGGCTCGTCGATGAGCTAATCCAGCGCGGGTGGAATCCGGTTCGCGTGCGCCAGGTGGTTTTGATCGGAGGCACTGCCCTTGGGCTGGGAATTCTTGGCGCCGCGCACACCGTGAGCGCTGCTGCCGCACTCTTCTGGATCAGCCTTTCGATTGGCGGACTTTCGGCTGCGTCGCCGGTCGGCTGGTCGATCCCCTCGCTGATCGCTCCGAAAGAAAGCGTCGGCACCGTCGGTGGAATTCTGAATTTCAGCAATCAGCTCGCGGGTATCGCCGCGCCCATCGTCACCGGTTACGTCGTTCAGATCACCCATTCTTTTGCGTGGGCTTTCATTGCGGCCACTGTGACCCTTGTTCTCAGCATCCTGGCTTATATTTTTCTGCTAGGGCCCATGACGCCCGTCCCCGAGCCCGCTTGAAATCAGAATCACCGAAGGGCTCAATCGCCCGATTTGGGCGCGTAGTCCTTTGTAGCTTCTGTCCGCCCGTTGTAAACTCTAAACCTGCCGTCCGGAAAAGCCGTCAGCTTGAGGTAATTGCCGGCGTCCTCGGTTCCAGAAGGATTGGCGATGTAAGCGGCAGCCACATTGTGCGCTTCGCCGCCTTCGTCTGAATAATGGAGCTGCCAGAGGTTCTCAAGCCCGGGGGATTTCTGAATCGTATCCAAAACAGACGGAGAACCTCCCTTTTTGGCGCCGTTGTCCATGATGGCGACGCGCGGAGCAATCGCGTCCACCAGCTCGGGACTGTCGCTCTGCAGCCATCCGTGATGGGAAACGACGAAGATGTCGATCTTGCCGAGCTTGTTGACCGGACACATCAGATCCCATTCTTTGTCTTTCGTTAGGTCGCCCAAATCCAAAATGCGCAGCTTGCCAAACGTGATGAGCACGCCGAGCGAGCGCGCATTCTCCGTGTGATCCGCCACAGGTTGCGAAGAATCCTTGCAAGCCGCATTCGCCTCGCCCGCGCCGGGCAAGGGCTTTTCGATCAGGGCGCCGTCCGCGCTGATGACTTCCGCATGAATCCCTGGCACCGGCAAGACTTCTCCCGGCTTCGCGATGATCCGTTTGTTGTGATCTTTGGCGATAACAGCCTGATAGGCCTGCCAGGCCTTCTCCGTCGGCCCATCCGGAGGCCCATCCGTGCGCTCGCGGTTCACTCCGTGGTCGATGAATGTTCCTATCGGGATTCTGGCGGCAAGCTGCGGAACTCCGCCGGCGTGATCGGTGTGATAGTGCGTGAGCAGAACAAAATCTATTTTGGAGATTCCCGCCAATTTTGCGGCCGCAACGATGCGGTCGGCATCGCGGCCATTGTTATCGGGCCAGCCCGTATCGATCAGCAGCGATTTCCCCGCCGGAGTCACAAACAGCGTCGATTGGCCGCCTTCCACATCGACAAAATAGATTTGCAGCGCTTTGTGGCTCATAGCCGGAGGCGTGGCGGACGCGGCGAGCAGTACAATTACGCAAAAGAATCCGCAGATGGCCGCGAGCAACAGGCCACCTCGTGCGAATTTGCGCAGCGCAGCATTTCGAGAGAAATCGATCTGCATGTTCTCTGCTCCTACTCTGCTTCTGAGGGCCGGTCCGTCACCGTCTTTGCGGGATCAACCAGCGCCCGCGTCGCACCCGTCGAGATTCCTCCGTCCACAAGAAGGGTTTGACCGGTGATGTAACGGCTGGATTCCGCTGCAAGAAAAACGACGGCAGCGTCCAAATCCTGCGGCTGCCCCGGCCTCTTCATCGGGATGCGATCGCAAAGATAATCGACCCATTCTTTGTTTTCGTAAAGAATCTTGTTCTGTTCGGTGCGAAACCATCCGGGCGCGAGGCAATTGACGGTGACGCCGTGCTTGCCCCAGTCGTCGGCGAGGCTCATCGTCAACTGTTTGGTGCCGCCGCGGCTGGCCCCGTAAGGCGCGAGACCCGCATAGCCCGCAACGGTAGTGACGGAACCGATGTTGATGATGCGTCCGTAATGTTGCGCGATCATGTCGCGCGCAACGGCTTGCGCGACAAAAAAACTGCCGCGAAGATTGGTCTCGAGAATCAAGTTCCAGTCTTCCCAAGTTACATCGAGCGCGGGCTTGCGCACATTGCAACCGGCATTGTTCACGAGAATATCGATGTGGCCGAAAGCGGCTCCGGCCGCGGCAACCGCCTTTTCAATGCTCTCTTTGCTGCGCACATCCAGCTCGCAGGAAAAAGCGCGGCGGCCGAGAGCTTTTATTTCCGCCTCAAACGACGCCAGGCGTTGCACGTCGCGGCTCGTGAGCACAAGATCGGCTCCGTTTTTTGCCAGAGCGCGTGCCATGTACTGGCCGAGCCCGCGGCTGGTGCCCGTGACGAGGGCGACGCGGCCATCGAGATCGAACAGACCATCGCTCATGAAGCGCTCTCCGGAGTAAGGATGACTTTCATCAAATTGGGCTCGTGTGCGTAGAGTCTCTCAAACCAGCGCGGGCCTTCCTCCAGCGGAGCCACGGCCGAGATCAAGGGCTTGACCTCAATGGCGCCGCTAGCCAGTAGCTCGATCGCACGCGGATATTCGCCCGCCGAAGCGCAGGATCCCTGGAGACGAATTTGCCGCGTGACAACCTTTTGTAAGGGGAGAGTCACTTCCGGCGAAATGTTGCCGACCAAGACGACGGTGCCTCCTTTACGAACGCTTTCAATGGATGCTTTCACGGTTTCGTTTCTGCCGACCGCTTCGACAGCGACATCCACGCCCACGCCTTCAGTGAGCTGCATCACTTGCTCCGCTACGCCGACGTTCGGGGACAAAACAGCAGTGGCGCCGACCTGCTGAGCGAGCTTCAGGCGCGTGGCGTCCACATCGGCGACGAGAATTCGCGAGCATCCGGCGGCGCGCAAAGCTTGCAGAGTAAGCAAGCCAATCATGCCTGCGCCGAGAACCAGCGCCGTGCTACCTCTCGAGAATTGCGCCAAGGAAACGCCGTGAAGGGCCACGGACACGGCCTCAAGCATGGCCGCTTCCGAAAAGGAAAGATTCTCTGGCAAATGATAGAGGATTCGCGAAGGGACAGAGACGTACTCCGCGAATGCCCCAGGGCGGCGAAACTCGGCGCACGAGACTCCCAGAACCTGGCGGTGGTCGCAGAGATTCACGTCGCCGCGCAGGCAATTCGCGCAGGCGCCGCAGAAAATAGTCGAGTCGAAGGTGACTCGATCGCCTGTCGCGAATCCGATGACTCCATCGCCTAGCGCGGCGATGGTGCCAGCGGCTTCATGCCCCATGACGATGGGTGGAATTCTGCGGCCGGAAGAACCGTCATAACCGTGAACATCGCTGCCGCAGATCCCGCAAGCGGCTACGCTTATGAGAACCTCGCCATCGCCCGGCGTTGGTTCAGGAAGATCGGCAATCTCCAAGTGCTTGTATTCCGAAAGCAGAAGGGCTTTCACGAGTGATGGTAATCCTTTTTCAAAGTGAGACCCCCCGTTTCCAGGGAATAAAATCGTCCTGGCCTAGCTGCTCCGCTTTTGTGCGGGCTTCTCCGCTCGCGACCTGAATGACGCGTTCGAGAATGGCTTCGCCCATTCGCTCGATATTGGTTTCGCCGGTGACGATGCCACCGGTGTCGATGTCGATGATGTCGGACATTCGCTGCGCAAGACTGGAATTGGTGGAAAGTTTCAGAACGGGAGCAATAGGATTTCCTGTGGGCGTGCCGAGTCCCGTCGTGAAAAGAACGATGTTCGCGCCGGCGCCTACCTGAGCTGAGACGGATTCCACGTCGTTCCCCGGCGTGCAATGCAGATTCAATCCGGGCTCGGTGGAATATTCAGGATAGTCGAGTGCCGCGGTGACGGGAGATGTGCCGCCTTTCTTTGCGGCTCCCGCGGACTTCATGGCATCGGTCAGCAATCCGTCTCGGATATTGCCCGGCGAAGGATTCATCTCGAAGCTCGCATGGACAGCTTTAGCGCGCGCCGCGTAGTCCCTCATAAGTTGCGCAAAACGATCCGCTACTTCTTTGCGGACGCAGCGATCGATAAGCTGCTGCTCGACGCCGCAGAGCTCTGGAAACTCAGAGAGAATTCCTCTCCCACCGAGCGCGGCGACCAAGTCCGCCGTGTGCCCAATCGCGGGATTCGCGGACAGACCAGAAAAACCATCGGAGCCGCCGCATTGCAGCGCGAGGGTGAGTTTCGACAACGGCGCGGGTTGCCGCTTGATCTTGTCGGCCTCGACCATGCCTAGAAATGTTTCGCGAATCGCGCGGCTTAGCATAGCGGCTTCGGAAGGGCTCTTCTGCTGCTCGAAAATCAGGAGCGGCTTACGGAAATGAGGATCACGCCTCTTGACCTCTTCGAGGAGCATGGGAACTTGCGCGTGCTGGCAGCCGAGGCTCAAGACCGTGGCGCCGGCTACGTTGGGATGATGAATGTAACCGGCGAGCAGACCGCAGAGGTTTCTAGCATCCTCATGCGTACCGCCGCATCCGGCCTCGTGCAACAAGAACTTGATGCCGTCGAGATTTTGAAAAACTTTTGGGGAAGCGCTCGCCCGCTGCACATCGCCCAGAGCGGCCTTCTTCAGTTCCTCGGATTTCCCTTCGCGATAGAGTCGCGCCAGCTCGGCAACCTGGCTGCGATAAACTTGCGGAGCCGCAAAACCCAATTCTTCCTCGAATGCCTGTTTCAAGACTGCGAGATTGCGGTTTTCACAAAAGACCAGCGGAAGAACCAGCCAGTAATTCCGGGAGCCTACTTGCCCATCGTCTCGTGGGTATCCCAGAAACGCTCTTTTGGCCCAGACGGAGACATCCGGCGGACTCCAGCGAGGACCGGCGGATTCCGCCTCGTGAAAAGCAGCTGCGGCATGGCGGATATTGCGCGTGGTCAACAAATCGCCGCGCCGAAGATTCTCGACGGACGTGCCCACCAGAACGCCGTACATGATGATGTCGGCGCCGGCGTTCACGTCTTGCGTCAGGAATTTATGTTTGGCGGGCACATCGGAAAGCGGCGTGTAATCCTTTCCCAGGAAGCTTATGATTTCGCCCTTGCGCAAATTGGTGAGCGCTACGAGGGCGTTATCCCTTGGATCATGCTGAAGAACTTTTGCGTGCGTTGGACTGTTGCCTGACATGAACATCCCACCTTGCCTGGATCTTCCCCTAATTACTGGCGCGCAGTCCCGTCCACTTCTCGAGGTTCGAGCGGAAAAGGCGATGCACGTCCCGTTGAATGAGTTGGCGCGTAACAGCCCCTCCGTCGTCGTGAAGCAGCCGATAAGAGTTCGCGAGGATGGGCGCAAGGGTTCGGCGCGTATTCTTCCATTTGTAGATGACTTGCTCGAGGACGCGTGCATCGGAATGCTGCGGAATGAAACTTGCACCGAGCATTTCGATGCGCTCTCGGGTGATTTCCTCGACGATCGACGGATTGTTTAGAAACCACCAGCATCCGAAAGGCATCAGATTGCTGAACTTCCGCGCATACACGCAGAGCTCATGCTGATTCTCGCGGCTGAGCACGCTCACAAAAAACCGGTTTTCGGGAAAATCCCGGCACAGATTCTCGAGTGCGCGAAGGTCGGCCTTGCCGACCGCGTCGCCCGCGAGACGAATCGCGGGATTCACCTGGCGCCGCACTCCAATCATCAACGACATCGGCAATCCCAGCTCGCGGCAGGCGGGCAGCACGGCTTGGCTCAAAATTTTGGAGGTGAGGCTTTCCTCCGGAAACTGAAATGCGTCGGTAAGAGAGACGGCCATGTAAAGCGGTTTCATGCGCACGTGCCAGTCGGCCAGGAATCTGCGAATCTCGGAAATCGATTTCCCCGACGCGCTCGCGTCGACGCTGTATCCCTGGCGCGTCAACTCCTGCCAGTGCTGCGGCCAACTGCATAAGATTCGATCGAGGCGCATAACGGCTTGAAACTGCGGATGCCGGTGCCCGCCTCTCATCCATATTGGCGCTTCTTCCGGGTCGAGCGGATCGTTGGTCATCACGATCACGTCCACGCCCGCCATCTGCAGGACTTTCTGAATGTGTTGTTCGATCTTTTGCCGCTCGAAGAATGCCCGCGCCTCGTTGAGGGCAGTGGGTCCGGTGGATAGATCGAATGCTTTTAGGACAGCGATGATGCCGCGCGTCGCTTCGGAGATGGGGCTGTTCTCGACGAATAAAGCATTCCAGATCGCATCGGCCCGCTCTCGCTTCGTGAGTTTCCAATATTGCTCGGGGCTCACCTCGGACGAGCGAAAAAATTCCGCCTCGAGATAATGGTAAGTGAGTAGTTCGTCGATGCCCCACAGCCCTATCTTGCCGAAGGCGGGGGGAAACAGATGCGTGTGAATATCGATGAATGGAGTCGAAGACAAGACGTCGTTCACAGCAGAAGGAATCTGCTCGGGGGAAAGGAAATCGGAAGCCGCGGACTTGGCCGTTAAGTCTACGGATTGAACCGAAGTTTGTTCCATAAGCACGCTCTTCCTGGAGCTTGATACCGATGGTTCTCGCTTTGGAACGATCGAACGAGAGACCTGGAGCTGAGCAAACCATCGCGACCGAGACGACTGTACTCTCCCACGGAACGAGCGAAAATAGGATAAAGCAATCGCCGCGCGGGCGCAAAAGATAGTAGGAGCCGCCCCTACACGCAGCTTTGTAAGGAAACTGCGGAAGGCGAAGAGCCCATAAGCGCAAGGAAGCCGGAACCTCGCAGGCACCAACTAGAACTTCCGCAGATATGGCGGCTTGCGAGCGCGCGAAGTTCGCACCTATAATTCGGCTTCGTTCTTGTGGCTTGTGCTACGGAAGGAATTCGGAGGAATCGTGCCTGTTGGAACCGCATTCCATGAAAGAACGCTTAAGTTGTGCGAGAGCTTGAATTACCGCGAGTGGTCGGGTTACTACACGGTGAGCTCCTACGAGACGCATCACGAGCACGAATACAACGCCATCCGGAATTCGGCGGCGCTGATCGATATTTCGCCGCTCTTCAAGTACCGCGTTGCCGGGAGAGATGCGACGCGGTTCGTCGACCGAGTGATTTCGCGGGACATTCATAAGGTGGCGGTCGATCAGGTGATTTATTGCTGCTGGTGCGATCCAGAAGGTAAGGTGATCGACGACGGAACGATTACGCGACTGGGAGAAAACGAGTATCGCTGGACCGCGGCCGATCCGAGTTTGCGATGGTTCGAGCAGAACGCGCTGGGACTGGACGTGAAAATCGAGGACATCTCGGAGCAGGTGGCGGCGCTCGCGTTGCAAGGGCCTACTTCGGGGAAATTGCTTCGCGCCGTGACGGACGCAAACATAACCAACCTGAAATATTTTCGCGTGACGCGCGGCGCGATTGCGGACGTGCCGGTGGACATTTCCCGGACGGGATATACGGGAGATCTGGGATTTGAAATTTGGATGCCGTGGAAAGATGGGAAAAAGGTTTGGGACGAGTTGATTAAGAAAGGAAAGGCGTTCGACATTCATCCCGCTGGGATGATTGCGCTGGATATCGCGCGGATCGAGGCGGGACTGATTTTGATCGAGGTGGATTACACTTCGAGCAAGAAGGCGCTGATCGACGCGCAACGCTATTCGCCCGCGGAGATCGGGCTGGCGAAATTGGTGGACTTGAAGAAAGAGAATTTTGTGGGACGCGAGGCGCTGGCGCGGGAAAGAAAGAAAGGCGACGCGGCGCGGCGGCTTGTTGGCCTGGAGATCAATTGGAACGAAGTGGAGGCGCTGTATGACAAAGTGGGGATGGCGCCACAAGTTCCGAGCGTGGCGTCGCGAGTGGCTGTGCCTGTTTATCACGGCGGGAGACAAGTGGGGAAGGCTACTTCGACGACGTGGTCGCCGACGTTGAAGAAGATGATCGCACTGGCATGCGTGAACCGCGAGCAATCGTCGCTGGGAGCGACGTTGCATATTGAGATGACCGTCGATGCGGTGCGGCATACGGTTTCGGCCAAAGTCGTGGCGCTGCCGTTTTTCAATCCTGCGAGGAAGACGGCGATTCCGCTAATTTGAGAGAGTGAGTAGTGAACAGGGAGTAGCGAGTAGACGGAATTGGCTTTCGCTGCGTTTCCCGACTTGGGAAATATGGTTCAACTTGTTGCCCCCTCCCCCTACGGTTTTTGTAAGAATTTGATTCTATGCGGTTTAGGTGGAGGGGGTGTGCAAAGAATGTGATTCTAAAGGGGTTAATAAGGAAGTCCGGCGGATATCGGTCGTTTTTGTGGGAGGGTAAGGCTGAACGGGTGGTTAACGATAACTGGCCTCCCCCTTGGGGTTTTTCGTAAACGCTCATTCTAGAGGAGGTTAACGTCGTTTGTTTTCATGCGGATTCACAAGTGTTGCTTCCAAGGGAGTTACGGGGAGATTTATGGGACGCGGGTAGACGCGGATTTTGGGGGACTGAAAGGCTAGATTCGAGACGAAGAGTGGGCGCGTTTTGGACTTCTGGAGGATAGGAAGCGGCGCGGCGAGATAGACAACTGAAGAACATTAGCAATGTTAGCATGGGCGTCACCTACCTTTCAATAGTTTACTGCAATGCAATTCGAATCTGCAGTGGAAAAGTTCCGAGGGGCGATGGGATGCTGACCTTCGTTTATCTGGCGGTGACCCGGAATCTTTATCGAGGCCGCTAGTTTGTTCAACGAATGATTGGTTGGAGGCGGTTGTATTTTTTTAGGACTTCGCGGAGCTTGTCGTGGGGGAGGGCGATGACTTTGTGGTTGTCGATGCCGGTCATGGTTTGGGCGGCGACCATGGCGTTGACGACCGCTTCCTCGGTGGCTTGGACTGTGGCGGTGAAGATGGGGTCGAGCAGGTCGTTGGGGAGCATTTGGAGAGAGACAGCGTGATCGGCGCCCTCGACACCGGGGTTGGCGGTGGAGAAGGCGATGAAGATGTCGCCGGAGCCGTTGCCGGAGGTGCTGCCGTCGCGGCCAAGACCGAGAGAGACGCGGCGGGCGAAGCGCTTGAGCTGCTGGGGGAGGAGGGGAACGTCGGTAGCGACGACGACGATGATGGAGCCGCGCTCGGCTGCGCCGAAAGAAGCGGAAGCATAGGCGGGATCTTCAGGAATTTCGAGGCCCACGGGGACGCCAGCGATGCGGAGATTTGGGCGGCGGCCGTAATTGCATTGGACCAGAACGCCGATGGTATAGGTGGCGCCTTTGAGTTCCAGGCGGCGCGATGAGGTGCCAATGCCGCCTTTGAATTCATTGCAGACCATTCCCGTGCCGCCGCCGACGTTACCTTCGTCGACGGGACCGCCGTGTGCCGAGTCGATGGCGTGAAACGCGTCCTCGGGCTTGACGTGAAAACCATTGATGTCGTTGAGCCAGCCATCCCAGGTTTCGGCGACGACCGGAAGCGACCACCAATAGCCGGTGGGATCGGGCTGGCCATGATTGACGCGCCACTGGATGACGGCGTCGCGGACGACGCCGACGCTATGCGTGTTGGTGATCATGACGGGGCCTTCAAGAAAACCCGATTCTTCGACCCAAGTCGTGCCGGTCATTTCGCCGTTGCCATTCAGCGACCACCAGCCCGCGAAAACGGCATCGGACATCGAGTTTTTGCCGCGAGGAAGAACGGCGGTGACTCCCGTGCGCACTGGGCCTTGGCCGATTTGGAGTTTACCTTCCCCGGAGATGAGAGTGGTGTCGCCGACGGTGACGCCCGAAACGTCGGTGATGGCGTTGAATGGGCCGGGAGTGCCGTCGAAAGGAACGCCGAGATCGCGGGCGCGGGGCTTTGCGGGGGGATTGTCCTGTGCGGAAAGAAAAGATGAGGTGAGAAGGCTTGCGCAGAACAGGAATGCGAGTTTGAAGGGAAATTGGCGCATAGACGATTTCGCTCCTTTGCGGAATGAAGCAACAGACTACGCTAAAAACGACAGAAGCAGCGAAAAGTTAATCGGGAAACACTTTCGCGAGCGCTGACTTCAGAGCCGCGGCTACGAGCGCCGACTCTTCAGGAGCGAGGATGAAGGGCGGCGCGAGCAGAATATGATCGCCGCGAACTCCATCGACGCAACCCTGAGTCGGATAGGTTAGAACACCTTGCTCCATCGAGGCGGCACGAATTTTTTCGGCAATAGCTTCGCGGGGATCGAAAGGCGCGCGCGTGGATTTATCACGGACAAATTCGATGCCGAGGAGAAGGCCGAGTCCGCGGATGTCGCCGACATGAGGATGGAATTGCAGAGAGGCGAGCGCGCCGCGGAGCGCCGCGGATGCGGGAGCGACGCGCCCGAAGAGATGGTGGGACTCAAGATAATCGAGAACGGCGTTGCCTGCGGCGGTGGCGACGGGATGCGCTTGGTAAGTAAAACCATGCTGGAACGCGCCGGAGCCTTTTTCGAAAGCTTCGACAACATTGGGGGCGACAAGCACGGCACCGAGCGGAGCGTAGCCGCTGGCAATTCCCTTCCCTGTGAGAATGAGGTCGGGCTCGATTTGCCAATGCTGGACGGCGAAAGGCTTGCCGGTACGCCCGACGCCGGTCATCACTTCGTCCGCGATGATAAGGATGCCGCGCTTGCGGCAAATTTCGGCGATGCGAGCGGCGTAGCCTTCCGGCGGCACGGCGGCGGCGAGAGTTGCGCCGACAACTGGTTCGAAAATGAACGCGGCGGCGGAGGCAGCGTCCTTCGCGGTGAGAAAAGAATCCAAATCATCGGCGCAAGCGAGATGGCACTGTGGGAATGTTTTTTCGAAGGGGCAGTGATAGCAAAAGCAAGGAGCAATGTGGCCCCATTCGGCAAGCAGAGGTTGATAAGGCGCGCGACGAGCCACATTGCCGCTAATGGTCATGGCGCCGAGCGTGCTGCCGTGATAGCTCTGGCGGCGAGAAAGGATGCGATAGCGAGCGGGCTGTCCTTTTTCAAGATGATATTGGCGGACGAGCTTGATGGCGGTTTCCGTGGCTTCGGAGCCGCCAGAGGTGAAATAAACGCGGCCGCCCTTTTGAAAATTTGGCGGAGCGAGCGCGAGGAGCCGGGCAGCTAGCTTCTCCGCCGGGGCGGAACGGAATTGCGTGGTATGCGCGAAAGAGAGTCGTGAGGCTTGCTCGACCATGGCGCGGCCGATTTCGGGAACGCCGTGGCCGATATTGATTACGGCGGCGGAGCCGGCTGCATCGAGGAACTTGCGGCCATCCGCGGAAAAAAGCCACGAACCCTGGCCGCGGACAGCAACGGGAAAATACTTATGGAATCTGCGCGGAAAGAGGGCGGAATCAGTGGACATGCTGGCTCGGCGAGCGATTGTAGCAGACTCGAGCGGCGCGCTTGAAATACCTAAAAAGCTAGAGCGAGGGCACAAAGATTTTTCGAAGCTGCGCACGCATGCAACAATTAGGCTAGGCTTACGCCGATTTTTTAAGGGAGAACTGATTCATGCATAGGCGCACTTTTAGCTGGATTCTTCTCATGATTGTTCCGGTGCTTTGCCCCGCGGCGGCGGTGATTGCAAAGGAGGAGCCGATTCCGGTTCGGCTAAGCGTGGACTTGCGCGAAGCGCCGAAACATATTTTCCACGCGAAGCTGGAGTTTCCGGTAACAGCGGGGCCGTTGACGCTGGTGTATCCGAAATGGATTCCCGGCGAGCACTCGCCGGTGGGGCCGATTGTCGATCTGACGGGACTGATCTTTCGAGCCGGCGGAAAAGAGATCTCATGGCGGCGCGACGACGTGGATATGTACGCGTTCCACTGCGAAATACCAGCGGGCGTAAGCGAACTCGATGTTTCGCTGGATTACGTTTCGCCATCGGGCGCGAGCGTGGGAAGAGAAAATCCGTCGGCGACGGCGCAACTGGCTCTTTTGAACTGGTACACCGTACTTCTGTATCCGAAAGGAGCGAGGAGCGATGATTTGACGTACACCGCCAGTTTGCAGGTGCCCGCGGGATGGAAATACGCAACCGCGTTGCCCGTGGCGAACGCGAGCGGCGAGACGATCGAGTTTCAGCCGGCAAGCTTGACGACGGTAGTGGATTCGCCGGTTCTGACGGGCGCGCATATGCGAGTGATCGACTTGTCTCCCGGACAAACGCCCGCGCACCACCTCGACGTCGCGGCGGAAACCAACATGGGGCTGGAAATCCCTCCTGAAACAGTGCAGCAATGGCGACAATTGGTGGCGGAGACGGGGGCGATCTTTGGAGCGCGTCATTACCGGCATTACGATTTTTTACTGACCATCAGCGACAACGTGGAGACGGACGGCGTCGAGCATCATGAGTCGAGCGACGACCGAGTGCCGGGGCGAACCTATCTGGATCCAAATATACAAGACGCAATGACGGATCTTTTGCCGCACGAGTTCACGCACTCCTGGAACGGGAAATATCGCAGGCCGGCGGGGCTAGCAACTCCGAATTATCAGGAGCCGATGAAAGGCGATTTGCTATGGGTGTACGAAGGGATGACGCAATACTACGGGACGATGTTGTCGGCGCGAATTGGAAGCTGGAGCCCGGAGAGATTGCGGGAAGATCTGGCGTGGTTGGCGGCGTATTTGGATGAGAGGAAGGGGCGAACGTGGCGAAATTTGGAAGACACCGCGATTTCGGCACAGTTGTTGTACGGATCACCTGATGAGTACAAGACATGGCGGCGCGATACGGACTATTACGACGAGGGCACGCTGATCTGGCTGGAGGCGGACACGGTTATCCGACAAGAAACGAAAGGGAAAAAATCGCTGGACGATTTTTGCAGGAAGTTCGAGGGCGGAGAAAATACGGGGCCGATCATGATTCCGTATACGTTTGAGGATATCGTTGCCGCCATGAAAGAAGTCGCGCCCTACGATTGGCTGACATTCTTCACGGAACGGTTGAATACTCACGGGCCGGGAGCGCCGCTGGGCGGACTGGAGAACAGCGGATGGAAGCTGGTTTATAACGACACAGCTAATGATAGCCGGGCGGCGGGCGAAGCGGCACAGCATTTGACGGACGTGCAGTTCTCGCTGGGATTTCTGGTGCGCGATTCCGGCGGGGATGGCGGCGATGAAGTGATCGACGTGATTCCCGGCTCGCCTGCAGCGCAAGCGGGAATCGCGCCGGGAATGAAGCTAATCGCGGTGAATGGACGAAGGTGGGGCCCCGACGAATTGCACGCGGCGATCGAACAGGCCAAGGATGGAAACGAACCGATTGAGTTGCTGATCGAGAATGAAGATTTCTTTCGCAACTACCGCGTCGACTATCACGGCGGCGACCGCTACCCGCATCTGGAGCGAATCGACGGCAAGCCAGATCTTCTTGGCGAAATTGCAAAGATGAAAGCGCCGGCGGTGACCGCAGCGACCTATTGAGCGGGGCGGCTGGGCTGAGTCCGCGGAAGATCTGGGCGCGGAGCCACGTACTTGGAATCGCGCCGGAATCGTGACATTATCCTGAGTTTCGCGCGGGAAAATAGAATCCACCATGCAACATGGGGAGGTCATCCGATGAAATGGGCCAGTGTGCGAGTAAGTTTTTTCGTTGCGATGTTGTTGGCTGGACTGCCAGGCGCGCGAGCGCAAGAAGCGGCGAAGCACGCGATCACGTTTAACAATCTGATCGAGATGCATCGCGTGGGAGAAGCGCAAGTGTCGCCCGATGGCAAATGGGTGGCGTATACGGTGACGACGCCCGATCTCGATGCGAATCGCAACGCAAACAATATCTGGATTGTGTCCACCACGAGCGGCGCGTCCGCGCAACTGACGCAGAGCGGGCACGATTCCTCACCGGTTTGGTCGCCGGATGGAAAAACGATTGCATTTCTTTCTTCGCGGAGTGGCGATTCCCAGGTTTACATGCTCTCGATGGAAGGAGGAGAGGCGCAGCAATTCACGCATCTTTCGACGGGCGCGGACATCGTGAAATGGTCGCCGGATGGGAAGACCATTGCGTTCACTTCCGAGGTGTATCCAGACTGCAAAGACGATGCTTGCAATAGCGCGCGAGACGCGGAGAAAGAAAAAAACAAGGTGAAGGCCCATGTCGCGGAGCATCTTCTTTACCGGCACTGGACGCATTGGAACGACGGCAAGAGGAGCCATCTGTTTGTGGTTCCAGCCGATGGCAGCGGGACTCCGCGCGATTTAACTGCGGGAGCGAATTATGACGTGCCGCCTGATGAACGCGGTGGGCCCGGGGACCTGAATTTTTCGCCAGACTCGAAAGAAATCTGTTTTACGGCAGTGGCCGATCCCGTGGAAGCCATCAGCACGAACGGGGATTTGTTTGTCGTGCCGGTGGCAGGCGGCGAACCAAAACGTATTACGACACAGGCGGGCTTTGACGGCGAGCCGGTTTATTCGCCGGACGGCAAGTACATCGCGTATCACGCGCAGCTAACACCGAAGTACGAGTCTGACCGCTGGCGGGTCATGCTGTACGACAGGGCCGTGGAAAAGATCGAGGATTTGACCGCAGGTTTCGATCGCAGCGCGGACGAGTTGCTCTGGTCAGGTGACAGCAAGATGATTTATTTCACGGCGGAAGAGGAAACGCTGATGCCAATTTACGAGATGGCCGCACACGCGGAGGCTGAGCCGAAGAAACTTATCGCAGATAGCTACAACTCGGAAATCTCGCTGAGCAGCGATGGTAAGACTCTGGTGTTCGAGCGCACGAGCCTGACGATGCCCGCAGAAATCTTTACGGCGCAGAGCGACGGAAGCGGCGTAAGACAGCTGACGCATCAGAACGATGCCATCCTGGCTTCACTGAAAATGAACGAGCCGGAAACGTTTGGTTCGAGGGAGCAGGCGGAACGCGCGTACAGGCCATGTTGATCCGGCCGCCTGATTTTGACGCGTCTAAGAAATATCCGCTGCTGGTGCTCTTGCACGGCGGGCCGCAGACGATGTGGTCAAACGCATGGGGCTACCGATGGAACGCGCAAGTATTTTCCGCGCCGGGATACGTGACGCTGATGATTAACCGGCGAGGCTCGACGGGCTACGGGCAAAAATTCACGGAGGAGATTACCGGCGACTGGGGCGGCAGAGCGTACCAGGACGTGATGGACGGGGTGGACTATGTGCTGAAGAAATATCCGTATACGGATGGCTCGCGCATGGCCGCCGCGGGCGGATCGTACGGCGGTTATCTGGCGGACTGGATTGCAACGCACACGGGTCGTTTCAAAGCCATCATCAGCCACGCAGGCGTTTACGATTTGGATTCGATGTACGCAACGGAGGAGCTGTGGTTTGAAGAGCACGACATGGAAGGCACGCCGTGGACAAATCCGGAGAGCTATCACAAGTGGGCGCCGGCAACGTACGCGGCGGAGCTGGGGAAATTCAAAACCCCGACGCTGGCAATCGACGGCGAACTGGATTTTCGCGTGCCCTACACCCAGTCTTTGGAATTCTTCAACACTTTGCAACGGCAAGGCGTGCCGTCAAAGCTCGTGATTTTTCCAGATGAGGGCCATTGGGTGCTGAAGCCACAAAACAGCCGGTTTTGGTACAAGACGTTTTTGGATTGGCTGGCGACGTATTTGAAATAGCCGGTGACTCAATGCGCGAATAAACGTTGGAGCGCACGGCGCGCAAACCGAAAGAGATGAAACAGCAGAAATACGGAGAGCGCCAGGAGCGCTGTCACGATAATCGCGGTTGCCAAGGGATGCACGGTGGCCATCCAAGTGAGCCACACCGCCAAAACGTCTTCTCCGAAACTCAAAGCCCAATTACTGAAAGGCTCCGGCACGGTGTTCACTGCGGCGCGAGCGCTCGCTTTCGTGCCGTGTGAGGTGAGCGCGACGCCACCGGCGAGGAGCGCGGCGGCCCAGCGCCACTCTGCAGGAGCAGCGACCGACGCGCCATAAGCAAGCAGCGCGGCAGCCGGCGGGCGAATGAAGGTGTGGATCGCATCCCAAGCAGTGTCGACGTAGGGAATCTTGTCCGCGAAAAACTCGACGAAGTACAGAACGATGGCGAGAACGAGCACGACAGGGTGAGAGAGCGCGTGGAGGGGCGGTGGAAGATGAATGACTCCGAAACGCTCGAGAAGTCCCAGCGTCGCGACGGTCGCGTATAGATTTAAGCCAGAGGAAAATCCGGCACCGAGAGCGAGCCCCAGAACTTCAATGGGATTCATTGCGCTCATCATAGCAAAGCGGGTGAATGGCGGCAGGAGATAAGTTTTGCGCATGCGCGCGGCAGCCTTCGCGCAAAAGGCCGGCGTTGGAATCGGACGCACGGGGGCCTGCGGACTGGTGAACGGACCGAAGTACAGAGCGGGCGGATTGCTCGCGCAACAGACCGAGAGCATCCTTGACACTCTTCCCCGAGGGCGTCCGAACCTGGCCCATTCAATTTCCGTATACTGATGAAGTCCATGCCCAGCTTCTTTCACCGCCGCCTAATCCGTATCCTGCTGATCCTTCTTTTCTTTCCGCCGCTCCTGGCCGGCGTCGCAGGCTGGCTTGTCGCCCCGAGCTTCCTCCACCCTATTCGCCGACAGCTCACTCCTGACCTCATCCGTGAAGCCGACGCTTCCTTCGCCTACTCCGACGGTCACAGGGAGGACTTTAACGTCCGCGCTCCTGACGGCGTGCTCCTTCGCGGTTGGAAGGTCCGCCCCGAGCATCCCAACGGCAGTTGGGTTCTCCTCTTTCACGGCGTCGCCGATAACCGCATCGGCGTGATCAGCCAATCCGAATTTCTTCTTCGTGCCGGCTACAGTGTCGTCATGATGGACTCCCGCGCCCACGGCGCCAGCGAAGGTCCCATCGCCACCTACGGCTGGCTTGAGCGGCACGACACCAAAGCCATCATCGACGCGCTGATTCTCACCGAAGTGGCCCGCTACACCGACGATAGATTGAAATCCGCAAAATGGCGGGCCGCGCACATCACCGAAGCGCGTTGGAAAAAGCTGCTCCCTACTTCTGAACCTCGGCCCGGTACTCCACTGCACATTTTCGCTCTCGGCGAATCCATGGGCGCAGGTATCGCCCTGCAATCCGCCGCCGTTGATCCACGCATCGAGGGCGTGGTGGCCGAAGCCTCCTTCGCCAACTTGCGCGAAGCCTCTTTCGATTACGCGGGTCTTCGTCGTTCTCCCTTGCTCGGCATGACGCTTTTCAGGCCCTTTAGCTGGATGCTCCTCTATCGCGGAGAAAAACTCACCGGCATCCCTCTTGCCGAAATCTCGCCCGAAAAAGCCGTAGCCGCCCGCGCTTTCCCCGTCCTCCTCATCTGTGACGAAAAGGACGAGGCCCTTCCCTGCCGCCACACGCGCCTCATCTACGCCGCGGCTCGCGGCCCCAAACAATTCTGGGAAGTTCCCGGCGCGTTCCACACCGCCGCGATCAGCTTCCAGCCGGCCGAGTTCGAGCGCCGCGTCCTCGCGTTCGTCGCTAACGTTGCCCAGTCCAAGCCCGTCCAATAGCCAGTAGCACAGACAATCTTGTCTGCGCTGGTTTTTTGCCGCCATTTCGACGCGTCGCGCGGCAATCTGTAAATTTGAGGTTGTCGATCCGAGACAATCGCGCCCAAAGAGGTGTAGCGCCGGTCTTTTCTCTCACGCGTGCTAAAATCGCTCCTTCATGCCGGACGCTCCCCTCATCTCGGTCCACGCTCTCTCGAAGCACTATCGCAGTTTCCGCAGACGTGAAGGCATCCTCGGCGGCCTGGCGAATCTTTTTCATCGCGAATACGAATCCGTTAAAGCCGTCGAAAATATTCACTTTGAAATCGGCCGTGGCGAAATGGTGGGCTACATCGGCCCAAACGGCGCCGGCAAATCCACCACGATTAAAATGCTCACCGGCATTCTGGTGCCAACCTCGGGCGAAATCCTCTCGAACGGCTTCGTCCCGTGGCGCCAGCGCGCCGCGTACGTAAAAACCATCGGCGTGGTCTTCGGCCAGCGCACCCAGCTTTGGTGGGACATCGCCGCTATCGAATCCTTCAAACTGTTGCGCCGCATCTATGATGTTTCGCAGCGCGACTTCGACGAGCGCATGGAGCTCTTCAATCAAGTCCTCGGCCTCACCGAACTGCTCGACGTCCCCGTGCGCAAACTTTCTCTCGGCCAGCGCATGCGCTGCGATCTCGCCGCCGCGCTGCTTCACAATCCGCCCATTCTTTTCCTCGATGAGCCCACCATCGGCCTCGACGTCGTCGCCAAGGATTCCATTCGCCAGTTTCTCCGCGCCATCAACGAACGCTACAAGACCACGGTCCTCCTCACTACCCACGATCTCGACGACATCGAAGAGCTCTGTCGACGCATCATGATTATCGACCGCGGCACGGTGCTCTACGATGGCCCGCTTTCCCGCCTGAAAGAGCAATTCCTCCGCACCAAGCAAATCAAATTCATCTTGCGCGACGGCGACCAAAGCGCGCGCCTGGCCGCGTTCGAGAAAAACCTCCCCGCGATTGCCCCGAACGGAGGAGATGCTCCTGTGCTGCATCTCGAGCGCCTCGATGAAATGACTTGCCGCTTGCGCTTTGACCGCGCTCGCGTCTCTTCGAGCGATTTGATTCGCCAGATTCTCGCCGCCGTCGATGTTCGCGACTTCGTCATCGAAGACGAGCCCATCGAAGAAATCATCAAGCGCATCTATTCCGGCGAAGCCGAAATGCCTTCCTGCCAACCCGAGGAGAAAAATAGCTCGCCGGTGAGCCGGTAGATAAGCGCTCGCAAAAGTAAGACCATGTCCGCCGCGCAAACATTTCCGTTGACCGTTCGTAAGCCTTCGTTGCTTGCAAGCCTGAAGATTTATCGTGAATTCATCCGCATCGGCTTCGTCAATATTCTCGCGTTCCGCCTGCGCTACTACACCGGCATCATCACCTATCTCATCAACGTCACCGTCTACTACTTTATCTGGCGGGCCGTCTTCGCCAACGCCGCCGGTCCTATCGCCGGATTTTCGCTGCCGCAGATTCTCACGTACGTTAGCGTCGGCTGGATTCTCCGCTCGTTCTACTGGAACACCATCGACCAGGAAATGGCCTACGAAGTGATCGATGGCAAGATCGCGATGGATTTCATCAAGCCCGTTTCCGTGCAGTGGATGTGGCTAGCCCGTGCCATGGGCGAATCCGCCTTCCGCTTGATTCTCCTCACCGCGCCCACAGCTATCGTGATCGCTCTGCTCTTCCCCGTGCTGCCCCCAGCCTCGAAACTGAATTTCGTGTTTTTCCTGATCGCCGCCGTCGGCAGCTTTTTCATCATGGGCGCGCTCAATTTCATCATCGGCACTTGCGCGATCCCCCTCACGTCCATCCTCGCTCTGATTCGCGCGAAATTCTGGCTCATCGAACTCTTAAGCGGCCTGCTCATCCCGTTGAATTTCTTTCCGCGCCCACTCCAGATCATTTCGTCGTGGCTTCCCTTCGAGCATATCGCCTACACCCCGTTGCAAATTTATCTCGGGCGTCTCACGCTCTTCCAAACGCTGCGTATTTTGGCGGTGGAATATTTCTGGGTGGTCGCGCTGATTCTGCTCGGCCATCTCTGGTGGACGCGCGCCACGCGAAAAATCACTATCCACGGAGGCTAGTTCGTGGTGCGCGAGCGACGCTGGTTCATTGAAGGCAATTAAATGAAAGACGCACTGGTCGATTTCAAACGGCACGCCTGGTTGCTCGGCTCCTATTTCGCGCAATACGCGAAGGTCCGCGTGGGCTATCGCGGCGACTTTTTCATCTCCGCGGCCACTTCCGCCGCAGCCACGGTTTTTTCGCTCGCCTTCGTCCTCGTTCTTTTCGCTCGCATTCCATCCCTTTCCAACTGGCGCATGGAAGAGGTCGTCTTCCTCTACGGGTTCTCGCTTATCCCTTTCGGCCTTTTCAATGTCTTCTCTCTAAATCTCTATGAATTCGGCGCCACTTACATCATGGAAGGGAAATTCGACCGCGTTCTCCTCCGCCCGCTCTCTTCCCTCTTCCAGGTCATCTTTGACACTTTCCGCATCGAAGCCTTGCAGGAAGTCGTCATCGGCCTGGCCGTGGTGATTTGGGCTTCGCGCCGCCTTCACTATCACTGGCATATACTCGACGTTCTTCTTCTCGCGTTCTTCGCCTTCTGCGGCGGCGTCATCTATCTCTCCGTGTTTCTCTTTCTTTCTACATTTTCCTTCTGGTTCGAGGATCGCATCGGCATCCATCCGCCCTTCTGGAACCTTCTCGCTTTCGGCCGTTATCCGCTTTCCATTTATTCCGGCTATATCCAATTTCTTCTAAGCTGGATTATTCCCTTCGGCTTTGCCACGTTCTATCCCGCGTCGCATCTACTCGGCCGCCCTGAATTCCGCATCTATGCCGCGCTCGTCCCTCTCGTTGCCGCGGCGACGTTCTCCATCGCCGTCATCGCCTGGCGCATGGGCCTGCGCCGCTACTCGTCCACCGGCTCATAAGAAAGGTCAAGAAGAGGAATTACACGGAGAGCACGAAGTACACCGAAGACACAGAGAGGAAAATCAACGAGGGAAAGCAGAAAGCCCGAGAAAGAGAAAAAACACAGTCGCGGCTCAGTTGGCCTTCATCACCATCAATATGCGGTCGTCTTCGTACATGCCGTTCCGCGAGTGCGTCTCCACTTCCCCAAGAACCCCGCGCATGATCTTTTCGGGACTTTCGGCGCGCAGCCGCGTAACGAGTTCCGCCAGCTGCGGCCGTCCAAATTCCGTACCAGCCGAGTCCATGGCTTCGGTGATGCCATCGGTGCAAGCCACCAAAAGATCTCCCGGGCCGAGCGCCACGGCCCCGCACTCGAACTGGATGTCCGGCAGAAGCCCTACGATCATGCCGCCCGCTTCGAGCCACTCGACGCTGCCGTCAGTGCGGATCACCGCCGGCGGCACGTGCCCCGCATTCACATACCGCAAGCTGCGCCCTCCAGCTTCCACAAGCGCGAGGAACATGCTCAAGTATTTCGTGGGACGCCCCTGCGCCATCGAAGCCCGCGCGCCCGTCAAGAGTTTTTGGTTGATGGTAGCCGGCAATTTTTCAAGTGGCTCGACGTGATCCGCCAGCGCGTGCAAAGTCGCCTGCACGTTGGCCATCACCAGCGCCGAAGCCGCGCCCTTGCCCTCGACGTCCGCCACCACGAGCAGCAGCGCCTCTCCTCCCTCCGCTTGCACGGGAAGAAAATCGTAGTAATCGCCGCCGACCATTTGCGAAGCGCGATGCGAAACGGCGATTTCGATTCCGGGAAACACCGGCGGAGCATCCGGCAAGAAACCCGCTTGAATCTCCCTCGCCAGCGCCAGGTCGCGCTCCATCTTTTCTTTTTCGACGCGCTCGCGGTGCAGCTGCGCCTTTTCAAGCGCCAGCGCGACGTGCGCTGAGAGCGCGTCGAGAAACGCTTCATCCTCGTCGCTGAACCCTTCCTGCTTGTTCAGCAATTGCAGCACCCCGATGATTGCGCCACCTTCGTTCCGGATCGGGAGACAAAGTAACTGCCGGGTCCGGAATCCCAGTTTGCGGTCGATATCCGGCTCGAAACGAGGATCGTCGTACGCGTTTTCCAGACGCACGGCCGAGCCTTCGCGCGCCACCCATCCGGCGATGCCGCGCTCCGCGGGCAGCCGGATGACCTGCTGCTCGAGCCCCAGCCCCACCAGCGACCAGATTTCGTTGCGCTCGCGATCGACGAGAAAAACCGTGCCGCGC
Organism: Candidatus Acidiferrum sp.; assembly: GCA_049800195.1. GTDB lineage: Bacteria > Acidobacteriota > Terriglobia > Acidiferrales > UBA7541 > Acidiferrum. Next base: position 119,364 of record JBARJI010000071.1, read on the forward strand.
TCCGCTCCCGTTTGCCGTGTGGCAATCTGCAAAATGATGCTGATGAGCTCGCCGAGATCGAGCGTCGAGTTCAGCTTCTTGGTGGCTTCCACAATGCTCGAGAGCTCTTTCATCGCTCCCCGGCGTTCCGCAAGGGCCAGCACCACCGCCGAAAAACGCGCCAGAAGATCCATCTGGCTGCGCACTCTTTCCTCGAGCGGCCCCGTCCCGCGAACCTCCAAAACCCGGACGCGAAAATCGTCGCTGCCGAGCGCTCCCGCCCAGATGGACGGGTCCTTGCTCGTGTCGCTTGGCAATCCTGGCTTGGTTCCGGCAGCAGCCGACGCGGGAAGCGTTCCTGCTTCGGCCCAGATTTCTGCCTCGCCGCGGTCGGCGCGCCAAAGCCTGGCTCCTACAACACCGGGCTGAAGCATCGCGGCATGCACCACGCGCGCGGCAATCTCATTGGCCGGGAAACGGCCCTCGAGCAGGCGCAGCCCCTCGAGCAATTCGGGGAAGAGTTCGTTCACTCTTTGGCGTACTGGTGTTTCGCCCATACGGTGCGGGGACGGAAAACGTCCGCCGCGTTGGGGGTAAGCCTAGCAGGAGTCCGGCGGGTTGAAAAGAGCGGGTTGCGCTTGAAAATGACGGAGGAAACGTGAGGGCGGCGGACGCTGAACCGGCAGGCCAGCGTTCGCCCGGCAAACGCATTGCCCCGCCAGGATTTCCAGGGTTGTTTTTTACCCAGGGCGTAGCATTATAATTTTCATCATGAGAAGAATCCTGTGTGTTCTAGGTCTCGTTGCGGTCGCGGCCGCAAGCTTTCCGCTGCACGCAGAACAAACGGCGCCGGCGGCTCCTTCCCCATCCACTGCAAATCCCCAGTCCACAGCCGGCCCCGTTTACGAAAACGTTCCCTATGGCGTCGTCAATGGCGAAACGCTCTTCCTCGACATTTTCGAGCCCTCCGGCAACAGCGATCATCCCCGCCCCGCCGTCATCCTTATCCACGGCGGCGGCTGGACCAGCTTTGACAAATCCACCATGCGCCCGCTCGCGCAGTTCCTCGCGCGCTCCGGTTTCGTGGCTGTTACGGTGGACTACCGTCTCTTTCACAACGGGGTGAATCGCTGGCCCGCGCAACTCGACGACGTGCAGCGCTCTGTCCGCTGGCTCCGCGCCAATGCCGCCAAATACAACGTTGCGCCGGATCACATCGGCGCCTACGGCCACTCCGCGGGCGCCCAGCTTGCCGCGCTTCTCGGGATGCTCGACACGCGCGATAATTCCGATCCAGCGCTCTCCAAGTATTCGAGCAAAGTGCAGGCCGTCGTCGATACCAGCGGCCCCACCGAATTCATCCCCACTCCTCAGGACAAGGAGGAAAACAAATTTCTTTCGAGCTTTTTCGGCGCCGACTATTCGGCTCATCCCGAGATTTGGCGCGAAGCCTCGCCTGTCGATCATGTATCGAAATCCGACGCGCCTTTCCTCATCATCCACGGCACGCGCGACGAGATGGTCCCCATCGCACAAGCTCAGGCGCTCTATGACAAGCTCACGGCAGCCGGCGCAAGCGTGGAATTTGTGCGGCTCGACACGGATCACATGTTCCGCGATCCCGCGTCCCGCCGGCAGCTCGCTCTCGAAACGCAACTTTTTTTCGAGCGTTCTCTGTCTCCCGCGCCGTGAGGGCGCGAGTTTTTCCGGGGGTTAAGGCATCGCGCGCAGGCTAGGGCGAAAGCACGGCATGGTGGCGCTCTTCCCATTCCGTGCTCAGGCGGCGGACCGATTCGCGCAAGCGTACGGCGAGCGCGGCAATCGTTTCGAGGCGCTGGGGAGCGCCCTGCGGCAAGCGGCCATCGCTTTTCCGTCTTATTTCGGAGAGCAAAAGTTCCGCGTTGCCCAAAATGCCGGTCAGCGGATTGTTCAATTCGTGCCGCAAGACCTCGCCGAAATCCTCGCGGTCCACTTCCAGCAAGGCGCTCGCTGGAGGCGTATCGGGCGATGCTTCCGCGCTTGGCGATGTCTGAGCGCCCCCTTGGGCCTTGCGCAGCCGCCGTTCGACCAACCCAAGCGCCACATTCAGGCTTTCGCCCGAGCGCACCACATAGTCGGCGGCACCCGCGGCCACCAGCCCCGAAAGCTCCGTCTGGTGTTGCGCGTCTCCGATCACCACCACCGGCGCATAACTAGCCAGGGAAGAAACGTCCACATCCAAGCGCTGCCCGCGCTCGTTCAGACCGCCAGGGCCGAGCGTCACTGTCGCTTCCGTCAGTAAAATGACGGCAGGCGCGGCATTCGCGACGATGCGCCTCGCGGCGTCCACGCTGCTCACCGAAGCCACGTGGCGGCGCACATCGACGGTTTCGAGCTCATGGCGTGCCGTGGCGCGCAGAGCCGCGTCATCGCTTACCAGAAGTATCGTGTATTCGCGAGGTGTCATGTCCTCATCCATTTCTCGACTTTCTCAATGGCCTTTCTTGGCGGCTGCGGCGCGCCCTCCGCGCGCGAGCTGGCCATCCAACAGGCCATAAACTTTTTCCGTCAGTTCCTCGACGCGAAACGGCTTAGCCACGTGAGGAAGCCGGTTGCGTTCGAGGAATTCCTGGGTTTGCTGGGCCAGTACGTCGCCCGTTACGAACAAGAAGCGTTCCTGCAATGGATTCCGCGACCGCGCCAGCGACTGGTAGAAATGCTGGCCGTCCAGCCCCGGCATTTTCATGTCGCAAATAACCAGGTCGTAGTTTTCGCGCGCCGCGCGGCGAAGCGCTTCGCGTCCGTCGAGCAGCGTATCGACCTGCAGCCCTTCGTCCTCGAGCACGTCGGCGATCAAGCGGGCCACGGTGGGCTCGTCTTCGACGACCAGCACGCGCGTTCCGCGGTGGCTGGACCGCGGCACGGCATGCGGACGACTCCTTGCCCCGGCGGCTCCGTAAGCAACCGGAAGAAGCCGCCGCGCTACATCCGCGGAGCCCCCGTCCAGCTTGGGCGAGGACTCCGCAGCCGCGGGGAGTTCGATGGAGAAAACGACGCCCCCCTCTGGCGGGCTCGCGCACCACGCTGAGCACGATGGAAAGTCCGAGGCCGGTACCTACTCCTGCGGGCTTGGTCGTAAAGAAGGGATCGAAAATTCGAGCGAGAATCGTTTGAGGAATGCCCGGGCCGTCGTCGATGACCTCGAGAAGGATACGGTGGTTCGCGTTCCGCGCCGTCCGCAAGCGGATGGTTCCCGCTTTTCCTTCCTGCACGATGGCTTGGCGCGCGTTTCCGATCAAATTCATCAGCACTTGCTGCAACTGGCCGGGGTCGCCCGTGACGAAAGGAAGCGCAGGGTCGAGGTCCAGTTCGAGGCGTATTTTTTCGGCGGCCGAACCGAAGCGCTGCAGTTCCATAGCGCGCAGGACCACTTGATTGAGAGAAACTCTTTTGCGCTCCGGGCGGGTCTCGCGGGCGCTCAAAAGAAGCTGCCGCAGGATGGTGCTGGCTCTTTCCGCTTCCTCGTAAATCTGGCGCGCTTCTTCCGAACGTCCGGCGAGGTCTTTTCGCACCAGGAGGCGCTGTGAATAGCCGAGGATGCTGGTGAGGGGATTGCTCAATTCATGGGCCACGCCGGTGACCATTTGCCCGAGCGCGGCGAGCTTTTCGGTTTGCAGCAGCTTGGCTTGAAAGACGCGCTGCGCCGTGAGGTCGCGGTAGATTTCGACGCGTCCGAGACGGCGGCCGACGCTGTCCATCACGGGACGCACTGAGCGCTCGAGCACCCGCGGGACGGGCCGGGACAACTGCAGTTCTTCGCGCGTCCCGCCTTCCGCGCCGCGGGCCAGCTCACGCCAGCGTGCGGCGAATTTTTCCGGCTCCGCCGCGCGGCTCGCCAGCCGCTCGATCAGGCCGTCCAGCGTGGTGCAGTCCGCGGCTTCCTCGGGAGAGAGGCCAGCGATTTGCGCAAAACGCGTGTTCATGGCGCGCAGACCGTGGTTGGCTCCGAAAAGCAGGATCCCTTCCTCGACCCATTCCAGCACGTTGTACAGCTCCGCCTCGCAACGGTTCCGCTTCTGAGCGGCCTCGTGAGAAGCGGCCGGAGCGAGGACCACCGCAACCAGCCCGTCCCCCACGGCTAACGGAGCGTGGAGGCGCACGGGAATTCCATTGACCAGCTCTGCTTCGCGCACATCCGGAATTTCGTTGGCTCTATCCCGTTCCACTGCAAGGGCGCGCTTGCACCACCCTTCGATGCGTTGCTGCTCCCGCGCGCAGAAAAGATTGGAAAGCCGGCCGCCAACGTACCAGACGGATTCATTCGTGGATGGCTGCGGAGCTTCTTCTCGTGCTGATTGCGGCGCGCGCTCGCCGGGCGTTTCTTCCAGCAGGATTCTTGCGCTGCGATTGAAGCAGGCGATGTTTCCCAGCGAGTCGAGCAGAGCCGTGGCCTCTGGGCTGGACTCCAGAAGCGCTTTGCGGCGGGCGCCGCGCCTAATTTGTTCCGCGTGCTGTTTTCTGCGTTCGAGCGCGGCGACAGCCAGCGCGGCGCGGAGTTCGAGGCGCTCGAGCATGGCCAGAGATGATGTTCGGTGCGGGATGCCGGCGACGAGCACGCCCAGCGGCTGTTCCGCCGCCATCAGGGGGATAGCGACCAAGCGCGCCAATCCCTCTTTGAGCCAAGACGCGGGAGGCTCCGCCCCCATCACGTGTTTGGCTTCGATTGCTGACCGCCACAAGCTCGCAAGGGGTTCCCTTTCGACGGCCTCGGTCCAAACCGTATCGCCACTTTCCCAGGCGAACTCCATCTCAGCAGCCGTCGTCGCGTTCAACGCTTGCTGCGGCAAGTGCCCGATCGCCGCGAAGGACGCGCCTGCGCCGGAGCCGTTCGCGGATTTTTCGGTACAACTCGCGGCGAGCTGCGACAGAATGGTGTCCGCGGAAGCGCTGCTGCCGAGAGCGGCGAGAATTTGTTTGCTAACTCGCACGTCGGCCTGGCGTTCGCGCGCCAAGCGCTGCTCCTGCTGCAGTTCGAGAGCGAGGGCCAGCTCCGCGGCGGCCAATTCCGTCGATTCCCGGGGCATGGCGGCCTGTTTCCTTCGTGTCGCGGTAAGGAGCACCCCGCGCAGATGGTTCTTTCCTTGAATGGGAGTCCAGAGCGCTTGCCGCATGCCCACCAACGGGCCAATCATGGGCAAGCTGGATGCCCGGTTCGGGGACCGACCTTGGGAATCGTCGAGTTCCTGGTAAACGCTTTGGCCGGAAGCGAGCAATTCCTGTGGCAGAGGAGGCTCGAGCGACAATCGCTCCCACCCGGCGGGCGTTTCCTCTCCTTGGGCTTCCCAAACCATTCCGCGAAAACAAGCCGTCGCGGACGCATCCGAAACGCTCATGGCATCCTGTTCCAGCCAGACACTGATACGATCAGCATGACCATCCCGGGCGAGCGCATGCACTACTTCGCGCATCAGATCTTCACGCGGCGCGCCGGCGAGAGCGGCTCGCGCGGCGCCTTGCCAAGAACGTTGCTGCTCCTCCTTTTTTCGCCAGGACCACATCACCCTTTGTACCTCGAACTGGTTCATGGGCAAGGAGCCGCGTAGCTGCCCCTCGCACCGTGTGCCTTCTCCAAGGTAGGCACTTGCACTGAGAGGCCCAACTGAGACGCTGCGTAATGTCTCTGGAATCAGCGGGTTGCGGAGAGAGAGACGATCCAATCGATAGCCGAGTCCCATGCCGAGACTGCCGCAGCCCTCCTTCCCAGAGTGGGCCACGGAACGCCGTCGCACCTAAGCCCGCTTGGGCACCTTGGAGGGCGCATCGCATGCGAGGAAGTCCAACACGCGGTTTGATGGAACCGCTCGCGCGGAATAACGGGGCGCTTTTTCGTGCGCTGAATCAGGCGAGGGGGAAGAGCGTGCTACGGCTCGGCGTGTTCCATCTGATACTGCTTGAGTTTGCGGTAGAGCGTGGTTTTTCCGATGCCCAGCATGCGCGCGGCTGCCAGCTTGTCTCCGCCAGTCTCGCGGAGGGTGCGCAGAATGGCGCGGCGCTCGAGCTCTTCCATGGGAAGCAGTTCGTCTTTTTCGGGAACGCGCTCGCTGCTCGGATAATGCAAGTTCGAAGGCAAGTCGCCCACGTGAACGATGGGGCCGGAGCCAATGGCTACGGCGCGCTCGATGGCGTTTTCCAGTTCGCGCACGTTGCCGGGCCAGTCGTAAGCGATCAGGCGGCGCATGGCGTCATCCGAAATCGTTCGCGGAGCCCCGTGCGGATCGGAAAATTTTTCGAGGAACGCCGTGACCAGGAGCTGAATATCGCTTTTGCGTTCGCGCAGCGGCGGGAGTTTGACCTGCACCACGTTCAGCCGGAAATAAAGGTCTTGCCGGAAGGCGCCCGTGCGGATGGCGGATTCGAGGTCGCGGTTGGTGGCGGCGATGATGCGGATGTTGATGTGCCTCCGCTCCGTCGAGCCGACTGGCTTCACTTCCCGTTCCTGCAAAGCGCGCAGAAGCTTGGCTTGCAGGTCGACGGGCATATCGCCGATTTCGTCGAGGAAAAGCGTCCCGCCTTGCGCGGCTTCGAGCAGGCCCCGCTTGGCTTGCATGGCGCCGGTGAAAGCGCCTTTCACGCAACCGAAAAGCTCCGATTCGATCAGCGTGGGCACCAGCGAGGAGCAGTCCACCGGCGCGAAGGGCCGCTCCTTGCGGATCCCGGAGTAATGAATGCTTTTCGCCACCAGTTCCTTACCGGTGCCACTCTCGCCCAGAATCAATACGGGATATTCATGTTGGCTGACTTTCTCGATCATTTTGTATACGCGCTGCATCTTCGCGGAAACCCCGATCATCCCGCCGAAGCCGGGCTTCGAGCGCAGTTGTTCGCGCAAGAGGCGGTTCTCCCGGTCCAAATCCATGTCGCGGGCGACGCGCTCGAGCCGCGCGCGGAGGTCCTCGATGTGAAACGGCTTAGTCACATAGTCCACCGCGCCCATGCGCGTGGCGGCCACGGCGGAATCGATCGTTCCATACTGCGTCAACACCACGACGGCCACTTGCGGATACATTTCGTGAACCTGCTTCAGAAGATCGAGGCCGCTCGAGGGAGGCAGAATCAAATCCGTGACGACTATGTCCACAGCGGACGATTCCAGCCGTCGGAGAGCCTCCTCGACCGTGCTGGCCACCATGGCTTTCATCCCGCAGGATTCCGCCACATCCGCGCAGAGCTTTCGCGTGCTCTCTTCGTCTTCGACAAGGAGGACGGTGATCGGGATAGGGGCGCGTTGTACTCCAGCTTCTTCACTCATCGGCAGTCACCTCACAAAGGCTCGTACGAGTTTCATTTGCACACTCCGTGCCAATTGCGGAAAAAGGAGGCGAGTGATTCATAACTCAATTAGTTAGTGATTCTACCATTTCCTGCTTAGTTCTGATTCGGGAATTTACTTTGCCGCAATCTTTTCTGTCCGAGGCTGCGGTTCGCCAATAAATCATTTATTTTCAGGTGTTTGCCTAAATGGTACGGCGGAAGTTCCCTTTACGGGAAAACGAGGCGGCAAATTGGCCCGTAGAGACTGCAACCTGCAGCAACCACTCGCAAAGCTGAATGCTCTGGTTCTTGGCGCGAGCAACTCTAGCAAAAGACCGCGAGCGAAACTCCTCCTTCTCGTCAGCGACTCACCAATAAAAGAAACCGGGCTCAGTGGGAAAATTCCCAGTGAGCCCGGTTTGGTTTCCGTTGTTCGGCGCGCCACATAAAGCGCGCCGCCTTTTGTCCTCGAGCCTGCGGCAGCGGCAACCGCCGCCTGGCTCGTGGTTTGCTTAGCTACTCCTTGGCCGCGGGTTTTTTCGTCGCGGGTTTCTTCGCTCCCGGCTTCCTCGCCGCTCCCTCGCCCTCCGCCCTTCGGTTGAGCAGCGTCAACGCATCATGCGCATTGAAGGGGAAGCGCCGCACGGACTGTTCACCCGTGGTGCTGAGAGTTACGTCCACGCGCCGGTTGTTGGCCAAGCGGATGGTCGCGAGGTTTTTCAGGAACTTCTGTTTTTCCGCTGCCGTCAAGTCAGGATCCTGCTCCAGAAGCTGCTTGACCTGATCGTCGCTCATGTTCTCGTCCACGCCGTACGCCTTGACGTCGATGTGATCGGCGGGCACGCCTTTTTCAATCAAGTAGTTCTTGGCGCGTTCCACGCGGCGCTGGGAGAGGAGCATGTTGTACTCCTTGCCTCCACGGATGTCGGCATGACCGCCCAAAATTAAATGGGCGTCCGGTTTGTAGGTCAGGTATTGCTCGAAGTCGGTTGCGAGCGTGCTGAGAGTTTCCGCCTGGCTAGCCAGCAGACCGCCGTTGGGGCGCGCCACTGTGGGCTGCGCCGTCGGGAAGTAGATGCTGTGCAGGGCCAGCCGGACTTCCAGCTGATGGACCTGTGGAGGTTCCTGGACTTCGACGCTGCCCGTAGCTTCGCCGGTCCCGCCGCGTCCGTCGTCCACCGTGCACTTCACGGTGTACGTTCCGGGCTGTAACCCCGTGGCATCGAACGTGGCGTTCGAGCCGTTGCCGCTGATCTGGCCGCCCGAAGCCGAATAGCTATAGGTCAGCGGGTCGCCGTCGGGATCGCTGCCCGTGCAGATGACTCCGGTGTGCTCACCGGGAAGGATGGGGCTGCGCTCGACGGACAAAGTAGCCGTCGGCGGACGATTCGGCCGCTGCTCGACCTTGATGTCGGTGGCGCAAGACGCCGTTCCGCCCTTGGTGTCGTTGACCGCCGTGGTCACCGTGTAGGTGCCCACGCCGACGCCGGTGGAAACCCAACGTACGTCGGGACCGGTGCCATCCACACTTCCTCCCGTAGCCGTGTAGCTATAGCTGAGAGTTTCACCGTCCGGGCTGCTGGCGTTCACATGGATGGCCACAGTATCTCCCGAGCCAGCGAAGATCGAGGTGGGATTGGCCGAGCAGGCCGCAACAGGCGACTGATGCGGCGCCGGTGGAGGCGCTTCGTTGGGCAAGCCGAAACGAAGCACGATTCCCGAACCCAATCGGAGGTTGTTCTGCCTGTAATACTGCCCGAGGGAGGCTCCCGAGAAATAGGTTTTGAAATAGTCGATTTCCGCGAAGCGCCACGAGATGTTTCTCGTTAGCACCACGTCCACGCCTCCCCCAGTCACCAGTGCGAAGGAATTCTCGCTGCCATCACCCGTCAACGGGGGCCCGCCATGGGCGCCGCCGATCAGGAATTCCGCGAAGGGGACGAAGTGATCGAACTTGCGCCAGTTGACGCGCGGACCAATCAAAAACGTGGTTAGTCCCCCGTGGGCCGAGCCTCCGTTGATTTGCCGGTTGTAGCTCAATCCGCCGAGCTCTTCGGTAAGACCCACCCATCTCGAGGGATTCCACGTGAAGGACCCGGATCCGCCGTAATTATTAAACGAGGGGAAGCCTCCGGCCGGATTGAAGTTCATGTAATTGAACATGCCTGCCACTTCAAAGCGCGGCACAATCTGTCCAGGCGCGGTGTCGCCGCTTGATTTGGTCCCCGCTGGCGAAGCCTTCGCCCGCGGAGCCTCCGGAAGCGCGAAGAGGTTTCGCGCCGAGGGCGTTATATCGGGCGCCGTCAACTTGGCAGGCATGTTCTCCGCCGCTGTTGCGACCGCCGACGTCGCCGCTGCGCTCACGCCATCGCCTGCGTCCCCGTTGGTTTGCTGGGCGCACAAAGGCAAAGCCAAAAGAGCGCTCACCGCTACTGCCGCACACCAATTACGCATGATTCTTCTCCCTCAGTTTTTCTGTCTTGGAACCCAAGCTGTCTTCGCCCCGCTGCAGCGCCACCTGTCGAGATGCCACCCTGTCACCCGGACAAATCACGGCAAACCCTGTATTGTTTGCCATCAGCCGTCACCCCGCCGATATCTTCTCCCCACTCTTTCCATACTCGGGAGATTTCCGAAGACACAACAAATTGCGGTCCTGTTAGCCTATTCTAGATTTCCCTTCAACCGCAAGTGTTTCCTTCCCGCCCGCCCGCCCGCCCGCCCGCCAGTCCACCTAAAGAATTTATCAGTCTCCCCAGCGAAGAGAACGCACGAGGTCCCCTCAATGAAATCAAAGCGAAGCACATCTAGGCGGAGTCTCGGCGGCCTTGTCCTTCACATTCTCTGCGAGCTTCAAGTGCCTAGTAAGTCATTCCCGATTGTGTTAGGGTAGCCCCACTTCTTGTGGTGGAACGGCTTCCCGCGGACTCTCGATCCTTCGATACCTGCCGCACGGAAGACCCTGCGCCAGTTAACTGGCATCCTGTCCCGCGCGCAGGCGTCGGCCACAGAAGCTCGAATGTCTTCTGCTGCGTGGGCGGAATATGAATACTAGCAGGATATTTTTGTATGGCCCGCTTCTAGTAATCGCCTTCTCGATCGGACAACTCATCTCCGCGTCCAGTACAGCATGCCAAGAGAAGCCGGCGGCCGCGGATAATCCTGGCCCATCAAACAAGTTCCCAGCCGCGAAAGCGCAGTCCGCGGGCGTAGCTTCCCGTGACGCGGATGCGGACTCCGACAATATTCCGCAGGACGGCCAGGTCAAAGCGGAAAAAGATAGTCCAGACGCAATTCAAAAGCGCGAAGAGTGGTTTTATAAGCAGCGCGCCTCCGTGAACGGCCACATCCCGGCCGGTGCGCGGCTCAAGGCGTTTCAGCACATGCAGCGCATGATGGCCGCGGAAGGAAAATTGGTATTGCGCTCCGATGGTTCTTACGCTGCGGCCACGCCCCAAACCGGTTCAACTACTTTCCCCGCATGGACCTCCATCGGTCCAACACCCACAACGGGCGGAACGTTTAGCCCCGTCACCGGACGCATCACCACAATCGCCGTCGACCCCAGCGACACCACCGGAAACACGGTTCTGATTGGCGGAGCTCAAGGCGGTATCTGGCGTTCGACCGATGCAGGCGTCACTTGGGCTGCAGTGGGCGATCAGAATGCCTCGTTGGCGATGGGTTCGATCGCTTTTGCTCCTTCGAGCCCGACCACCGTCTACGCCGGAACTGGGGAACAGGCTGCGATCGGCTTCGACATCTATTATGGGGCGGGCGTTCTGAAATCTACCAACAGCGGCCAAACTTGGACGCAGACTTGCATCGTCGCCGGGCCCACCTGTCCTTTTATCGGGCCGTATCTCAACACGTTGGCCCCAGGATTCGGCTTCTTCAATTTCGGAGGAGCGCACATCAGCTACGTAGCGGTGAATCCGACAAATCCGAATCTGATTCTCGTTGGCGCGCAGTTCATCGTCGAGGGCCCTCAGGAAGGCGTCTATTGTTCGAGCAACGGCGGCGCCACCTGGACCAATATTCTTCCCGATGAGATGTCAACCTTCGTAGGCTACGCCTCCTCTACTGTCGCGTTTGTGGCTCTGGGTAATCCCTACGGCAGTTCGTCTGGGGCGCCTAACGGAAACGGAATTTACAAGTCGACCAACGCCAACTCCTGTTCCGCGACCTTCACTCCTCTTGCAGGTGGGCTCCCCCCGCAAACTGAAATGGGCCGCATGGACCTGGGCATCTCTCCCAACTACGCCTCGGACAGCACGGTTTATGCCTCGATTGCGGATGATTCCACTTCATCCAACACCAATCTCGGTGTTTGGGTCACAACGAACGGCGGCACCACTTGGACACAGACCTCCGCCCCGGACGTATGCCAGGAGCAATGTTGGTATGACGACGTCGTTAAAGTCGATCCGAACAACAAAAGCATCGCTTTTTTGGGCGGCGCTGCGGTAACGGATTCCAATGGAAATCCCATCTGGGTCGTCCGAACCACGACAGGGGGCACAAGCTGGCCCACGGTCATTCCCAATCAGCTTGGGGCAGGCTTGCCTCACGTCGATACGCACGCTATGGCTTTCTTCAAGCTCTCAACTGGCAAGGTGCGTATGTACCTCGGCAACGACGGTGGCATCTGGCGCACCGACGACGCCGAAGCCTCTACGATTACGTGGACGAATCTGAACGACTCCTTGCTCACGTTGACTCAGTTCTATCCATCCATCTCCATCAATCCCTCTTCATTATCGATTGCGTTTGGCGGGACTCAAGATAATGGCAGCCAGAACTATCAGAGTGGCGTCTCTTGGGTTGATAACAATCTTTGCGGTGATGGGGCATCGACCGCAGTAGATGCGCAGGTTCCGAGCACGGTGTACATCGGATGCGCGACCGGGTATCAAGTCAACGCTTCTTACCAAAACGGCGCGGTCGGCACTTTCTCAGCGGCTGTCAACGGCATCAACGCCACCGACTACTCAGACTTTGTCCCGCCTCTCGCGACGGATCCAAGCACGCCGAACGCGGTTTATTTCGGCACCACGAAGGTCTATCAATCGTTGGACGCGGGCAACACTTGGACGCCTCTTTCTGGTGATTTAGTCACTGGTTCAGACGGAGACGTACTCACTGCATTAGCGATTGCTCCGGCCAATCCGAGCGTGATTTATGCTGGCGGAAATAACGGGGGCGTGTACGTCGCGACGAATGTCTCGGCGGGTTCGGCCACATTCAGCGCGATTCAGACCAGCCTCCCGCCTCGAAATGTGACCGCCATTGCCGTCGATCCGAACGATTCAACTGGACAAACCGCATACGTTGCATTTTCTGGCTTTGCCTATTACGGAACCGACCCGATTGGCCAGAACATTAGCGATACTCAAGGCCACATATTTAGAACAACGAACGGCGCGAGTTTTGTCGATGTAAGTTGTTCGGTGAACGATTGTGTCTCCCCGGCAGTCACCGACCTCTCGAACATACCAGTCAATGACGTTGTGGTAGATCCGGATGTCCCGGGGATTATCTATGCAGCGACCGATCTCGGCGTTTACGTCGGTAACTGCACAGCGATGCCTTGCACTTGGAGCACTCTCGGCACTGCACTTCCAAATGTCGCCGTGTTGTCGCTGCGTTTGTACGAAGCTTCGCGAACACTCGTCGCCGCCACGCATGGCCGGGGCGTCTGGGAAATTGCGCTCAATAATTTTGCGTTTAGCGGACCGCGCATCTTTTCACTCATGCCGACCTCCGCGAACGCCGGCGGCGCGCAACTTACACTCACCGTCACGGGCACGGGCCTTACGGGTGGCACCATCATGTTCGGCGCAACGGCGCTTGCTGCCACGGGCATTTCTTCGGATACATCCCTATCCGGAACGGTCCCCTCAACATTGCTTACGACCGGTTCTGTAAAAGTGACCGTGGCGATCGGCAATCCGAATCCCACGGCTACCAGCAATGCTGTGCCTTTTTCTGTTCCTGCTCTGACTCCCACCCTCACCAGCATTAATCCGCCTAGCACACCGGTTCAGACGCCGCCTTCACCGCCCATTGCAAATATTCCCATCCAGCTAACGGGAACCGACTTCGCGACCAGCGCAAAGGTCTTGTTCAATGGCGCGTATAGCGGTATCACCAGCACCTTCAGCAGCGCCACAAGCCTTTCCGCGATGCTTCCCTCGGCCCTCCTCGGTCCGTACGGCAGCACCAACAACATCCAGGTCCTCAACCTGCCACCCGGCGGCGGAAAGTCAACGACCGTCACCTTTAAAGTTGTCGCGCCGCCGCCGGCCAACGACAATTTCGCGAACGCGATCAACATCACATCGGTGATTTATTCCGACGTACGAGATAGCTCGGGGGCCACCCCACAGTCCAACGATCCCACGCCGCCCCCTACCTGCGTCACTCAATACTCGAGTGCGCAAGGCAACACGGGTGGTCTTCCAAACGGTGCCTACAATACGATTTGGTATGAGTTCACGCCGCTCTTTTCCGCCAATCTCGAAGTGGACACCATTGGGAGCAGTTACGACACCGTTCTATCTATTTGGACTGGCGCTGCGGGAAGCCTCACCTCTGTAACTTGCAACGACGACATCAATCCTGGCATCGTGACTCAATCGCAGCTTTCAGGCGTCCCTCTCACGGCTGGCACAACCTACTACATCATGGTCAGCTCCTTCGGCCCGCCTGATCCGAACCCCATCGCGCTCGGGGGCAGAAGCCAGCTCAACTTTTCTTATAACTTCGGGCTTTATCCCGTCCCGACGATTTCGTCAGTCTCTCCGACCACGGCCAATTCCGGTGGTCCCTCTTTCACTCTCACGGTAAACGGTTCCGGTTTTCTGAATGGCGCGACCGTCTATTTCTACAATTTGACTGAATCCGTGGGAACCGCGTTGACCACGACGTTCGTCAGCCCTACTCAACTTACGGCGGTAGTTCCCGCTTCAGCATTTACATTGCCGTCGCAGTGTAACGTCAGCGTGCAGAATCCCTTGCCAACAGCAGGGCCTTCTAATTCGTTGAACCTTACCGTTAACCTTGGTACTTATCCGGTGCCCACGTTAAATTCCATTGCCCCAACAACAATCGTCGCAGGATCTTTCCCGTTCCAACTCATTACCACAGGCGCAAACTTCGCGCCTAGCGCAGTCGTCAACTTTAACGGTACCCCGCAGACCACCTCGCCGGGTAACTCGCAGGGCGCGTTCGCGGTGATCTCCACAGCCGATATCAGCACACCTGGCACAGTTCAAGTCACCGTGACCAATCCCGCGCCAGGCGGGGGTACATCCGCGCCTCAGTCTTTCGTCATCACCCAACCCACGGTTGTTCCCACCATCACTTCCGTGAGTCCAGCCACGATTTACGCGGGTTTCCCGACCAATCTGACTATTAACGGCACTGGGTTTACACAGGGAGCGAAAATGAGTCTCGGCGGTTTTGGGGGCAGCAATTACTATGTCGCCAACTTCATTAGCTCGACGCAACTATCGGTACCGAATTTTGACTCAAACGCCGCCGGTTCCGCCTCCATGTATGTAATTGACCCAGCGCCGGCCGGCACCTCCCCAGCCTTCAATCTGACCGTCGCGCAACCGCCTGCTCCGACGATCACCTCCATCAGTCCCACAAGCGCCCCAACGGGAGCTCAGCTGACTCTGACGATCGACGGCTCTAACTTCCAGCCCGGAGCAAACATATTATTTAACAATCAAAACAATTTTACGTATAACACGAACTACAGTGGAACAACCCAACTAAGCACAAGCCTCATATTGGGAGGCGTCGCTGCCGGCACTTATCCGATCACAGTTGTAAATATCACACCCACATCAGTGTCTTCCAACTCGGTGAATTTCACCGTGACTGGCCCGGCAGACTTTTCCTTCACCGTAGCCGCTGGACAAGCCTCGCAAACGGTGACTGCGGGCCAGACCGCCACGTTCTCCAACGTGATCACCGTTAACGCGCTCAACGGATTTGCTGGATCGGTTGCCACTGTGTGTGCTTTGCCGGCCCAAGCCACCATTTGTTCTGTTAACCCGAACACACTCGCCGGAGGCCAGCCCGCAAATATCGTCGTGACGACCACCGCTCGCGGCCTGGCGCCTCCGCTCCTCTTCAACCGCAGGATGATTTCCTGGCAGCGCGTCGTGCCTCTGCTGGTGCTAATGCTGCTTTGCTTTGTACTGATCCGGTTCACGCGCACGCGGCGACAGCGAATCGTTGTAGGTCTTCCTCTCGCGGGGGTGATTCTGTTCCTCGTGCTGCAGGCCGCCGGCTGCGGCGGCGGCTCGACTCAAGCACCGCCTCCACCGCCCCAGACAGGAACGCCCGCGGGAACGTATATGATTACGGTCACTGGAACGTCGGCAAGCAGCAATACGACGCACACCGCGACGCTGCAGTTGATTGTCAACTAGATTAGTGGCAAAAACCTGACCCGCGTTTCCCACTCGCGGTAAACTACTGCCTGAATGCGTGCCACGACCATTCTTGACACGAACTGGCTGGGCCATCCGCGCTCGATTGCGGCGGTGCTGCTGGAATCCGATGGCCATCGCGCGATCCTCGATCCTGGACCTGCCTCGACTCTGCCCAAACTGCGCGAACTGCTCGCAGCTCGCGGCCTCGACGTCTCGGACCTGAACGCCATTTTGCTCACGCACATTCATTTGGATCACGCTGGAGCGACCGGTGCCCTCATCAAAGAAAATCCCGAGCTCGAGGTCTACGTTCACAAAGCCGGCATGATGCACCTCGCCGACCCCAAGAAATTGCTGGCCAGCGCCGAGCGGCTTTGGCCCGGCGAACTGCGGCGCTTGTTCGGCGAGACGCTTCCTGTGCCCTTCGGAAATTTGCGTATGCTCAAAGGCGGCGAAACCCTGGCGCTCGGAAGCCGAAGCATCGAAGTGATGTACACGCCGGGCCACGCTTCGCACCACGTTTCGTATTTCGATTCCTCCGACGGCACTGCTTTCGTCGGAGATACGGCGGGATTCCACATCGAAGGTCAGCCGTACGTCGTACCGGTAGCGCCACCGCCGGATATCGACCTTGAAATCTGGAATATCTCTCTGGACGCCATCGCCGCTCGCAGTCCCGCGCGTCTTTTCCTCACGCACTTCGGCTACTCCAATGATCCCGCAGCTCACATCGCGGAATACCGCCAAAGCTTGCAGCGCTGGAGCGCGCTCGCGGAAAAACTCCTGCGTTCGACGCAGGACGAATCTGGCGCCCTCGATGGCTTTGTCGCGGACACGACTGCAGAAATCAAAAAACACGTCCCCGGCCCCGAAGCCGAACACTACATCTTCAACTGCAGCCTCAATCTTTCCTGGCTAGGCATGGCTCGCTATCACCGCAAGCGCGCCGAAGGTGCAACCACAGCACCGTCCTGAGCATACGGGTCCGATGGTCCGCGGGAAACCACGGCTGGCAGGCGGAGCGGACAAAGTTTCCCTCAAGGAAGTTGTCCGCCGCCTGCCAAGCCATGAGTAAGGTTGGACACCTATGAAGGGTAGTGTTGCTAGTGACGAAGACATTTCAGAGAAAGCGGCGCTTGGCCAGGCAATTCGGGGAAAACAGGCTGAAAAGAGCTGACAGGTCTTGCGGGGGAGGCGATCAAGCCGAGCGGAAGCCCAGCGTCTAAGCAGTCGTTTCCGAGGACGAAACCTCGGGCGCATCGGCAGCAGGTTCAGGTGCCGGCGAAGTCAGCGCTTCGAGACGCGCGGAGAGGGCTTCCATCAGCAAATCAACGAGTTTTTTTGCGCCGCTGCCATCGGGATCTTTGTCCGGGTTGTACTGCGCGACATCGAGCCCGAGCAGATTCTTGTGTTTCGCAACTTCGCTGAGCGCGGCGCGCGCGTCTTCCAAACGCAAGCCGCCGCTGGCGGGCACGTTCACGGCAGGAAATTCTTCTTGGGCGATAAGGTCAGTATCGAGGTGCAGCACAAACTCGTGTGCGTCGGCATGGACGTAGGTGAGCGCGTCATGCGCCGCGGCGCGGGCACCTTTGGACTGAATCTCCGCCGCGCCAATATGGCGCATCGGCGATTTGCTGAGAAATTCCTGCTCCGGCGGGTCGAGCCTGTCCAGACCGAAGAGCGTCACATCCGGCTCGCGGACCAGTGGCGATTCGCCCCAGAAGCGTACCAACTCCGGCGCGCCGCGGCCAATCACGTGCGCCACAACCATTCCATCGATTCGTCCGGAAGGCGTCGACGCCGGCGTATTCAAATCCGCGTCGCGATCAAACCATAACAAGTTGACGTGCTTATAGTAGCGCCGTGCACCGGTCAAAAGTCCGATCACTTGCGCGCAATCGCCGCCCAGAACCAGCACCAGCGCGCCGCTCTTGATAGCAAGCTCTGCGCGAACTTTCAGATCGTTCAGGCCGGCGACAATTTCTTGCAGATTGCGCGCGCGTCTGTGCTCGTCATCGTCCGCGAAGAGCCTCGGGGCGCAGTCGCCGTGATCGATCACCTCGTAACCCGCGCTTTGCAACCGCTCGACTATGCCTGCGGCTCGCAGAGCAGCCGGCGCTTTCTCGCTGCCAGCCAAAAACGCGGCCGCGCTCGATGGCGCGCCAATCAAGGCAATCTTCTTCGGCTGACGGACGATTTTGACCGCCAAAGTTTGCTCCTTGTATTTTGTTTCCCTGCCTGCGGCCTTGGGCCGGCCGCAAGCTGTGCGAGCCATAGGCTCGCCCCTCAACTCGATGGCGCTGCGTAAACGTCAGCGGCGCGGCGCCGGCGCGATCGTCGCCAGTTCCGGAGGCAGCGTGAAGCGCACATCCTCGCGGATCAAATCGAGATCGCGTTGATCCGTAAATCCGCACTCCGCCAGGCGTTGGCTCACTTGCTCGACGAGCACTTCCGGAGCGGAAGCGCCCGCGGTCAAGCCCACGCGGCTTACGCCTTCGAGCCACTGCACATCAATATCCGTGGCCGAATCGATTAGTTGGGCTTTCACGCCGCTGCGCTGCGCGACTTCCACGAGCCGATTCGAGTTCGAGCTGTTCGGCGAGCCCACCACCAAAATCAAGTCCACATCTTTCGCCACTTGCTCGACGGCTTCCTGCCGGTTCTGCGTGGCGTAACATATATCATCGCTGGCGGGGCCTTTGATAGCCGGGAACTTTTGCCGCAGGCGCGCGACAATTTCCTGCGTGTCATACAGGCTGAGGGTCGTCTGGGTGAGGAACGAGAGTTTCTCGGGATCGTCCACTTCCAGCGCGTCGACCGCCGCGACGGAATCCACAACGATGGTGCTGTCTGGCGCTTCGCCCGACGTGCCGACAATTTCCTGGTGGTCCTTGTGGCCGATCAAAATAATGGTGCGCTTTTCGCGCGCGAATTTCAGCGCCTCAAGGTGCACTTTGGTGACCAGCGGGCAGGTCGCGTCGATCACCTTCAGCGCGCGGTCCTTGGCTTCCTGGCGGACCGGGGGAGGCACGCCGTGGGCGCTGAAGACCAGCACCGCACCGTGCGGCACGTCCGCGATGGACTCGACAAAAATCGCTCCGCGCCGCCGCAACTGCTCGACAACGTAGCGGTTATGGACGATTTCGTGATGCACGTAAACTGGAGCGCCGTACGCTTCCAGGGCCAGCTCGACGATATCGACGGCGCGTACCACTCCCGCGCAAAATCCCCGCGGCCGGACCCTCAGCAATACCTTCCCATTTATGGCAGTCTGCATCGTTATCCTAAGTGTGTAATTTCCGAAGACCCTATCATACCTCACGCCCCGCCTGCCCCGCACCGGGTTTCCTTCTCAGCTCGTCGGACGTCACTCGTTGCATCTTTCGGGCATGGGCAAAGTTGGCTAACGCAGGTCGTCTTTGGTAGCCTCCTGTTACGCTCCGTTGGTTCATAACGATCCCCCGTCCGGCCAGTTTCGCCAGTGCATGTTGGGCGGATGGGAAGGACGATACAGCCCGACATCTCCAGTCGCCAGAACTTGCGCGAGTTGCTGGAATGTTTCTGACTGACTCGGCAAATGATCGTTGGCGAGGTCGGGATGGTTCCAAGCTTCTAACTGCAAGATCTGATCTAGCTCAGGAGGGAGGCTAATGCGTTTTTCCGCCGGCGTGGCGAGCACCTGTTCCCGCTCATCCTCTGCAAGGAAACGGCAGAGCTCAAAGACACGGACCCGCGGCGGTTGCTGAAGGTGGATGCCACGTCGACCATACTCCTCCAACGATGGCAGTCTTACAGCACGACCGCGCACAACAAGCTCTCTCGCATCTTCGGCCACAACTTCGTCCCTCTCAACATCTATCCATCCATCTCCGTCCAGGGGAAACGCCGAGCGAAACTCGTTGTGTGGATTATTTTCGAGGTATCTATCGTGTGCAGATCGGTCCTTGTAATTTTCAGGTGAATGACGGTTATGAATGGTGCTAGCGAAAGTGTAAATCCCAGTGTCCGGCAGCCCCGAGCGGGGTGAAAAGCCAAACACCTCGATTACCATCCCCCAATCAAATTCCGTTCGGTATAGCGAAAGCCGTGTAGCGGCGAGATACACATAGCCGTTGTCCAACATTGGAAAGGTGAAGTGACTACAGCATTGGTCGAAGACGGAGAGAATGCGTTCTGGTTTCCACTGCATGGCAGCAGCGCACACTAACATAGGCGACCGCCAAGTGGAACCTGAACGATTGCAAAATCAGATTATCGAAACCGAGTTCAACATTCCGGATCTAAACGGCCCCAGTGCTACTGCCCGTAGTAGTAGCCGTCGCGGGCTTGGACGACGAGGTCTTTCTGCTTGGGAACGGTGAGCAGTAACTTGTGATACCCCACTGTGTTGCCTTTATCCGGCGTGTAGGCGAGGCTGTACTGGTTGCGCAGATCTTCCTGAATCTCGGCGTAAATCTTGTCTACGGTGTCTTTCTTCGACGTTTTGAAAAACTGGCCGCCGGTTTCCTTGGAAATTTGTTCGAGGATTTTCTTGCCGTCGGGGCGCTCTTCCTGCCGAGGATACCTGCCGCCGCGGCCGCCGCCCATGCCACCGCGTCCGCCCATCCCAAATCCACCCGGCCGGCCATAGTCTTCGTCCTCGTCGGCAAAATAAATGGAATAGACGATGGTGTCGGCGCGCTGCGCGGTGGCGATCGCCTCCGCCAAGGTTTCTTTGCTGCCGTGGTCCACGCCGTCCGTAAGCACGATCAAAGCTTTACGGCCCTGCTGCTTGCTCATGAGCTCGTCGGACGCGAGGAAAATCGCGTCGTAGAGCTGCGTTCCGCCGCCGTGCATGTGCCCGCCCTGCCGCCCACCGCCGCCGTAACCTCCGCCGCCGTACCCCCCTCCAGAATTCCCTCCTCCGCCGCTGCTGCTTCCGCTGCTGTTATCCATTTGCGGCGTCGCCAGCTTTTGCAGAGCTTCCTGGAGCTTCGGCCGCGAAGGAGTGAAATCCTGCAGAAGCTCGACTTCATGGTCGAAATGAATCACGAATGCCAAGTCCTTATTTTCACGCATGAGCTGATCAAGGAAGGTGTAACTCGCGCTGCGCTCCTGGTCCAGAACTTTTCGCTGGCTCAAGCTGGTATCCACCAAGAGACCGAGGCGCAGCGGCAAATCGCTCTGGTGAGCGAAATAATTGATGGTTTGCGGACGACCGTCTTCTTCCAGAGCAAAATCGTCCTTCGTCAGGTCTGGAATGATTTTGCCGTGCTTGTCGCGGACGGTCGCGAGCACGCTGACGGTTTTCACTTCAACAGCGATCTTCGGCTGCCCTTCCGCGGGCCGCTGCAGTCGTGGGGCCCCCGGACTCTGCGCCGGAGTTTGCGCCTGGGGAGGCGCCGGCTGTGGTTGAGCCGGCGGCTGCTGGGCGCGGAATTCTCCCCGCGCCAGGGCAAAAAACAAAATGGCGGCGAGACCTATACGCTGGCCCACGCGGCGTGCCGCACCTATCTCACAGGAAATGAAAGATTTGTTCATGCTTTTATCGAACCTGGCCAAGAGGCGAAGGCGCGTTCTATAGCTTAGTTCACTCGTCGGGGCCGGAAAGTTCCCGCACGCGCCCGAAGATAGGACGCCCGCGCGGACGTTTTGGTTTGCCCGCCTTCTTAAGGCCTGTCCACTCAAGGCGAGGGCGAATCGACGTAAGTCCTCGGCTCCCAGCACTTTGCCAAATTGGTGCTCCCCGAAAGGGACGGCGCGGCTGTACTATGCACTCCCCATGAGTTCAGAAATGAATGTTGCGCCAGTGACCTTGGAAGGCCGCCACGTACGGCTCGAGCCTCTTCGCCAGACGCATCTTGCCGATCTCGCGGCTGTGGGCCTCGAGCAAGAGTTGTGGCGCTGGATTCCCACTCCCGTGCGCACGCCTGAAGAGATGTCGGACTACATTACGACGGCGCTGGATGAACAGGGGCGCGGCTCGTCTTTGCCCTTTGCGCTCATTGAAAAAGCATCGGGCAAGGCGATTGGCAGCACACGCTACGGGAATATCGACCGCACACATCATCGCGTGGAAATTGGCTGGACGTGGGTCGCTCCGGCGTGGCAACGCACGGCCATCAATACGGAAGCAAAGTATCTTCTGTTGAAGCATGCGTTTGAAACGCTCGGCTGTATTCGCGTCGAGTTAAAGACGGACTCGCTCAACGAACGCTCCCGGGCGGCGATTCTGCGCATTGGAGCGCGCGAGGAAGGCACCTTTCGCAATCATTTGATCACGGCCAGCGGGCGGATCCGGCATACCGTGTACTTTAGTATCCTGGATTCGGAATGGCTGGAGGTGAGGTCTCGGTTGCAAACCAGGCTGCTTCCCTGAGCAGCGATTTTTCCGAACGACGAAACTTGCTTGAGCGATCGCCGTCCGCCAAGACGTTTACCAATGCACGTCAACACTCATTCCAGTTAGGTGACCCGCGCGTGCTTGGGTAAACTAATAAACAGGCGTCGAGCGATTATTCCGCCCGCGCCGACTGTGCAGGCTCGGCCACGCTGCCGCAGAACGGGCGTCTTGGGAAGCGCAAGCACACATCGCTTGACTGCTTCCAAGACCTGCAGCGCGGGGAGCCCATTAACGGAGAGTCTTGTGCCCCCTTCCGACGCCAATCGCCGCCGCAGTGAACGCGTAATGCTGCAAATTCCCGTCACGGTTCTTGCCGATACGCCCGAACGCGTTCCGGTTCAGGAAGATACTCAGACGCTGGTGGTAAACGCGCACGGCGGCTTGATGAAATTAAAAATGGAGCTGCTCTTGGGGCAGCCGATTATTCTGGTAAACCCGCAAACAGGAGTCGAACAAGGATGCCGCGTAGTGCGCATCGACCAGCCTAGTCCGGACTACTTTGCCGTGGCTTTCGAGTTTGACCGTCCGGCGCCGAAATTTTGGCCGGTTACTTTTCCGCCCGCGGACTGGGAAGTTCCAAAGGATTGATGGAGGGTATTTCGTCCGGAAAAGCGCGCCATCGCGCAACTCTTTTCCGGGCGCAACTATCCCGGGAATACAGGGTTGAACGAAGCAAGGGCAGATATGCCTTTGGAGGCTTTTGCGATGCTGGAATTGCGACCGTCTAAAACATCCAAGCGGTATTTGACCGTCGCCGCGATTCTGTCGGTGATTCTCGTGGCGGGCTGCGATGAATATGTTCGGATTATTCGCGATCGTGACGTGCGCATCCCGAGAAACGCCACCTGGGCGTGGCGGCCGGCCGCGCAAGAAGCGGCCGTTGCGCGCGACAATCGCCCCGTAACTTCCCGTGACCAGGTAGCGCGCACCCAAACCGCGCCGCGTCAGGCGGATACCGACGACGCGGTGGATCGGGAACGCGTGAAGACTTCCATCGAACAAACGATGGCGGCCAAGGGATTCAAGCAAGTCAGCGACCCCGCAGCGGCCGAATTTTTGGTGGACTATAAATTTGCCGTTAGGCGGCACAACGAAGCTGTTCCGGTGGCCTACCCGGGCGCGTACCCCGGCTTGGTTTGTGGGCCGTTCCGCTGCTGGTCGACTTGGGGGTATGGACCAGCGTATGCGGGTTACGAAGACATCCGATTTAGCACAGGGACCATCGTCTTTGATTTTATTCAACGAGACAGCCGGCACCGAGTTTATCGCGCCATTGGATCGAAGCCCGTGCGTCGGGATTCCTTCTCGCTCACGCAGGGCGATATCAATGGGCTAGTCCACGCATTGCTCAAGGATCTGAAGCCGCATAAGTAATCAGTTGTCAGCATCCTGTTTTCTTGCGAGAGGGTGACGGGCGCTTCTGCCCGTCACCCCTGGCCTTGTATTTTCTGACTCCTGTTTTTCCTGCCTCTCCCGCCGGCCTCCTCCTTGCCTCCGCATAGCTCTGCCTCTATCCTATTTCTCCTATGCTTTTCAAAGATCAAGTCGCGCTGATTACGGGTTCGGGCCGCGGCATCGGCCGTGCCATCGCTAAACTCTTTGCCGCGGAAGGCGCCGCCGTTTTCCTGGCCGCGCGCACGGAGACAGAGCTCACCGCTACCACCAACGAAATTTCCGACACCGGCGGACGCGCGCATTATTCTCTCGCCGATCTCGCTCACGAAGCGGACTGCACGCGCATCGTCGCCGAAGCGCGCGCAAAATTCGGAAAAATCGATATCCTCGTCAACAATGCGGGCCACTACGGCCCCGTCGTTCCCGTCGAAGACTATCCCCTCGCCGATTTCGACAACGTGATCGCGGTGCATCTGCGCGCGGCCTTCTTGCTGAGCAAACTCGTCCTTCCGGAAATGTATGCCCGCGGTTCGGGCATCATTCTGAACATTTCCAGCCTCTCGGCCAAAGCGGCGTTTCCGTGGGGATCGGCTTACGCAGCAGCAAAAGCGGGCATGCTCGGCCTAACGCGCATCATCGCCGCGGAAGCCGCGCGCAAAGGCGTGCGCGTCAACGCCATTTGCCCCGGCCCTGTCACCGAAACGCGCATGTCAAAGGGACTGGGAAGCATGCTAGCCGCAAAGCTCGGCGTAAGTCCCGAAGAACAGCTCGCCGGATTTCTGAACACAATTTTGCAAGGCCGGGGACAAACCGCCGGCGAAGTGGCCCGCGCCGCGCTGTTTCTTTGCTCGAATCAATCCACGGCCATCACGGGCCAATCCATCAACGTCGATGGCGGCGCCGCGTTTTTCTAGAGTTGTCCTTCAATAGGTGGAATTCTCTCGCGGAAATAAACTATGGAAGCAGGGCTTGTTCATCCTGAAAGTGCGCCGGCCAGCGATTCTCAATGTATGGAAGCAGGCAAGATTTTAATAGTGTGCAACCACGTGTCCACCAAATGCGGCCAGCCGGTGATGGGGAGTTCAGTCTTGCGAAGGCCATACCCGTGTCCGCCTTGCGCATAGATGTGCATCTCCGCCGGAACGTTGGCGTTTTTCAGCGCCATGAAATACACGATCGAGTTTTCGACGTGGACCGGATCGTCCTCAGCCTGCAAGAGGAATGTCGGCGGAGTCTGCTCCGTAACATGGAGTTCAGCATTGAACGCGAAATTCTGCTCCGCGATGGCAAGATAGCCCGGGTAAATAATCACGGCAAAATCAGGCCTGCAGCTCAGTTCGTCGGCGGCATCTATGGGGTCGTACAGCCGTTTCTCGAAATGCGTGCTGAGCGCAGCCGCAAGATGTGCGCCCGCGGAAAAGCCGAGCACGCCGATGCGATGCGGATCGATGTGCCACTCCGCGGCGCGCGAACGCACGATGCCCAACGCGCGCTGCGCATCTTGCAAAGCCGCAGCAGATTCAGGATAGGGCCCGGTACCCGGGACACGATACTTGAGCAAGACGCAGGTGACGCCGATCGAGTTGAGCCAGCCGCAAACTTCCGTGCCTTCCAGGTCGATCGCCAGAATGCGGTACGCGCCTCCGGGAAAAACCACCACGGCTGCACCCGTGTTCTTGCCCTTGGGCGTATAGAGCGTAAGCGTTGGCGTAGACACATTGCCGAGCCGAATGACGGGCCGGCCAGCAATGAGATTGTCTTTCGTCGTCGTGGTGTCGCCTTCGGGCGGCAAATTCGCGGCGGCTCCCGGCGCTCCGTGCGGCCAGACATTTATGGTTTTGTGGCTAGGCGCAGGCGGCCACACCGACTTCTGCGCAAACGCGCTGGTGGCTATGCCCATGACCGTAGCAAGAAAAGCAACTAAGTAGCGCACGATGAAGACCTTGAAGCAAAAACTTGCGGCGTTGATCCTAGCATGGGGCGGGAAAGTCGATAAGCCAGTTTGTATTGGGCAAACTGCGCGCCGGAGAGAATTGCCTTGGAGGGTTTTCACGGAGGCCCCAAAGCGAACCGTGTCCCTGCTTTAGGTTCCAGATGGCGGCGACCAGCGCATCGATCTCTTCGCAGGTGTTGTAAAGCGCCAGCGAAGGCTACACCGTGCTCTCAACTGGGAAGCGGGGCCTCGAAGCTGTAGCACCTAGCGACAGACAACGGGCGGCCCGAGCGCTCGGCTTTTCGCGCGCGTGCAATCGGCGCTTCCTTGTGTTAGAAGCCCAAGCGGGGTGCACGGGTCCGCTTCCAAAACGGGCATGGCCATAAGCACGAACGACGATATAGCGCGGAACGCGCGCCGGCGTATCGCCCGGCGCCTCTTGCCGTTTCTCTTCACTCTTTTCGTGATTGCGTTCCTGGATCGCGTGAACGTCAGCTACGCGGCCCTCGAAATGACGCACGATCTTTCTTTCAGCAACCGCGTGTTCGGCTTCGGCTCGGGAATATTTTTCGTCGGCTATTTGCTGTTTGAGATTCCAGGCTGCCTTATCGTCGAGCGCTGGAGCGCGCGCAAATGGTTCGCGCGCATCATGGTCACCTGGGGACTCGTCACGGTTCTGATGGCGTTCATTCGAACGCCCATGCATTTCTATACTGTTCGCGTCCTGCTGGGGGTATGCGAATCCGGTTTTTTCCCCGGCATCCTCGTTTATCTCACGCACTGGTTCCGCGCCGAAGACCGCGCGAAAGCCTGCGCCACGTTCATGATTGCGATTCCCGTCGCCAATATTATCGGATCGCCGATCGGTGGCTGGCTGCTCGGAGTGCGCTGGTTCGGCTTGCAGGGCTGGCGCTGGCTCTTCATCATGGAAGGAATTCCCGCGATTGTGTTTGGCATCATCACGGTTTTTTATCTCACCGATTGGCCGCGCGAGGCTCGCTGGCTCGCTCCGCAAGAGCGCGAGTGGATCACCACCGAGCTCGAGCGCGAAGCGCTGGCCAAAAAATCCGTGCGCTCCTACAAAATCTGGGAAGCGGTGCGCCAGCCGGCGGTTATCAAGCTGACTTTTATTTATTTCTTCGCCGTCAGCAGCATTTACTCGCTGACGATTTGGCTTCCCACATTTCTAAAGCGCGCTTCCGGCATGTCCGATCTTTCCGTCACCATGCTCTCGATTGTTCCCTATGTCGCCGTGCTCCTCGCCATGATTTTCAATGGCTGGCATTCTGATCGCACCAACGAACGGCGCTGGCACACCGCCATCCCGCTGATCTTCGGCGTCGTGGCCTTCGCGCTCACGATTCTTGCCGGAGCCCACTTTTGGTTTGCCTTTGCGTGCCTGACGGTCGCATCCAGCGCCAACGCCTTCCTTCCCTCATTCTGGCCCGTTCCTTCCGCTTTTCTCGGAGAGTCAGCCGCCGCGGCGTCCATCGGCCTTATCAATTCGATCGGCAATCTGGGGAGTTTTGTCACGCCATCGGTGATCGGTTATTTCCTGGACCGCACGCACTCTTTCGCTCCAGGATTTCTCTATGTCATCGTCAGCCTGCTCATCGCTATTTATCTGATGCTGACTTTGCCCATGCGTCCGGAGCAACACGCATCACACGCTTAGAGTTTTCACTTCGGCTCTAAAAATTGACGCCTCAAGCGTTTGGCGTCCTAGCCTTTGCTGCGTCGGCTATTCGTGTCTCAGGACCATAATGGGATCAACGCGCGTCGCGCGGCGAGCCGGAAAATAGCAGGCCACTAACGCGGCCACGGCTAGGACGACCGCCGCCGCGCTGAACACCACTGGGTCAGTTGCCCCCACGCCGAAGAGCAGGCTCGCCAGCAACCGCGTGAGAGCCAGTGAAACGACGACACCGAGCGCCACGCCAACCAGCGTCATGCGCATTCCCTGGCCCACCACGAGGCGCAGAATGTCCGCGGGGGCCGCGCCGAGCGCCATGCGAATGCCCATTTCTTGTTTGCGCGCGCTCACCGTGTAGGCCATCACGCCGTAAATTCCAATCGCCGCAAGCAACAGCGCAAATCCCGCGAAGACACCCACGAATTGCATGGTCAATTTTGGCTGGGCGACCGAATTCCCGATGGCCTCCTCCATGCTCGACACGCCGCTGACGGGAAGATTGGGATCGACTTCCGCGATTTTCGCCCGCACGGCGGCAACCAGGGATTGCGTATTGGCTTGCGAGCGTACCACCAGGGTGGTGTTCGGCCACGGCGCCTGCGCCATCGGCAGATACATCTCTTCCTGGTTCGCTGCGTTTAGGCCAAAAAATTTCACATCGCCCACCACCCCGACAATTTCACGCTGCACCATATCGCGCGAATTGGCGAGATGTTTGCCGATAGGGTTCTGGCCGGGGAAGAAATGTTTTGCCGCGGTCTCGTTGATGACCACGACAGGCAAGCCCCCCGCGACATCCTGCGCGGTGATTACCCGCCCGCGAAGAAGCGGCGTTCGAACCGTCTCGAAATATCCCGCGCTGACCTGGCGAACGGCGCTCGTCGGATCTTTTCCAATTCCCTGGCAAACGCGGCCTTCCGGACAAACGAATACCATCCGAATAGAGCCAGAGAATGGCATGTAGCTCGTGATTCCCGCGGACTGCACTTCCGGCATGGCTCTCACGTCATCGAGAAGTTCCCGATAGAACTGCGCTTGTTGTTCCGGAAGCGTATATCTGCTCGGCGGAAGCTTTAAGGGAAACGCCATCAGATTTTTTGGAGAGAAGCCCGGATTGACCTGCATCAAGCGCGAAAAACTTTGGATCAAGAGTCCCGCTCCGGTCATCAGCACAAGCGCGACCCCCATTTCCGCCACGACTAGCAGCGCGCGAAAACGTCCGCGCCCGCCGCCTTCCGAAGAACCGTGCCCGCCCTCCTTGAGAGTTGCATGAAGGTCTTTCTTCGACGTTTGCAACGCGGGAACAAGTCCAAACACAATTCCCGTAATCACACAGAGAAGCAGCGAAAAAATGAGCACCTCACCGTCGATTCTTGCCTCGCCGAGGCGCGGCACCGTGCCAGGGCTGATCGAACGCACCGCGGGCAAGAGCGCGGCGGCAAGCAAAACTCCCAGCGCTCCGCCGCACACGGAAAGCAGAACGCTTTCGCTTAACAACTGCCGCACCAATCGGCCGCCCGATGCGCCCAGCGCTTTTCGTACGGCAATCTCCCTTTCGCGCGCGGTAGCGCGGGAAAGCAAAAGATTCGCGACATTCGCGCAAGCGATCAAGAGAACGAAACCCACCGCCGCAAGCAACACGAGCAGCGACGAACGCAACCCGCCCACAAGACTATCCTCCAGAGTCTGCGCATATATTCCGAATCTCGTGGCGTCGGCATTGCTCCCGAACTGCCGCTTATACCTCGCGTTGATGGCGTCCATCTCCGCCCTCACGCGCTGCAGAGTCTCGCCTGGCCGCAATCTGGCGATCATGTTGAAGTAGCTCGCGCCTCCTTGAATCTGCGCCGGCGTCAGCAGAACTGTCTCCGAAGGCCGGGGTAGCCACACGTCCGGCTCCGGATACTGCAGCGGAAAACGGAAGCTCGCCGGAAGTATGCCCACGATGGTCGCGCTTTTCCCATCGAGCACCAGCGTTTTGCCCAGTGCTCCGGGATCGCCACCAAAATGGCTATGCCAGAATCCATCGGAGATTACCGCGACGTCCGGGCCTCCGTCCTGCTCTTCTTCCGGCGAGAAAGCTCGTCCGCGTGCCGGAGAAATTCCCAACACCCGGAAAAAATCGAGCGAAGCTCGAGCTCCATTCACGGCTTCCGGCTCTCGTTCGGTAACCAGACTAAGCGTGAGCGGATAGTATCCCCCGAGGCTCTCCAGAGTTTTGTTTTGTTCCCGGATTTGCGTGTATTTCGTGAAGGACATCAAAGCGCCGCTGTCCTGAGTTTTGAGATCGATTTGC
Organism: Candidatus Acidiferrum sp.; assembly: GCA_049800195.1. GTDB lineage: Bacteria > Acidobacteriota > Terriglobia > Acidiferrales > UBA7541 > Acidiferrum. Next base: position 148,782 of record JBARJI010000071.1, read on the forward strand.
GAGACGCTGATTATGCGCCCCGCATCGTTGTAAGGAAGCGGCTGTAGCAACACGGTGTTGACGACGCTGAAAATCGCCGTGTTGGCTCCAATTCCCATCGCCAGCGTGAGCACCGCTACCGCTGTGAAACCGGGGTTCTTCCTCAGCATCCGCAAAGCAAATTTCAAGTCCTGCCACAAGGTTTGCATTTCATCTGCCCCTGAAATTTCTATCTCAAGTTGTTAGAGCGCGCCCCGCCCGCCAGGTAAGCGGCCGAACCCTCGTATCTGGCGTCTCGTGCCGCAGCTAACGTGCCTCGTTTTTGTAGACGGTTCCCGCTTTCATTACAAATTTTACGCGCGTAAGCTCGCTGATATCCTTTAGCGGATCGCCGCTGACCGCCACCATGTCCGCCCACTTGCCCGCTTCGATGGTTCCCACTTTATCGCTCCATCCGAGCAGTTCCGCGGGAACAACCGTGCCCGCACGAATCGCTTGCATAGGCGTCATTCCGTATTTCGCATAATAAACAAATTCTTCCGCTTCGTTCACCGCTTTCCAATCAAACCCGCCCGCATCCGTCCCCAAGGCGATTTTTACGTTCTTCTTAAGCGCTTTCTGGAAAGCCGTTTTTTCCAGGTCCACCATTCTCACCCACGCGCCGCCGCGGCCTGGAGCAACATACGCACCAACCGTGATTGTGGGTACCCAATAGATGCCGCGCCTTGCGACCTCATCCAGTTCCTCATCCGTGAAGCCGTCGCCATGCTCGATGGTGTCCACACCGGCCCGTAGCGCCGCCGCTATTCCGTCGGATCCGATACAGTGAGCCGCCACTTTCTTGCCCAGACGATGCGTTTCGTCGACGATGGCTTTCGCTTCGTCGTCCCTGAAATTCACCATGCTGTGCAGCACGCCGTCGTCCTCGAAATGGTAACGACGGTCCGAGTAATACTTGATCCAGTCCGCCCCGTACATCACCTGTTCGCGCACTGCCTTCCGTGCGCCTTCCACGCCATCCACATATTCCACACCCGTCGGCACTTTCAACTCCCATGAATACCCGAGCAGAGGATACATGCCTGTGGGCGCCATCGCGCGTGTCGCTACTTGCATGCGCGGTCCAGGCACTTCGCCGCGTGCGATGGCGGTCTTCACGTCCACATCCGCATACATCGCGCCTTCGGTTTCCACGTCGCGAAGGGTGGTAAAACCGTGGTCAAGCGCAATGCGCCCGTTGCGTGCGGCAAGAATCGCGCGGTAAGGAGTGGACTCCTTCAACAGTTGCACGTCGTAATCGTCCGCCGTGATATCCCCGTTCAGAAGTACGTGCGTGTGAACGTCCGCGAACCCGGGCAGCACGGTGGCTTTAGAGAGATCGATCACCTCAGCGCCAGCGGGCGGCGTGCCCCCGGCCGTCACCGAAACAATCTCGTCGCCTTGGACAACGATGAGTGCGTTGAGGATTGGCGTGTCGCTCTTCCCGTCAATCAGCCGTCCCGCGCGTATGGCGAGTGTCTTCGCGGAGGCGTCCTCTTTTTCCTGTGCCGATGTCGCCGAGCACAGCGGAAGCGTCAGCCCCAATGCGGCAATAATCAATGCAGACCTTTTGTTTCGCCGAGTCATGACATTCTCCTCTTCAGGCACGTCTCTGGCCTCTTGCGGGCGCAAAGAGTAGCACAGAAGGAATACACCTTCAGAGCGGCGGAAAGTCTACGCAGGGTTCTGTATCAACTGAGGAAAAGCCTGCGCCTCGAGAGTTGGAAGTTCAAGACGAGCATCTTAGAAGGCTCGGCTCGCTCTGGGAAATGGACTCCTCAAAACTCATGATCCGAATCGCCCGGCAGCTCGAGCCTTCGCTTTTGCCGCCTCGACTGCTCGATCTCTTGGCGGCGCGCTGGTTTCCAGGGCGTGGAGCAGACGTGTCGAGATCGTAGTTATTTCGTCCACAGCAGTAAGAAAGCAAGCCTCGTTGGCCTTCGATGGTTTATGGATTCCGCTGATCTTTCGCACGAATTGCAGCGAAGATGCCTGAATCTCTTCCGAGGTGACTGGCGGCTCAAAGTTGAAAAGAGTTTTGATATTTCTGCACATGGATTAGGACTCGCGTTGTGAAAGTCAAACATTACAAACAATAGAGGAGCGTTTAACCACGGTCTGATTGCGGTAGGCCCAAAGGCCCACGCGAATCCTTCGATCGCGAGTTCACTCGGATCTCAGGGCCTGAATCACATCAATGCGTGCGGCCCGCGCGGCTGGCAACGCCGAAGCAGCCACCGCAGCAGCTAACAGAATTAGCGCTGAAACCGCCACGGGCAGTGCGCTCGGCATCTTCATATCCAGCAGATAGCTTCCCGCTAGCCTAGCAAGCACGTACCCGCATCCCGCGCCTGCGATAATACCGAGAGTGGCCATCACCGCCCCTTCGCGAATCACTCCGGCCAGCAGTTGGCTAGGCTGAGAGCCCACCGCCAACCGAATGCCGAATTCCCGCGTGCGCGCACTCACCGAGAACGCCAAAACACCCGCGACCCCCACGATTGCAATCGCCAATGCGACGAGCGCGAAGCCTCCGAAGACCAGCGTGTTGAGCTTCTCAGGAGTAAGCACCTCGGCGCGAATGTCCTCTAGCGTGGCCGGGTGCTCGACGGGCTGATCGACAGACATATCCTGAATGAGCCGCGTGATCGGCGTGACCAGCGCGTACGGATCCGTGTGCGTGTGGACGAACAGGCGTCCAGCGAAAAGGTCCTGCTGCTCCATCGGGTTATACACCGTCATTGTTGGAGCGGGGACAATGTGTTGGTCGTCAATATCGGCGACAACGCCGATGATCCGGCGAGGCACGGGTTCAATCCCGATGAACTTAATCACAGGATCGGTCCACATCAGGTGGCGATTGAGGGCATCACGCCCGGGAAACATACGCTGCGCGAGTGTCTGGCTGACGATGACGACAGGTTCGACGTTGGCGCGGTCCTGGTCGTCGAAATCACGTCCTTCGAGAATGGGCACGCCGAGCGCGCCGAAATATCCAGGCGAGACGATAAGGAACTGCGAACGAGGGTCCTCTTCGCCGGGCGCGCGCACATGACCTTCCGTCGAAAACTGAAGGGCGAACGAGAAGTCGCTGTCTCTCCATGGTGCAGAGTCTCCTACCGCTGCGCCATCTACTCCCGGCAGGCCGTCGATGCGGCGAATCGTTTCCTCGTAGAAGTGGTTGATCTGCCCGGAAGTCTTGTCGTAAGAGTCCACGGGAACGTTCATGACCAGCACGTGGTGCGTGTCGAGAATGGTGTGCGCGCTTTGCATGTCCAGAAGAGTCTTGAGCAGCATGCTAGCGCCGGCGAGCAGCACGAACGAAGCGGCAATTTGCGTCATGGCGAAGAGCCGCAGTCGCCGATTGGTCCCACCGGTGATGCGCACGCTGCCGCTCGCGAGGCCGAAACCCTGCGAAGAGTTGGCCGAAGGCAGACGCGGGACAAACGCGAGCAGAACAGCGGCGATGATCGCAAGTCCGGCCCCCACCCATAGCATGCTGGAATCTACCTTGAGGTCGAGAGCGCGGATGGAGAAACGCGAAGCATAGCGGGCAAGAATGGCGACCAACGGACGCGCGCTAAGCACTCCGAGGAGCGCCCCCGCGCCGCAGAGAATAAGGCTTTCCGCAAGAAGAGTGCGCCGCAGGGTTGCCGCGCTGGCGCCTAAAGCGGCGCGGATGGCCAGTTCTCCTTCACGGCGCACGGAGCGCGCAAGAATAAGGTTTGCGACGTTCGAACAGGCGATGATGAAGACAAGTCCGGAAGCAGCCAGGAGAACCAGAAGAACAGTGCGGGCGCCGGACGTAACTTGGTCCCGCAGTCGCGTCACGCTGATCTGCGATTCCGCTTGTTTTGAGTAAGCTTCCGGATGCTCAACCATCATCGAGCTGTAGACCGTACGCAGTTCAGCCCGCGCCTGCTCGAGTGTTGCTCCGGGCGCCAGCCGTCCGAAGAGTTCCGTCATGCGATGGACCCGGCCAGTAACCATGGTGGCGGAAAGATGATGCGGGCTCGTTACGACATTCGCGATGATTTCGGTGTCCGCCGGGTAAGGGATGCAAGGTTCCAGAACGCCAATGATCGTGCCATATCGCGTCCCCATCGGGCCGCTGCCAAGGCGAACCGTCTTGCCTATCACGCTCGGATCGCTATGGAACGCAGACGACCAAAACCGGTAGGTGAGAACCACCACTCCGGCTGCTTTCGGGCCGTCATCTTGCGGGCCGATCAGCCGGCCGAGAACAGGGTGAAGACCCATCACGTCGAAATAGCTGCCGCCGACCACGCCGGCGCGCACCTCGCGCGGCTCGCCGAGACCCACCATCACGAACCCGATCGTCGAAAAGTCGCCGAATTTGCTGATGGTGCGCGTGCTGGATTCAATGTCCTTAATCTCCGGGACGGAAAAGTAAGTATTCGCAGAGCCGAGGCCAGGCGCGCTTTGCCGGATGTAGACCAGCCGGTCTTCGTCGCGATTCACCAGCGGTCGCAGAAGAACGCCGCGCACGAGCGTGAAAATGGCCGCGTTCGCGCCAATGCCCAGCGCAAGCGTCAGCACCACCGTGATCGCCAAACCTTTTGCGCGAGACAGTGATCGGAGAGCAATCTTCAAGTCATTCAGAAACAATTCCGGCTTGAAATTCATTGTCTCTACTCCTTATTCGATGTGGGCGCGGCCGTCGCAAATATGCCTTCGCTCTAAACCTCAAGCGGTCTGCGTGGATGCTTGCTGGCAGTTGAGGATCCACGGTATGCCGTACTGATCCACCAGCATTCCAAACCGCGCCGACCAAAAGGTCTTTTGAATCGCCATCGTCACCTTAGCGTTTTCCGCCAACGCGTTGAAAATACGTTCCGTCTCTTCAGGGTCTTTCACAGTCAAGGAAACGGAAAAACCCTGTGGCCTTTCATAGCGGTCTGGTGGCGGGTCAGAGCCCATCAAGATCATGCCGTCCCCGAACCTCAAAGCCGCATGCATGACCTTGCCCTGCCACTCGGGTGGCACGCTTTTCGCCATCGGAGAACCCTCAAATGTCGAGAGCGACTCAATCTTGCCGCCGAGGCACTTTTCGTAGAACTTGAACGCTTCCTCGCACTGCCCGTTGAATAGCAGATATGGATTCATTTGCATCGCTTTCCCCTCTGGCTCATTAGGACGGCCCATTTCAACTTTCGTTTCCGCCCTAAAACGACAATTCCGTCGCTGTCTTCTCCCGCCTCGCTTCGAGTGCGGAAGCCCAGCTCCCGCTTTCCACCCCGCAAAATCAGTTCGCCCATCTTACTTGATTACTTGCATATTGCAAGTGAAAAGAGTTAGTATTCACACGTGCCCAAAAAGAAGGCTGAGCCCACGCGCCGGTCCGGCTGCCCCCTGAATGCTTCCGTCGAAATGCTGGGCGACCGCTGGTCGTTGCTCATCATTCGCGACATGATGATTCGCGGCTACCGCGCCTTTAACGAATTCCTGCAATCGGACGAAAAAATCGCCACGAACATCCTGGCGGACCGGCTGCAGCGGCTAGAATCCTACGGAATCATCCGCACCGAGCGAGACCCTTCCGATGGACGAAAAGTCATCTATTCGTTGACCGCCAAAGGCATCGACCTCGCGCCCGTGCTTACCGAAATGGTGCTGTGGGCCGCGCGCCATGAAAACACCGGCAACCAAGCCCTCGTCCAGGAAATGCGCCGGGACAAAGAAAAGCTCATCGCTGACGTGCGCAAGAGATGGGCGGAAATTCATGGGCAGGTCTCCGCGTAGCTGAGAGCGAACGATTTTATCCTGCCAGGTGTTGCGCGAGGCGCTCGAGAGTTTGTTTTCCGCCTTCGATGGCGCCGTGCTTCTCGATCACAAATGCGCGCACCGCGGCTGTCGCAAAAACCATACGCAATGTCACGTTGGTTTTGTTTCCCTGCTCGGTGAACGTCACGGTGGATTGGAACTTCACCGCTTCGTCCTTCTCTCTGCCTTCATGTTTGTAGACCAGACGCTCGGGCCTCAAGACCTCGATATAAGAAATCTTGTTTTTATAGTCGGTGCCATCCGGCCCATGCATCACGAATCTCCACTCTCCTCCCGGCCGCGAGTCCATGCCGTAAGTAGTGGTCGTAAAGCCATGGGGCCCCCACCATTTCCCGATGTGCTCGGCGTTGGTCCACGCATCGAACACCAGCGCACGTGGAGCGTCGATCAATCGCGAAATGACGATTTCCCGGTCCGCGCCTGCGTAGCGGGAAATGTTGTCCACCTCATCAGCCAGACGGTACAAGCTCTCGCTCCAACCTTGCTCCATCCCCGAAAGGGCAGCGGCCACTTGCGGACTCATCTTGAACTCGCGAGTAACAAGACGCGCGTGGAGGGTGAGCTTCGTAATGCCGTGGAAGTCTTCAAAGGTGATGGTGTTTAGGATCTCGAATAGCGGTTTGCCATTCTCGTCTTCAAGAGCGGTGCTCGTAAACACGAGCAGCTCGGGCTCTACGATTTCGTGGAAGACCCCCTTCATCGGATAGACCATGCCGTCGGGACCGCGCATGTCGATGCGGATTAGCCCTCCCGGGCGTACGTCAATTTCGCAGACTGGGTTCGTGAAACCCCGCGGACCCCACCACCGCGCCAGGTGATTGCGGTCGGTCCATGCCTTAAAAACGAGACTGCGCGGCGCGCCGAGAATCCGAGTCAACAGGAGCTCTTTGGCGGCTTGTCCTGTGGCGGAACTGCCCGAGGGTTCACTCATGTTTCTTCTCCTTGCCCTTCCATTCCGGGGCCTGCAGGTCCCGCAAATAGTCGTGTAGCCGGTCCAGCCTCTGTTCCCACGCCATCCTATAGCTCTCCACCCAGTCCGCAACTTCCTTCAGTGGGGCCGGATGGATGCGGCAGGGACGCCACTGGGCGGCCCGGCCGCGCGTGATAAGTCCTGCACGTTCAAGAACTTTGAGGTGCTTCGAGACGGCGGCCATGCTCATCTCGAAGGGTTCAGCGAGCTCCGAGACGGAGGCTTCGCCAGACATTAACTGCGCGAGGATGGCGCGGCGCGTGGGATCCGCCAGAGCCGCGAAAGTGGATGTAAGGTGATCAGAGGCCATTTCGTATTTAACCTACCGGTTAAATACAACAGGACGGAATTCCCTGTCAAGCGCTTTTTGATCAGATCCACGCTTCGCTGTGGGATTCCTTCAAGCCGTCTTGCTAAGAGCCAATAAAAAGAATAGGGCCAGCCGCTCTCTGAGGACGGCTGGCCCTATTCTCTTGTTGCTCTTGCAGATGCTGCGTCAATCCTGAAGGAGGCAGGTCGGGCAGCTCTGCATGTGCTCTGGCAATGCCAGAAACTTGTTAGCGGCTTAGCGAGCCGCGGCTGATCCCGGGCGGCGCAACGGCCGGCGCGCCATATCCTCTACGGCGTTAACACTTCGCCGGGCCATGTCGACCACCGGATGATGGCTGTCCGCCACGCGCTGGACGCCTACTTCCCAAACCTTCTGCATCATGTACAGGCTCATCACCACAAAGGCGATAGCCGCAAATCCCACTGCAAACAGCGCAAAAGCCGCCAGGAGTTCGCGCACGAAGTACAGTTGCAGCGCCACTACAACTCCCAAGAACCACCACATCCATTTCCGATTATTGTCTTTGATCTTCATCTTTCCTCTGCTCTTGGTCCCCTCTTGCAAGACTCTTTCAGGCCTCGCTGGTGCTTCCACGTCTTTTCTTGGCCCGCTGATTGGATGCGCCAAACCTGTCATTTGGTCCAGTCCCTTACACCTGTCCCATTAGACATCGGACCTGTCCTAAACGCGATGGTACAGAAGTCACATTTTGGGCCGCAAACTAGTCTCCCGGTACTCTCATAACCGGTCCAAAAATAAAGTAAGCTGTCCAAATTCAATAGCTTAGCTAGGACATACCTTTCGCTGCCGTTTTCGCCTGTTTTTCCCTGTACCTGGTACTGCAAACCTGACCCTTCGAACAGGGGTTTTCGGGCACTCTGAGTGGTGACGGGTGAGGCCAAATTGTATCAATTTTGGGGCTGCCGGGCGGACCTCCTGGGCTGCGGAATAGACTCCGCGGCCGAGCGGCTAAGAAGTCGCACGATTCGTGAGTCGCATGATGCCGCTCGCAGAGCCCCAGAGCAGCTCGCCAACTCCCCATCCAATCAACTGTCTGTCATCGCAGGGGAAGGAAATACAGCATGGCACCAAGCAACAACATGGTCCCGATGAAAGCGAGCAAAATAAGAAAAATGTGTATTGTTTGCTTCGCAATTGCCGTCTGCTCCTCCGTTGGCTCAACTCTGGGAGCTCGGGCCGACTGGATGAGCATGGTCAGGCTGACGAGAAGACCGAGCAGAGACAATGCGAGTTTTCCAAGTTCCATCAGATGAGCGGACGGACCCAGGATAGCTGGAAAAAATCCGTAGACCCCACCTGTCACAAGGCAGACGATTACGAGACCAAGGACCAATCGCTCACGGAAGCACGTAAAGTACAGTAGCGACTTAGCGAGCAGGGCCACGACAATTATCAGGAAAGCGAGTGTAACCAGATCGGGGCGATCAGGAGGTTTGTGCAACCCTTTCCAGTTATCAAAAGCCGCCAGAGAGAAGTAAGCGACGAGCAACAACGCACTTTTTGCGTTCTTAACAGGGCAGTACAGCTCGTGAAATTCCTGACCCGATAGGTCTTGCCTCATTGGTAGACCGCCCTGCTCAGAAATCTGGAGGCGGACAAATATTGCAAAGGCGGAGATGCGTGGTCAGACTTTTTTTAGTTTGCGGCTGATCCACACCAAGATCACAGCGCCGACGAACGCCACTATTATCGAGCCGAGCGGGCCTCCGCCCGGCCATATATGGACGAGGCCGAAAACCCATCCGCCCACGATGCCACCGAGAATCCCGAGGATGATGTCCACGACGATGCCGTAGCCGCCGCCTTTCATGACGACTCCGGCGAGCCAGCCGGCAATCAGGCCCGCGACAAGCCAAGTGACGATGTTCATGGTGCGCCTCCCAAGCCCAAATGTGCGCCGAAGCGGGGCGGGCGCTACTTAATTACAGCACGCCCTTCCCGAATGTCAAACGAATGCCGGTGGAAAGCAGCAGATCGTTGGTCTTGAAACCTGGGAGCGGATCGCTGAGGAAGCGATCGCTACCGGTGACTTGCCAACTGAGCCAGCTCTTGAGCTTGGTGGCGGCGGTGGCATCGAACTGGAAGCGGTAATTGCCGGTGTTTGACACGTCAGGAAAGAGGCTGAACTGTTCGGTGATGGTGGTGCGACTGTTGACCTTGGCATTGAATGTTTCGCCGAGGTCCACTTCACCATATTTGCGGGTAACGGCGGGAGTAGCGGGAGCCGTAGTTGTCGCGGCGATAGCGCCGAAGAAGTCTTGGTCGAAGTCGCCGCCGGCGAATACGTCGAAGGTGGTGGCTTTGGTCTTGATGAAGTGATAGCCGAGGCCGCCGCCCACGACGTTGCGCAAATCGAGATCTTGGAATTGATCATACTCAAAGTCCGTGAAGCCGAAAGTGAATAGATGGTCGCTGACATTTAGATCGCCGCGGACCCCGCCGCGGATGGCGTGAGCGGTGGTGGCGCTGACGCCGTCGACGGTGCTATCGGTATAAATGGCCGTGGTGTATACGGAGATTTTGTCTTGCTCAGTTGTGCGGGCGGCTTTGCCCGAAAGCGAATAGGTCAGCGAGTTCGAATTGCCACGGGTTAGGCTGAGGCCGGTGTCCAGCAGGCCGCTCCAGAAATCGGTGAGATGGGGATGGCGCAGCCGCTCGATCTGGTCGTCGTAGGCCTTTTGCTCGGCGTCATCGCGCACGGCCACCACAGTGTCCTTTGAGGCGGTGACGGCGCCGGTATCTTTCGTGGCGACTTCAAATTTGCCATCATTCGTCGTGACCGTCCCCACAACGGTTTGACCATCCTTGAGGGAAAGATGCAGGGTCTGCGTGGAAACGATGGAAGTGACCGCTTCCCATTGGATGTTGACGTCGCCCGCGAGCTCGCTTTTGATTAACAATGTTTTGGCGTCGGATTTCACGATCGTTCCGGTCAGGCGATCCCCATTCTTCAGAGTGACCTGATCCGCAAATGCCGCCGTTGCGAAAACACACAAAAACACACTTACAAAAAGACTTCGAAGCACAGTTGTTCTCCCCTTTTTCGAGTTCACGTACGCAATACGGCTGGGCCTTCTCTGGGCGCGGCAGGCTGCTTTCTCTTGCGTAACTTCTCTAACGAAGTCCAAATATTGTAGCGGAGGGAAAGCGGAATCCCAACTAGATTGTTGGAAGTAAGACGGCCGGGCGGCAGGAATGTCCGAGCCGGCATCGAATACGAAAGACACTGCTTTTGGGCTTCCTGTATACTGCGGCACATTCAGGGGATGGACGGGAAAACGGAGAGGCAGCGCATCGACTTTCTTTGTGGAAAGTGCTGGGACTTCGATGGGGGCTCTTGCCGATTACTTTCAGCGATCCATTAAGGTGAAACCCGCGGGGCTTTCACCAGCTTTGCAAAATACATTAAGAACAGGGGAGATTTGATGGCTTCGCGAACTCGTCGTTTCGCATTTTTGTTGGTTGCTGGCGCGCTGCTTTGCTGTGCTTGCGGCGGCAAAGCGCCGGCGGAAAAAGGAGCGGCCGGCCCAGCGGGGCCGCCAGCGCGGCCAACGATTGTGTTCATGACCGACTTCGGCTCGGCCAACGATGCGGTGGCGATCTGCAAAGCGGTGATCGTGAGCATCGCGCCGGATGTGCGCTTGATGGATATCACGCACCAAGTGACGCCCTTCCAGATTGCTGAGGCTGCGCGATTTTTGTATGGCGTCACTCCCTACTATCCGGCCGGCACGATTTTTCTTGCAGTGGTGGATCCCGGAGTGGGCACGTCGCGAAAAGCCGTGATCGTTAAGTCAAAGAAGGAGCAGTATTTCGTGGTGCCCGACAATGGATTGATCACGCCCGTGATCGAACGCGATGGGCTGGACTCCGCGCGGGAAATCACAAACACGGCTTGGATGCTGAAGCCGCAGGTTTCCTCGACGTTTCACGGACGGGACATTTTTTCGCCGGCGGCGGCCCATCTTGCCGAAGGATGGGACTTCGCGCTGGCAGGGCCGGTAGTCCCGCAACTCGTCCAGTTGACGGAGAAAAAATCACTCACGTCCGAGAACGGCATCGAGGGGGACATCATCGGCTTGGACGATCCTTTCGGCTCGCTGATCACGGACATCCCTGGCGACGATTTTAAGAAACTGGGTTACCAAGTCGGCGACAAAATCATCGTGCAGCTCGATAAGAAACCCTTCACCGTGCCCTATGTGAGGACGTTCATGGATGTGCCGGTCGGAGAGCCGTTGCTCTACGTTGACTCGCGCGGACGCATGGCGCTGGCGCTGAACCAAGGAAATTTTTCGCAGGTACACAAGATTACGCCGCCAGCCACGCTCTTCATTCCGCGGAAGGGTTCGGCCATCAAGAAATGACGATAAAAACCACGTTGGTGGGATTAGCGCTGGCTTTTCTGTTCGTAGTCGGCAGCGACGCCCAGCAGGAATTCGGGACGGTTTGCGTAGCGTCCCGGGCAGCTACCCCGTTCCGGGGCCAAATCATTCCTCCTACCGGTGAGGTGAGTTCGGGCGGCCTTCAAGTGAAAATTGACAAACGGCCCGCTGTGCCGTGGCCGCAAAGGAAGAGCCTTAAAATCGATGGGTTGGACACCAAAGAGCGCCATCTTCTTGTAGTGGTGGACGCGAATGGAAAGCCCGAGCAATCGCTCTGGTTTCGCTTTTCCAGTTATAAAAGCATTCGCCTCTGCATGTCCTACGACCGATACGGAGGCATAGATTTGCAAGAAGATGCGCGCTGTCCTTGGTGCAAATGCAGATAGAAAATAGGGAAGACGAGAAAGCAAGAACAGGGCCTTGCAACAAAGGCAAAACGCGAAGCCGAACGGGAACACGCAGAGAGCTGGAAGTCTGGGGCATTGGACGGCTCGAAAGCGCAGCCGTTTTAGGACTTACTTTCTGGGTTGCGAAACGCTTAGCGGATAGGAGGCAATCAGGTATTCGGCCTGATCGCTATCGAGCGGATCGAGAAAGTATACTAAGCCGGCTCGCGTGAAAAGGACTCGCACGCGGAAGTAATAAACCCTGCCCGCACCCGCCGAGAAATGCGCGAGCTCCGTGAATTGCTTCGTAAAGGACTGCACGGTCGAACACACATGGTGCTCTCCCGGCTCGACGGAGATGGAGAAATAGGAATTGTTGCGATTGGCGCCTACCCACGCTCCATCCGCCCCGATCAGAGTTTGCACGCTGGCCCCAATACCAAAAGACTGCGGGCCTTTATCCTGAATGAAGTAAACCAGCGCCTTTCCCGGCTCGGGCTGCGCCAGCGCATGCTGGGATTTGTCCAGCTTCACTTCATATCTGACGTTGTCCGGTCCGCAGGCGGACGGGGCAACCGGTGTCGCGGGCTTCTGTTGCGCTAGAGCAGGTGACGCCAGAAGAAACAGGATCAGCGCAGCTCTCATTTTTGCCTCGGAGGAATCAGATCCGTCTACAGCACCTGCCTACCACGTACCGTTTTGGCCTCGTCTATTTCCCGTCGTATTCCTATCCCTTGGCGCGTGCTCGTCCACGTTTGTTTCTCACTGGTAGGACGTGAAGAAACGCCGCGAGGGTACTGAGATTTACCGTTGCTGCTTCCTTTTAGTACGTGAGCGGCTGCCGTGCATACACTCTGCGATTTGTCAAAGAGCGCTCCGTGCGGCAGGCGAGACTTGCCAAACCTCGATAGCCGCTTCTTCCGGACACCTGACAAGCCAATTCGCTTTCGGCAGCGATTTGCTTTTCGTGGCGGCTCGGCAAACAATAAGAAGGAAGTCCAGATTGCGAGGCTGCCATGCCTGAAGCCGTGATTGTTTCGTCGGTTCGAACACCTGTTGGAAAAGCGTTTAAAGGATCTTTGCGGGCCACGCGCCCGGATGATTTGGCCGCGGTGGCCATCAAGGAAGCGCTGGCGCGGGTTCCTGGGCTGGACGCGAAGGAAATCGATGACGTGATTCTCGGGTGCGCGATGCCGGAAGGCGAGCAAGGCATGAACGTAGCGCGAATCGCGGCGCTGCGCGCCGGCCTGCCGATTGAAACTTCGGCGATGACCATTAACCGGTTTTGCTCTTCCGGCTTGCAAGCGATTGCGATTGCAGCGGAGCGCATTCGCGGAGGCTCGGCGCAGGCGATTGTCGCGGGAGGAACGGAATCGATGACCATGGTGCCCATGGGAGGGAATAAAATGTCTCCGAATCCGTGGCTCGTGGATCACAGCCCGGATACGTACATCAATATGGGGCTGGGAACGGAAAATATCGCGCGGAAGTTTGGAATTACGCGCGAGCAGGCGGATCAGTTTTCCGTGGAATCGCACAAGAAAGCGCTGGCGGCGATTGCGGCCGGGCATTTCAAGGAAGAGACGGTGCCGGTGGAAGTGAAAATCACTTCGCTTGTCAGCGCGAACGGTGCGTCCGCGGGCGCTAGTGCTGGATCTGTCAGAACAAAGACAACGGCGAGGCCCACGACGCAAACCCTTACGTTTGACACCGACGAAGGGCCGCGCGCGGACACTTCGCTCGAGGCGCTGGCAAAACTGAAGCCTGCCTTTCATGTGAAGGGCACGGTCACTGCCGGTAACAGTTCGCAGATGAGCGACGGTGCGGCGGCGGCCGTCCTAATGAGCCAGGATCGCGCGGCGGCGCTCGGACTGAAACCGCTGGCGCGCTTTGTGGCCTACGCCACGGCGGGCGTTCTGCCGGAAGAATTCGGCATCGGGCCGGTGGCCGCCATTCCGAAAGCGCTGAAGCTCGCGGGCCTTACGCTCGACGACATCGCAGTCTTCGAGTTGAATGAAGCCTTCGCCGCGCAATCGCTCGCGGTGATTCAGCAAGCCGGCCTCGATCCCGCGCGGGTAAATCCCAATGGAGGAGCCATCGCGCTGGGCCATCCGCTTGGATGCACCGGAGCAAAACTCACGGCGACGATTCTGCGCGAATTGGCTCGGCGCAACGCGCGCTATGGAATGGTGACCATGTGCATCGGCGGAGGCATGGGAGCCGCGGGAATTGTGGAACGGCTCTAGATCAGAATCGAGAATTTGATCGAAATTAGAAAGCAGCGTGACTCGTAACCGGTGCCTCGTGCAGAGCACGCCAAGCGCAACATCCGTCCCCCCAATGCCGCGCTTCCGCGGCCACCCTTTTCGAGATTCGGACTAAGACGCCGTTTGACACAAAGTTCATGATGTATGTAACGTTTTTGCCCTCTGAAGCGTTTAATTTTGCAGTACGCCGCGCGTGAACCTAGGATGCTTCGCGATGAAAATTGCCGTGTTGCCAGCTCTTGTTCTGCTCTTGTCGACCGCTGCCCCAACGCAAACGCCCAGTGCGCTTCCCTCGGATATTAGCAAAGACATTCAGATAAACATTCAAAGTCCGATCACCCCACAGGGCGCCGTTTCGGTGGCCGACGAGCCGCACCACGCGCACGTTTTTCAAAATGGCTACGTCCAGGTATACAACGTAACCGTGCCGCCGCTGGACGCCACGCTTTTGCACCGGCACGTTTTGCCATATCTCTACTTGGTTTTGGGCCAAGCCGATATCGTCAATGAAGTGGAAGGAAAGCCCCCGGCACAAATGCTGCTCGAGGATGGAACAACGCGCTACTCGCCGGGCGGCTTCGCGCATATTGTCCGGACGGACGCGGGCATTACATTTCACAACATCACCACCGTGCTCGATCATCCGCAGGCCGCGCCGCGCAATCTTGGAGCTGGAGGCGATCAGCGGCCGCTAGGCTCTTGTCCGCAAAGCAGCGCATCGCCAATGCAAAACGATCAGATTCCGTTTGAGCAAGTGCTTCCCTGCTTTGAAACCAGCGAACTTCAGATGGATCTGGTGAAAGTCGAAGGTGGGAAAGACTACTTGCAACCCGCTCCGAATACGGCTGCCCTGCTGGTCGCGATGAGCAGTGCGAATCTGGACGTTTCTCTCGGTGGCCAACACGCTGCTTTTCTGCATGCCGGGGACGTGCTTTGGCTGCCTGCGGGCGTTTCGCGAAGAGTGTCCGATTTTCTGGGCATTGGATCGCAATTTCTGCTGATCTCGTTTAAGGATTCAGGCACGGCCGCCGCAAAATAATTCCGCTTCGTTTTTCACCTGGCCAGAAAGATTTAGTGCAGGTGGCGTCCCCGTTTTTTGCAATTCCAACAACAAATTGCTTGCTGGACTTCTTCAATGCCAGTGCCAATTTCCTTTTTCAAGCGGCACCCCGGCTGTGCCTCTTCGAGTCGTTTTGGCTCAGTCATGGTGTGCTCCCTTGGCCGATGAAGTCTGGTGCGAAAGGTCTCCGTGGTCCGCCGGCGGAATAGGGTAGCAGCCGACGACCAGACGATACGGCCTGCCTTCTGGTGCTGGGGCGGCCACTCCCGCGCCTCCAGGTCTTGCGAAGGGAGAGCTGTAGCGGGCGGCGGCATCGAGAACGGCGCGCTGCACCGCTTCCGTGAAAGCAGAGCGCTGCTCGGGCGAGGTGAAGCGCAGTTCGCTGTTGATCGAAAGAGCAGCGAATCGCTTCCCTGCCGCGGCGGCTAGTTCCGCGGAGCGCGCTACTTCTGATTGCAGTTTGGACGCCAGCCCTAGCAGATACTTCGCCGAAAGAGTATCAGCGACTTGCGCGGGGTCGGCAGCCAGCGTTCCGAGCAGTTCCGGCGACAAAACGTAGCCGCGGGCAGTCGCTACGTAGCATTGTTCGAAGAAATGGCGCCGCCGTCGGCGACCAGCGCGGGCCAGCAGCCGCGCGCGGGCAAGCTCGCGCACGTGATAATTCACAGTCTGTCTGGGCAGCTTCATGCGTCTAGCCACGCCTGTTGCTGAATCGGGTTCCAGCAAGGCGGACAGAATCTTCAGACGCAGGGGGTGCTGGAGGAGCGCGGCGGCCTGGGCTGGCTCGCGCACGAGGTCCAGGCTCGAGCCGCCTACCGCGGGAGACGGCTGCGGACCGCGCGTACTTAGCATTCTCCAACCGCCGCTGCGGGTGATTCTCATGGCGTGGGACAGTCTCCAATAGACCATTATTTTTGTCAAGACCTATATTTTTGTCTTTGTAACGTTCACTAAATAAAAGCTGTATCGTATATATAAGTATGCACAAACGGCTCGTTGTACTTCTTGGGTTAAGTATGTTTACCTCCTCCAAGGCCAGGAGTAAAATGGCCTGTCACGCTGGCTTTCGGACTTCAACGTTCGGCTTTTTGTAATCCTCTTCGGTCTTGAGATTCTGAACCTGTGAAACGCCATTGCAATGCGCCGCGCCATAAGCGCATATTTCGCAATGTGACAAGGAGACCATAATGGCCACTGCTACAATCACCAAACCAGCCGCAAAGGGCGGCAGCTTTCTGCTGGAATGTCCCCTCCCTCAAGATATTTTCACTCCCGCAGATCTCACCGATGATCAAAAGCTGATCGGACAGACGGCGGAGGAATTCGCTCTCAAGGAAGTGTTGCCGCTGGTCAAGGATCTCGAAAACAAAAAGCCCGGCTTGATGCCGGAACTCATGAAGAAGGCCGGAGAGGTTGGGTTGTTAGGTGGAGGGATTCCCGAACAATACGGCGGAGCGGGCCTCGACAAAATTGCGACGACTGTGCTGACAGAGAAACTTTCCATGTATGGCGGCTTCGCGGTCACGCTGGGCGCGCATTCGGGCATTGGCACTCTGCCCATCGTGTATTTCGGAAATGAGGAACAGAAGAAAAAATACCTGCCGAAGCTCGCCACCGGCGAATGGATTGGGGCTTATTGCCTTTCCGAGCCGCAGGCCGGATCTGACTCGCAGAATTCGCTCACGCGCGCCGAACTGAATGCTGAAGGCACGCATTATATTTTGAATGGGCAGAAGATGTGGATTACTAATGGCGGATTCGCGGACGTTTACGTGGTCTTCGCGAAGGTGAACGGAGAGAAATTCACGGCTTTCATTGTCGAGCGAACGTTTCCCGGCTGCAAACCGGGAAATGAAGAGCACAAGATGGGCATTCATGGCAGCTCGACGACGCCGGTTTTCCTCGAAAATTGCAAAGTGCCCAAGGAAAATGTGCTGCACGAAATCGGCCGCGGGCACATCGTGGCGTTCAACATCTTGAACGCCGGCCGCTTCACGCTCGGCGCGTCGTGCGTCGGCGGGTCCAAACATGTGCTGCAGGATACTTCCAAATATTCGAAAGAGCGAAAGGCATTCGGCAAGCAGATTGGCGATTTCGGCTTGATGAAGGAAAAATTGGCGGAGATGGCCATTCAGATTTTTGCTGTCGAGTCGATGGTATTTCGCTCGGCTGGGAACATGGAAACGGCAATGGTCGCTGCTTCGGGATCGGGCGACAAGGTTCAGAACACCATGAAAGTCCTCGAGGAATATGCAATCGAGAGCTCCATCGCCAAAGTTTATGGAAGCGAGATGCTGGACTACGTGGTCGACGAAGCCGTGCAAATCTTTGGCGGCTACGGTTTTCACGAGGATTATCCCGTTTGCCGTGCCTACCGCGATTCGCGCATCAACCGCATCTTCGAAGGCACCAACGAAATCAATCGCATGCTCATCATTCAAATGCTGATGAAGCGCGCGATGGCCGGCCAGCTCGCTTTGATTCCGGCGGCCATGAAGCTGGCGGACGAAATCCTCGCCGGTCCCTCGTTCGAGGAAGCGCCCGAAGGCGTGCTGGCGGAGGAAACTCGGGTGGTGGCCAACGCCAAGAAAATGTTTTTGCAGGCGGCGGGCGGCGGGGTGCAAAAATTCCGGGAAAAGCTTGCGGAAGAACAGGAGATCATCGGCGCTCTTTCGAATATCGTGATGGAAGCTTACGCCATGGAATCCTGCCTGCTTCGCGCGCAAAAAGCGGCCGCGGCAAAGGGCGAATCCGCCACCCAAAACATGATCGACGCCGCGCGCGTTTTTATTGCTGATGCGGCAGAACGCGTCGAACACGAAGCCAAGCGCGCCATCGCGGCGGTTCACGAAGGCGATATGCTCACCACGCAGATGGCGGTTCTGAAGCGTTTTGGTAAGCGCGCTCCGGTGGACACCGTTGCTCTGCGGCGCCGTGTCGCTGCCGCCGTGCAATCGCAGGATCGTTACCCGTTCGAAAGCCGCTAATACTTGTGCCCCAACAAAACACCATGCGGCGAGGCGTTCTGCGAGACTGCGCTCTTCGGCGGAGTTAGGTAGCGATTTGCACGAGCTCGGGCTTCTTGCCGGGCTGAGGTCCGTTCGAGCCCCAGCGGGAAGGCTTATTTCCATGGCGCCGGAGACGGTTGACGAGAGAGCCGACGCCGACGGATCCGCTCACGAAATGTCCGACGCGGAGCGGACCCACGACCTTGACGGTGCGAATCCAGTGTAAGCCGCTGCTGGCCGCGCATCCGCACTCGGCACAGTTGGGAGTCCCTCCAAAAACGCATGGCTCGACGCGCGTTTCTAAATCCGCGGAATAATTGGCCGACATTTTCGCAAAGAGACAGTCGCCGGGATTTTTCGGGGGATGAGCGAAAGCTCGAGCGATGCCTTCGTTCATCAGAAATTTCGGATACTTCTTCGCTATGAGCGGTAACGCGCGAGCCACTTCCTGGCGGTTCTCGGGAGTCAGCTTTTCGGCGCTCTCTTCCCCGATCTGAGGCGTGTATAAGCTCACCCATACACGGTCGACTTCGGGGCGGGCATTCCAGAACGAAACATACTCTTCCAAATAGCCGGGCCGCTCGAGCATGGGGCGAGTGATGACCCAGTGGATATTTACTTTGCGGCCTTCGATATTCTTCAGGATGCGCTCGTAAGTGGCAGGTTTGCGCCGAATATCGTGATGTTCCGGCAAGCCGTCCACGGAGATCGCCACCCGAACGCGCCGCAAATCCATCCAAGGAGCGGGAATGGGAATGACGCCGCTGGTGACGACGAGAGAAAAGACATCCATGGCGCTCAACGCGGGGAGAATGGCGCTCAGTTCCCGATGGCGGACAAGAGGTTCGCCGCCGACGAGAGAAACGTGCATCGGCCGATTCTTGCGCACCAGATCAAGCACGCCTTTGACGAGAGCTTCACCTCGAAAGTCGTTCAGCTCTGTAAGAAGTTTGCCGCCGCCAAGGTGCGCATCACCGTAGGCGTAGCAGCCGGGACAACTCAGCGGACATTCGCGCGTGATCTCGATCGAGAGCATGGGTGCTTTGCCACCTAGGATTTTTCCCCATGCGCTGAGAATTTCCCGCGGGGTAATACTCGGATTTGGTTGGGCAGTGGCCATACGCGTTAGATGCGAACTAGTGCGCTCAAGGGTGCTTCATTATGCACGCGACGTGATATGGGATTTTCAAATGTTTCAAAATGGATTTCCGGAGCGCAACGAAACTCCTTGGCGAAGCGCTTTCAAACAGGACAGGCTCCGGCCCGTTTTTGCCCCTCAGGTTTTGTCGGCTCGCTGTCCCGTTACACCCAAAGACACGTACCACGAATCCCGGCGATTTCCTCCAGTTAATTTCGGATAAGCTTATAATTTCAGACGGACAGTTTCCATCTCCGAGAGAACAGCTTGAAATGCAGCGAAAGCTCCTGATTCTGGCAGCCATACTTGTCGGCGCTCATGTTGCGCAAGCGCTGCTCCTCGGCCCGACGACTGCGGGCAGCCTCATTGCAAACCTGCTCGAAGTGGGGGCCAGCGTGTTGGCGGCCGTCATGTGCTTCGGCGCGGCGCAACGGGGGCGAGGGATGGCACGCCCTTTTTGGACACTGGTTGGCTGCGGAATGGCCATCTGGGGCGTAGCAAATCTCGGGTGGATGTACTACGAGATCGTCCTGCATACCGAACCGTTTCCTGGCTCCGCGGTGCGGTTCATGTTCAATGTGCAGGGCATTTTCTTCGCCATGGTGCTGTTCCTGGACCAGGGAAAAGATTCCTCCGAGTTCGAGCCTGAATTTCTCCTGGATTTCACCCAGATCGCGATTGTTTTTTTCTTTCTTTATCTCAGCCTCTATTATCTGTCTTCGCGAGAGGTTCAGCCGCAGAGCGTCACCACGCGGCGGCTGTGGGTGGAGTTCGGGGAAGTGGGAACGATTCTGGCGCTGGCGTGCTTCCAGATGATCCGCGCCCGAACGGAGCGTGTACGCCGACTGTATTCGGGCTTTGCGATTTATCTCTCCGTGTTCATTGCAGGCATGGCCGTCGCGGAATATGGCCAGGCCGTTCGTGGCGCGCCCACTGGAACATTGTTCGATCTCTGCTGGTCGATTCCGTTTCTGTGGGCGGCTTTCTGGGCGGCACGCTGGAACCCATCGGCCGCGCCGCAAGCGGCTCCCTACGAACAAAAGAAGACCTTGAGCGGAGTAGCGTTGAGCAACGCGATGTTCGCGGTGGCTCCGTTGATTGTCCTCGTGCAGGTGGCGCAGTTTCCGTCCGAGTGGCAAATCTTGCGTTTTTCTCTTCTGGGCGTGTCGATTCTGTGCTTTGCCGTGCGTTTGGGCGTTAGCGGCTACCGGGAAGCGGCGGCGGCGGAGACGGCGCGTCGACAGGCCTTGGCGATGGATTCCGCGCCGGACGGGATCTCGATTCTTGGTGAAGATGGAAAGTACATCTACGTCAACGCAGCCTTTGCCCAAATGATGGGTCACGACGGACCAGAGTCCCTGCTGGGCGTAAGCTGGGAAAAGACTTACGACCCCCGCGATATTGCCTCGCTGCAGGGCCGGGTTCGGCAGGCTCTGGCAGACGAAGGCAAATGGTTCGGACAAATTAACATCCGTCGGCACGACGGAAGGGTCATCCCCGTGGAAATGGCGATAACGACGCTTGCCAATGGGGTGATTGCCTGTATTGGCCACGACATCAGCGCGCGCACGGAAGCAGAAAAGGCCCGCGCGGACGCCGAAAATAAATATCGCACACTGGTGGAACAGGTCGCAGCCATCAGCTATATCGCGGAGCTCGGGCTCAAGGGCGCGTGGCTGTATGTTAGTCCGCAGATCGAGGCGATAACGGGATATGCCCAGAACGAATGGCTCGCAAACTCTCAAGATTGGATTCGACATATTCCGAAGGAAGACCACGCGGTCGTTCTGGCAGCGGAAGAAGCGAGTCTGCGCGGGGAACGATTCCAAGCGGAATACCGAATTGTGCGCAAAGATGGCGCAGTGATTTGGGTGAACGATACGGCCGTAGTTGTTTCTGGAAGTGACAGTCATCCGGTGATGGAAGGCATCATCGTGGACATTACAGAACGTAAGGTGCTTGAAAATCAGCTGCAACAGTCGAGAAGAATGGAAGCGGTTGGCAGACTGGCGGGCGGCATCGCTCATGATTTCAACAATTTGTTGACCATTATTAAGGGCTACGCGGAACTGGCGCTGCAACGCACCGGTATTACGCCGGAACTGCGCGGCGACGTGATGCAGATAGAGAACGCCTCCGAGCGCGCTTCCATGCTGATCCGGCAATTGTTGGCGTTCAGCAGGAGACAGGTTCTTCAGCCCAAGGTCATCGACTTGAATGCCATTGTGCTGGGACTGGACAAATTGCTGGCCCGGCTGATGGGCGAACACATCAAGATGGTGACGCGTTGCGCCGCCAACGTGGGGAATGTGAAAGCCGATCCGGCGCAAGTGGAACAGGTGATCATGAATCTGGTCGTCAACGCACGCGATGCCATGCCGAAGGGCGGACGATTGACGGTGGAGACGCTCAATGTGGATTTGGACTCGACGTATGCGCGCGATCACATGAGCGTCAAGCCTGGGGCGTATGTGATGCTGGCCGTATCGGACACAGGCATCGGGATGAGTCCGGAAACGGTGGCGCATATCTTCGAGCCGTTTTTCACGACAAAGGAAAGCGGCCAGGGAACGGGCTTGGGATTGTCCACGGTGTACGGCATTGTGAAGCAAAGCGGCGGATACATCTGGGTTTATAGCGAGCCGGGCAAAGGAACGACCTTTAAGGTCTATCTGCCACGAGTCCAAGCGGCTGTGGAAACCAAGCCCGACGGCGCGAAGGTTCCCGGAGTGCGCAGGGGTACGGAAACGGTCCTCCTGGTCGAAGACGAAGATGCCGTGCGGGAACTTGTGAGTATGATTCTGAACAGCAATGGTTACATGGTTCTTTCCGCGCAGGATGCGCTGGAAGCGGAACAATTCTCTACAAACCATTCCGGCGAAATTCATCTTCTGCTTACGGACATCATAATGCCGGGCACGAGCGGGCGAGAGCTTGCTCGGCGAATCACGGCGAGGCATCCTCGGGCGCGCGTGCTGTACATGTCGGGCTACACGGATAACGTGCTGGCGCAGGGCGGTGTCCTGGAAGAAGGAGTGTCGTTCTTGCAAAAGCCGTTTACGCCGGCGGCTTTGGCGCAAAAAGTTCGAGATGTGCTGGATAGCCCGGTTCACGCCAAGTAGATAGGATGCGCCGAGTACAGTTCGTCCGCCCGGTTTGTTCTTCCCATGTACCGCGCAGCCCTCTTTAAATGTTGATGTCGTGGGAGCGGTTGTTCCGCGAGGGTAGATCCTTCGATCTTTGGGCACGGGTGTGGGCGGCGCAAAGAGGGCACGATGTATCGTGCCCTTACAAAGGTTGCGCGGACAAGTAGTCATCTTGATCCTTGAAGGTGAATCGTCTTGCCGGTTGCGGCGGACTGGCGCGCGGCTTCCAGAATTTCCGTGACAATCATGTTTGTTTCGAGCGAAGACAAGCCTTGCGGTTTCATTCCGTTCAAGACGACCGCTCTAAGATAGTTGACCGAGTCGGATTCACTGGGGTCGAGCGGTTTGGCGTCTCCGAGTTTTTCCTCTTGATTGGCGAGACGCACGCGCACTGCATCGCGTGCCACGGTGATGGCATAGCCGGTTTGACCGTAGACTTCCATGTCCTTGCGAGAGAAGGGCCAGTTCCAGGAGGCTTGCAGAATGGCCTGGGCCTTAGGATACGTGAGGATGATGGTGGCTTCGTCATCCACGCGGGGATAGATGTCCGGCTTGATGTGCTGCGTGACGGCGGTGACTGTCTCGGGCCTGCGATTGTCCATGAGCCAGGTCATTAAGTCGGCCCCATAGCAGCCAAAATCGAAGAGCGCGCCGGCGCCGTTTAATTTTGGATCGGAGAGCCAAGCGAGAAACCAGGGTTCAACGTTGATTTCTTTGGGGCCTTGGTGGCCGTCGTGGACGACTACTTTTCGGATGTCGCCGAGGGCGTTTTCATGGACGAGGTCGTAGGCGGCGCGATTGCTGCGATACCACGTCGTTTCGTAATTCACCAGAACGGGGATGTTTGCGCGATGGGCGGCGGCTTGCATGGCGCGGGCGTCGTCGTTGCTGACGGCCAGAGGCTTTTCCATCATTACGGGGACATGATGACGGGCGCAGACTTCGACGACGCGGCGGTGGTCGAAGGTATTTGTGTAAATGAGGACGGCTTGCGGCTTAGTCTTGTCGAGCATTTCGTCGAGGCTGGCGTAAAAGATGTCATGCGGGAGAGAGAACTTGGATTCATAGAAGGCGGCGAGTTTGCTGTCTGGCTCGGCGACGCCGACGATTTGCAGATCGGGGCGGTGAAGATTCTGTTGGAGGAAGCCGCCGACGTGGCCGTGGACGAGTCCGGCGATGCCGACGCGGAGCGGCGCGGTCGAAGAGGCGGTTTGCGCCGGAAGAGCGGAGGCGGCAAGAAACGCCACAGCGATTGCGTGGAGAAAGGTGGAAAGTTGGGTCTTAGGCACGGTTAGCTCCAGGATGCGAGGGCATGGTAGCACTGAAGAAAGAAGCTACGAAGCAAGGGGGTAACGACGTGACGAAAAGTTCCCACGGAGGAGTTGAAAGTTGGGAGTCCCGACTCGATCGGGATTTTCGATTGCCAGTTGGCGGTAGAGGAGGCCGAGGTTGAAGAGAAGACCATCGTCTGCCGCAGGTACCCCGACCCCGGTGTCCGCAAGTCATGAAGTAAAGGCATGAAATGAATGGAGTTGCGGGCATTCCTGCGTGACCAAGATGGCGACGTTTGGGTAGTGACGAGTTTGCAAAACTTCAGGGCCTCGGAGAGAGATCCCCTCCCCGGTTTTTTGTATGTGTTGATTCTGTGGGAGTTGAAGTGGAGTGGAATCAACAGTTGTGGAAGTGTTGATTCTGAATGGGTTAGAGCTGGACAGAGTTTGTGAATTGGTAATCCTGACGAGACGGAAGATTTTGCGGGAATTTGCAGGACCGCGCGGCGGAGAGGCATAAGCTGCGGGGGCAAAGGAAAGTCCCGTGCCCCGATGTACCTTCCAATTATAACATACTAGTATAATCTGTCAAGTATAAAATATAAGTCATTTGTTTGGTGCGAGTTGGCGGAGGGTACAGAGACACCGATACGGCTGGATCGGCGGAACGGCAAGAGACTTGTGTCGCACCTACGGTGCTCGGGCTGGAGTTCTGCCTTTTCGCAGCCCTTTCGGGCTGAGTCAGCGTGCGATACGCCTACGGCGCTCGCGAGGAAATGAGGAGTCGAGGATTTCTGGAGAGCTTTTGTGGATTGAGAAGAGGGAACATTCCGGGTGTCCCCGGCGCCACAGCGATCGCCCGTATGCGATCTAATCTGGGGGATTGATCATTGGAGTAGGGGAAGACGTCTAACCCTGACTCCGTTCTCGGTTACGGAGACCATGGCTCCGTGTTCCAAGTCGTCCTTGCATAAACTCAGCACGTCGACGAGCACATGGGTGAGTGGTTCCGCCCGGGGGCCTTCCAAGCGAACGCGAATCACGGATGGGCCGACTGCTCCTGAGAGTGCCAAGAGAGCGTGGAAGTCTGCATCCAATGTGACAATGATGCGCTGTTCCTGTCGAGCGACATCCAGAATGGCCGAATCGGATGCGGCAGCCAGGCCCAATTCTCCGACGTGCGCTGCTTCAATGCCGACCCTACGGAGATGATAGACAGAAGAGCGTGGAAGGCCTTGGTCGAGGAGCAACCTCATCTGTGTTGCGGCAGGGGCAGGACCTTGTCTTCGACGAGGGCGGCGGCGAAGGCTAGCGTTTGGCGAATGTCTTCGTCTTCGAGTTCGGGGTATTCGCGCTTGAGTTCGGCGCGATCGGGATAGAGGGCGAGCGCCTCGAGCACACGGCGGACGGTGAGCCGGAGGTCGCGGATGCAAGGCTCGCCGTTCATGCGAGCTGCGTCCATGGTGATGCGGTCGAGTTTCCCCATTGTGCGATTTCCTTTAGTCAATTGTAGCGCAAAGAGCTGCACGATGGGGTGTCGGTTCGCCCTTCGCAAGCCGGCTCGGGGGAAGAGAGAATCCGCGCGGCATGGGCCGATACCATCGCAGGAGCGATGATGGAAAAAAGGGAGTTGGTCCAGTTCGCTCAGAATGAGGGTGGGGCGTGCGTAGTGGCGGGTCGGGCTGGGAGAGCCTTGCCCCTAGAGTTGCAGAAGAGCACAGACTGAACTCTGTGCCACTGTGCGCCGTTAGAAATTAGGTTTATCGGTGTTGGGTTTTTCGGGGGGGCAGGATCGGTTGCGGTGGGGGATTTGGGATTGTTGATGGTGGAGAGGGTTTGGACGTTGAAGCGTTTGTAGTCGGAGTAGCGCGTGACTTCGTTGACGCGGAAACCTTTTACCAGGAGGACGCGGACGGCGGCGTGGGCTTCTTCGTAGGTGGGAAGCCAGACTTCGTTATTGATGTAGGCTTGCTCGAAAACGAAGCTGGTGCCTTTTTGGAGATTGGCTAGGAGGCCGCCACCGATTTTCACGTCGCCGACGAAATACGCTTCAAGACGCACGACATCGTGGGCGTGTTCATCGATCCAGATGACGCCGGCTAGCTGATGGATGATTTTTTCGGCGAAGTTTCGTGGTTTGTATTCGGGATTGGGCTCGAAATCGAAGACTAGGACGTCTTGACCGCGGAAACGTTCACGGCGAGGGTTGACGAACTGGCAGGTGCGGAGGAAGGTTTCGATGCCGACGTCGTCGTCCTTTTCCTTTTTTCCTTCCTGCTTGTCTTTTTCGTCTTTGGCTTCTTTCTTGGCTTCGCGCTTCTGGATGTCTTCAATCTCTTTTTGGGTTTTCGTGTTTTCCTTGGCTTGTTCCTCGGGGCCAAGCGGTTTGCCATCTTTTTTGACGAGCGTAGAGACTTCGTCGCCGTTCAAATAGAAAAATGTGTACTCCTTGACGTCGGGCTTTTTCGGCTTGCCATCTTTTTCAAATTCGGTTTCTTCCTCGACGCGCGTGCCGGCGTAGTTTTCTTTGAGCTTGTCGATGGCTTTTTGATTGTCGTCGATTTCCTTGAAGAGGGCTTTCAAGTCCGGCAGTTGCACTTGCGATTTCATGGGGAAGTCAAAAACACGTTCGCCGACTGTGGTGTTGACTTCCGCGCGGGTGATATCGATGGCGTAGACGGCGCCGCCGCGATGCAGTTCGAGCTTGTAGGGAAGTTTGATGCCATCGACGTCGTGGTAGTCGTCGTAGAAGAGCTCTTCGTCCACGCCGCCGAGGGCGCCGGTTTCTTTCACGATGAGATGAGACTGCGGATCGAAGAAGGCTTCGCGTTTTATGCCACTGGGAGTGGTGATTTCCACTTGCAGCGCATCTCGGCCGCGCACTTGCGCGTGGCCGACAAAAGCGAGCGCCAACTTGTTTTTCTTGAGATTCAGAAAATGGGCGTTGTAATAGAGCGAAGCGGCTTCGAGCTGCAAGCCGGCGGAGCCGAGCAGCGTGCCGATTTCGCCTGCGGCGTTTTGGTGCCACGCCGATTTGCCGTTGTAGGCTTCGATCAGATTTTCATCGCCGACTGTCAATTCGGAATAGAAGCGGTTGGGCAGTTTGACCTCGAAGGTGTACGTGCCGGGCTTTCCGTCGGAGGTGTTGGAGAATGCGCCTTCGAGGGTCAGAGTGCGAATTTTGGAGAGCGCTCTGTTTCCGCCTTCAGCCTTTACATATTGATTGGCGATCTTTGTTGCGGGGTCCTGGGCATACAAAGTGGAGGAAGAAAAGGCGAGGCATAGGATCAAAGCCGCGAAATTGGTGGCACGCCGCATAGAACTTACCCTTCTAAACGCAGGTGGGTGTCCAAAGTTTCGCTGAAAAGGAGACCCTCGCGTAATAGACGTTGCAGGTGGAGGAAAATTAACGCCGAGATGAGGGCGTATTAGGGCGCAAGGCCAAAAGCGTAGAGAGATCGGACCGGTTGCTACTCATACCGAAGTGCAACCAAGGGATCGACGAGGGTCGCGCGTCGCGCTGGGAAAAAGCATGCCGCGAGCGCGACGATGGTCAGGAGAACAGAAACGGCAATAAAGGTGAGGGGATCGTAGGGGCTAACGCCAAAGAGAAAACCCTGTAGGAGGCGCGTGAGAGCGAGAGCCGCGACAAGACCGATTCCCACGCCAACCAGAGCGAGGCGCAACCCTTCGCCAACGATGATGCGGAAGACGTCTTGAGGCTGCGCGCCCATGGTGACGCGAAGACCGATTTCGCTGGTGCGCTGGGTGACAGTGTAGGACATCACTCCGTAGACGCCGACGGCGGAAAGCACGAGCGCGAGAATGGCAAAGATGCCGGTGAGCCAGGAGCGAAAACGCGGCTGGGCCACAGTGGTGGCCATATTTTCTTCCATGGTGCGAACTTTTACGAGGGGCTGGTTGGGGTCGATCTGGGCGAGGGCGCTGCGGAGCGCCGACGTTTCGAGGGTGGGGTCGCCTGCGGTGCGCATCACGACAGAAAGCTGGAAGACAGGCAGGACTAGATCCGCTTGGCGATAGGGTAAGTACATTTCCGCCTGGGGATCGATGCCCAGGCCGGGGCGAACATCGCCAACAACGCCAACGATTTCCATGGTGGGTATCTGTTGATCCGGGAGCGCGCCGAGTTGCAGACGCTTGCCGAGGGGATTCTCGTTGGGGAAGAAAGTGTGGACCATCGTGGAGTTGATGACAACGACCGGGGGAGACTTCTCGTTGTCCGCTGGCGTAAAGAGTCTGCCACGCAGCAGAGGCACGCCCAAGGTCTCGAGGTAATTTGGGGTGATGGTGCGATAGCCGGCGGCGACAAACTCATGGGGAGACTTGGGAGGATGGCCGGTGATATTGAAGTGGATGATGGAACCGCCGCCACTGACGGGAAGAAAAGAAGCTGCAGCGGCGGAGCGAACGCCGGGGAGAGTCCGGGCGCGCGCGACGAGGCGATCGAAAAACTGGTAGCGATCTTCGGGTTTGGAATAGGTCGTTTGCGATAGAGGAATATCGGCAACCAAGAGATGATCGGGCTGAAAACCCGGCGGAACTTCCTGCAAGCGGGAAAAGCTGCGCAGGAGCAACCCAGAGCCGACGAGCAGCAGCATGGCGAGAGCGATTTCCATGGCGACGAGAGCGCCGCGAAGGCGATGCTGGCCGGGCCCGGACGTGGAGCCGCGAGAGCCTTCGTTGAGAGCCTCGCGCAAGTCCAGCTTTGCGGTGCGCATGGCGGGGACGATGCCGAAGAACAGGCCGGTACACAAGGAAACTCCGGCAGTGAAAGCGAGCACCCAGGGATCGAGGCCGATGGACGCTCCTTGGGGAACGCTGCCAGCAGCGAGTTTGAGCAAGGGGCCAAGCGCAGCCCAAGCCATGAGCACGCCCAACAGCCCGCCAGCCAGGGAGAGAAGAACGCTCTCGGTCAAAAGTTGGCGGACGACACGGGCACGCCCTGCGCCCAAGGCCGTGCGAATGGCGACTTCTCTGCCGCGGGAAGCAGCTCGGGCGAGGAGGAGATTGGCGACGTTTACGCAAGCGATGAGGAGAACGAAACTCACCGCGCCAAGGAGAAGCAAGAGGGCGGGACGGGAGTTTTGGACGATTTGATCTTGCAAGCCGACAACATCCGCGCTAGTGCCCGTGTTGTAGTCCGGGTATTGCAGTTCGAGGCGCTTGGTGATGCCAACCATTTCGGCGCGGGCTTGCTCCTTTGAGACTCCTGGCTTGAGCCGCGCGAGGGGAATGATGCCGGGATGCCAATTGCGATCGTCGGGGAGCGTTTTCGCCCAAGGCATGAAAGGTAAGAAGACGTCGGCGGGCTGGAGAATCTGGAAGCCGCTGGGCAAGACGCCGACGACGGTGTAAGGACGCGAGTCGAGGTTGATGGACTTGCCGACGATGTCTTGGGAACTGCCGAAGCGGGTCTGCCACAGGCCGTAGCTGAGCAGGACAACCGGAGTGCCCCCCGCACGATCCTCTTGCTGCAAAAAGGTGCGTCCGAGGTGGGCATTGATTCCTAGCATTGGAAAAAGGCCGGCGGTGGCCATCTGAACATTGAGGCGCTCGGGTTCGCCGGCGCCAGTGAGAGTGATTGCAGCTGAGCGAACCGCTTCCATCGATACGAAGGAGTGGCTCTGGTCACGCCAGTCCAAGTAATTTTCATAGGAGGTGGAAATTACAGGGAAAGAACTCTTCTCGGCGATTAGAACCAGGCGGGAAGGATCGCGAAAAGGAAGCGGGCGGAGGAGCACGCCGTTGACGACGCTGAAGATGGCCGTGTTTGCTCCGATGCCGAGGGCAAGCGTAAGGATGGCAATCGCGGCAAATCCAGGAGACTTAGCCAGGAGCCGGAAGGCATAACGAATATCCTGCGACAATGTGAACAAGAATTCCCCCTAATTAGGCTTGCCTTCTTCTCTCTGACTTTCTGACGCGACGCGCGCGCAATCGTTTCTATCACGTCGCGGCATTCCGGGCCATGCATAAGGGTGCTGGAAAGGTTCCCGCGCAGGGATGCGTCTGGGCCGATGGCGCTCGACACGGCGAGGGTCGGTCAGATACGCGGGTCGTCTCGGACAAGGGAAACGCTAACCTTATATATATCGAAAGGCGCTGATACAGAAAATCCGGGCCATCCTGGACAGGGCCAACACTTTATCTGAAGCAAGCATCCCGCAAGAAATGTGCGAGACAACTTGACCGAGCTAGAATCGCCGACTACCGCTGTTAGAGCGGGGCGTCGCGGCGGGATGGATGCCATCCGGCCAGCTATCCTGACGGGCCAGTGGTATCAATTCGCTTCTTTGGGCCTGTGCAGATACTTTTCGTAGAGGCGCAGGTGCTTGTTATCCAGGGAAGTGCGCTCCCCCTTGATGAAGAGATATTTTACATCTGTCGTTACTTCAAGCGGGTCACCGTTAGTGACGATGACGTTGGCAATTTTGCCGGTCTCGAGGGTGCCCAACTGGTCGGATAGGCCAAAAATCTGCGCGGGATAGAGCGTGACCGCCTTCAAAGCTTCGTCGTAGGGCAAACCGTAAGCAACGGCGTTGGCAGCTTGCTGGCCGAGGCGGCGAGCAAAAGAATTGTCAAAGCTGCCGAAAGCAAACTTCACGCCGGCGGTAGAGAGTTCGGCAGGCTGGGTGAGCAGGCGATCGTAGGGATCGTCTTCATTCAATGGCAAGGTCAAGGTGGGCCGCAAAATGACGGGAATGCCCTTGGAGCGAAGCAGGTCTTTCACTTTGTAGGCTTCCAAGCCGCCGGCAAGAATCATCTTGAGTTTTTGCTTGTCGCAGAATTCGACGGCGTTGCGGATCTCGCGGGCGCGATCCGCGAAAACGAGCACGGGCAATTGGCCGCGGATGACCGGGGCGAGGGCTTCGAGCTTCAGGTCACGCTTATAATCCGCTGGACCACCGTGGCCCATGGCTTCCGCGTAATGGCGAGCGCTATCCAGATAGTCCGACAGCTCGTTGACGCGCTTGTCGTATTCCTGCTTGGCTTCGCTGAAGGGCTTCTCTTTTCGCGTGAAGGTCGAAAAGTCGAATGTCTGAGTTTCCATGTCCGGCCAAACGATAACCATAGCCACGCTTTTTTTGATAAGCATGTCGTCGATCGTCCAGCCAGCAAGATGGATCGCGGAGGCCTGGCCGCCGATGACGCCTCGAGAGCCGCGGGAATCGAAACCGCCGCTGTCCGGAACGGCAAGGACTTCGGTGATGCCGGAAGCGCGGGTCACGGGAATGTGTTCGCTGGAAGGCAAAATGGCGGAGGCCGCGACCACGTCGGGATTGAATTCGCCGGTTTCAGTGGTGTCCACGGTGGCGCTGACGGCCGAAACTTCGCTGAGGCCCATTTCCGTGATGGGATCGAAGAGGCCGGGATAGACTTGCAGACCCTTGACGTCGATGACCTCAGCGCCCGCGGGAATTTCTATTTTTTCGCCGACGGCGGCGATTTTGCCATCGCGAATGACCAGCGTGCCGTCGTCGATAGGCGGGCCGGCGAGGGTGAAAATTTTTGCATGCGTTAGGGCGTAGGAAGAAGGCGGATCAGGTTGCGCGTGGGAAACCAGAGAAAAGCAGCAGACGGCCACGATAGCAGCCGCGAGCGACATCGCCGCTTTAGCGAGCTTCACAGGGCACCTCCGGAAACTGCTGCGCCCTCGGAAGGTTTAGGCTTGCCTTCGGGATTCTTCCCTTCCGGGTTTTTCTCGCTTTCCTTCTTCTCCTTTTGCAACAGTTCTTGCTTTTCCTTTTCGAGGGCGGGGCGTTCGGCGATATCGCGCTGGCGGTCGAAATAAACGCGGCCATCGATAAGCGTTTTTTGGACGACGGCGTAGGCGCTCAGCGGGTCGTGATTGTAGATGACGAGGTCGGCGTCCTTGCCGACATCTATGGTGCCGACACGATTGTCGATGCCCAACTGAATGGCGGGATTCAGCGTGACCAGTTTCAGAGCTTCGTCATGTGTGAGGCCGCCGTACTTGATGGACTTCGCCGCTTCCTGATTGAGGTGTGTGGCTTCTTCCGCGTCGTCGGAATTGACCGAGACGATCACGCCGCGGCGCGTCATCAACGCAGCGTTGTAAGGAATAGCATCGTAAGCTTCCATTTTATAGGCCCACCAATCCGAGAAGGTTGAGCCGCCGACGCCCGCAGCCGCGATTTCGTCGGCTACTTTGTAGCCCTCGAGGACATGCTGAAGGGTGCGAATCTTGAAACCAAATTCCTTGGCGACGCGAAGCATCATCAAAATTTCATCCTCGCGGTAGGAATGGACATGGACGTAACGCTTGCCTTCGAGGACCTCGACGAGCGGATCAAGCTGGAGATCGCGGCGCGGCGCAATGGCGTTCTTATCGCCAGCGGCGACGCGCTTGTCGTAGTCATCCCAGGATTTCTTGTAGTCGCGCGCTTTGGTGAACGCGGTGCGAATCGTCTCTTCCACGCCCATGCGCGTTGCGGGATAGCGCGGTGGCTGTCCGGGAATGCTGAAATTGGAGCGTTTAGGATTTTCACCCAGAGCGAACTTGATTCCAGGGAGCGCGCCCTCAAAGGGAAGCTTCGAGGCGGGCTGGCCCCAGCGCAGCTTGATGACAATGGTCTGACCGCCGATGGGATTGGCGGAACCGTGCAAAATGTTCGCCACCGTCACGCCGCCGGCGAGGTCGCGGTAAATGTCGATGTCGTCGGGGTTGAGCACGTCCGCGGTATTGGCCATGGAGGAGACGGAAATGCTGCCTTCATTCACGTTGCCGTCGATGGCGATGTGCGAGTGGCAATCGACGATGCCGGGGATGACGAATTGGCCTGCGGCGTCGAACACCTGCGCATCATTAGGAGCTTTGATGGACTTCCCCACCTCGGCGATCTTCCCATTCTTAATAAGGATGGAGCCGTGCTCGATGGTGCCGTGCGAAACGGTGTAAATGGTGGCATTTTCGATCAGAATCACGGACGGTGCGTCGGGGGGAGTTGCGGCGCTCACGAAAAATGGGGGGCCGAAGAAGCACAAGAGGCAAGCCAGCGAGGTGCACACGCGGTTGTTGATAGTCATGGACGGAAGTCTCACAGCGCACCTCCGGAAACGGATGAAGCATTGCTCATGCGACTGCGAGACACGGAATCGGCAGCCGCTACGGCTCGGGCGGTGGGCTTGGTGCCTGTGAAATCGAGGGAATAGCCCATGACGTCGATGGTGCCTTTGAGCGATGCGCCATCAAAAGTGCCGGTGAAGACGACGTCGGTTGGATTGCCTTCAATGGGGATGTTGATCTTGAATATGAATTTGTTGGCGCTGAGGTTGCCGCTAATGATGGAGGCCGTGCCACGGGTGCTGGTGGTCGTTCCAGAAAGCGAACCGTCGCTCGCCATTTCCACGTCCAGTGTGGATTCTTTCGGGCCATCCGGCGTGGTATAGGCCAGCTTCCACTTGCCTGTCAAATCTCCTTTGGGAGCGTCTTTGGGCTTTTCGGGCTCATGAATCTCAAATCTTTTCCCATCGACAAAAACCATTTTGATTTTCGTTTTTTCGTCGAAGAGATCGCCGTCCGTCACAACGAGATTGCCGATCTTGCCCGTCTCGATGGAACCCAGGCGGTCTGCGACTCCATAGATTTCGGCAGGAGTGAGCGTGAGCGCGCGCAAAGCGGCATCCGGCGCAAGCCCGGCGTCGATGGATTTCTTTACCGCTTTGAGGATGTCCTTGGGGGCCGCGATTCCGCCGGAATAAAACGCGAACTGTACGCCAGCTTTGGAGAGGGCCGCCGGTGAAGAGGGCGCTTTATCGCGGAAACGCAACGTACGGAGGGACGGCACGTCGTCCGGGTCCGCATCTTTATCGGCTTCGGGCCATTTTAGATCCACAAGCACGGGAATCTTTTTTGCGGCGATTTCATCGGGCATTTCATAGGCCATTTGCGCGCCGTAGATTGCAAACTCCATTTGCCAGCTATCCATGCTCCACAGGTCGGCGAGTTGCAGGGCTCGACGGAGTTGGACAGTGTTATTGGCGGGAATAAGCACGAGCGCATGATCGGTCATCGCGGCGGAGAGAACCGCTTCAGTCCGGTCATACGGTGGCCGAGCCTGGCCGCGAGGGTTCTGCTCGTATGCCGCCAGTGCGTGCGCGCTCCAATCGGTGTCGATCCAGACTTGATGCACATAAGCGAGGGCGCCCATCAGCGAGCCGGGAAAATTTCCAAAGCCTCCGGTAGGCACGAGCGAAACTGGAATGGCTACGGGAGTTTTTACGACCATATCGCTGGCGCGGTCGCCAGCGAGATCGAGGACGGCGGCCTGGCCGGGGAACATTCCGCCCTTGGGCGAGGAGACGACCGTGGTGAATCCCACGTCCCGCCAGGATTCGATTCGTTTGTCGCTCAAGCTGACCTCATCGGCGGCGCTGCGCCAAGGTGTTGTGCCCGGACGGTCTTCGGGGCCGCGCGAGGTGACTTCTTGTCCGCGGCGAGGTCCGGCTTCGCCGGCTGCGCCCGGGCCGGGGGTTGGAGCAGGGATGCCTACATCGGTGAAGGAATCAAAAAGCCCGGGATAGACCGTGAGGCCTTTCCCATCGATCACCCAAGCGGACTGCGGTATGGCGACGTCCGCGCCCATGGCCGTGATGACCCCGTGCGCCATCACAATGGTTGCGTTTTCCACAGGCGGCCCTGAGACCGGGACAATCTTTGCTCCACGAATCGCGAAGTATTCCGGCTCGCCACCCTGCGCAAACATTTGGGGAGCGATAGCCAGAGGAATGAGGAGAGTTACGGCAAACGCGAAGGCAAGCCGACACCGGCGCGCGAGGACAGAACGCATGCAAGCTCCTTTTTGGGAATTGTCGAGAACCACTTTCCCCAGACCGTCGTTTTTGTAGACGCATGAGGCTAATCAGAAGTTGCAGCGGAGTCAAGAAGAGCGAGGAAATAAAAGGCGGGCGAAAAAGAGGCCGAGATTGCCAAAGGCAGGCAGAAAATCCTTGAAAAAATGGGAAACAAAATGGGAGCGGCCATCGTTTCTTCTATTGCCTTCCCATAGGACGTATGGCATCTTCGGTATGGGTTTCCCATAGGAAGCGAGAGGGATACGAGGAGAACGATGGGCGAAAAGGCGGGCGAGAAGAAAGACGTTTGGCAGGGGACGCTGGCGCTGATGGTGCTGAAGACGCTGCAAGCGCTGGGTCCACTGCACGGATACGGGATTGCGCGACGCATTGAGCAAACGAGCGGCGATCTTCTTGCGGTGAATTACGGGACTTTGTATCCGGCGCTGCTGAAGCTCGAGCAGGAAGGCTATATCAGCTCCGAGTGGGGCTTTTCGGACAACAATCGGAAGGCGAAGTACTACAAGCTGACTCGCGCGGGGCGAAAACAATTGAGCAAGGAAGAGCGGGAGTGGGAGAAGACGACTGCAATTCTGGCGCGGTTTCTGGCGCCGGGCGAGGAACGTTCCTGATCGCCGTTGGGGAGAGTGTTTGTGAGACGGCTGCGCGCGTGGTTTTCTCGATTTGGTGAGTTTCTAGGCAAAGAGCCTCGGGAGCGAGAGTTCTCCGCAGAGATGGAGAGCCATCTTCAGCTTCATGTTGAAGACAACTTGCGAGCGGGGATGCCGCTTGCAGAGGCGCGGCGGGAGGCAATCATGAAACTCGGCGGTATTGAGCAAACCAAGGAAAGTTATCGTGAGCGGCGAGGACTACCGGTTATTGAAACATTGCTGCAGGACCTGCGCTTCGGCGCGCGCATGTTGCGCAAGAATCCTGGCTTCACTGCCGTCGCGGTACTTACTCTCGCCCTCGGCATCGGGGGAAACACCGCGGTCTTCAGCGTGATGAACAGCGTGCTTCTTCGCAGTCTTCCTTTGCCTCACCCGGAGCAATTGATGTATTTGCGAGTGCCGAACGATCAACCCGTTGGCGCCACAAACACGGGCAACGGCGACAGTTCATTCTCAGATCCGGTTTTCGAACAGCTTCGCCAGGAACGTGCAGCGTTCTCGGAGCTGATGGCCTACGTGCCGCTGGCTACTGGCAAAGTGGGCATTCGCATCGGCGAGAATCCCGAAGAGGCCGAAGTGGACATGGTCAGCGGCAACTTTCTCTCAGGCCTCGGCGTGGCCTTCGCGCGTGGCCACGGCTTCACAATCAAGGACGAAACCGCCCACGCCCCAATTGCCGTTCTTAGCTACGCGTACTGGACCGGGCGTTTCGCCCGCAATCCATCGGTTATAGGCCAAACCATCTACGTAAAAGGTCTTCCGTTCACAGTTATCGGGGTAACCGCGCAGGGTTTTTATGGCTTGGAACCCGGCGCTTCGACCGACTTCTGGATTCCCTTGCAGAATCGTGCAGAGTTAAATGCGTGGGATAACTCGCCGTCGCAAGAAACACTTTACGGCACTCCAACTTGGTGGTGTCTTCAGCTGATCGGCCGTCTCGCACCTCACGTAGCACCAGCGCAAGCACTCGCGAATGTAGTTCCAGTGTTCCAGCGAGCCGCTTTGATCGGCTTGGGCAAACCAGATCCCAAGAATCCGAAAACTCTTCTGGCGCTTGTCCCAGCGAAAGGCATTCGGGGCCTCCGCGATGACTATGACCAGCCGATCAAAATTCTGATGGCCATGGTCGGACTAGTGTTGGTGATCGCTTGCGCCAACGTGGCCATGCTCCTCGTCGCGCGCAACTCTGCGCGACAGCGCGAATTTTCCATGCGTCTGGCGTTGGGAGCGAGACCGGGCCGGCTCCTGCGGCAGTTGCTCGCGGAGAGCCTATTGCTCGTAACCGCAGGGGCGGCACTGGGGTGGATGTTTGCGATTTCTGCCAGCAGCGCTCTCGGGGCGTGGTCGGGTTTGGAAGTTCCCTTCTCCCTTGACTCCACCGTCCTGCTTTTCACTTTGGCGATTTCAATCGGCTGCGCTGTCGTTTTCGGACTCGCTCCTTTGCGCAGCGCTGTCAGTGTTCCTGACAGCACTATAGTAAAGAGCTCCAACGGCGCCGTGCAGCGCTACAAGAGGGGCGCTTGGACCGGTAAGTTGGTTGCGGTCTCGCAAGTGGCTCTGTGCCTCGTCCTGCTGGTCGGTGCGGGACTCTTGGTCCGCTCGCTTCGTAACTACGAGACCTTGCCTTTAGGCCTCCGCACGGATGGACTGTTCGTCTTCGGCGCAAGCCCAGCGACGACCTATTCGGATAACGAAAAGGTTCGCTTCTACCAAACGTTGCTCGAACGCTTGCGCGTCGTTCCGGGCGTCGAGTCGGCCACTCTGATGAGCAACCGTCTTGGTTCGGGTTGGGCCGACAACGACGTGTATGCCATTGATGGTGCGCTGCCCGTGGGTCCGTTTTCGCGCGTGGGTATGCGTTCGAACGATATTGGCCCCGATTATTTTCACACTCTTGGCATTCCGATCTTGCAAGGGCGGGAGATCATGAATTCGGACGGACGCAAGTCGCCGAAAGTTGCCGTTGTTAGCGAAACCTTCGTGAAGCGATTTTTGCCGAGAAGCGGGCCGCTGGGTCACACGGTCGGAGACGTCAAGCCTGAAAACGCGTTTACGATTGTCGGTGTGGCCGCTGACAGCAAGTACACAGGAGTAGGCGAGAAGCTCCGGCCGACGGTTTACTTGCCGTATTGCCAGGACAGCTCGGTGCCCGACATGCAAGTCGAGTTGCATACGAACGGCGATCCCGAAGCGCTCATACCCAGCGTCCGCGCTGTCCTCCGCGACCTCGACCCGAACATGGCGATGGAGAAACCTATGACTCAGCGGGCCCAATTTGAGGACTCCTTTTCGCAGGCGCGTCTGTTCGCGCGGCTTTCGATCTTCTTCGGTCTGATTGCCGCGCTTCTCGTAGCTACCGGCCTCTACGGCACGCTGGCCTACCGCGTCGGCCGCCGCACCTCCGAAATCGGGGTGCGTATGGCGCTCGGGGCGCAGCGTTCGGAAGTGCTTTGGATGGTCTTGCGAGAGAGCTTGCTGATCAGCCTAGTTGGCGTTTCCGCCGGCGTACCGCTGGCTATTGAATGCGGGCAACTCATGCGTTCGATGCTCTTCGGCGTCCTGCCTGGGGATTCTCTTTCGTTCTTTTATGCGCTGCTAAGCTTGACATTGATCGCGCTTGCTTCCAGCGCGATTCCAGCGCGGCGCGCCGCGTCGGTCGATCCCATCGTGGCACTGCGTTACGAATGATTCGATGAGACGGAACTTACAAGTTCGCGTTTTAGATCGAGGTAATTTGGATCGAGAGGAACGGCAGTGAAACGCGTTTGCGCATGGTTCTCCCGCGTGGCCGGATTGTTCGGCAAGGAACGCCGTGAACGCGAGTTCTCCGCAGAGATGGAGAGCCATCTTCAGCTGCATGTTGACGACAACTTGCGAGCGGGGATGCCGCCTGCCCAGGCACAGCGTGAGGCACTCATGAAACTCGGCGGGCTCGAACAAACGAAGGAGAATTATCGCGAGCGCCGAGGACTGCCGGCGATCGAAACATTGCTGCAGGACCTGCGCTTTGCCGCGCGCATGCTGCGCAAGAATCCCGGCTTCACCGCCATCGCCGCGCTCACACTCGCCCTCGGCATCGGCGCTAACACAGCGATGTTCAGCGTGGTGCAAGGAGTTTTGTTGGCCCCGCTGCCTTACCGCGAGCCAGATCGACTGGTTATGGTGCTCGAAAGCAATCTGCGTTTTCAGCAGGATGCGATTTCCTATGCGAATTTCCGCGATTGGCAAAGTAGCGCTCGCTCGTTTCAACAAATGGCGGCTGTCATGCTGCAACAGGGCTATGACCTGGCGGCTCCAGGCGCGCCTGAGCATCTTGGCGGGGGCGAGATTTCCTCGGGCTTCCTCGGTACTCTCGGCGTAGAGCCATCTCTGGGCCGCGACTTTACTCCGCAGGAAGACCAATACGGCGGAGCTCCCGTCGTCATTATCAGCAATCGTCTGTGGCGAAGCCGCTTTGCCGCTAACCCTCAAGCGCTCGGAAAGTCTGTAACTTTGGGCGGGATTGACTACACGATTGTTGGCGTCCTCCCGGCTGGATTTCGCTTCCTAGACGACAGGGACATCTATTTGCCGCTCGGGCAGCACAATCCGCTTCTTCTCGAAGCTCGCGGAAGCCATGACGACATGGTCGCCATCGCACGCTTGAAGCCCGGCGTAGTCATCGCGCAAGCCCAAGCTGAGATGAGCGCCGTTCAGGATCATCTGGATCAGTTGTACCCGGATACGGATCGCGGCCTGGGCATCGACATTGAACCTCTCAAACAGGCCATCGTGGGTGACGTGAGTGGAACTCTTCTCTTGCTGCTTGGAGCTGTGGGGCTGGTCTTGCTGATCACCTGCGCCAACGTCGCCAATCTTTGGATGGCGCGCTCGGCAGCACGCATGCGCGAGTTTGCCATTCGCTCTGCGCTTGGCGCCAATCGTTTGCGCGTGGTGCGCCAGTTATTGACGGAAAGTTTTCTCCTCTCGCTGGCCGGTGGCGCGCTCGGCGTGCTTGTTGCCGCTTGTGGAGTACATCCCTTGCTCGCGGCGATGCCCGGCAGTTTGCCGCGCAGCGAAAACATTGGCGTGAATGCCCCCGTGCTCTGGTTCACGTTTGGCGTTTCGATTGCCGTTGGAATTCTGTTTGGTCTAGCGCCCGCGCTCAAGAGTTCGAAGGCCGATCTGCAAATCTCGCTGAACGAGGGTGGCCGCGGCTCCACGAGCGCCCATCCCCACACGCAGAGTAGTCTCTTGATTGTGCAAATGGCGCTGACCCTGGTGTTGCTGGTCGGCGCGGGCCTGTTGCTCCGAACTATCCGCCATTTGTGGGAAACTAATCCCGGCTTCGATACACAGCAACTTATTACTTTCAAGGTAGGGCTTTCTCCTTCCGCTGCTAAATCAGGAGCCAGCATTCGAATCAGCTTCCAGCAATTGCTCGAACGCATTCGCGCGATTCCCGGGGTAGAGACAGCCGATTTCGCGACGCCCGTTCCTCTGACTCGGGAGGACGACGAGGCACCCTTCTGGATTGGCTCGGACAAACCCGCAGTGATTCAAGACGCGCCGCGGACGCTGGTGTTCGACACGGGTCCCGATTATCTCCGTACGATGGGAATTCCGTTGCTCCGCGGCCGCTTTTTTACTCCCCAAGACACTACCAATTCGCCTTGCGTCACGGTCATCGACAGCGTTTTTTCCAAGCAGTATTTCCCAGCTAAAAGCCCGGTGGGCCAGACCATCACTTTTGGATGGAGCACTCCGGTGGGTCCCTGCCTGATTATCGGGGTGGTGGGCCACGTCAGCCATTGGGGACTGGGCGAAACCGCCGAGTCCACCCGGGCGCAAAGCTACTATTCGCTTTACCAGGATCCCGACAAGTGGGTGCCGCTGAACTATCCCGACTGGAAGATCATCGTTCGCACGCCGCTCGAGCCGGCCACGTTGATGCCGGCCATCAAAGCGATGTTTTACGGAGGGAGTGGCGACCAGACGGTTTATGACGTCCGCACAATGCAGCAGATTGCCTCGGACTCGATGTCCTCGCAACGCTTCCCACTGATTGTGCTCGGTACGTT
The DNA here is from genome assembly GCA_049800195.1 of Candidatus Acidiferrum sp. Classification (GTDB taxonomy): domain Bacteria; phylum Acidobacteriota; class Terriglobia; order Acidiferrales; family UBA7541; genus Acidiferrum. Next base: position 189,155 of record JBARJI010000071.1, read on the forward strand.
TGCGGCGCTTGCTTTGCTGCTGGCGTCCGTCGGAATCTATGGCGTGATTTCCTATTCGGTTGCTCAACGCATCCACGAGATCGGTATCCGCGTGGCTCTCGGCGCTGAAAAACAAAGCATTTTTCGCATGGTCATCGGCCAGGGTCTTCGGCTGGCTCTTCTCGGCCTCGCGATCGGCGCGGCTGCGGCGCTAATCCTCATGCGCGTCCTCTCCAGCTTTTCGCACTTGCTCTACGGAGTCGGAACAGACGATCCGGTGACGTTCGTCTTCGTTTCAGTCCTTTTGGCGGGAATAGCCATTCTGGCCTGCTACATTCCCGCGCGGCGAGCTGCGTCGGTTGATCCAATTGTGGCCTTGCGCTACGAATGACTCGATGAAGCGGAACTTACAAGCTCGCGATTTAGATCGAGGCAGCTTAGATCGAGAGCAGCGGCCGTGAGACGCGTTCGCGCTTGGTTCTCCCGCGCGGCCGGATTGTTCGGCAAGGAGCTGCGCGAACGCGAGCTTTCCGCGGAGATGGAAAGCCATCTGCAGTTGCACATTGAAGATAAGCTGCGTGAGGGGATGACGCAGGGGCAAGCGCGGCGCGAGGCGCTCATCAAGCTTGGCGGCCTTGAGCAGACCAAAGAGACGTATCGAGAGCGAAGGGGACTGCCGATGATCGACACCTTTCTGCAGGATGTTCGATTTGCGGCGCGGATGTTGCGAAAGAATCCCGGCGTCACGGCGATTGTTGTGCTCACACTCGCGCTGGGCGTGGGCGCAAACACGGCAATCTTCGGGCTGGTCAATGGCCTCTTGTTGCAGCGTCTGCCCGTGCCGTCAGCCGAACAAATCGTCGCCCTCGTCATTCAATCCAGCGGCTCAGGTCTCGGCGCACTCGGTTTTTCGTATCCACAATTCGTGGAATTTCGCCAGCAAGCGGCGCCCATTTGTGAAGTCTTTGGCTCGGCCACGGGATGGCGTGAGAATTTCACCGCCGACGGCCATAGCGAGACGCTCACGATCGGCGGGGTAAGCAGCAACTATTTTTCCGCGCTCGGCGTAAAGCCCGCGCTGGGCCGGCTTGTCCTCCCCGGTGAGGGCGAGCACCCAGGTGAGCCGGCCATCGTGGTTTTGGGCTACGGCTTCTGGCAAAGAAGATTCGGCGGCGACCCGGATGTGATCGGGAAGCAAGCGCGGGTGGGCGGAAAGCCGGCGACGATTGTGGGCGTCGCACCAAAAGAATTTAACGGCCAATTTTCCGCCTTCGAGGTGGATGCCTACACTCCCCTCAGCGCCGCGTACGACGAATCTTCGGCAAGCAACTTTTGGAACAGCCGCGACATACACATGATGCTGGTTCTTGGAAGGCTCAAACCGGGCGTGACGATCGCACACGCACAGGGCAGATTCGACGTAATCTCACGGCGGCTCGCCGCGCAATACCCAGCGACGGACAAAGATCTGAGCGTGCGTGTGATGGACGAGCGCCTTTCGCGTCCCATCCCTTATGCCAACAATGCGTTCATCGTGTTTTCGGGATTATTTCTGATCCTCGGCGGCCTCGTCCTATTGCTGGCCTGCACGAACATCGCAAACATTCTTATGGCGCGCGCGTCGGTCCGGCAGCGCGAGATGGCCATTCGCGCGGCTCTCGGCGGCACACGCTCACGCCTCGTCCGTCAGATGCTCACCGAAACGATTTTGACCGCCATGTTTGGCGGAATTACCGGCGTGTTTCTCGGGGCGTGGCTGAGCCGGCTCATCGGCGTCATCCCTCAGATCGCCGGGCTTCCGATTCGGCTCGGCTTTGGTTTTGACGGGCGAGTCTTCGCGTACGCTCTTGCAGCAGCCGTCTTTACCGCCATTTTCGCGGGCCTATCGCCTGCCCTTCGCGCGACGCGCGCCGAGGTCAACACGGTGCTGCATCAAGGCGGCCGCGCGGACGCCCGCAGTGCGGCGCGGCATAAGGTTCACGCCGATCTAATGGCCGCGCAAATCGGCGGCTCACTTATACTGTTAGTCGTGGCCGGACTTTTCGTCCGTAGCCTGCGCGCCGTTGAGCGCATGGATTTGGGGTTCGACCCCAATCAACTTCTGAACGTGCGCCTCGATCCCTCCATTGACAATTCCACCGAAACGCAGAAGAAGGAATTTTATCGCGCTCTCGAAATGAGAATCCGTGCGCTGCCGGGCGTGCAATCCGCTAGTCTGGCCACGGCTGTCCCTATCGCTTACGCGAGCGGCAAGGATACGGTCTATATCGCGGGGCGGCCCTTGCCTCGTGGCCAGCGAGCCCCCGGAATCTTCTTCAATGCAGTCGATCCGTCTTATTTCGAAACGCTTCGCATTCCGCTGCTTCTGGGCCGCGCCTTCACCGACGCCGACAGCGAAGCGGCGCAGCGTGTTGCCATCGTCAACGAAACGATGGCTAAACATTTTTGGCCGGGCGAAAATCCCATCGGCAAGGCTTTCAGCCTGACAAGTGATGCCGGCCCCTTCGTGGAAATCATCGGCGAGGTGCACAACGGCAAATACATCACTCCCGCCGAGGACCCGCAACCTTATTTTTATCTCCCACTCGCGCAAAACTTCATGGCGGAGCGCACCCTGCAAATTCGTTCCTCGCTTCCTCCGGAATCGCTCATTCCCGAGGTCCATCAGCAGATTCTGGCCCTTGATTCAAACGCCGCCATTGAAGAGATACAAACCATGAAAGAATCCATGGAGGGCGCGCTTGGCTATTTCATTTTTCGTCTCGGGGCATCGCTTGCCGCGGCCATGGGTCTGCTCGGATTGCTCCTCGCCATTGTCGGAGTCTACGGCGTCGTTTCCTACGCGGCTGCGCAGCGCACGAAAGAACTGGGCATTCGCATGGCGCTCGGCGCAAGCCCGCAGCAAATTCTAGCGCTGCTTCTTGGGCAAGGGGCGCGGCTCGTTGCTGCAGGATTGTTCGTTGGGCTGGCTGGAGCCTGGGCGCTGACGCGGGCGATGTCCCACATGCTCGTCGGCGTCAGTCCGAGCGATCCGCTCACCTATTTTACGGTGGCAACGCTGCTTTCTTTCATTACGTTGCTCGCGTGCTGGATTCCCGCGCGCCGCGCCGTGCGTGTCGATCCCGTGGTGGCGTTGCGGTACGAGTAGCCCCGCGCTTCCTGCTTACTTTTGCTCCAGCACTCCCCGCTCTCCCCACAAAGCTCTTGACGGCAAAGCGCGATTACATTATTTTACTCTAGGCCTTGCAGGGCATAGCCTCCAAGCCATTTCTGGAGCCGACCGTGAAAAAATCCGAGAAGCGAGATCTCTTCCCCGGCGCGCTCGAAATGATGATACTCCGCACTCTGAAACGTCAGCCCCTGCACGGCTACGCACTCGTCCAATACATTAAGCGAACCTCGAACGATCTTCTGCAAATCGAGGAGGGTTCGCTCTACCCTGCTCTCCAGCGACTGCTGAAAGAGGATTTGGTCAAAGCTGAGTGGGGTATTTCCTCGACGAATCGCCGGGTCCGAATTTACAAATTAACGGCGACGGGCGCGAAGCACCTCGAGCGCGAAGTATCGCGCTTTGAAAAGATGCTCGAAGGTATCACGCGTGTTCTAGCGCCAGGTGAATCATGAAAATCATGCACCGACTGAAGCAACTCTTTTTGCGCCGTCGCCTCTACTACGATCTCTCCGACGAGATCCGCGAGCACTTCGAAGAAAAAATCGAGGAGCTCGTGGCCGGAGGCATGCCCAGGCAAGAGGCCACGGCCGCCGCCCACCGTGCATTCGGCAACATAACTCTAATCGAAAACGACAGTCGCGAAGTCTGGCAATGGCCGTCCATCGAGAGCTTCTTCGCCGACGTTCGCTACGGCCTGCGGATGCTCAGGCATAATCCTGTCTTCAGTATCGTTGGATTATTAACGATCGCGATCGGAATTGGCGCCAATGCCGCGGTCTTCAGCGTTGTGAACAGCGTACTTCTGAAACCGCTGAATTATCCGAAGTCGCAAGAACTGGTCTCGCTACACCAGGCCGCGCCGGGAGCGCCAGGCCTGACGGATTTTGAAAATGGCCTGCTGCTATCGCCCTCGATGTACTTCACCTACTCCGAGCAAAACCGCTCATTTCAATCGCTGGGCGTGTGGGACAGTAACACCGCGAACGTCACGGGACTCGCCGAGCCGGAACAAGTGCGTACGGTTGAAGTCAGCGATGGCGTGCTGGAAACGCTCGGCATTCCACCGGCAGTTGGGCGTTGGCTAATGCAGGCGGACCAAGTTCCGCACGGCCGCGAAACTGTGATGCTTAGCTACGGATATTGGCAGCGAAGATTCGGTGAAGACCGCACAGTAATTGGGCGCAACCTCGTGGTCGATTCACGGCCCAGAGAAATTGTTGGCGTCATGCCACAGGGCTTTCGATTCGTCGATACGGATTTCGACGTCATAGTGCCGCTGGCCTTCGACCGTGGCGCGCTGATCCTGGCCGGTTTTGGGTATCACGGACTCGCGCGGCTTAGGCCGGGTGTGACCATTTCCGAAGCCGACGCAGATCTCACGCGAACGCTGCTCATTTGGATGGACTCCTTTTCGAACGGGCCCGGGACCGACCCGCATTTCTACGAGACGTGGAAAATTACGCCGATGATCCGGCCGTTGAAGCAGGAAGTGATCGGGAATGTGAGCGAGGTATTGTGGGTTGTGATGGGCACAATTGGGTTGGTGATGTTGATCGCGTGCGCCAATGTTACGAATCTGTTGCTGGTGAGGGTGGAGTCTCGGCAGCAGGAATTGGCCGTGCGAGCAGCCCTAGGCGCTGGCTGGGCACGCATCGTGCGAGGATTTCTGGTGGAAAGCGTGATGCTGGGGCTGATGGGCGGAGTGCTGGGTGTTGGCTTGGCTTACGCCGGAGTGCGCTTTCTATTGGCGGCAGGGCCGGCGAATCTGCCTCGTTTGAGCGAGATTTCGATTGACGCGCGGACGCTGGGATTCACTTTTGTAATTTCGGTGCTGTCAGGGTTGCTCTTTGGACTGATTCCCGCCATTAAGTACGCGGGCCCACGAACTTCGTTGGAGTTGCGAAGCGGGGGCCGGACGATCAGTGCGAGCAGGGATAGGCACCGCGCACGGAATCTATTGGTGGTAGGTCAGGTAGCGATGGCGTTGGTGTTGCTAGTAAGCGCCGGCCTGATGATTCAAACGTTTGCGGCGCTGCGAACGGTTGATCCTGGTTTTACAGATGGACGGCATCTACAGGCGATGCGAATTTCTATTCCGCAGTCGCTAATCACAGAGCCGGAAAGAGCCCTGCGAGTAGAGAACGGAATCCTGGACAAGTTGGCGGCGATTCCTGGAGTGAATTCCGCGGGTTTCGTAAGCGAGATGCCGATGGAGGGATTCGACTCGGACTGGGACTGCATCTTCGCTCAGGACAAGATATATCCCGGCGGAGTGATGCCGCCACTGCGATTGTACAAGTATATTTCGCCCGGCTTTTTGCGCACGGCGGGGACCCGTTTGATTGCCGGGCGCGAATTCACGTGGGACGAGGTGTACGGGCTCCGGCCTGTGGTGATGGTTTCAGAGAATTTGGCGCGCGAGCTGTGGGGCACTCCGACGGCGGCGATTGGCAAACAATTGCGGGAGTTTTCGCAGATGCCGTGGCACGAGGTGGTCGGCGTAATACAAGACGTGCGCGAAAAGGGCGTTCAAGAGAAGGCCCCGGCAATCGTATATTGGCCTCCGATGATGGCGTATTTATTTGGAGCCAAGGTACCGCAGACATTGCGGACGGAAACGTTTGTGATTCGAAGCGATCGCGCGGGTACGGCGAGTTTTCTGAATGAGGTTCGGGAGGCGGTGTGGTCAGTGAATTCGAATTTGCCGCTGGCCTCCGTCCAGACAATGCGGCAAGTCTATGACAAATCGGTCGCGCGAACTTCCTTCACGCTCGTAATGCTAGGGATCGCGGGCACGATGGCGCTGGCCCTGGGGATTATCGGAATCTACGGCGTGATTTCCTACACCGTGTCGCAGCGCAAACGCGAACTTGGAATTCGTTTGGCGCTGGGGGCGCAGCGGGAAGACGTCGTGAGTTTGATTTTGCGAGAGGGCGCAAGATTGGTGGTGGCGGGTGTGTGCATCGGAGTGGTAGCCGCTTTCGCTTTGGCTCGGTTGATGACGAGCCTGCTGTTTGGCGTAACGGCGCACGATCCGCTGACGTTCGCAGCCGTCGCCGCGCTGCTGGTCTTGGTCGCTCTCCTGGCGTCCTATATCCCAGCGCGGCGCGCCATGAAGGTCGATCCGATCGTTGCCCTGAGATATGAATGACGACCACGAACGAGTGCTCGCAGGAATTACTCGCGGCTTTGCCCAAGGTGAGTCATGAAAATCATGAACTTGCTAAAACAAATCTTCACTCGCCGCGGGCTCTACAACGATCTCTCCGATGAGATTCAGGAGCACCTGGAAGAAAAATTCGAAGAACTCGTGGCGAGCGGCATGTCCAAAAAAGAGGCGACTGACGCCGCCCGCCGCCAGTTCGGCAACATCACATTAATTGAAAACGACAGCCGCGAAGTCTGGCAATGGCCAACCATCGAAAGCTTTTTCGCCGACGTCCGCTACGCCCTGCGCACTCTCCGCAAATCTCCCGGTTTCACTGCCATAGCCGTCCTGACTCTCGCCCTGGGCATCGGCGCCAACACCGCCATCTTCAGCATTGTAAATACTGTGATTCTGCGACCGCTGCCGTATAAAAACTCATCGCGCATCGTTACGTTCAACGTAAATACAGCCATGTTTCCTTCTTTTACCCTCAACCCGTCTTGGCCTGCGTTTCAGGCGATTCGCTCGCAGACCAGCTCTCTCGAAGAAGCGTCGGCATGTTGGGAAACCGACCGCACCCTCACGGGAACCAACCAGCCCGTGGTCCTGGACGTCGCTGGTGTCTCCAGCGGCTTTTTTGAAGAGCTGGCAGCTCGCGCGGCGTTAGGGCGCCTCTTGTCGGACCATGATCAGAGCTCCGGGCAGGGTCGCGTCGCGATGATCAGCCATACTCTCTGGCGCACTCGCTTTGCGAGTAACCCCGCTGTCGTCGGACGCCAGTTGATTTTGGACAAGCAGGTCTACAGCGTGGTCGGCGTGGCCGCCAAAGGCTTTGCCTACCCGGAACACGCTGAAGTCTGGGTGCCGCTCTATCTCTCTCACGATATCGAGCAGAATCCCACGTTCTTTGCATTTGACGTGTTAGGTACGCTGCGGAAGGGCGCTCGGCTGCAAACGCTACAAGCTGAACTCGGTGTCATCGGACAGCGGCTCGAACAAGAACTCGCGAAACAGAAGCCGGATCTAAAGGGAAGCTACAAAATCTCCGCGGAGACGCTTCTCGATAGCCTCGTGGAAGATACTCGGCAAGGCTACCTGGTTTTGTTGGCGGCAGCCACGCTCGTGCTGCTTATCGCTTGCGCGAACTTGACGAGCCTGCTGCTGGCCCGTGGCTGGTCCCGACATCGCGAGATGGCCATGCGCGCCGCGCTGGGCGCTTCGCCGGGAAGGCTCCGCTGGCAAGTCTTGGTGGAAAGCTGCTTGTTGGCGGTTCTGGGCGGTTCGGCTGGAATCGTCCTGGCTGCCGCCGGCATACAGGTCTTCCGCGCGATTGACCTGACCGGGATTTTTTGTACCAGCGGAAGTGAGAGAGAATTCACTCTGAAGGAGCGCTGGTATGCCGACAAGGAAATACAAACCGGAGCAGATTGTCACGCTGCTGCGGCAGATTGAAG
>JBARJI010000072.1:0-55683 GCA_049800195.1 Candidatus Acidiferrum sp.
CTTCTTTCAGGCCCCGCCTCGCGGCGAGTGTTATTTCACCCTTGCGCTTCGCTATCACTTCACGTCCATCACGTTGTGAAGAGGACTTGCACCTCCTAGCTGTCGAACATGCTCGGCACACCAAAAAGAAAAGGCTTGGGCGATGGCCCAAGCCTCTCCGCGTCTAAAAAGATTTGACCGAGCGAAATCCTAGCGCCTCTTCTTCTTTTTGGCTGCCTTCTTCGCCTTCTTCTTGGGCTTTGCCTTTGGCTTGGCTTTCTTGGGCTTCGCCTTGGCTTTCTTTTTCGGAGCGGCCTTTTTGACGGGCTTGGCCGCAGGCTTGGGCGCCGTTTTCGCCGCCGGCGCCGCTGTTGCGGGCTCTTCTTCCGTGATGAGGATTTCTTCCTCTTCTGTCTCTACAATCTCATCACCGCCGCCCAGCTCGTCTTCCTCCTCCAGCCGTGACAGCTCGTTGTCGTCTTCGAAGTTGTCTTTCTCGAAATCCATCACATCCTCCCGAGGGGGGAATCCACAAGCCTAAGGCTTGTGGGACGCTGCCTCAGCCGGAGTCGCCGACTCCCCTCCGCCGCAGCGCCGTTGTTATCGCACTCCCGAAGAGTTGTCAAGCATTCTGCAGCCTTCCGGCGAACAGAGGGCGTTTCGGCAGGCATGGCAGGGCGCCCGATTCTGGCTCCTCAAGTCCAGCCAAACCTCTTTTTCAGTTGTAACATATTGAATATAAAAGGCTTAATTTGGCACGGAGGCAGTGGCCCGGGTCGCGACGGTAGCTGGCCGGCGAGCGCGGCTCTTGAGTCCCGTCCTCGCCTTACGATGCGTCGGAGTGGCTTCCGGCAAGCCGCCGACGGTATAAATGCGCAGTACCATGCCGCGGCTGACATGGTTCGTCCTCATGTGATTCCACTTGCGCACATCTTCCGTGGGCACGCTGAAACGATCCGCCAAGCCCTCGAGAGTGTCGCCTCTGCGCACCCGATAGCGCACCAAACGGCGCTTGGACTCATCGGGCGGCGCGGCGGGAATGATCAGTTTTTCTCCGACGTCGAGCGCGGCATGGCGATCCATATTATTCGCTTCGGAAATGGCGGCGGGAGTCACGCGATATTTCTTGGCGATAGAAGTGAGCGTCTCGCCCGCTTCGATGCGATGCCGCCGCCAGCTCACCCACTTGTCGGGGGGAATGTCCGCAATCTCCGCGGAAAATCTTTCGGCGGTGCCGACCGGCAGGTGCAGCTCGAAGGAAGGATCGTCCGGCGTCACGAGGCGCAGTAGCTCCGGATTCAAATTGCGCAGTGTGTCGACGTCCACATCGATCGTTTCGGCCACCAGCCGCAGATCGATGGCGCGGCCGGGTTTCACGATGTCCGTGGGAACGGGCTGCTCGGGATCGGCCTGGATGCCGTAGTGCGCGGCGTCCTTGGCGATGAGCGTGAGAGCCAGGATGATGGGGACGTAATTTCTTGTTTCGCGCGGCAGGACGTTGCGTTTGTAAAGCTCCCAGAAATCCGCGTAGCCGGTGCGCTCAATGGCCTTCTGCACGTTTCCAGGCCCGCAGTTGTACGCGGCCATCGCCAGATACCAGTCGCCGAATTGGCCATACAGATCGCGCAAGTGCTGCGCGGCCGCGCGCGTGGCTTTTTCCGGATCCTGCCGCTCGTCGATCCACCAGGTGTGCCGCAGCCCATACTCCATTCCGCGATAGGCGACAAACTGCCAGATTCCCCGCGCGCCAGCCCGAGAGAGCGCCAGCGGCTGGAACGCGCTTTCCGCTTGCGCCAAATAAATCAAATCTTGCGGAACGCCTTCTTCGCGCAGGACGCGCGAGATCATTTCTCGATAGCGTCCGGAGCGCCGTAGGCCCGTCTCGACGATGGCGCGGCCGCGCGGGGTCTGGAAAAAATTGAGGAAGGACAGCACTTCATCGTTTACGGTAAGCGGCAAGTCGTGCGAAATGTTCTTGGCCGCTTCCTCGGCCCGCTCTTTCAGCCGCGGATCGACGGGAAACGTCATCTCCGCCACTTCATCAATCGGCGCGGGCACGGCGGGCGCTTCCTGGAAACCGTCCCCTTCCCGGAAGGCCTGCAACTCGTCGTTGTAGACGCTGTCAACCACGCGGTGGAAAAGTTCGCTCAGCTTGGGATCGCTGTTCGGGTCGTAGCCGCTCTCGAGCATCCAGTCCACGGCGTCGTCAAAATCGTGCCGCGCCGCTTCCAGGTGCCCCTCCTTGTAGTCTTGCTCCCCCGACGCAAATCTCGCTTCCACCTGGGCCATCAGATAATCCTTCGGCCCGGGCGCTCGCAGAGCCAGCGCGGCGAGCCACTCAGGCGAAAGTTTTGCCATGGGGAGTTCTCCGAGGTTGGCGGAAACCTGCGCGGCCGCGGCATTCGCGGGATCCAGCGCCGGGACGCGGGCTTGCACGCCGTGTTTTGCCGCATCCTCGCAGCCGATCGGGGCCACGATCAGCGCGGTCACAAGGACTGCGTACAAGACAGTCTGGGGCTTCGGGCGCATCTCCCTATGTTAAGTAGCCGTCACGGTCCAGGTCAACGCTTTCCGGTAAGTAAGGGTTGACCTACTCAATACAGGCCGGAGGGTCCCTGAGGCCGATCCCGGGGCTGTTTCCATCGAGGACGGGTCCGGGATAGACTCTCACGCGAGGAGTTTCCCTTGAAATCATCCCCAATCGTCTCTCTTCAGAAAGCGCTCTGGTCGGCTTTGTGCGGAGTGCTCCTGCTGCTAGCCCTTTCCGTTGGCCCCGCCGGTTCGCAGGCGCAAAGCCCTAGCCTCTCCGCGGAGAAGCGCGCGCAAATCGAAAAAGCCGCTTCGAGTTTCATGGCCGCAAACAGCGTGCCGGGAATTTCCGCCGCCGTGGTTCAGGATGGCAGTCTGGTTTGGTCCGAAGGCTTCGGAATGGCGGATCTTGAAAATTTTGTTCCGGCGACCTCTTTCACGCTGTTCCGGCTCGGTTCGATTTCTAAGCCCATCACGGCGACCGCGATTCTCCGGCTTTGGGAGCACGGAAAACTCGATCTCGATGCCGAAGTGCAAAAGTACTGCCCAGCATTTCCCAAGAAAGAGTGGCCCATCACCACGCGCGAACTGCTTGGCCATTTGGGAGGAATCCGGCACTACAATCCGGACGGCAAAGGAGATATTCCCGCAGATAGCGCGAGACATTTCGCGAGCATGGAGGAGTCGCTGCAAATTTTTGCCGGCGATCCGCTGGTCGCGCAGCCAGGCACGAAATTCCATTACTCGACGTACGGCTACACACTCCTCGGCTGCGTCCTTGAAGGCGCCTCATCCGAGAAATATGCGGACTATGTAAAGGAAAATGTCTTCGGTCCTGCGGGGATGGAGGAAACCCAGATTGACGACTTTTTTGCGGTTATTCCACACCGCACGCGCTGGTACCACAAGGACAAAGCCGGGGTGGTGCAGAACGCGGGCGTTTTGGACTCCAGCTATAAGATTCCTGGCGGCGGGCTGATCTCTTCCGCGGACGACATGGCACGGTTTGAAATCGCCATCATGGCCGACAAGCTGCTCAAGCCGGATACGCGCGAAATGATGTGGACGTCTCAGAAGATGTTGGGCGGGAATCCGACGGATTATGGCTTAGGCTGGTTTCTCTCGAAAAAATACGGCTTGTTTCTCGCGGGACATACGGGCGGCCAGCAGGGCACGAGCACGTCAATCCTCCTCGCGCCGGAGCGGCGCGCCGGGGTCGTCGTGCTGGCTAACATGGACGAAGTCGACTCGCGGGAGCTTTCCCTGGAAATTCTGAAAATCGTGCTGGACCTCAACGACAAACCATAGAGCGAAAGCTTACAGACCGGCCGAGGTTTGCGCCGTGTCTACGGCCAGTCTCCAAAAACAGCGTCCATCGCGCCGCCAAACCAATATTTATAAAACCCCTCGTTACAGGAGTTCATCGTGTCCCCGTATTTTTCCCTGTAGTGCTTTCCCCAGTGCGGACGGCGACCGTCGGAGTCGCAGAACGCGTATTCCTCCGATAAGCCCCAAGAACTGAAGACACGTCCCGATTTTTTCATAACGTCCGGATCCGCAGCCAAGGCTGCGACGGCGCGTCCCGCATACAACGGCGTTTCCGACGTCGCGTAGTTCGGATCCTTTTTGACCGCGTCTTGCCAGTTCGCCTCCGTCACGCCGAAATGCTCGAGCATAGCTTCCGACCGCAGGAATCCCGGCGTCAGCGCCACGGCCACGACGTTTTTTCGCCGCAACTCCCGTGCCATCGCGAACGCCAACCGTATTACCGATGTTTTGGTCAGGTCATAGAACAAATGCCCACGATACGAATAAGAATCTCCATCGCCGACTTCCACGATTAGCCCCGGGCTATTCGATGCGGCAGACGATTCCATCAGCAGCGGCGCCGCGAAGTGGCTCGTAATGATGTGGGTATGCAAGACGTTTCGCAGGTTGGCAAAACCATTTTCTAGGTTCGCCTGCCAGAATGTTTTCCCGAAATCCTGCGGAATGAGTTCGGAAATGTCATTCACTAGGATATGCATCCGGCCTTGTTCTTTTCGAATCCTGGCGATCAACTTGGCGACTTGCTTCGCGTCGGTGTGGTCCAAGGCCCCAACAATCCCTTTTCCGCCGCGAGCAGTGACCATCGCAGCCGTCTCTTCCACAGTTTCCGGCCGGCGTGAATGGTCGAACGGCGATGCGTTCGTCGATTTACGTCTCGGTAGCCGGTTGGCTTTCGTGCTGCGCCCGGTGCAATAGACAATCGCGCCCGCTTCGCCGAGAGCGAGCGCGATGCCGCGCCCGACGCCGCGGGTCGCTCCGGCGACCAAGGCGACACGGCCGTTTAAATTGGGTGGAAGGAAGTCGGGGGCCACGGATCACCTCCGAGGGCATCTGTGGAGATTGTAAACAGTAATTTACTAATGTCAAGTGGAAAATAAACGGGCATTTAGTTATCCTGGACACGCCATTTCTGGATTTCGTAAGCCACCATGAGCCCTCGCCCCCGCGAAACTTCCGACGAAGAGATCGTCGCCGCAACTGCGCGTGTCATGCAGCGCCGGAGCCCGACGCAACTCACTCTCGCCGACGTGGCCAAGGAGGCCGGCGTGGTTCCCGCGACGCTCATCCAGCGCTTTGGCACGAAACGCGGCCTCTTGCTGGCCATGTGCCGCACGGCGCCAGGCAGCGTTCCGCGGCAGTTCGCCGCCGCTTGCGCCCAACACAAATCCCCGCTCAAAGCGCTCGTCGAGTTATACGCGGACTGCACAGCTTTTGCGCCAACGCCTGAAGCGATGGCCAACGGCCTCGCCTGGCTGCAAAACGATTTGTGCGATCCCGATTTTCACGCTATCACGCTCGAACAATTTAGAGCCCTTCGCCACGAAACACGAAAGTTGCTCGATGTAGCGGTCACAGCCCGTGAGCTGCGTCCTTGCGATACGGGTGAACTCGCCCGGCTCATCCAGCAGCTGAACGGCGGGGCCATGCTTTCCTGGGCTGTTTACCGTCAAGGTTCCGTGGCTTCCTGGGTTCGCCGCGAGCTGAAGGCCCTGCTGTTGCCCTACCGCGCCGCGCGTAAGGTCCCCACAGGAAAATATAAATCGCAGCGACGATGAACAGACTTCGAGGCCCAGCCAATCGCCATTTACATTCGCTCCGCCGCGATGGTAGTGTGCGAGCGAATCGATATTGTTGAGGAAAACCTCTTCGATTCGCCTCAAATTCAAAGCTGCCTTTCGGGTGGAGGGAGCATGAAAATCAAAACCATTTTCCCTGCCTGCGTGTTCCTAACCGTAACTCTTCCCTGCGCGGTCCACGCGCAGCAAGCGCCTGTCGACGCCCCGTATCTCAATCCCAAGCTCCCCATCGAGCAGCGCGTGGACGACTTGATTTCGCGAATGACTCTCGAGGAAAAAATCTCGCAACTGGGCCACACGGCTCCAGCCATTCCCCGCCTGCGCGTTCCCGAATACAACTGGTGGAACGAAGGGCTTCACGGCGTCGCCCGCGCCGGCATTGCCACGGTGTTTCCCCAGGCGATCGGCTTGGCCGCCACGTTTGATGTGCCTCTGATTCATGAGGTCAGCGAAACCATCAGCACCGAGTTTCGCGCCAAGTATTACGAAACCTTGCATCCAGACGGCTCTTCCGACTGGTATCGCGGCCTCACCATTTGGTCTCCCAATATCAATATCTTCCGCGACCCGCGTTGGGGCCGTGGCCAGGAGACTTATGGCGAGGATCCCTTCCTCACTTCACGCCTCGGCGTCGCGTTCGTCACTGGCTTGCAAGGCGACAATCCGGAGTATTTCAAGACGGTCTCGACGCCCAAGCATTTCGCGGTGCATAGCGGACCAGAATCCACGCGCCACTCCGTCGACGTACACGCCTCCCGCCACGATATGGAAGACACGTATCTGCCCGCGTTCCGCGCCACCGTCATGGAAGGCAAGGCCGAATCCCTGATGTGCGCGTATAACTCTCTAAATGGCCAGCCCGCTTGCGCCAATACTGATCTGCTTCAAGTACATCTCCGCAAAGATTGGGGTTTTCAGGGTTACGTCGTTTCCGATTGCGGGGCGGTCGCCGATGTGTTTGGCGGCCACCATGTTTTACCGACTGCCGAACAAGGCGTGGCCGCAGTCTTCAAGGCCGGGATGGATCTCATCTGTGGCGATTATCGCCATGCGATGAGCACGGAGCACACGGCCATCTTGAACGCCGTGCGTCAGGGCTTGCTTTCCGAAGCCGATCTCGACCGCTCTCTGCGGCGACTTTTCCTCGTGCGCTTTCGTCTCGGCATGTTCGATCCGCGATCCGCTGACCCGTATGGGCGCATTACTCCCGCAGAGAATGACACGGAAGCGCACCGCGAGCTGGCTCTTCGCACCGCCCGCGAATCCATCGTTCTGCTGAAGAATAATAATAATTTGCTTCCACTGAAGCAGGCGCCCGCAACGATTGCCGTCATCGGCCCCAACGCCGACAGCCTCGATGCACTTGAGGGCAATTACAACGGCACCCCCTCGAGACCGGTCACCATTCTTGCCGGCATTCACCATCGCTTTCCGCAATCCAAAGTCGTCTTTGTCGAAGGCACCGGCCTGGTCGGGCCAGTCACCAGACCGATTCCCTCAAACGCTCTTTGCGTCGATGCTTCCTGCAGCGAACACGGGCTAAAGGCGGACTACTTCCCGAATATGACTCTCGCGGGTTTGCCCGTGATGAGCCGGACGGATCCCGCGGTCAACTTCGCCTGGGGCGACACGGGCCTCTCGCCGCAACTCCTCAAGAACTACTCTGTGCGCTGGACCGGCTTTCTAACCGTCCCCGACTCTGGCGATTATCTTGTTGGGTTCACGGGACAGGACGGGTACCGCCTTTGGCTCGATGGCAACCTCCTCGTTGAGGATTGGACTCTTCACCATCCTGCGTCCACGCTGACCCAAAAGATTCATCTCGAAAAGGATCATCCCTATCCTCTCAAAATCGAGTATTTTCAAGATGTGCGCAGCTCGGAATCACGCTTGATTTGGAGTCTGCCGGACGATGAAGAGCGCAAAGCCGTAGACGCGGCCCGCAACGCGGACCTCGTCGTTGTAGTCATGGGGCTTTCGGCGCGGATCGAAGGCGAGGAAATGAAGGTGAACGCAAACGGTTTCGCAGGCGGCGACCGCACGCGCATCGATTTGCCCGCTCCGCAAGAGCAACTACTGGAACGCGTCTACGCCGTCGACAAGCCCACCGTTCTCGTCCTCACGAACGGAAGCGCGCTTGCCGCCAATTGGGCCAACGCCAAGATTCCAGCCATCCTCGAGGCGTGGTATCCCGGCGAAGAGGGCGGCACCGCGGTCGCAGAAGCACTTGCGGGCGATTTCAGCCCGGCTGGCCGCTTGCCGGTCACGTTTTACAAATCCGTGGACCAGCTGCCGCCTTTCGATGACTACTCGATGGCTAATCGCACGTATCGCTATTTCGACGGCGAGCCTCTTTATCCTTTCGGTTTCGGTTTGAGTTATACGTCTTTCTCCTATGATCGTCCTCGCGCCGATTATGCCAAAATCTCCGCCGGCGGCTCCGTCACCATATCCGCCGAGGTCAAGAACACCGGCCCTGTCGCCAGCGACGAGGTCGTTGAGCTCTACATCACGCACCCTCGCGTGGAGGGCGCACCGCTGCGTGCTTTGAAGGGTTTCCAGCGCCTCCACTTCGAACGTGGTGAGAAAAAAACCGTGAAATTCGTCCTGCGCGGACGTGATCTGAGCATCGTCGACGAATCAGGAAAGCACCGTATCGTGCCGGGTGAAGTCGAAGCTTGGATTGGTGGGGGCCAGCCCGTGACACCCGCCAACCTGCCCAGGGCCGCGGGAGCCGAGACGCATTTCACTATCACCAGCGCAGCCACTCTGCCTGACTAATCTGCTCAAGCAATGCTGGCGTCCGTTGCCAGCCGAGAAAAACATAAAGATTTCTCTTGGCAAATGGGGAAATCTGTAGTATTGTGTCTTTGCGTTTGTTGCTCTTGTATCGCCTTTGGATTTGTAAAGCGGTCGCAGGGTCAAACTTGCGGCCTTTTTTTACGTTCGAGGACGGCCGGAACTCTCAAGAGGGGTTCGGAATTCGAGGCACCAAATAGCTCAATTTAGTAATGCTCGGTTGCAAGCCAGCCGACAGAAAAGAGTACAGCAGTGAGTAAAGAACAAGGAACAGTGAAGTGGTTCAATGCCAGCAAGGGCTTCGGGTTCATCCAGCGCCAGAGCGGTGAGGACGTTTTCGTCCATTTCTCCGCGATCGTGGCTGATGGCTACAAGTCGCTGAATGATGGCCAAGCGGTTGAATTCGAAGTGACCAAGGGCCCCAAGGGCCTGCAGGCCTCGAACGTCCAACCCCTCTAAGTCCACTTCACAAAATTACAGAATGGGCGGTGCGCTTCGGCGTGCCGCCCGTTTTTGTTTTTGGAGGCGCAGGCTTCCCTCAGCGCCGCCTTGGATCTACGCCAGCGCTTGCTTCAAATCGGTAATCAAGTCTTCCGCATCCTCCAGTCCAATGGAAACGCGCACCGTGCCGGGGCTCACGCCGGCTTGCCGCAGCTCTTCGAGGCTCATGTTGTAGTGCGAGCTGTAAATCGGAAGTATGACCAGCGATTCAACTCCGCCCAGACTCGCCGCCAGCAGAAACAACCGCACGCGATCGCAAAAGTGTCGCGCCGCCGGTAACCCGCCCTTCAAATCAAACGCCATCATCGAACCGAAGCCGCGCATCTGCTTTTTCGCCAGCTTGTGGTCGGGGTGGGAGGCCAGTCCTGGATAGTGTACGCGCGCGACTTTCGGATGCTTTTCGAGGAATTTCGCCACGGTCATGGCATTTTTGCACTGCCGCTCAACGCGGACTCCAAGCGTTTTTATGCCGCGAATCAACAAATACGCGGCGCCGGGATCCATGGAACCGCCGAGATAAATCACCATGTGCCGCACGCGCTCTATCCACCTCTTGCTGCCGACGACGACACCCGCGATCAGGTCCGAATGGCCCGCTAGAGCTTTCGTGGCGCTGTGTACCACCATGTCGTAGCCCAACCCAATCGGATTCTGCAGCACGGGCGTCGCAAACGTGTTGTCGATGATCGAGACCAGTTTGTGTCTTTTCGCGAACCCAGCCGCTTTCTCAATGTCCACAAGCCTGAGCGTCGGATTCGTTGGCGTCTCCACGTAAAGAACTTTGGTGCGCGGCGTCACCAGGTTTTCGATGCCTTCCAGATTCATTCCCACGCGATGCGTGGTAATGCCCATGTCGGGAAACACATCGCGCATCAATCGGTAGCTGCCGCCATAAAGCTGTGCCGTGGAAATCAATTCGTCGCCATGTTTCAGCACGCTGAGCAGCGCGCTCGAAATCGCCGCCATCCCCGATGCGGTGACGACCGCAGCCTCCGCTCCTTCGAGGGCCGCGATCTTTTCTTCCGCCACGGCCAGCGTCGGATTGCCATAGCGCGTGTAGATGTAGGCTTTGCTCTTTCCCTCGGCCCAAAGCTTCATTTCCGCCGTCGAGGAAAATGTGAAGGTGGAAGTCCGCGTAATGTCCGTGACCACCGGCCCGCCAACCCCGTGGCGATTCGGTTCACCCGCGTGAATCGCCGTCGTTTGCGCACCTTGCATCCGCGCACTCGGCTTGGGAGCTTGTTTTTTCTTCATGGTTTCTCCATCTTGACGGCGCATCTTCCCCCGGCAAGCACCAATTTGGCCCCGCGAGCCGTGAAACATGCCTGCACCGCCGCGCGTAAGTATATTGATAGAACGAATGTCTCCAATACCGGCATTGGGATTGGCCTTCCAATGCATGACCGCATCGCAGCTCTACTGGTTGGTCCCCGCTCCCAACCGGAAAGCCGCGAAGAACAGTGGCCACGAGGTGGAGGTTGGAATGGACTTTTTGTCGCCCATGAAATGGATCGAACTTCTTTGGGCCGTCTTCGTTCTGTACTGGCTGATTTCGGCCTTCAAGCGTAAGCGAACCAAAAAGAGAGAATCCATCCTCCAGCGCCTCCTCTACATGCTTCCTCCCATCGCCGCCTATTTTTTGGTGGCTAGTTCCGAGTTTCGCTTCGGCTGGCTTGCCGTGCGATTCGTCCCCGAGGGCTCTGCCATCCGATGGCTGGGTGTGGCAATCACCGCCGCCGGTATAGGTTTCGCCCTCTGGGCTCGCTGGCACTTGGGATCGAATTGGAGCGGCCTCGTCACTCTGAAGGAGGGCCATGAATTAATTCGCACTGGCCCTTACCGTTTCATTCGTCACCCGATCTACACGGGCGTTCTGATCGGCGTGTTTGGTACTCTCCTGGAGGATGGTGAAATGCGTAGTCTGATCGCTCTGGCGATGGTTTGGTTATCGTTCGACGTCAAAGCCCGCCGCGAGGAGTCTTTCTTGGCGCAGGAATTCGGCCCTGGATTCGCCGAACACCAGAGCCACACTGGAATGTTTCTGCCGAAATTGTCCAGCTAACTTCGGAGGATTCGAGGCTAGCTTTCTTCTTCCTCAGCTTCGCCGTGCGCCGGTTTGTGCGCGTCGATTACTTTCTGCGCCAGCTCATTAGGCAGGTAGTCGTAGTGCGAAAATTCCATCGAATATGTCGCCCGGCCCTGTGTCTTCGACGTCAAATCCGTCGCGTAGCTCAACATCTCCGAAAGCGGCACCTGCGCCTTGATAATCACATTGTGCCCGCGCGCTTCACTTCCCGCGATGCGCCCGCGACGCGAGCTGAGGTCACCCATCAAGTCGCCCGAGTATTGGTCTGGAGCATACACTTCGACGTGCATCACTGGCTCCAGCAGAGCCGGTTTGGCCGTCTTCATCGCTTCCTTGAAAGCCAGCGACCCCGCTATTTTAAAAGCCATGTCGGACGAATCCACGTCGTGATACTTGCCGTCGTAAAGGACGGCTCGAAAATCCACCACGGGAAATCCCGCCAGATAGCCACGCGCAGCCGCGTCGCGAATGCCCTTCTCGACCGACGGAATCCAGTTTCTAGGAATCGCACCGCCAAAGACGTCGTCCACGAACTCTACGCCTTTGCCTCGCTCAATCGGTTCCATCTTGATGCGGCACACCCCAAACTGCCCGTGCCCGCCGGACTGTTTTTTGTGTTTGCCTTCCGCGTCGGCTTTCCCGCGAATCGTTTCGCGATATGGAACCTTAGGCGGCTTCAGTGTGAGGTCCACATGATAGCGCTTGTGCAGCTTCGCGACGACGACTTCGATATGTTGCTGACCGGAGCCCGCTAACAGGAATTCTTTCGTCTGCGGGTCGCGCATGAATCGCAGCGCCGAATCTTCCTCAATAATTTTATGAATCGAGACGCCGATCTTGTCTTCGTCGGCGCGCGTCTTCGGTTCAATCGCGAACGTGATCGAAGGTTCCGGCAATTGCGCAGGCTTGTAGTAAATAGACCACGCTTTGTCTCCCAGGGTTTCTCCAGTCGTCGTTTCTTTCAATTTTGAGATCGCGCCGATATCGCCAGAATGCAGTTCCGCAATTTCGCTGAGCTGCTTGCCCTGCACAACCTGCGTGTGCTGGAAGCGCTCGAAAGTGCCGCGATTGTAGTTCGCCAGCGTGGCATCATTTTTCAGGACGCCGCTTTTCACTTTGAAATAGTTGATGCGGCCCGCGAACGGATCAGCAAGCGTCTTAAACACGAATAGTGAGAGCGGCTGGCTGTCGTCATACTTGCGCTCCGCGCGTTCGCCTTTGCCATTCGGCTCCGAAAAGCCCACTTGCGCGTGCTCGTCGGGATGCGGAAACGCATCGGCGAGAAACGTCAACAGGCTCGCCGTTCCGATGTTGCGCAGCCCCGAGGTCATCAGAACGGGGAAGATCTTCTCGGCGACAATGGCCTTCCGCACACCCGGAATCAAGTCCGCGATCGGAATCGTGCCCTCCCGGAAAAACTCTTCCATCAATTCATCGTCCCCCTCCGCAACCATTTCGACCAGCTTCTCGTGCGCCTCCTTGGCGTCATCCGCAAGCGCGGCGGGAATTTCCTCGATGGACGGCTTCCCACCTCCATCCGGCTTGTAGAGGTGCGCCTTCATCCCGACCAGGTCGATCACCCCGCGAAATCCTTTTTCCGAACCGATAGGAAGTTGCAGCGCCACCACATTGCGCCCGAAAACTTGCTCCAAAGATTCCATCGAGCGTTCAAAGCTGGCCAATTCACGGTCCATCCACGTCAGAACAAACGCCCGCGGAATATCGTACTCCGTGCAATAATCCCAAACTTTTTCCGTGGTCACTTGCGCGCCCACGTGGGCGTCCACGGCGATCAACGCTGCATCCGCCGCAATCAGCGAAGCTTTTGCTTCCGTAATGAAAGTGGAATATCCCGGCAAATCGATGAAATTGATTTTTACTTTTTCGCCGCCGCCCGCTTGTCCGCCAGACGTCGGCCATTCGGCGTAAGCAAGCCCCGTCTGAATCGAAATTTTCCTCGCGATTTCTTCTTCGTCCCAGTCCGTGGTGGTACTGCCTTCCGCAACTTTTCCCCACCTCGGCGTCATCCCCGCGGTGAAGAGCAACGACGACACCAGTTGCGTCTTTCCGGTGCCGCCGTGGCCGACAATGCCGACGTTTCGAATCTCCTTGGTGAGATAGCTCTTCATATAGACCTCCCTTTGCGTGGCGCCGGCCGTGCCGGAGTCACCAGACGAGGTCCGTCCCAAAGAATTCAGGCGCGGGCCTGCGCCTGGGTGTACGATTCAGAAGATGAAGGAGAGCGTGGCCCTCTGCCGGCGCTTCGTAGTTTGAAGCGCCCAACAAGCAACTACCCCTGGTCCGTTCCCCAACTCCGCGGATGCTAGCACACGCCCACGCTTCGCGGCAATCATGCTCCCCGCCCGAGCCCGCATCTCGTCGGATCGACCGTCCGGCGTTTCGGGGGCTGCGCGCTGCGCTGCTTTTGGGTTAAAGGTTCCCATTGACCCTTATTCCGCTCATAGCAGGTCGCTGCTTCTCGTAAAATCCCAGCTGGATAAAGTCTTCGTTCGACTAGGGAGAATTTTCTAGGACTAGTACCCCAAAGATTTCCGCGCTTCTTTCTCTTCCTTCTTACTCCATGAAGATAAACGCTTTAGTGCATTAGGAAAGTCAGGTCACCCGGCCCTAAACGTGCCCATACATGACAGGAGAGATTTGTCCTTGCAACTCCGAATCAGAATTATCCTCGGCACCAAACGGTAGCCGTAAATAGCGGCTCGGCATCCAAAATCGTGAGGATGCTGCTCCGGGCCGCGCAAGATCAAGGAGGGAAATCATGGACGAGTACCAAGAGCCGAACCAAAATGAACATCGCTGGACCGCGCTTCGAGAAGGCTCCAACCTCGGGCTTGTAGCTGCAGTGGTCGCATTGCTTGTGATCGCGGCAGGGGCTTTCGCCTATGCTTATCATCAAAAGTCGATGCTTAACCAAGTTACCGCCCAGGCCGCCGCCGCTGACGCCTCAATGACCCAGATGCAAGGGCAAGTCAACGCTCTGACCGCCAAGCTTAATCAGCTCACTGCCGCGCAAACCCCTGCGCCATCCGCAACTCCGTCCAACGCCGCCCCAGTGCTCTCAGCGGATGTGATTCCGCAGTCCACGGAGACCACGTCTACGCCAGCCGCTCCCGTTAAGCACGTCCATGCAAAGCACCGTGTCGCTAAACGCCACGCACCTCCGGTCGACAAGAAATATTTGGAGCTGCAGGCGCAGTTGGCGGACCAGCAGAAACAGTTGAAAGAAACGCAAGATGAAGTGGCCAAGGACCGTTCCGACCTCGAAGGTTCCATCAACTCGACTCGCGACGATCTCAACTCCACTCGCGATAATCTAAACGGCTCCATCGCTAAGAATCACGAAGAACTCGTGGCCCTGGAGAAGCGCGGCGAACGCAGCTATTTCGAATTTGACTTGAACATGTCAAAGGAATTCGCACGCGTTGGCCCTCTAACTCTTTCCCTGCGCAAAGCGGACACCAAGCATAAGCACTACAACCTCGCGATGATTATCGACGACAACGAACTCCAGAAGAAAAATGTAAACCTTTATGAACCAATCTGGATTCATGTGGAAACGGATTCACAGCCCGTGCAAATCGTCGTCAATAAAATTGGCAAAGACCACATCCACGGCTACATCAGCGCTCCAAAATACAAGCCGTCCGAATTGGCAGCTGCCGCAGCCGCCAGCGTGACTCCGGTTTCCGCCAAGGCGCCGGCTACAACGCCGTCGAACGCTTCGGATCCGCAGCAACCTCAGCAGCCGCAGCAATAGGGTCAGATCAATCTCGGCAGCAGGGCGCCGGTCGTTGCGCCCTGCCGTCTTTTTTTGCGGCTCTCTCGAATTTTCAAGCTTCACGGCGCATGCCCAAGGACGGGCTTCAGCGTGACGTGGCTGTCGCTCAACACTTCGAGCGTGCGCTTCCACTCCACAAATCCTGCAGCTCGGATCACCATAGTGTGATTCCCCGCGACGAGCTTCAGCTTTGCGGGAGCATCGCCGACGAATTTCTCGTCCACATAGATTTCAGCTCCGTCGGGTTCTGACGTAATCGCGACAATGCCAAAACCGGGTGGGCTTGGAGCATCGTCTGCGTCTGCGGACGTATCGGCCGTCTGAGCAGCGGGTGAAGCATCGCTCGAAGCCGGTGGGCTCTCCTCGTCAGAGGAAGCAGACATCGCCGCCTCGGAACGCTTTCTACCGTTATGCGAGACACGGTCACTCGCGCGCGAAACAGGAGTGGATCCAGGTCGGCGGCCTTCGGCGTCGCCAACCAAGGAAATATTGGGATAAAAACTGCGCAAAACCTCCAGCAAATCCGATGCGCTGAGAGCAAATCCAATTCCCGTCACATCTTTCTTAGTCAATTTTTCTGTATTGATCCCCACCACTTCGCCCCGGCTGTTCAGCAGCGGCCCGCCGCTGTTTCCCGGATTTATGGGCGCATCCGTCTGAATCCACGTTCCGGGGCCCGCGCTAGCAAATGTGCCGACAGCGCTCACGACCCCTTTCGTCACGCTGAAGAGCATGGCATCCCCAGGATTACCGATTGCCAGTACACTTTCCCCCTGGCGTACCGTCGTCGCATCCGCAAGCGTCAAGTGCGGGAAGCCCTTTCCCTCCACTTTGACGAGCGCGATGTCAAGATTGGGGTCCACGTACACAACTTTGGCTTCGAGCTCCTGGCCCCCCGGCAGGAGCGTTAGAAGAGACTCCTCGCCGCGCGCCAGGTGCGCGTTTGTTGCGATAACACCTGTGTCCGTTACAAAGAATCCTGTTCCCGATTTGTCCAGTCCTTTCAAGTAGACGACCGCCGGTTTCGCCCTTCGCACCAGTTCCTCGAGAGAAAGCTCGGGCTCGAGAGCAACGCTTCCGCCAACCGATAATTTGGCCCGGACTCCTCCCGTAAACACCTGCCCGATGGCTTGCAGTTCCACCTCAAAGTGATCGCTCTTCAGCAGCCAGTATTCACCGTGATTTCGGCCGTTGATTGAAATCCACTCCATCGGGCCGTCTGTCATTCGAATCTCTTTGGTGGCGTATCCGGCAAGGCTAACGCGGGCAACTATGGCATGCTCTAAGCGCGAACCCATCGAAGTCTTCGTCTTGTGAAAATAACCTCCGGGATAGTCCTTCTTGAAAGGTGTCGTGCCCGCAAGCACCCCGTCAATCTCGACGGTTGCTCCGGGAGGTTTGCTGGTGATCTTAAGTGTTTCCGCCGCCGCGCCCATCGGGCACAGCAATAGGAGGAGAATGGCTGCGGCGCGAGCGCCCGAGTGCGAAGCCATGGGAGGACCTCGTCGGATATATGAACCCACCAGTTAATATATCATGCTGTTATAAATGGAGGAAGGACAATTCTAAGAGCGCTGCGCCACTTCCGGGCTCTTTTTATATCCGGCGCAAGAAAGCATTGGCAGCCGCGGGTACTTGGCAAAGCGGTCGTCGCTGCGCGATAGTTCGCAAAAAAGAAAGACCGATCCGCGATCGGAACTTACGCAACGCGCGTGCATGCAGTCCGCGCATAGGCCCGCAGGCTTCCGTCCCATCCGTGCCTTGGACTCATCCGCCATGCCGCAAGAATAACGCAGACGCATCGGGTACGCAGAAAACCCAAATTCGTGCCAAGCTAACGGTTTCTGCGAACGCCTTTCGCAGCTGCCATCTGCTTGCGCGCGTTGTTGACAAAACCTACAAATCTCCGCGCCAATTCGTGAATCCGTTCCTCTTGGCGAAGCCGGATGGCTTCCTCGGGAACGAGTTCGCCTCCCACCCCAATGGCGGACGCTCCGGCTAGAATGAAATTTGCGGCCGTCATTTGATTCACTCCTCCCGCCGCGATCAAAGGCACATGCCGAAATGGCCCTTTCAGCGCTCTTATGTATTTGTCGCCGCCAACCTGCGAGCAGGGGAAGACTTTCACAAAATCCGCTCCGGCCTTCCACGCTATCGTCACTTCCGTCGGAGTCAACGCGCCTGCCAAAACCACGACCTCCTTCTTAATGGCAAATTCCACGAGCTGTAAATCGAGACCCGGGCTTGTTAGGAATTGTGCCCCGGCGTCGAGACAACGGCCCGCCGTCTCTTTGTCGAAGAGCGTGCCTGCCCCCACAATCACTTCCGGGCTACTGCGCGCCAAGTCGGCCATCAGCTCAATGGCTCCCGGCACGGTCATCGTGATCTCCACGATCGGTATCCCGCCACGAGAAACCGCCTCGGTGGCAAATCGCGCATCCTCCGCCGAGCGAAATCGGACGGCGGGGACAATCCCGATGCCTTCAATCCGAGCGCGAACTTCTTCCTTCTTCATGGAAACTGCGTCCTTTCGCTGCTCAACGCCCAACTCCGCTAGGTGCCTGGCCTGGATCCCGACAAATTCCGCTAACCTTGCTCTCCTCTGCAGCAAATTCCCCGATAACAATGCGTGTTCTCTGGGTTTCGATGCGCACGCCGCGTCACGCACTTTCCTCAAAGCCCGGCTCTGGCTCGGGCAGCTTATCGCGATCGCCCGCAAACCACACATATAAAGTCGGAAGAAGAAAGACACTCAAAAGCAGCGCCCCGACAAGTCCTCCCACAATGACGATGGCAAAGGGCCGCTGAGAATCCGAACCGATGCCGCGCGAGAGGGCCGCGGGCAACAATCCGAGGGTCGCTACAAGCATCGTCATCATAATGGGCCGAAGCCGTAACACGGCCCCGTCGACGGCCGCGTCCACGACGGTGTGACCGCGGGCGCGCAACTGGTTGATGTATTCCAGCATGATGACGCCGGTTTGTACCGAAACACCAAAAAGCGCCAGGAAACCGACGCCCGACGAAACGCTAAAGTGAGTTCCTGTCAGCAATAGGGCGAGCAGCCCGCCGATCGGTGCCATCGCGACGTTGCCAAGAAGAAGGAGCGCCCATTTGAGCGACCGAAACATCGTGTAGAGAATTGCAAAAATAAGTAAAAGGGTTAGAGGCACGATGACTAGCAGCCGCCCCTCGGCACGTTTTTCACTTTCATATTCGCCTGCCCAATCAATGTGGTAACCGCGCGGCAGTTGCACCTGCTCATTTACCTTCTTGATGGCCTCCTCGACCGCGCCGCCAAGGTCCCGCCCGCGCACGCTGTACTTTACGGCCACGTAGCGCTGGTTTCCCTCGCGGTAGATTTCCGAGGCCCCGTCCCGTTCGTAGATTTTGCAAAGCTGTGCCAGCGAAACTCGTTCCCCGGACGGGGACAACAAACGAATATTCTGGATAGCTTCTTGTGTATCGCGGTACTGCGGTAGGTAACGCAACACCAGGTCGTATCGCGCCTCGCCTTGCAGCACTTGTGTGAGAGCTGTCCCTCCCACCGCCGTCTGGACGGCATCTTGCACATCGGCCACATTGATCTGGTGCCGCGCGGCTTCCTCGCGGTCCACCTGCACATCGAGGTTGGGCTGGCCCAGCACTCGAAATACTCCGAGGTCCTCAATCCCCGGAATATTGCGCATGATGGAAACGATCTGGTCGGCCTTCCCCTCGAGAAGCTTCAGATCGTCTCCGTAAATCTTCACCGCCAGTTCGCCTTTTACTCCGCTGACCGCTTCCTCCATATTGTCTTCAATGGGCTGAGAAAACCCCCATGAAACGCCCGGGATCTTTTCCAGTTCGCGGTTCATCGCCGCGATCAGTTCATCTTTATTTTCGTGGAATACCGGGCGCCACTCTTCCTTCGGTTTCAGATCGACGAAGTATTCCGTATTGAAAAAACCCGTCGTGTCCGTCCCGTCATCTGGCCGTCCCACCTGGCTCCAGCACTGCGGAACCTCGGGGAAGGAACACAGAAGGACCCGAGCCTGGTTCATCAGCCGGATACCTTCGTCGGGTCCAGTGCTGGGCGCAAGAGTGCCACGTACCCACATTGCCCCCTCGTCCAGGTGAGGCAGAAACTCGGAGCCGATAACTCCACCCACTGTGAGATAAATGGCCACAGCCATTCCAAGGACCGCCCCGGATACGGTAACAGCCCGATGCTCAATCGCCCACCTCACCGCCACCCGATAGCGCGCCTTCAGAAATTCCATGACCGGGTTGTGCCATTCTCTGACGCCTCTGCGAAATAATACGCTCGAAAGGACCGGCGCGATGAGCATGGAAAATACAAGAGCGCCGAGCAGGGCAAAGGCGACTGTCCATGCCATCGGATGAAATAAGCGTCCCTCGACTCTCTGCAACGTGAAAATCGGCAGGTACGCGGTGATGATGATCCCGATCGCATAGAAAACAGGCCGCTGCACCTCGTGGGCCGCCTCGCGGATGCGTTCCAACACGGTCCTATAGTTGTTCGACGGATGGCTCAGGTGGCGGACGATATTTTCCACCATGACTACCGCGCCATCCACAACCATCCCGAAATCCAGCGCGCCAAGGGATAGCAGGTTCGCGGGAATGCCTTTTAGCTTGAGGCAGGTCGCGGCAAACAACAGAGAAAACGGGATCGTCAGGGCAACGATGAGTGCTCCACGGACATTCCCAAGAAAGAGGAAGAGAATGACAACGACTAGAATGATGCCTTCCGTAAGATTGTGCAGCACCGTGTGCGTCGTCAAGTGCAGCAAATCGCTGCGGTCAATAAACGGCACTACTTTCACGCCTTGCGGCAAAATGTGATCGTTCAGTTCTTCCACCTTAGCGTGAATGCCAGCGAGGACCGCGTCCGCATTCGCACCTTTACGCAAGAGCACAATGCCCGAAACAACGTCGTCGTTATCGATGATCTTTCCGTCTTCGCCGTGAATCGCTCGCGCGGTTTGCCCGAGCCGGATTTTCGGGCCTTGCTCCACAACCGCGATATCCTTTATGCGCAGTGGCGTTCCCGTTTTGGTTGTAATGACCGTATTTTCGATATCGTTTACGTCCCTGACCAGGCCAACCTCGCTAATGTTAATTTGCTGCAATCCCGACTGGATGAAGCTGCCACCGGCGTTGGCGTTGTTATTTGTGAGTTGTTGTTCAATTTGGGCGAGGCTCAATCCGTAGGAAATCAGCTTATTGGGGTCAACACGAACCTGATATTCGCGCGTAGGACCGCCGAAGCTGGCAACATCGACGACGTCAGGCACGGCCTTGAAATTCTTTTCGACCACCCAATCTTCGATCGATTTTAAGTCCATAACGTCATAGTCTGGATTTGTACTCTTCAGCGTGAAAAAGTAGATTTGCCCTACCGGACTCCAGTCGGTGCCCATTTGTGGTACTACTCCCGGCGGCAAAGTCACTTGCGAAAGCCTCTCAAGAACCCTCTCCCGGTTCCACGCATCCTCCTCATCATCATCGAAAATCAACTTCAAGTCCGAGAGCCCGAAAAGGGAGAATGAGCGCAAGTGAACCACATGCGGGATGCCGTTCATCACGATTTCCAGCGGGATCGTCACCTGCTGCTCGATCTGTTCCGCGGAAATCCCCGGCCACTGCGTGATGATCTCGACGTAATTGTTCGCGACGTCCGGATACGCTTCCACGGGCAGCTGATGAAACGAAATCGCGCCCCACATCAGCAGCAGAAATGCCGCTGCGAGGACAAAAAAGCGGTTCTCAAGCGCGAAATCAACAACTCTGCGTATCATCTACTGCTCCACTGTGTACTGCAGAACCAAAGCGTTGCTCACTACCTGTTGTCCTGCTTGCAAGCCGGAGACGATCTCCTGCATCTTGTTTGGAAGCGTCTCGCCCATCGTAACTTCCAAGCGCTTGAATGTTGCTTTGCCCGCGGGGACGTATACCCAGGCGCGGTCGTGCAGATGCAAGACGGCATCCGCCGGAATCGCCGCATACATTTCCTTTTTCTCGCCGTGGATCGTCGCCGTCACGAACATCCCTACTTTCATCAATCCGGGATTTGCGACTTCAATTCGCACCTTGGCCGTTCGCAGGTTGGGATCTAGGATCGGGCCAATATTTCCGATTCGTCCTCGAAATAGCTTGTCGGGATACGCATTCAGGCGAATGTCCGCTATCTCTCCAACATGCACTTCCGCAAGATCGTTTTCGTACACGTCGCAGAGAATCCACACGTCGCTCAGGTCGGAGATCGTGAACGGATTGGGCGATCCTAGGCCTGCCACACCTGCCGCGTTCGTTACCTGCTGGTCCGTGATCACTCCCGACACGGGCGCGTAAATATTCACAAGCCCCGAGGGGTGATCCAGCGGGCTGCCGAGCAAGCGGAGGTGTTCAGCCGCAGTTTCCACGTCAACCTGCGCCTTATTCTCCACATCCTCCGCTGTCTGATAATCATTTAAGGAGTAGGCGCCCTTCTGATACAAAAGCTTGGCTCGCTCGAGTTGTGCGCTGGCCAGTTTCTCGTCCGCCATTGCCTTTTGATAATCCGAAAAGGCTGCAGCGATATCCGCGCTCTGCACGCGCATTAGCAGTTGCCCTTTTTTTACCGTATCGCCGAGCCGCGCCCTAATCTCTACGACTCGCCCCGTCGCAATCGATATCACCGGAACCGTCCGCGCGACGTCCGGCGCCACTACGCCTGTCGCAACCAATTGCGTAGTCGCTGCATGCTCGATTGCGGTGAATAGCGGAAACTGTTCCGGATGATCGACCTTGAACACGTTCACATCGCCTACGTGTTCGACCACCGCCCGCGGGGGTGCTTCGGCTTTTGGGTCCCCTTTGCTCTCGCCGCAGCCTACTGCAAAACATGCCAAGGCAAACGGCAGGGCCAAATATGTAAAGCCCGTGCGACTCATTGTCTAACCTCGCGTCCTGCCTCGAGATTCCCTTGTTTCACGGCAGGCAAATTAGAAGCGAAAACTTTCAGTAATTGGTGGAACAGCGCGGTGCTGCTTTCCTTCGAGGACACCACGCAGGTGTGTCTTGCCAAGGCCGTTTCACTATATAAACGGCTGCAAGCGCGCGAGTTTACGCGCCCATGAACAGAATGTTTAAGCCTGATGAACGGAAAGTGGAGGTGCACGGCCAAGAAGGGAGAAAAGAAAAAGCCGGGCTTTGCCAAGGGAGACGCGTAAAGGTCCTCGCACCGGCCCAGATCGCAAGCATGGAAACTGATTTTTTGCGGCAAATTGTTCCGCGGAATACTCCGAGCCCGCCAGCACGGCACTCTCGCAAAACGCGCCCGCTTTGGATTCCCAGAATGCTTCGGATTCCCAGACTGCGCCGGGAAACGCGTTCGCTTTGGCCAGCGTGAAATTTCCGTGTCCGTCATTCAGCAGCACGGCGACTTGCTGGTGCAGCCACGCCGTGCTCACCAGCAGGTCCAACGCGTCGTCCCCATTCACGTCGCGCGCCACGATTTGCAGTCCCCCGGCAGGCGCCGATACACCAAAGCTTTGCGCGGGGCCGGCAGTTAGACGGAATCGGATCGAGTAACGCGTTGTTCTCGAGGATCCGCCATCTTGGGATTCCACGGTTGCGAAATCCGGCTTGCAGTCCCCATCAAAATCCGCGATGGCAAAGACTGCATTGAATCGCGGTGAAGAATTCGCCGAGCCATTTGCCAAAGTGCCGGCGGCATTTGTCTGGGCGGCCGCACCCAAAAGAAAGCAGACCAATAGAAGGGCTGTGCGAGTGGCTCTTGCGCCTTCGAAGCTTTCGTGGAACTTAGAGAACATGGACTCCAACTAGTCGTGCGAATTTTGGCACAGCCTGCACGATCCTGTCCTGTCAGAATACCATTTCCACCGCGACATCAACCCCTCGCCGACTTAAAACACAACTCCAGAGGTTAACGCCCACCCGGCGGAGTAGCGGCAGGTGCGGCTGCGGGTGAAGCAGGAGGACCGGGGGGTTTCTCGAAATGCGAATCATCGATTTGTGGATCGACTTCTATTTTATCCACGACAATTCTCTGCGCGTCTTCTGTTCCCGGGGTATCGGAAGCGACCTCAAACGCGAATTTTAGCCCGCTTACATCCCGGTAATCGCGAAAAAAGGTCTCCCGCATGACGGATTCCCCGTTCATGTTGTCTACGCCGCTCCACTTGGTGAGCAAAAAAGTCTGCGCGTCGAATGAATAGGACGAAATCGTGCCATCTTTGTGCGTCACTTTGAGTATGTAGGCGTCCCGGCCCGCCACCTTCTCTGTACCTGCCAATTCAATTACGTTTCCTTTCGTTTTCGCGTCTATCAACGGGCCATCAAAATCGGATTCGTTAGCCGCATCCTTCAATTCTTCCGCGGACATCGGCTCCGGAGAATTCTTGCCCACAAAAGGATTGATCACCCAACCCGCATCTTTGCCGTTGAACGTTCGCACAACCGTTTTCTCTTTGATGGTCACCTCATTGTGCATTTTGCCAGGCCGCTTGAATTCAGCCAGGAACGGCCCGAACATTTCCGCGTTGAAATAGATTTTGCCGGTGATGCGCTCGGACTGGACAGCCTTGGCTTTCTCCAGCCCGCCGCGTGCTTGCAGTACTTTCGCTACGACTTCGTCGGCGGTCTGCGCTTCTGTCCTCACCGGGTACGCTAGTTGTCCTCCCGCCAGAACTCCCGCTTGGAGAAAGGCCAGCAGCAAGGCGCAGTTCATCGTGCCATATCGCGTGTTCTTCATTGGCATCCACCTGGAGAAGACGGCCTCCAAAGGCTCGGCTCTTTTCATGGTAAGTGCAGAAGCATTCTTGGTCAATTTCGTTGCCTGGCTGTGTTCCGTGGTTTGCCGTTCAATCATGCACCACTTTTTCCGCCGGAACGGCGCAGCGTTCATAAGTTCCGTGCGATGACGAAGGCGCTCTCCGCAGCGGGGTGATCCTGTCTTGCGTTTGCCCCTTGTCCGTGGAAGCGGAAAATCTCAGGGCATGCTTGGGAGTGCAGAATGGGCGCGCCGTGAAATAGCCACACATTGTTCCGGCCATCTTAGAACTTGCGAAACTACCAGAGAACCGTTCACCCATTTCCAAGTCGTCTGAAGGGAATAACGGTGGGTGAACAAAGGGAGCAAATCAAGCGGAACAGCCTGCTCTTGACGCAGTGCAGAGAGATGATTACTCTCCGGCACCGGGCTGTTTCGCGGTCGCGCAATGCTGCTCGTTGGGTATGGTGCCAAGCCAAGTCGCGGGAATGCGCCAATTTATAGGGGAGTCATAATGAAATTTTTCCGATGGGCCATATTTCTGCCAGCCATTCTTGTGGTTTCGTGTTCGACCAAGACTCAGTCACTCCCGCCGGATGTCACCGGCCAGGTCGACAAGGTTTTTCAGAAGTGGGACAAGCCGGACTCGCCGGGTTGCGCGCTAGGAGTCTACAAAGACGGACAAATCGTCTACAAACACGGCTATGGCATGGCCAATCTGAATGATGACGTGCCCATCACGCCTGCCACGGTATTCCACGTGGCCTCGATGTCCAAGCAATTCACCGCCGCTTCCATAGTGCTCCTTGCTCAGCAAGGAAAGCTTTCGCTGGACGACGAAGTACACAAGTATATTCCGGAGCTTCCCGATTTTGGCCAGCCGATCACGATCCGGAATTTGATTTATCACACCAGCGGCCTTCGCGATCAGTGGGAGCTTCTGGGGCTGGCCGGATGGCGTTATTCACAGGATTTAATTACAAATGACGACGTGATGTCCGTGATGACGCGGCAGAAAGACTTGAACTTCAAGCCCGGCGACAAACACGTTTATTGCAACACGGGGTACACGCTTCTGGGACTGATCGTCAAGCGAGTGAGCGGCATGTCGCTGCGCGAATTTACGACGAAGAATATTTTCGAGCCGCTGGGAATGACGCACACCCACTTCCGGGACGACCATGAGGAAATCATCAAGCATGATGCGTTGGGTTACGAGCAAGCGGGTAAAGACCAGCCCTTCCGAATGAACTTAACGAACTTCGATACCGTCGGGGCCACCAGCTTGCACACTACCGTCGAGGATCTGCAACTCTGGGATGAGAACTTTTACCATCCGCGAGTCGGCGGAGAGGCGCTTGTCAGGCAGATGCTGGAAAGGGGTAGGCTAAATAATGGTGAGCAGCTCGACTATGCCTTTGGACTGGTGGTGGGACACTACAGGGGCTTGCCCACGGTGGACCATGCAGGCGCCGACGCCGGCTATCGCTCGGATATGACGCGTTTTCCGGAACAGCATTTTTCCGTGGCCGTCTTGTGCAATTCCGCGGAGACGGACCCGAGCACATTAGCCCGTCAAGTCGCGAACATCGTGCTGGCTAAGGATTTCAAAGTTCTTCTGCCAGCTCCTGGCAACGAACACACGAAGAACGGTGGCACGCCGCCAACTCCCGAGCAGATGGCCGCGCTCGCTGGTCTATTTTGGAACCGCGACGGTGATGATTTTGAGAAAGTACAAGTGAAGGACGGCAAGCTCCAAATCAAACTTGGGGGAGAATTTCGTACGCTGAAGCCTGCAGGTGACTCAAGTTTTCATATCGCAGATGTCCCCTGGGGCGACGAAGTGGAGCTGCGTTTTGTTCCGGCCATGGCGGAAAAGCCGCGCCACCTGGAACAGAGCTTCGGCGGAGGAAAGCCCGACATCTTTGAATCGGTGACGGAGTATGAGCCCACACAGACAGAACTGGCGGAGTATATGGGGCCGTATGTCAGCGAAGAAATTGACCCGGTCTACCGTATCGTTCTTCAAGACGGGAATTTGAGCCTGACGCGCCTGAAGAACAAGCCTGATAAGCTTAGCCCAACCGTACGCGACGTCTTTACCGGGGATATCGGCACGGTGCGCTTTACGCGCGACGCGAACCGCCGCATTTCCGGTTTTATCCTCAACGCTGGCCGCATTCAAAACTTCCGTTTCTCGAAAAAAATCGGCTGAGTTCTGGTGGCTGCGGCGTCGTGGAAAATCCAGCTCAGCGGGGCCAGAGCCACCCGAAGGTGCCAGCGGTTAACAGGCCGTAGACCAGCCCGTCAAACACTTCTTTGATGGTCATGCTCCATGTCTGGCCTTTCCAGATCGCGTTGCTGAAGGAACCCAGGCCGAACCCGAGGAACGCAGCGGTGCCGACGACGCGCAGCACGTGGCGAAAGGGAGCGCCAGGCGAAACGGTGTGCGCGGCGAGATAGGCGACGAAGAAAACGACCAGCAGGCAAAAAAATGAACCACTGGATCAGGAATTTGGGCATGTTGACGGCGCCGCTCGGGAAAATGGTGAGGAAACCGACTGGTCCCTGCTTGAATTTTTCCTGGACGGCAGGCTCCTTCATTTCTTTGTGGGTGCAATGCGGGAAGTTGTAGAGACCGCGCGTGAGCCCGATGGACCGGAGAGAAGCGAGAACCGCATCTTCATTGGGAAGCTTGCGATAGTCACCGCGATGGTAGGGCAGCACGGTGTGCATAATAGAGCTGGCGATGAACACGATAATGGCCGATAGCAAGATCGGGAGCCAAAGAGTGGCGAGAGAGACCATACGCAACCTCCTTAGTTGACGAAGAAAAATGCGGGGGTATTGGGCGGAAGACTATCTTCGAACAGAGGCGCGGTCAAGCGCCTGGCAGGAGCGTTACACAGCGCTGAAGAAGGAGCCATCGGCTGCCACGTAAGCGTAGGCCATGCGCGGCGTGTTATAGGCAAAGCCGGGATTCCCTTCGCAGTCAAGCAAGATGATCCCGCCAGTGGCGCGGGTGCGTTGCGAAAGTATGTGAACCGTTTCGCGTGCGGCGAGCATCGAGGTCTCCCGTGCGCGGGAAGGCGCAGTTGTCGCGGCAGGATCGCGCGAGGAATCGGACTCACAGAAATCCGCGCGGCCTGTGCGAAGCAGGTCAGCAGCAGCCTTGGCCATGACAATTTTCATGATGGCCTCGCCGTATCCCGTACAGGACACGCCGCCTGCGGTGGAATCAGCGTAGCAGCCACATCCGATAAGCGGCGAATCGCCGACTCGCCCGGGAAGCTTGCAGCACGTGCCGCCGGTAGAGGTGCCAGCGAAGAGTTTGCCCTGCGCATCCAGGGCGACGGCGCCGACCGTGCCTTGCTCGTGCCCGCGGTGGTGTGCTGCCGCGTGTTCGTCCTGGCTGCATAACTTCCAAGCCTCGCGTTCGGCGCCGCTGATGAGCTCCTCTGGATCGCAGAGAGAAATGCCATGATCCTTGGCAAAGCGCTCAGCGCCTTCGCCGGCAAGCATCATGTGCGGGCAATGTTCGAGGACCGCACGAGCAAGCCTGATCGGATTGCGGACACGCTGCAAGCCCGCGACAGACCCTGCGCGAAGCGTCCCGCCATTCATCACGATGGCATCGCACTCGACCCTCCCATCGAGATTGAGATGCGAGCCAAATCCGGCGTCGAAGACTGGGTCATCCTCGAGCACCAGGATGCATGCTTCGACGGCATCGAGCGCCGAACCTCCTCGTGAGAGAATGGACCATCCGGCCTCTAGAGCGCGGCGGCAGCCAGCATTGCAGGCGTCGACGGCCTCATCGGGAATGTCCCAAGCACCGCCATGCACAATCAAGGAAGGTTTCATCGCCAGGAGAATGGCAAAGCGGGCATACTTTGTCCAGAACAGGGAATAGCGGCTGTGTTCATCCGCTAGATGAAAAAATCGAGAAAAAAGAGAACCACGCCGAGAAAGAGCAGGAAGAAAGCCGGGTTAATGTGCCTGCGAGGAAATCGGCTGAGCGAGCTTATGAACTGCGAAGGAACGGCCTTGAGGCGGGACTCCTCCCGTAAACCGTAAAACGGACCAACAACGGTGTAGCGGGAAAGGCTGCGCCGGAAAGCCCCGAACTCGTCATGTGCCCATACGGAGAAGTCGTCTCGCTTGCGCCACACCAAAGCGGCGCCGATGGAAAACGCGACGTAGCCTAGCAAAGTTAGAAGCCCGAGCGCCGGACCAGCTCCCCAGTACATGATGCCTCGCAGGCGACCCACCCACCTCGGTAGGACGCCAGAAAAAGCCCAAAGGTTACTCCTCCTCGTGGATGGTGACGAGGCGCATGATCTCAAACTCTTTCTGGCCTGCAGGCGTCGCGACTTGAACTTCGTCGCCCACTTTGCGGTTGAGCAAAGCCTTGCCGATGGGCGACGTGGTCGAGATTAATCCCTTTTCCGCGTCCGCCTCTTCCGTCGTCACCAGCTTGTATTCGATTTTCACTTCCCGCTGCGTATCCAGCACAAGAATCCGCGAACCATAGCCCGAGCGATCCTTCGGAATATTACTTAAATTCAGCATGCCTAGGTCGCCCATGCGTTTTTTCAATTGGCCGATGCGCGCGTTGACGTAGCCTTGCCGCTCTTTCGCGTACTTGTATTCGGCGTTTTCGGAAAGGTCGCCGTGCGCGCGGGCTTTGGCGATCTCTTTCGGGAGATCGATGTTCAGCTCGTGCTCGAGCTGGTCAATTTCTCCTTGCAAGCGCTGCTTGATTTTCGCGAGCGGGTCAGACATGGTCGGCCATCACCAGGAATTCCGTTGCCAAAAAATGCTCGCGGAGTCCGGTTTTACACGATGGTTCCCGGACCCCGCGCGAACAAGCATTATAGATGCGGGGCAATTGCCGCCACAAGGGGCAGTCGCAGTTACTTTTGAGCCGCTAGCCCGGTGCCGGACCTAGCGCAAAGGAAGAGCATGTGAGCCAAGACCAAGGCAAACAAGGAGCTTTTCGGCAGGCTCGGTGGGAGGTTTAGTGGGACGCTCAGCGGACTTTCACGTCGACCGCTTCGGACTTCTTATCCCCTTTGGCATCTTCGATTGTCAGAGTATAAGTGGTTGTTTTTGTGGGAGATACATCCACGCAATGGGCCAACGATGGCCATACGGGCTGCAACTGCGGCTCAAGCTTGACGCTCTTGGCGTTGGACACCCCATAGCATAGCTGGGCGGAATCGCCGCGGTGGATGACTTTCGGGCTGGCGTAGAAGTCCAGGATGGTGAACTCGTTGCCCCCCATCTGCTCCACCGCGAGACGGTCTTCTTCGCGTTGTTTCTCTGTGCGCTGTTGCGCGGCTTGGCGTTCGATGCTGCGCGTGTCCAGCCAGCGGGAAACCATAACAAAAACAACACCTAGGAGAACG
This sequence comes from Candidatus Acidiferrum sp., assembly GCA_049800195.1. Classification (GTDB taxonomy): domain Bacteria; phylum Acidobacteriota; class Terriglobia; order Acidiferrales; family UBA7541; genus Acidiferrum. The sequence goes on from JBARJI010000072.1 coordinate 29,009, forward strand.
ATCGCCAGGACAGCGGAAGAATACAACAGAGGATTTCTCAGAAGAGACTTCTGTTCAGGAACTGGACCAGTCGGCATACGCAATCTCCAATTCGGCAAGGGCCTCCAGGACAAAATAGCCTGAGAAGAGACGCCTTGAAAAGAGTTCATTTCCCCGAGCTCAAGAAGGATTTTGCATTATCGCGGCAGGGTACGGGCCCGAGCTCGAGGCAGGAAGAAATAAGCACAACAGATTGCATCCAAACGATATAGTCCAATGTACCGTGCCGAAGACGCGAGTTTCTTATGATTGCGCGTCCAAAGATGGTTTCGCCAGCGCATGGGAATGCGGGGAAAGCCGGAAACGGATGCTCTCTCGAGGCAGTCAGTGCGGCGAATTGGGAAAGATGGCGCGCAGGTCTTCCGCGTCTCGAAGTTTGCTCCAATGTCTCGGAGTTGTTGCGCTCTGTCTCGCTCCGTGCGGTGTTTTCGCTCAATCGAAAGTCGTGGCATCTTCCGCCCTCCGCCCACGAGGTAGCGAGCAGCCCGCCAGTGATCAAGCTTGCGCGCAATGTCATGCGACTATTTACAAAAGCTACCAGCAGACAGCCATGGCACACGCCAGCGGGCCGAGTGCTGGAAACGTGATTCCCGGTGAATTCACGCACGGAGTTTCGGGCGTGCATTACCGGGTGTACGAACAAGACGGAAAAGTTTGGCTCAGCTTCGACCGCGCTGGCATCGATGAAATCCATGGCAAGCGCGAGCTGCTTTATTTCATCGGCTCGGGCCATCGCGGCCGCACGTACGTCTTTGCCCAGGACGGTTTCTTCTTCGAATCCCCAGTCAACTGGTATGGCCAGAAAGGCGTTTGGGACATGACGCCGGCTTATCAGGACGCACGCCACATTCCTCTGAATCTTCCGCTTACTTCAGACTGCCTGAGCTGCCACACAAATGACTTGCAGCAGCCTATGCCCGGCACGGAAAACAAATACAGCGGGCCCATCATCACGCAAGGGGGAATCGGTTGCGCGCGTTGCCACGGCCCTGGCGATGCTCATTCCAATGGAAGCGGTCCGATTCTCAACCCGGCCAAACTTTCAGCTTCTTCGCGTGACGCTATTTGCATGCAGTGCCATCTGGAAGGAAGCGTGGCCATCCGGCAGCCGGGGCGAAATCTGAACGATTTTAAGCCTGGAGACGATCTGCAGGATTATGTCCATTATTTTGTGCTGTCCCAATCGGGCCCGGGGCTGCCCGCGCTTAGCCAGTTCGAGGCGCTCTTCCAAAGTGTATGCAAGCAGAAATCAGGCGATGCCATGTCTTGCATGAGCTGCCATGATCCGCACTTCTCGCCCGGTCCAGCGGAAAAAGTTGCGTATTACCGGAGCAAATGCATCGCCTGCCATGGCGAAGGATTCGCGGCAAAACACCATCCCAAAGAGCAGAATTGCGTGGCCTGTCACATGCCAGCGGTGGCCAGCTCGAACATTGCGCACACACAGGCGACGGATCATCGAATTTTGCGCATGCCGGCTTTGCCTGGCTCCTCGTCCACCACCCAGCTCCAGCCGCAGCTTAGACGCTTCCCACCAAGCGAAGAAAAGCCGGGCGACCGCGACCTCGCTCTGGCCTGGCAGACTCTGGCGGAAGAAGGAATGGAATCCGCCGTCCCGGAGGCGGAGAAGTATCTTCGCAGCGCGCTGGCCCAACAACCGGATGACGCGACGCTACTGACCGCGATGGGGTTTGTGGCGCAAAAGCGCGGTGACATCCGCCAAGCCAAGTCTATGTATGAAAAGGCTCTGGAAAAAGACCCGTTGGCCACCGTGGCCGCCACCGATCTGGGAGTCATTGCAGCTCAGAGCGGCGACCTGAACCGCGCGATTGCGCTCTGGCAGCCCGCGTTCGATCGCCAGCCCGGTCGTAGCGCCATTGGCGTTAATCTTGCCAAGACGCTCTGCGCGGAAGGCAAGCCGGACGAAGCAAAAAATCAGATTAAGCGCGTGCTCGAATTCAACCCTGACCTTCCCGAAGCACGAGAGATGCTGCAAGAGCTAAACAAGAACCCTTCCCAGTGCCGCCCTCAATGAACCCTATTGCGGCAAGGGCGGCGGAGCCGCGGACATTTTGCGCGCGACATCCTCCTCGGCTTTTTGGTGGAGCTCGCGAACCTTGGCGAACTCCTTTTGCGCTGCCGCCTGATTGCCGGCGGCCTGATACGCACGACCTAGGCGGTAGTGTGCGTCGGGCTGCTCCGGGTCCAATTCCACGGCGTGACTTAGAGCGGCGATTGCGCCTGGATAGTCGCCTCGCTCGGTAAGAATCGCCCCCAAGTCGAGTTGCGCGATACGCATGTCGCTGCGCCCTTGCAAAGCCTTCTTGAGCCAGGTAATCGCGGCGTCAGGCTCGTTATTCTTTATGGCGATGTCGCCCAGATAAGCCATGGCTTGCGCGTTGCCCGGATCGATAGTCAATTCGCTCTTGAATGCGGTTGTGGCTGCATCGTATCGCTTCAGCTTCCAATAAAGATAGCCGAGCCCAAAATAGACGTTGGGTTCCTTAGGAGACGCCTGCACAGCCTTTTGGAACTCGTCGATGGCGTCTGCGGTTTTTCCGAGCCCATCGAGAGCTTCGCCAGCGAGCACGTGAGCCGCCGCTGAGTTTGGGTCGCGCTGCTGAATCCAGCGGAATTCTTCGAGAGCGCAATCGAATTTTTTTGCCCACAAACAGCTCTGCGCGAGGACTTGCCGCAATTGGGTATTGTCGGGGTCGGATTTCGCCGCTAGCTCGAGATACTTCGAGGCTTCCGCGAACCGTTTTGCTCCATAGCAACTCAGGCCGAGGAGCGCCCGGGCTTGCATGCTGTCCGGCTGGGCGGCCAAAGCGGCGGTCAAGGGGCCCACGGCAGCCTCAAAATGCCCCTGCTTGAATTCCGCCAGCCCCAGATTGAGCTGGATCCCGGGTAGCTTGGCATCGAGGGCTAGGGCCTTCCGATAGGCCGAGGCGGCTTCCACAAATTTTTGCTCTTTGGAGAGGACGACACCCATGCTGGCGAGAGCAGCGGCATCGCGCGGGTTGCGCTTGACGACCTCCTGCCAGACCTGGACTGCTTCCTCGAGTTTGCCTTGCTGTTCGAGGGCGATGGCTTCTGCCGGGCTAGGGGGAGCGGATTGCCCAGCAGCCGCAGATGTCGAACCAAGTAGGGGCCCCAGGAGGGCGAGAGCCAACGCGGGCAAAGAGCGAAATATGGGCGAATGGGACCTAGTTAACATTTTGCCCCGCCCCCTCCCCCTTTTTTCGTAAGTGTTCATTCTAAAGACTTTTAAGTTCTTTGTTTTGGAAGTGTGCATTCTAAACGAGTTATGCGCGAGTTTTTTGGAAGTGCGTATTCTAAAGGAGATAGCACACCAAGGCTAGTGGCACGCCGCAAGATACGGCCAAAGACGAATGCCCGGATTTGGCCGTGAAAGGGCCGCCATGCGGGAAGGAAGAGAGGCGGGCCAAGACAAGAGAATGACGAGGCAGAGCGGGGACGTGATAGGAACGGAAGCCAAGCAGACATGGAGGGCAGAGGGGCAAAACAGCACAGCGGGAGCCCTAAGCGGCGAGAGTGAAGCCTGCTAATCACAAGGAATGGTAGCACGAGTTTTAACGAATGTCTATAGTTAAATAATTGTTATTCGAATGACCTGTGGAAAAGTATTTTTGGTGCAGTTGTGCCGTAGGCCGGCGAAGATGGGAAGGAGCCAGAGTCAGCGCGCAGTTCGGCAAGGCGCGGCAGAAAAAAAGCCCCGCTCGCTGACTGCGCGAGCGGGGCGGGGGGTGAAACTTCCGGGGTGATTAGAAATAGAGCTTCAACCCGAGCTGGAAGATGCGCGGGTCGAAGGCAGAAGTGATTTGGCCGAAGTTGCCATTCGGCAGGCCGGTCGTGGCGTTGAAGCCGTTAAATTGGTCACCGGTACCGTTAAACTGCGTATGGTTCCAGGTGTTGAAGCTTTCCACGCGGAACTCGAGGCGGCTGCCACGGGATTCGCTCAACAGGAAGTTCTTGAAGAGCGAAAGATCCCAGTTATCGCGTCCAGGACCTGTTATGGAGTCGAAGCCAACATTGCCCCAAGCTCCCACCGCTGGGGTGGAAAAGACTTGGGTGTTGAACCATTCGCCGAGAGTGTGCGGAGTAGATACGGCTCCGCTTACGTTAGGCCGATTCGTGGCATCGGGAATGCCGTTGCCGCTTTGCGGTCCGCCGAGGGTGATATTTATGGGCAAGCCCGTTTCCGCTGTGACGATTCCCGAGACTTGCCAACCGCCAAGGGTTGTCTTCAATAGCCGATTATCGGTGTGGTTAAAGAGTGGAACGCTGTAGACGAATTCGGTCAGGAGGATATCGGAGCGGTTAAATTGCGACGGCCCGATATCGTTGGCCCATCCAAGATATGGATTCGAAACGGTCGCCAGATCACCATTGTCTCCGCCGGTAGAGGGGTCAATAGCCCTCGACCAGGTGTACGCAACTTGCAATTGCAAGTCTCTTGTCGGATTGCCAGTGAGTTGTACTTGCAACCCGTTGTAATGGCTGTTGGCCTCGTTTTGGGCCTGGAGCAGCGCATTAAAGCCGGGATAGTCAAGGGTTGAGGCCGCAGCATAGTTGAGAGTGCCGCCGATGAGCGCCGGCAACTGACTCGGATTCACGAGATTGTAATTGGACTGTTCGCTTTGATAGCGGTTTTGATTCCCCACGTACTGAACGGTTAGCACGGTCCTGGCTCCCAGCGAATGCTGGACTCCCAAGCTGTACTGGTAGCTCGTGGGCTGTTTGTAGTTTTGTTCATCCATGCCGTTGATCGTGGGCGGCACAATCGGGAACCCCGAACCTAGGCCATTGAGGAGACTGACATTCGGATTTTGGAAACTGACGTTGTTAAGACCGGCCGTCAAACTGAAGGGAACGTTCGGGCCGGCGTCATACATGTCGTTGCCCTGAATGCGCTCGTACATGATGCCGAAACCGCCGCGAATAACGGTCTTGCCGCTGCCGGTGAGGTCATAGGCAAAGCCGAGGCGTGGAGCGAAGTTGAGCCAGTGATTGTTCACCAAACCATCGGTGATGCCGTCCTCGCCAGGGATTCCGATGCCGTTCAGGTAGAGCGGAACGCCGGCGAGAATGGGATTGGGACTGGTGCCAAGGCCCTTACTTAACGGACTGATGGTGCCGTTCGGCAAAACTGTCGCTGCATTGGCCGTGTTATAGAGTTGGGGGTAGAAGTTCCCCATGCGACCGTTGGCTTCGTAGGTGTGTGGCAGCCCCTCCCAGCGGAGTCCAAGGTTCAGAGTGAGGCGATGGCTCACGCGCCAGTTGTCCTGGACGTATAGGGCGGTAGAAACGTTATTCCAGTGGCCGCTGTCTTGTACTGCCAGCTCGCTGTAGCTATCGGCAAAGCCGAGCAGGTAGTCGGCGAAGTCGCTTCCCGTGAAATTACCGTTAAAGTTGAACGTACCTTGGGACGTGCCGAACAGCTCTTGGACCTTCTTATACAGTTCCCAGCTTCCGCCGATCTTGATCTGGTGCGCCCCCTTGGTCCAAGAGAGGTCGTCGCGGAGCTGATAACTGTTTGCGGCGTTCGTCCAAGGCCAACCATCGATATCGAAGTTAGCGCCAGTGGCTCCGCCCAATTGAATCGTGGGGATGCGGTTGTCAGGGTCCGGACCGTCAAAGAGTCTCGTAGGGGTATAGGCGCTGGGGAGCGTCAAGCTGGTCAAACCGTGACCGGCAGCGGGGGTGATGTCGATGCGGTTGCCGTTGTAGTTGAACGCCAACTCATTAACCAACGACGGGTTGATGATATAGGTGGCATGGACGACCGCACTGTAGGAGGGGTTCCCGAAAGTGTCGCTCACCGTGGGCAGGTTATCGCTGCTCCACTGCGAGGTGCCGTAGCCCTGGGCAATCTGTTCGGAAATCCAATGGCCAAAAATGGAGAACTTGCTGTTGAAGTTGTGATCGATGCGCACAATTTCTTCCTTCACGCTTGTGGGAGAGTTGTTGCTGCCGACGAAATTATTGCCCACGTTGTTTGCCGGGAAGATGCCCGCCGTCAAAAGGGCTTGCGCATTGGAGCTCAGAAGAGAGGTCGGAATCGTGTTGTTCGTGAATGGCACAAGTACGGCATTGTTTCCGGTGGCGTCGTTACAGGCCCCCACGCTCCCGGTGGTTGACGGCGTACTCAAAGTCTGGCCAGCGTTCGCAAATTGCGTAGCTATTGCTGCGGAGACTTGGTTAGAGCAAGGTGTATGAAGCCCGGTGGCTGCCAGCGTTGAGGGGAACACGCCTCCATATTCGGACGTGGGAGGAACGGGCTGGTTGAGGATGTTGCCGCCGGTGATGATTCTGCGCCACTCCATGTTGTAGAAGAAGAAAGTTTTTTTCTTCTCGGGGTTGTAGAGGTGGCCGAAGGTGACCGGGCCGCCCACGTTGAACCCGAAGACGTTGAAACGGAGTTCAGCAACCGGATCGTAGGTGCCGTTCGCGTTATGTACGGGATTGAAGAAATTTCGCGCATCCAAGTCGTCGTTGCGGTTGAATTCCCAAGCCGCAGCATGGAATTGGCTTGTGCCGGACTTCAGCACCATGCTCATCGTGCCGCCAGAAGAGAGGCCATAGTCGGCGCTGTAGTTGGAAGTAAGCGCTCGGAATTCCCCGATGGCGTCAATGGAGGGCATGACGGAGAAACCGCCTGAACCGCCGCGGTCGTCGTCTTCACCGCCATCCAGCAAATAGATATTGTGAGCGTAGCGCAGACCGTTGAAACTCACGGCTCCGCTGCCGCCGACCGGCGTCGGTGATTGAAAGTCCGGCATGTTGCTGGAAGCGCCGGGCATCAAACTGATTAGAGAATAGATGGTTCGCCCGTTCGTGGAGATCTGAGCGACTTCCTGTCCGCTAATCAGGTTGCTGACTTCTCCCGTATCCGTTTGCACGTGAACGACATTCGCTTCCACGGTGACGGTTTCTTGCGCAGCGCCCATCTGCATTTGAAAATCCACGCGGACGCGGTCGCCTTGGGTAAGGACGATGCCTTTTTGCTCGGCGACCTTGAACCCTTTGGCTTGAGCTTTGACGGTGTAATGGCCGATTGGCAGATCGACAGCAACGTATTGGCCGTCATTATTCGTCGGAATGACGCGAGGCGTACCTGTGTCCGTGTTCGTTAACGTCACGGTTACAGCAGGAACGACAGCGCCCGAGGGATCAGTAACGGTGCCAACGATGGTGGCTGTCTGAGCGAAGGTTGCAAACGAAAAACCAATCAGAGAAAGAAAAAGAACCAATAGAAAGCGCCAACGGAACCGCGACACAACAAAAACGATATTCTTGGAAGAACACAACAAACGATTCATAGCGATGCCTCCACACCCCACGGCGATTGGAAACGCCGTTAACGTAAACGGAGCTTTTCATTGGTGCCTTCCCGTTGTCAAGCACTTTTTTTGATTTGTACTAGCTGTAGCCCAGATGCATTGCTTTGTAACACGCGCTCGTACTGGCCCGTAGACGTCCTAAGATGGGACTTCCATTCTGGTACTTCTAGTAGCAGCCAGGCCCTCAAACTTGGCAATCCCCTAAATTGGTCCGCAAACTTGGCCGCTCACATGACTCCGAGTTTGGAGTAGGTATAGGATTCATGGATGACCTTTCCAAGTCGCGAGGCTGGAGAAGCGCGCCGCTCGAAACTGGCGTTCACCGCAATGCCAATTTTGATCGCTCTTTCTCTCCTTTTTCTCGCGCTGTGCTCGACCGGCCAGCAATCCGCAAATCAGCGCACACAGCAAAGTTCTTCGGGCATGGGAGTTGCCACCGGAGGAGCGCATCCCGCCGTGAAGGACTCTCTTTCCCGGCCGATCACCGCCGGCGGATTCGTCGACGGAGCGACCGTCGTATTCAGCGACATCACCAAAAAAGCCGGGCTCGACAAATTCCTGCATCGTTCGGGAACACCCGATAAAAAAACGATTCTCGAGACCATCGGCTCTGGTGTGGCGTTGCTTGACTACGACAACGACGGATGGCTCGACATCTATCTCCTGAATGGTTCCACCGTCGCGGCGTTGAAGGGCAAGGAAGCTCCGCCGCGAGCCATGCTCTTCCACAATAATCACGACGGCACCTTTACAGATGTCACGGACAAAGCGGGGGTCGCCAACGAGAGATGGGGATTTGGAGTAGCCGTCGGCGACTACGATAACGACGGCTGGCCGGATATTTATGTCGCGAACTATGGAAAGAACCGTCTCTACCACAACAACCACGACGGAACATTTACCGATGTCGCCGAGAAGGCCGGGGTAGCGCTGGGGGGCTGGTCGGCGGGACCAACGTGGGGCGATTACGACCACGACGGATTGCTCGATTTATTTGTGCCGGGTTATGTGAAGTACGATATCGACAATCCGCCGATCGCCGGGCATGGGCGAATTCCTGCAAATTTTTGTCAGTTTCGCGGGATTGACGTGATGTGTGGCCCGCGAGGATTGCCTGGCGAGAGCGACCATTTATTTCACAACAATGGAGATGGAACTTTCACGGACGTGAGCGTGAAAGCCGGCGTTTCCGATCCCAACAAATACTACGGGCTGGCTTCCGCTTTCGTGGACGTGGATGATGACGGATGGGTGGATTTGGCGGTCGCCAATGATTCCACGCCGAACTATCTCTACCGCAACAAACATGATGGCACATTCGAGGATATAAGTTACGCGTCAGGTTTCGCCCTGAGCGACGACGGACGCGAACAAGCCTCCATGGGAATCGCCATCGGCGATTACCAACACACCGGGCGAATCGATCTTTTCACCACAACGTTTTCCGACGATTACAAAACGCTTTACAGAAATGACGGCCGCGGAAGTTTCTCCGATGTCACCTACCAAGCAGGCCTGGCCGGTCCAACAACTCCGTTTCTTTCCTGGGGAACAGGTTTCCTCGATTACGATAACGACGGCTGGCTCGACCTCTTTATCGCCAACGGGCACGTCTACCCGGAGGTGGACAAGCAAGATTGGGGCACCACCTGGGCGGAGCGCCCACAGCTATTCCACAATATGGATGGAAAGAAATTCGAAGAAGTGTCCCCAGCAACCGGCAGTGGCCTTGCGGACGTGATCACCGCGCGCGGGGCAGCCTTCGGCGACCTTTTTAATGATGGCAAGATCGACGTGGTGATAAATAATATCGATTCCCGCCCGACGTTGCTGCGAAACGTGTTGAAGACGGAGAATCATTGGCTGGAGTTAAAGCTTATCGGCGGGCCCAAAAGCCCCCGCGATGCCATCGGAGCCAAGGCTTTTCTGACAGCCGGCGGAGTTCGGCAACGGGGAGACGTATTTAGCGGTGGATCGTACGGCTCTAGTTCCGATCAACGGATCCACTTCGGATTGGGAAAAGCCACCTTGGTGGATTCGATTGAAATCCATTGGCCAAGCGGAACCGTCGAAAAAATCCGGTCACCGGGCATCGACCGCATTGTCACCGTGCAGGAAGGCAAGAACCTCTCACGGTGAATTCTTTCGAACGCATCGCTTTGATTGTCGGCGGTTAGAGGGACGGCGGCTTGGGAGAATTGTTTGGCGCACCCTGCACCGCTTTTTGAACCTCTTCACGCATCTTGCGGACACGATCCGACATTGGGCCAGTGGGTGCCAGCTTGAGGTAGGAATCGGCATCTTGCAAGGCGGCGGGAAAGTCGTCCGTCTGAATATGGAGGTTGTAAAGCAAAAGGTAAGTCGGAGGATTGTCCGGCTTCAAATCGCGAGCCTTGGCCGCGCTGGCGACCGCATCAGTAAAACGATTTTGACCGCGCAGGGCCACGGCTAATTCGTATTGCCCGCGCCAAGAAGAACCATCGACGGCAATCACATTGCGCAAAAGAGGCTCGGCTTCGGAGAATCTCTTCCGGCCATTGAACATGGATGCGAGGTCGATCATCGCTTGCGGATACTTTCCCCCACTCAGGTCGATGGACTTTCGCAGAGATGCCTCCGCCGCCGGCGCATCTCCCATCTTGTCCTGCGCCAGCCCTAATGCCGCGTAAGCTTCGTAGTAAGACGGATATTTCTCGATGGCCTTCTCAAATTGAGCAACGGCGCCGCGATAATCTGACTTCTCAACAACCAACTGAAGGCCCTTCTCGAACGACTCGTGCGCTTTGGGGGGAATACTCAGTTCGCGTTCAGAGACAGGGTTTACGGCGGTCGGCGCCGACGCTGCGTTCTCCGTTCGCAGGAATATATCTTTATAGACATGCCCCGATCCCTCTGGACGAACGAACTCGTTCGTAGTCACGTAGCCATTGTGCGACACCACTAGATAGCAATCGCCGCCCGCGATGTTATCGAACTCATACGCGCCATTCCCATCCGAATAGGCATACGCCGTCGGAACTCCGGAGAGATTCTGTAGCTCGATGCGGGCGGCAGTGATGACGTGGCCCGAGCCTTCCTCACGGATATAGCCCGAAATCGCCTTGTTCATTACTTCTTGAGCAAAAGAAGGGGCTGCGTTGAGGACCAGCAGAGAGAACAACACACCGAGGCACAGTCGCTGCATAAAACACTTCCTGGCGCAGATGATACCACTGGGCAGCGAGTGACGCCACGAAATCAACATCGACAGCATGGGTGGTATCGGAACGCAAGGAAGCGTCCTACTTCGCGAGCGCGTGAGACTAAGCATTCCATTGCACGATGCTGTAGGAACGCGGCGGAAGCCTAAAGGTTGTGCGTCCTCCCGTTACTGAAGGCCGTTCCCCTTTTTGCGGTGTCACTCTCGTGGGCGAGTCAAATGTGTTTGTCGCTTTCAGATCGCTACCTGTGAGGACAAGAACATCGCCGGCACGCGGCGAGGACCCTTCCCACACGACATCAATTTCGTGAGACTTCGCCAAATCGCGATTCAGCAGGAAGAGCGCGATCTTTCCCGTCTCCGCCTGGTAAGTGCCGGCAGCATCCACGTAACTAACCGCGCCCATACCTGAGACGTCGTACACGGGTGACTCCACCAAGAGATCGAGCGCCGTCCCGCGGGCAAACTCCAGCGCCCAACTGTAAGGGTAATAAATCGTTTGCCGCAGCAGGCCACTCTCGTTGGTCATGATCGGCGCGATGACATTGACGAGCTGCGCCAGGCAAGCCAGTTTCACGCGGTCTGACTTGCGGATCAGCGTATTCAGAAGACCGCCGACCAGCAGCGCGTCTTCCAGGTTATAGACCTCTTCCAAAAGATGAGGCGCGACTTGCCTGTGGCCGTTGACGGCATCGCCCGTTCTCTCGCGGTACCAAACATTCCATTCATCGAAACTTAGCCACAATTTTTTCGTCGAGCGTTTGTGGCCTTGCACCATATCGCAGACCGCTGCGATTTCGTTGATTTGTTGTTCCATGCTGAGATTCATGGCCAAATACTTCGAGCTCTCTCCTCCGGTTTCCTCATTTGTACTGCCGAAATAACGATGCAAGGAAATGGCGTCCACATATTCGTAACACTTCTCGAGCACTTCACGATCCCACTCGAGATACGTGGGCATGCCGGGGCCGCTCGAGCCGCAGGCCACGAGCTTCAGCGAGGGATCGACGTAACGCATCTGCCGCGCCGCATCTTCTGCTTTCAGACCATACTCGGTGGCCGTCATGTGGCCGATTTGCCACGGGCCATCCATCTCATTGCCGAGACACCAGTGTTCCACTTTGTAAGGGTCCGCGATCCCGTTCTTGCGCCGGAGTTCGCTCCAGCGGGTGCCTTTCTCCACGTTGCAATATTCAACGAGGGCAGCCGCCTGCTCCGGCGTGCCGGTGCCCAAATTCAAGCCCATCAGAGGTTGCGTCCCTACGAGGCGGCACCAAGCCAAAAAATCATCGGTTCCAAATTGGTTGGTATCGATGGTGTTCCAGGCTTTGTCTAACACCCTCGGACGATCCGCTTTGGGCCCGATGCCGTCGAGCCAGTTATAGCCGGAAACAAAATTTCCGCCCGGATAGCGAATGATGGGAACGCCGAGCTTACGGATTTCCTCCACAACATCTTTGCGAAAGCCCTCTGCGTCGGAAAGTTTGGACTGCGGATCGTAGATGCCTTCGTAAATGGCGCGGCCCAGATGCTCGAGAAACGAACCAAATAAGTTTTTCTCGACCGGAGCGATGGTTCGCCGGGAGTCCGCGAAGATGCGCATAGGCTGGCCCGGATTCGAAGCCGGCGATTGGCCAAGCAAGCCGTGGCCGAATGCGAGGTTGGTACCCATCGCGAGCCCGGCTTTTGACGCATCTTTCAGGAAATGACGCCGCGACACAGAACGCATTTGTAAGGCTCCCCGGTATGTCTGGACCCCACGAGATTCGTTTTCAGTTAGAGCCGTAGAATCGCAAGACGCGTCTAATGGTTTGCGATTCTCGATCCAGCGATGAGGCCGGCCGTGATTGTACTCCTCCATCCACCAGCCAAGGCAAGCGCGCGATTTTGCGCGGCAAATTATCTCAACCGCCTGTTTCTTTCTCTTACTTCGCTAAATCGTGCTAAGGTACGCGGGCCGTGCATCCCGTTTCCTAACTCGGCTTTAGGGGTAGCGGTTCAGGATGGGCGCTCGGAACTTCTGCATCCAATTGGCCACTTTAGTGGCTTCCCAATGTTCCATGGTGTGGCTCAATGCCGGATGAAACCAGTGGAACAAGGTGCAAACGGCGAGCGGACTTGCGGAGCGCATTAGATGAGCAAGGAGAAACACGGAATCCATTTAATCGCCGAAATGGCGAAGGTTTCCATTGGAACCGTGGACCGCGCGCTTCACGGCCGCGGTGGAATCAAGGAGGCTACTCGCAAGCGCATTCTGCAAATCGCCCAGCAAATCGGATACTCACCGAATCTTGCCGCGCGCGCCCTCTCCGTGGCGCGCGCCAGCGTACGCATTGGCGTGTGCATGCCCAAGGAAATCCACTTTTTCTATGATCAGCTTTGGGGCGGCGTCTTGGACGAGGCGCATCATGTTGAGCACCTCGGTGTCGAATTCGTGAACCGCCCGGTGCAAACACTAGGAGAAGGAGACATCGACGTTTTCAAGGAACTAGTGGAAAGCCGTGTCGACGGAATTGTTCTCACCGCTGGAAGCCCGAAGGAATTGACGCCGCTGATCGACGAAGCGGAAGAAAAGGGCGTGCGCGTGGTTTGCGTTTCCACGGACGCCCCGGAAAGCCGCCGCTCGAGCATCGTTTGTGTCGATCCGTACTTAAACGGCTCCTTGGCAGGCGAATTGATGGGCAAGTTTGTTCCCCGAGGCTCGAAAGTCGCCGTTGTTGCCGGGATGCTCACGACCGAAGACCATCGAAAAAAGACCGACGGCTTTTCAGAAGGATTTCTGCGCCACTGCTCGGGAGGGAAAATCCTCAGCGTCATTGAAGGCCATGAGGATGAGAATGAGAGCTTCCAAAAAACCTCCGAGCTTCTCCGCCGGTTCCCCGCGCTCGACGGACTCTATGTGAACACCGTCAACTGTCTTCCTGTGTGTCGCGCGCTTGCCGAGTGCGGGTTCGAGGGCAAAGTAAAGCTGATCACCACCGACCTTTTCTCGGAGATGGCTTCGCACTTTCAAAAAGGGATCATCACGGCTTCGATTTACCAGCACCCTTACCGCCAAGGCCAGATCGCGGTGCGTCTCCTGGTCGATAATCTCACCAATAAAGTTCACTTGCCTCCCGCCGTGCATCTCAGCCCCGGCGTCGTGATGTCCTCGAACCTGCACCTCTTCCGCGAGATGCGACAGACAGAAGCCAGGCCCCTCGACCCCGCCCTCAAAAGCCGCAATGTTCTGCAAGGATAAATATTTGACCGCTAGCCGATCAGTTTTCGGCGAGCTGCCAAACCTGCAGTGGCCGCGACTCCATCAATTTTCGACAGCTGGCTAGGACTCCCAGGTGTAACACTCTGAAATTGACGCTGCACTCCCGCGCTTTTGACCTACAGCTGCATGTGGCTTCAGGCCACGCCACGTGGATTACATCAGCCCGCTTTGCCTTGCCAATTTTAGCGCTTCGATGGCCGCTCCTCGCGCACCTGCGGTATCGCCGTTGGGCATCACGTAAATCGGAATACCGGCTTGCTCCTCTCGCTGGTTCGGCATTCCCACACGAATCTCGTCCAGGAACCATTGCTGAAACTCTTTGCTCGCCTCCAGCGCGCCCCCGCCCACAATAAACGCGTCCGGATCGAACGTATTCACCATCTCGTCGAAGAAGAGCCCCAAGGCATGCGCCTGCACCCGGAAAATGTCCTTACAGAGCGAATCGCCCTTGTCCGCGAGACCGCGCACAAGTTTCGCCGCTTGGTGAGGCGCCAGCTTCGCCAGTTCGTGGCCCGGGTAGCGCGGCAGAAAATACGGCAGCAGATTTCTTTCGATAGCCGTAAGCGAACAAAGCGATTCCAAGTCTCCGATACGTCCGCAATTGCATACCGGGTTAATGCCGCTTGTCCCGGCGATGCTTTGATAAGGAATCAGCACGTGCCCCAGTTCTCCGCCAAAACCGTTTTTGCCCTTCACGACATTTCCTTCGAGAATTATTCCGCCGCCATTGCCCGTTCCGATGATGATCGAAATCGAAGTCTCCCGGCTATGAACGCCAAAAATCGCATAATGACCCCACAGCGCAGCCGCATTGGCATCGTTCAGATAAGACACGGGTATGCCCAGCTTTTGCGCCAGCCCTTCACGAATATCGAATCCCGCCCAATCCGCATGCACAAAGTTCGTCGAGCCCCGCGCGCTGAACTGGCCTCCCGCACTCGCCGGGCCAGGCGTATCTAGTCCGACAGCCACCACGTCCGCAAGCTGCACACCCACCTTGTCGGTAGCGATCTTGAGTCCGTCAGCGATCTGCTGGAGGCATATTGCAGGCCCTTGCTTGGCAAGCGCCGGATGCTCGCAGAGTCCCTCGATGAGAAACTTCTCTTCCCCGTCCACCAACGTATAGTTGACGGCCGTTCCCCCAAGATCGACTCCCGCTACCACGGTCACGGTTTTTCTCCTGTCCTGTTGCATGCTTGCTTGGCCCAGCCTAGCAGAATCAATAACGTTCGGCTAAGGCGGCGAGCCCTTGCCCTCGCGGAGCTTGCTCAGCACATGCGAGCTCATTCGGGAGAGCGATGGATTTCGATGTAGTCCACGACGGCACGCTCTTCGCCATCCGGAATTCCTTCGATGCGGATGGTGTCGCCGGGGCGAAGCGCGAGACCGGTGATACGGCGCCGCGTGGAAGAATCAGCATTCGGTTTTGTTGCGGGCAAATTATCATCGGCCACCCATTGATCGACTATCTGATCCCCAGCCAGCACTCGAAACTTGGACTTGCCGTTGTTTTGGTCAAAATACTCGACGTCCAACTCGTACCAACCTGCAGCGCCATCGAAGCGAAATGCCGCCGAACACTTCTGCGCCGGCACGGCGCACTCGACCGCCTTCCCGCCTGAAGCGTCCTCTGGCGGAACAACCTCGAACGGCACGTATCCCTGCAACTCCATTCCTTCTGCCTCAGCGCGGCCGGGATAATGCCCTATTCGGCCCCGCGCATCGGGGATCCCCGAAATTTTAAAAAACCAATTACAAACAGCGTCGCGCCAAACAATGGCGTGCCCGGCCTGATACTCGACGCGCTTCAATACGTCGGCGTAGCGCTCATCATCCACGCGCCCTTTCAATGATTCCCATTGCTCGACTAGACTTGCCGCGGCTTCCGCGCCCGCGTAGTGCGAATCGTAGATGTACTGGATGACGGTTTTCCCCGAGTGCAAAACGTACGTGTACGGCACATGGTGAAAAAATAGCAACAAATCGTCCGGCGTCGTAGTCAAGGATTCATACATCTTCGCCACTGCTGGCCGGTATTGATCAACGTACCCCGTGCCCGTCGCCGCCGTGCGGTCCATCCCAATTCCGTCATGATCGGCGCGGTGCCATTGTCCCCAGCCGTTTCGTTCGGACGATTCAACTCCCGGCCCATAATGACTCCCCAAAATATCCGTCAGTGTTCCCGCGCCCAAAGGCCCCGTGTAACTTTCATAGATGGGCCAGGAGGAGAGCAGCATTTTTGAAATGGTCCGCACTACGACGGCATCGTTTCCAAAACTCAGCCGCGTCCACTCCTCCGCAATCTCCTCGGAAGAAAGATCCGGATTCCACGCTAGCCTGCCGTATCCATAAAGATTCGCCATCGCCAGTGGGTGCGCCAGCCAGTTTGTATCCATGCCCACATTCACCACCGCTACGAATCCGCCGAGCGGACGATGAAATGTCCTGCCCTCAACAATGTCTTTCACTGGTGTGGGCTGCCCGCCCGCATGCATATCGAAATCGAGAACCGTTTTCCATAAGGTCGGAAGAAAACACAAATGCCGCTGCTGCCCGGTGTATTCCTGTGTGACTTGCAGCTCAATGGCCTCATTCGTTTTCTCAAACCCGCTGAAAAGAGGAGAAGCCGGTTCGCGCACCTGGAAATCAATCGGACCGTATTTGATCTGCACGATTACGTTGTCGTCGAACTTGCCATCGAGCGGATGGAAAATGTCGTAAGCAGCCCGCGCGCGATCGTTCTTAAGATTGCGCCAGTCGAGATGATGGTTATAGACAAACGCGCGGTAGAAAACGATTCCGCGGTACGGCGCAAGCGCGCGCGCAATCACGTTGGCGGCATCGGCGGGCGTCCGGCCATACGTGGCAGGACCGAGCTGCCCTTCCGAGTCCGCCTTCACCACAAATCCGGCAAAATCGGGAATCTGCCGGTAAATTTCGTCCACTTTTTTCGCCCACCATTCGGCGACGCGCGGGTCCGCTGGATCAAACGTGTCCAGCCCTCCGATCGTCTTGGGACTGCTGAAGTCCACGGAAATCGAGAGTTGCACCCCCCAAGGGCGAAACGCATCGGCCACGCGAGCAAGCTGCGGAAGGAAATTATCATCCAGCACGCGCGGATTGGCGTTTACGTTGTTGATCGCGCATCCGTTGATTCCGATGGAAGCGAGCAAGCGCGCGTAATCCCCCGCGCGTGTCAAATCGGTGCGAACGTTGCCGTTTTCAAAGAAAATCGAAGGCCCCGCGTAGCCGCGCTCAATGCTGCCGTCCAGATTGTCCCATTCGTCCGCCCACCGAACCGGCGCGGAGGGCTCCTGCGTTTCGTGCAAATCAAGAACGCTTTCGCCACGCGCTATTTTGCTGAGCAACGCGAATACGCCATACAAAACGCCGCGTTCGTTCTTCCCCGTGATGATCAGACAGTCGAATCCATGCACCTTTTCCGATGACAACAAGAAGCCGTCTTCGCGCAGTCCCGCACTATCGCGAATCTGAATCCCCGCGGATTGCAGTGCCGAAACCGCGCCCAGCAGGATGGCCTTCTCCTGCGGCAAAGCCTTATCATTTCGCAAGGTCCTGCCCAACATTCCGCGCACCCCGCGAATCAGTTCGGCTCTCGCAGAATCGATCACAGGCGACTCGCCCAAAACAACCACGCTCGCCGGCAACCTCGAATATTTCTCCGCAGCCCTCTCATCCACCGGCGCGTAGCGTAGCCAAGCCTCTGCGCCAGTTTCCGCGCGCGCCCCTTCCGCGCCAAACGCCAGTAACACCAGCGCTCCGCAAAGTGCCAGGAAACGGAAACCGCGTCTGGGCATACCCTCCACGCGATCCAGCAAAAGATTAGCCGTGTACGTTAACGGCCGTGCTATAGTACCACCCGTTTTTCGCGTTGCGTGTATTCGTGTTTTTTCTTCCAGGTTTTGGAGGTCTTGATGAAGTTTTTTTCTCTCGTCCGGCTTGCTCAAGCTGCTTCCGCAGCCCTTGCTATTTCCTGCCCCCTGTTCCTCGCTGGCCAGAAACAGGATGTCCCTGCCTACCGCAATCCGAAACTCCCCATCGAACAGCGCGTCGCCGATCTCCTCTCACGCATGACTCTCGAGGAAAAAGTCGCTCAGATCGAAGCCGTTTGGGAGAACCCGCAGTTCATGAAGACGCCCGAATCTCGTTTTGTGGACGACAAAGGAAATTTTCTCCCCGATCGCGCCGCCGTGATTCTCAAATATGGAATAGGAGAGATGTCCCGTCCCGGCGAAGTTGCCTCCGGTCCGCGCGAAATGGCGGAGTTCACCAACACCATGCAGAAGTGGGTGAAAGAGAATACGCGTCTTGGTATTCCCGTCCTGTTCCATGAAGAGTGTCTCCACGGCCATGTCGCGCTAAACGCTACTTCCTTTCCCTCCGCGATTGGCTTGGCTTCCACTTGGGACCCGCCCTTGCTCCACGAGGTGTTCACTGCGGTTGCGCAGGAAGTGCGAGCTGCCGGTGCTCAACAATGTCTAGCGCCCGTCCTGGGCCTCGCGCGCGATCCCCGCTGGGGCCGCACGGAAGAAACCTATGGCGAAGATCCCTATCTAGTCTCGCGCCTTGGTGTCGCCGCCATCGAAGGCCTTCAGGGAACCGGCCCGATGATCGACAAATCTCATGTCTTGGCGACCGCGAAACATTTTGCCGTCCACAGCCAACCCGAAGGCGGCACCAACGTCGCCCCGGGCAACTATTCCGAGCGCGTCATCCGTGAATACTTCTTCAAGCCATTTAAAGCCGCGGTTGAGGAAGCCCACGTGGCCAGCATCATGCCTTCCTACAATGAAATCGATGGAATTCCCTCGCACAGCAACGGACATCTGTTGATCGATGTCCTCCGTCACGAATGGGGCTTCAATGGCGTCGTGGTCTCGGACTATTTCGGAATCACGGAACTCATGAGAGTCCATCACGTCGTGGCAAGCAAAGAAGCCGCCGCGAAAATGGCTTTGGAATCCGGCGTGAACGTCGAACTTCCCTTTCCAGATGCCTATCCGAGCCTGATTGACCAAGTAAGAGACGGCAAAGTCGCCGAGGCCACCGTGGACCGCGCCGCGGCCAGTATCCTCCGCGAGAAGTTTCTACTGGGGCTTTTCGATGATCCCTATGTCGATCCCGATTACGCCGAAAAAATCACGAATGACGCGGACCACCAAAAGCTCGCTCTCCAAGCCGCCCGCGAAACCATCATCCTTCTGAAAAACCAGGACCATCTCCTTCCGCTGGGCCCATCCAAGTACAAGCGCATCGCCGTAATCGGCCCGAACGCCGCCGACGTTCATCTTGGCGGCTATAGCAACAATCCCGGCCGCGGCGTCAGCATTTTGCAAGGAATTAAAAATCGCGTCGGCTCGGGAACGGAAGTTCTCTATTCAGAAGGCGTGAAGATCACCGAAACTCCCCCGGAGTGGAACGCGGACAAAGTCGTCCTCGGCGATCCCGCGCTGAATGCCAAGCGCATCGAAGAAGCCGTCAAAACCGCGAATAAAGCGGACGCCATTATTCTCGTCTTGGGCGGCAACGAACAGACTTCGCGTGAGGCCTGGGCTCCCGACCACAAAGGCGACCGCGATTCTCTCGATTTGCTCGGCAATCAAGACGACCTCGCTAAAGCCATGCTCGCCACGCACAAGCCCGTCGTCGTCTTTCTGATTCACGGCCGGCCCAACTCCATCAACTACATCGCGGAAAATGTCCCCGCGATTCTCGATGGTTGGTATCTCGGCCAGGAGGGCGGCACTGCCGCGGCGGAAGTGCTGTTCGGCGACTACAATCCCGGCGGCAAACTGCCCATCACCGTCCCTCGCTCCGTCGGCCAGCTTCCCGATTACTACTACCAGAAACCCTCCGCGAAGCGCGAGTATCTCGACGACAGCACGCAGCCTCTGTTCCCTTTCGGCTGGGGCTTGAGCTATTCCACATTTAAATACGGCAATCTGCATTTGACTCCCGACACCATCGGCCCCGATGGCACGACGCAAGTCAGCGTCGATGTAACCAACACCAGCCAGGTCCGCGGCGATGAAGTCGTGCAGCTTTACATCCGCGATGAAGTCAGTTCCGTGACCCGCCCGATCAAGGAGATGCGCGGCTTCCGCAGGATTACGTTGGACCCTGGACAAACAAAGACCGTCGTGTTTCCTCTCGGTTTTGACGAACTCTCCTTCTTGAATCGCGATATGCACCGCGTCGTCGAGCCCGGGACCTTCAAAATCATGGTAGGCGGCAATTCCGTCGACTTGATCGAAACCAACTTGACCGTGGCCGACAGGTAATCGTGGCCGCCGCCAGTTCACTCGCTTGACAGTGCTTCAAGAAGCGCACTAACGTGCCTCCGTGACCGATTGCAAACTGAATTTTAAAGGTGATTTATGGCCCAGTCTTCAAGCGCATCCATGACTCTCGGCATCATTGTTGGAAACCGCGGATTTTTCCCCGATCATCTCGCGCGTTCCGGCCGTCAAGACATGATTGCCGCGCTAACCGCAAAGGGCATCAAGCCCATCGTCCTGACAGAGACCGATTCCAAATGGGGCGCCGTCGAGTCCCGCCAGGATGCCCGGCGTTGTGCTGACCTTTTCAAAAAGCATCGCGAAGAAATCGACGGCATCGTCGTTACGCTGCCGAATTTCGGCGATGAACGCGCCATTGCCGATACGCTCCGCATGGCTGATCTCGGCGTTCCCGTGCTCGTACAAGCCACCCCGGATACACCATCCAAAATGACCATCCGGGATCGTCGCGACAGTTTTTGCGGGAAAATGTCGGCCTGCAACAACCTCGCGCAATACGGAATTCCTTATTCGCTCACCACGCTGCACACCGAAGCGCCGAATTCCGCAACCTTTCAAAATGATCTGGACTGGTTCCTTGCGGTTTGCCGCGTCGTGAAAGGGCTAAAACGCCTACGCATCGGCGCGATCGGCGCGCGTCCCGCGGCCTTCAACACCGTCCGCTACAGCGAAAAAATCCTCGAAGCTTTCGGCATCTCCGTCGAAACCCTGGATCTTTCCGAGGTCATGGGTAGAACCGCGCGCCTCAAGGATGACGATCCAAAAGTCACGCAAAGGCTCGGCGCGATTCGTCAGTACGTCTCGACGCAAAACATTCCCGACTCTTCGCTCATCAAAATGGCCAAGCTCGGCGCTGTCATCGACTCCTGGATGCGCGACACCGAAGTCACCATCAGCGCCATCCAGTGCTGGACCTCGCTCGAGGAATTTTTCGGCGTCGTTCCGTGCACCGTCATGAGCATGATGAGCGACCAGGGCCTCTCGAGCGCCTGCGAAGTGGACGTCGCCGGTGTCATCGGCATGCACGCCCTCCAACTAGCCTCTCAGACTCCCAGCGCTCTCCTCGATTGGAACAATAATTACGCCGACGATCCCGACAAAGCCGTCTGCTTTCACTGCAGCAATTTGCCGAAACATTTTTTCAAGGATGTTCGCATGGACTTCCAGGAAATCATTGCGGGCACCGTCGGCAAGGACAACACCTTCGGCACTTGCGTCGGCCGTGTGAAAAGCGGCGCGATGAGCTTCGCGCGCTTCTCTACCAACGACCGCGCCGGAAAAATTTCCGGCTACGTTGGTGAAGGCGCTTTCACCGACGATCCTCTGGAAACCTTCGGCGGCGCCGGCGTCGTCAAGATTCCGCACTTGCAAAAACTGCTGCGTTACATCTGCGAAAATGGCTTCGAGCATCACGTCGCCGCGAATTTTTCCACCGTGGCCTCCGCCCTCCACGAAGCCACCACTCGTTATCTAGGCTGGGACGTGTTATGGCACAAGCCGTAGCAGCCCGCTGAAAAAATCGCTGGCGCGGCCAATCGCATGGCACAACCAATCGGTGACGCAGCCGATCTTGGCTGTTCATCGTAGATGAAAGGAAGTGGATTCACCGCGCGTGGGGCAGCGCCGCCGCGCTTCCCAGCCATCCTGCTTCTGAATCAGTCGGTCAGGGCTGGCTCGAATCTTTCGCAGGTGCCGCTGGCGGCGGAGTTGCCGATTTGTGATAAACGATCTTCTTCGATCCGCCTCCGCAAGTGCCCACCACTTTTCCGTCCGTCACTTCCTGATCCTTCGCCACGATTTCCAGCGAATACCCTTTCACACCTTTTGCATCCAGCTTGCCTGCGATTTCCGTCTTCAAATCTTCGCAAGCCTTTGCACCCTGCGCATGACTGACCGCGGGCACACATAGCACTGCAGCGATTGCTAGCCAGGCTCTCATTTTGCAATCTCCTTTTTCAGTTAGAAAAGAGGACCCACGCCGAGCATAGCAGATCGAATTTTACCCGTGCGCTCCTCGCTCAGCCCCCGCGCCGATTTAGACAATGGTCGGCTTTGGCTGCCCCGGGAAAGTTGCGCTGCCCCCACTCCGCGCAATCCACACCGTCAAGAAAACAAAGCGGATTGAAAGAAAAGGATTCGACAATCTGAATCGCTTCGAGACGCTGCCGCCTCCTTCGGCGTTCACGAATCTTCCTCTGCTTTCCGGGCTTTCTTCCCGTGACCCGAGGCGCCTCGTTGTCAAGCATTGACAATGGCACGACCCCACGCCGACGAACATCAGCCTTACTCCCCACCTGGAGGAGATGATCCGCCAGAAAATCGATTCGTGGTCTTATAATTCAGCTAGAGAGGTGGTACGCGAAGCGCTGCGCATGCTCGATCAGGAGGATCAGTTACGGTCCCTGAAAATGCAGCGGCTCCGCCAGGACAGAAGTAAGTGACCCACCTCCGCATCGTTTTGGAGGGGCGAACGGCCTTGTCGATTATAGGAGAACATCCCCTGTGTTCCCGGTCTCCGGTGTGGATGCAAGAAACAGCCAAATCATGGTGTGTTCTGGCCACTATGGGCTTGGTCTTATTCGTCGCTGGATGTGGCCAAGATCCGGGTCGTGTGCGAGCGAATCAAGGTGAAGTGGTCGGTTCGTGTGTGGCCAAATTTCGTACGGGGCAGGAACGCCTGGAGCTTAAAGAAGATTACACCTACGTTCAGGTATTTGTTTCGGAAAAGAGGTCAATTAATCACACTGGTCGATGGAAGCTAGAAGACCATTTTCTAGACGGGAGCGATATCGTCTTGATGTCGGTAGTGGTATCTGAAGATGACCAGGAAGGTGCTGCTGAGCAGATAGGTGATCGCATATTTAATGTCCACAGGCGCTCTGGCAGATTGGCCCTCGCCTTAAATGAGCCTGCCGATTGGTATTTCGTAAGGGTTCCATGAGAGGGGCGCGCACTTCAGGGTCGCCAAGCTCGCGGAGAGCGCTAAGTACAGTGAGATTCAGATACGACCCATTCAGACGCCGCATCGAGAAAATCTCGCCAACCACGGCAAGCAGGTTCGCCTACGGCAGCGGAAGCCGGGATCACGCCCAGCTCGGAGCCGGCCATCGCAAGGACAGGGAGGGCAGCTATTCCCTTTCACGAAGAAGTGCGGCGATGACGCGAGGATTGCGGCGGCCATGCAGTCTCGCCAGAACGAGCAGAGGCTTTTCACCTAGTGCGTAGACAATTAGAAAATCTCGTATGGGATGAAAGCGCAATGGCCGGGAAGTCAGATCAGAGCGGCTGTGACCAAGTTGAGGGAAGGGGACGAGAGCTCGGATCGCCTCGTAAATTTCTTCAAGAACGCGGTCGGCAGCGCCCGGATTGTCAGCGCCAATGTATTCCCAAATTTCCTCCAGGTCTGTGAGCGCTTCTGGATGGAGAACAAAACCGCTCATGCACCGCGGCGGTCCTTGCTCTTTTGGCGCACCCGGGCAAAAGCGGCTTCGCCATCTATAGGCTGAACACGACCGCTTTTGATATCGTCGTAGCGGCCATCCAGCATGTCGCGCACTTGGCTTAGTTCCGCGAGGTATCCGCTCATGGCGTCTTCGACGAGTTCATCGGGAGCGCGACCGCTGGTTTCGGCAAGCTGCCGGAGCCGTGATTCCGTTTCGGCCTTGAGGTGGACCACCATAAATGTCAGTTTAGAGATGCGCCGAGGGCCTGTCAAAGCGAATTGCAACGTGGAATAGACATGTCGCATCGTATTCTCCCTCTGGCGAGGTTGAAGTGTTTGAGCGCGAAGAGACGGTTCATGCTGAATGTCTCTACAGATAGGCCGAAACCAAAAAGCTCAACCTTGGCGGTTTCCGAGGCTTCCTGTTACCGCGCCAGATACTACGACCCATAGACGCAAGTTTGTTGTCCGAAGACCCGATAGGCAGGTAGGCCGCTTCTCTCTAGTCCGTTTGCTCGTGTGCGATATGCGGACACCACCTCCTCCCTCATCTTGCAGCCCTCCCTCACCCTCCGCATTCCCCCATTTTTGCCGTAAACTCCCAAGCAGCATTCCATTCGTGTCGCAGCTGCTGATTTTCTGGAGTCGTAAGGCTTGACCTCTTCGTCTCAGCTAGGCTCGCGCAAAGCGGAGCGTCTTCTCCTGGTGCTCTTCCTGCTTTCTCTGCCCATTCTCAATCCCTGGGTGCGCGGTGATGGTGTCGGCTACTACGCCTTCGTGCGCGCTCCGTTGATTCAGCACAATCTCGATTTCACCCGCGATTATCAGGAGGCCAACACCAGCTTCCGGGAAAATCGCCTCGACGAGAACGGCCAGCCCGTTGCTAAATTTCGAACGCCCACCGGCCATCTCGATAATCACTTCACCGTTGGCCCCGCCATTCTTTGGGCTCCTTTTCTTCTCGTCACCCACGCCGCCGTTCTTCTCGCTCGAGAGTTTGGCTCGAGCATCCCGGCGGACGGCTTCTCCCGGCCCTACCGCATCGCCATGGCCTTGGCCACCGCGTTCTACGCCTTTCTCGGGCTGCTCATATCCTTTCGCCTCGCTCGCAAATATGTCGAAGAGCGCTGGGCTTTGCTCGCAACTCTCGCAATTTGGTGGGCCAGTTCGCTCCCTCTTTATATGTACTTCAATCCCTCCTGGTCGCACGCGCATTCCGCTTTCGTGGTCGCGCTTTTTTTGTGGTATTGGCACGAGACGCGCGGCTCGCGCACGCTCTGGCAGTGGATCGTGCTCGGTGCTATCGCCGGATTGATGCTCGATGTGTATTACGCCAACGCTATGCTGTTGATTGTTCTCGTACTGGAAGCGTTTCGCGAATACGCGGCTGCGCTTCGTGGCGCGGCGGCGCGCCTTTCCCAAGCCGCGTCCCCGGATGCGCCCAGCGCGCAGAGTCCGCCGCCCGTCGCTGCGGAAACCGCCCCAGCAAGGCCGCGCCTCCCCCAGCTTGCGGCGCGGCATCTGGCTTTTGCCTTGGCCCTTTTAATTTGTTTGCTGCCCACATTCATCGCTCACCACATCATCTACGGCAGTATCTTCGCCTCCGGCTACATTCCCATCAGCCATTGGAACTGGCTCTCGCCGCATTTTTTGTCCGCGCTCTTTTCTTCGGATCATGGATTGATTTCCTGGACCCCCATCCTTCTCTTCGCTTTTCTGGGACTCATCGCCTTCTGGCGCAGCGTGCCGCGTGTCGGCCTGGCTTTTCTCGCGGCAGCGCTGGCGTTTTATTATTTCATCGCTTCCTATCCGGATTGGGACGGCATCTCTTCTTATGGCAATCGTTTCTTTGTTTCGCTCACGCCGCTTTTTATTCTCGGGCTCGCCGTTTTTCTCGAACGGGTCGCCCGCCTCTTTCGTTCACGCCGCGCCGCCCTTGGCGCCGCCTGTGCATTTCTCGCCTGCTTTGTCCTCTGGAATGCCGGGCTCATGTTTCAGTGGGGCACCCATCTCATCCCCGCGCGCGGCCCGATTTCTTTCCCGCAAATGATCCGAAATCAGTTCGTAGTCGTGCCGCGCCAGATCACCACACAGCTCGAATCCTATCTGTTCCGCCGCAAAGCCCTCATGCGCCAAATCGAGCAGCGAGATGTTGATCAGCTCAAGAGAAATCCACCTCCTCCGTGAAGCCATGACGTCACGAGGCCGTGAGGCGCTTCGCCTTGGGGCACTTCCTCCTCTTGGCAAATGACAGCACCTCTAGCCCCCTGTTTGCCGCATGCTTTGAGCAAACGGCGCAATGCCGAATATCGCGAGGGGCACGGTGTGACTGCAAACGGTCCATATCCTGGACGTTCGCGCCTCATCGAATAAAACCCTCCAAACTTAAGTGTCTCTATTCAAAGGCGTTAGCCTGGTTCGTTCTGCAATTTTGATATTTCGGCTCAGGCCGAACATTGCGACTGTTTTGATTTCTTCAACAGCGGTGACCACTGCCGGAACGCAACTCATGTCGAGAGGTTGACATTGACGGTCGGTGGCACGGGCTGGCCCTTGCGAATCCTCTGCAGTCGATCGAGCTGGTTCAGAATACGATCGAAAGCCCGATCCAAATTAGTTTCGTACCTGAGCAAGAGATCTAACGATGGCGCTTCAGATTCAGAAAGGTTAAGACCCAGTCCGAAAGAATCCGTTCCGTTTGGAAGTCGTTTTCTGTCCGCAATGATGTGCCGACGCTGGCGCCACAAGTTAACGGCAAGCTCGTCGACGAGAACAACTTCGAGCATTCCCACAGGCTGAAAGTCGTTACGAAGTCCATTCAGTAAGTAATCAAATTCTGCCCGGGGCTCGTCCTTGAGCAAAACCGCTTTTGAAAAGAGACCATACTTGAGAGCATTGAGCTTACTTTTATCTTTGCCACGCTGCGTCCTCGGACCGCCACTCTTTTGGGCTGACCAGCCCGAGTTTTTGTACCACGGCGAATGAGAGAGTTTACACCACAACCTCATCGGGCAAGGGTGCAAATGGCGGCTCGCAGGGAGCCGTAGGC
>JBARJI010000073.1:0-53720 GCA_049800195.1 Candidatus Acidiferrum sp.
GCTGATAGCCCGGATGAAAATCACAGCCTATAATCTTCATCATTCGGCTCCTTTCTCCCGAGCCTTGGTCGCTCATCACGCCAAGTCTACCCGGGCCCAAGGAGCCGACGTCGTTATGAAATCAAGCCGCGCGACCGAAGGTTCCGACCTTGTCGGAAGGGATCTGCTCTTTCCCCGCTTGGCCCCCTCGTTTCACCCCGTCCGATTTTCGAGTTTCCATTTTTGAGTTTCATTCTTTCCACCTCGCCACTCGTCACTCGCCACTTCCCCCGTATAATGTGCCCTCAACTCAAGGAGAGCACACCATGCAATACCGCCGCTTCGGCCGCACCGGATGGAACGTCAGCGAAATGGGTTATGGCATGTGGGGCATGGCCGGCTGGACCGGCTCGGAAGACACCGAATCGCTCGCGTCGCTCCAGCGCTCCGTCGATCTCGGCTGCAATTTTTTTGACACCGCCTGGGCCTACGGCGACGGCCACAGCGAACAGTTGCTCGGCAAAATTCTTCGCGCCAACAAAAATGCCGCCCACGCCGGCCCCGACAAAAAACTTTACGTCGCCACAAAAATTCCGCCGAAAAATCGCCGCTGGCCCAGCCGCCGTGAATTTTCGCTCGACGATTGTTTTCCGCCCGACTACATCGTCGAGTACGTCGAAAAAAGCCTCGCCAACATCGGCCCCTCATCGGGCGACAAAGAGTTCACGCTCGATCTCATCCAGTTTCACACTTGGGAAGACAAATGGCTCGACGACGAGCGCCTTCCGCGCGCCATCGAAAACTTGCGCAGCAGCGGCAAAGTCCGCGCTGTCGGCATCAGCCTCAATCGCTGGGAACCGTGGAACGGCATTCGCGCCGTGCGCGCCGGCCTCGTCGACGCCATCCAGGTTATCTACAACATTTTCGACCAGAATCCCGAAGACGAACTTTTTCCGGCGTGCCGCGAAAAGAATGTCGCCGTCATCGCGCGCTGCCCGTTCGATGAGGGCTCGCTCGCCGGAATTCTCACGCTCGACAGCACCTGGCCGAAGGGCGATTGGCGCAACACTTATTTCGTCGCCGAAAATCTCAAGTCCAGCGTGGCCCATGCCGACGCCCTCAAGCCTCTCCTCAAGGACGGCATGACCATGCCCGAAATGGCGCTCCGCTTCATCCTCGACAACAAAGACGTCGCCACCATCATTCCCGGCATGCGCAAAATCAAGAACGTCGAATCCAATATCGCCGCCAGCGCCAAAGGCCCGCTCCCCGCGACGCTGCAAGCGGAGTTGCGCAAACATCGCTGGATCCGCACCCCCACCACCTGGAGCCAATGAGATGAGTCTCCTAGTTTTCGATTGTCATTCTGAGCGAAGCGAAGAATCAGGGCGCAGCTTTGACTCCGCCGAGGTGCGCCCTCTCCGCACCGTCATTTCGAGGGGAGCAGGCCGACGCCTTTTCTTTCATGTTCGCTTCCTGCGAACGTGTCGGCCTGCGGAGCGAGAACCGCCGCCCCATCGCACGCTACTCGTGCGATGAAATCTCTCTTCGTTTTTTCGAGAAGCGGCAATCTCAACAGGGAATGGAAACTTCGTGAGAAAAACTACACTACGCAGTTTGCTTCAAGGCGCGCTCGACGAGCGTCAAGCAGCGCTCGGCTTGTTCGCGCATCAACTCTTCACGGTCGCCGCGATCCTTCTGAATGCTATGGAGTTCATCGGCAATCGCCAGCGCCGCCAGCACGGCCACCTTTTGCGTGTCCACCGTCGCGCCGCCAGCCGCAATCGCATGCATTTTTTCGTCCACGTACTCGGCCAATTTCTGGACGTATGCTTCATCCAGGTCGCCGCGAATCGTGTACGTCTGCCCGAATATTTCGACTTTTACGGGACCGCTCATGCACGCGGATTGTATCGCACTGCGGCGTAGACGAGAACAATCAACTAGCGCGAAGTTGGGCGCCGAGATTTTTTTCGAGCGCGGAAATAATTTTGGCGGAGAAATCGCTGATTTGCGTGTCGGTGAGTGTGGCTTCACGACTCTGAAACGTGACGCGCACGAGCAGCGAATATTTTCCGGCGGGAACATTTTTTCCGCGAAACAAGTCCGCCGCTTCGATGGCTGAGATTTCCGCGATATTGAGCGCACGAATCGCGCCAGCCACTTCTGAAGACGGAGTGCCGTCCGCGAGTAGCAAGGAAAAATCGCGCTCGACCGCCGGAAAGCGCGGAAGCGGCTCGTAGCGCCGCGCTTCTTTCGCAGCGCGAATCGCAACGTACAAAGGTTCAAGCTGAATTTCCGCCAAGTATATTTCCTGGCGCAACTTGAATTTGTCCGCCACGCGCCGCGCCAGTTGCCCCGCAACGCCGAGCGCCGCAGAACTCGGTCCTGTGCTTGCGCCGGCAATCACGCCGGGATTCTTCGCTCCGCTCAGAATGACATCGCTTGGATTATTGAAGTGGAGTTGAATCGTTCCGCGGCGGGCGGCGTGAGTCCAGGTTGCGCCGCCTTCGCGCCATTGAAAGGCGTTGCTGTTTGAAGGACCAGCGAGTTGCCCGATAGCGTCGAGGTCGCCTTTCAGGTCGGCGAATTCATACTCTCGTGCATTTTCGTAAATGCCTTTTTCGCGAGCTTCGCCTGTCGCGCCAATCGTAAGAATCGGCGTTTCGATCGAGGCGCTGCCTTCGAGCCGATAGCTGCGGCCGATTTCGAAGAGGCGGACGTTGCGCTGGCCGTGATTGAGATTCCATTCGAGAGCGGCAGCCATGGTGACAAGGCCATTCGAGCGGAGGATGTTTGCTTCTTCCGAGAGAGGATTTGCGAGGCGCGCGGGTGCGACGCCCTCGGGACGGAACAAAGCGTCGCGCTCCTCGGCTACGTGAGGAATCGTCAGGATTTCACGATAGCCGAGACCAATGAGGCGTTCGCGGACGCGCTGCTCCGGTTCGAACTTGGGCAAGCGCTGCGCGCCCTGACGAGCAGCGGGCAAGCGCGGCGGAAATTTATCGAGGCCGCAAATCCGCGCGACTTCTTCGATGAGGTCGATTTCGCGTTCGACTTCGGCGCGCCAACTTGGTTGCGTGCATTCCCAGGCGGCGAGGACGGAACCGGCGGCGCCGCGGTTCTGGTCGATTCGAACGGGAGCGAAACCGAGCGCGCTCAAAATGGATTCGATTTCCTTGTCCGGAACGTCGGCACCCATGATGCGAAGAAGTTCGGCACGGGTCAGTTGAATTTTCTTTGGCGCGCGCTTGCCGGGATAAACATCAACGACACCTGAAAGCAGTTCGCCGCCGGCGAGTTGCAGGATGAGTTCGGCAGCGCGGCGGGAAGCGAGTTCGGCCGTTTCAGGATCGGCGCCGCGGCCGAAGCGCGTGGAGGCCTCGGTGTGAAGCTTTAGGGAGCGGGCTGCTTTGCGAACAGCGACCGGTTCGAACCAGGCGCACTCGACGAGGATATTTTTTGTGGAGAAGGAAATTTCCGTGTCGGCGCCGCCCATGATGCCGGCGATGCCGACAGCGCGGGAACCGTCGCCATCGAAGATGACCGAAAGCGAAGAATCGAGAGTGCGCTCGAGGCCGTCGAGCGTGCGAATTTTTTCGCCGGATCTTGCGCGGCGGACGCCGATGCGGTGATCGCGGACTTTGTCGTAGTCGTAGGTGTGAAGCGGGTGGCCGAGCTCGAGCATGACGTAATTCGAGATGTCGACAGCGTTGCTGATGCTGGCGACGCCGCTGGCCTCGAGACGGTCTTTCAGCCATTTGGGAGAGGGCTGGATTTTTACGCCGCGAATGACGCGGGCAGTGAAGCGGCCACAGAGTTCGGGAGATTGGATTTCGACTCTTACCGCTTCGCTTGCCTTTGCTGCGCTTTCGGCGGGCTTCGGAGTGACCGACTTTAGGGGCAGTTTATACACGGCACTGAGCTCGCGGGCGATTCCATAATGGCTGAGGCAATCGGGGCGGTTGGAGCCGACTTCGGCGTCGATGACGGCGCCGTGGGGACCGTTTTCTACGCTGCCGATGTTCGTGCCCGAAAGCGCGAGGCGCGACGCGACGTCGTTGGGCGAAGCGCTGATGTCGACGAATTCTTTCAGCCAGTTGTAGATGACCTTCATGAGGCGGTGGCGCTCCGCTCTGAGGATTCCTGAACCGTAAGGGAGCTGGCAGCTGACAGCTCACAGCTAACAGCGAAAAAAGATGGCGACGTGCGATACAACTGAACGATAAGGGCACAGCATGCTGCGCCCCTACTACCATTGCGGCTCGCGGCCTTAGGGATCGGATGCGTCATTGCGCCCCCGCCGGATGGCCGAAATAGATGTGCGTGGTGTATTCGAGGCGGACGTGGCCATCCTGATTGTAGGCGTCGAAAATTCTTTGGAGTTCGGCCATCATGGGCTCGTAGTTGGGGTGATCTGGGGTGGGGCTGAAGGAGCTGCTGCGCAAGCGGCCAGCGAGGCCATCGAAATCGAATTCCTGAAAATTGGGAAGTTCGTGCGAGGAGTAGGCGCCGGCGCCAAAGAAATCGCGCATGTGCTGTTCGGTTGGGTAGCTTTCCTTCACTTTGGCATAGTCCGTGCCGAATTGTCGAAGCAGGGCTTCGTAGTCGCGGAGAAAGGGAGTCGTGTCGGTGAGGCGCTCATTCCAAATGACGACGACCCAGCCGGCTGGTTTGAGGATACGCGCAAATTCCTTGCGGGAAGCGTTTTGGTCAAACCAGTGGAAGGCCTGTCCCGTGGTGACGAAGTCCACGCTGGAATCATCGAGCGTGGTGGCTTCGGCCGAGCCGTTTATGCTGGTGAATCCGTCGTAAGAGGCGAGATATTCCTCGCCGGCTTTGCGCATTTCTTCGTTCGGCTCGATGCCGAAGACACGGTTCCCGTTCTTGAGGAAGACTTCGCTCAGAAAACCGGTGCCCGAGCCGATATCGGCCACGGCGTGTCCCGATTTCAGAAGGCACTCGGCGCGGAGAATGTCGCGGACGCCCGCAGGATAGCCGGGGCGATAGCGAAGATAGTCGGCCACGCGGGAGGAGAAGCGCTCTTTGGAATCTGCAAAAGTCATATTGAAACGATGGTCCTCTTTTTTCGCAACGGGCAAAAACCTGAATGCACGATCCGGATCAAGCCTCGGGCATCTCTTCATCGATGAGCGCGCCGAAAGATTCGTACCAATCGTGAACGCGCTCGAAGAAATGAAAGACGCCATCGAGAAGAAAACCGATTCTAACCGAAGCGGTTTGACCAGCGTACTCGCGAAATTCCTCGAGTCGGTTGTTGTGGCCGCTGAGCCAGTCGGATTGTGACTCCGTCAGTTGTTTGCCATCGGCGGCCCGCAAAATATTATCGTCGATGGTGTCCCGGGTGAACACAACCCAGTTGAGGTAGATGAGGCGAACGTTTTGCGATTTCGCGGCCTGCAAGAACTGGTCCGGATCGGACGAAAGCTCCGAGTTCCAAGCCAGTTGTGGCAGGTTATCGCCGGGATATGCACCGTGATAAAGAGCGAAACCTTCGCGTCGAATGGAATCGAGAATCCGTTCTTTTAAAACGAAAAGTTCATCGGCCATGGGAGCACCGTTCTTGCGAGCGAGGAAGCATAGGCGAAACGCTCATGGAAATTGACGCAGAAAGCGTACGTCGTTCTGGAAAAAGACCTGGATATCGTCGATTTGATATTTGAGCATGGCGAGACGGTCGATGCCCATGCCGAAGGCGAAGCCGCTGACTTTTTTGGCGTCGTAGTTCACAAAGCCGTAGACGGCGGGATCGACCATGCCTGCACCGAAAAGTTCGATCCAGCCGGCGCCTTTGCATTTGGAGCACGTTCCGCCACCGGCGCTTGTGCCACTGCCACCGCAGAAGATGCAGGAGACGTCGAATTCGACGCTCGGCTCGGTGAATGGAAAGTAGCTGGGGCGGAAGCGAGTTTTTACGCCGGGGCCGAAAAATTGTTTGACGAAGTATTCGATGGTGCCGGTGAAATCGCAGAATGTGATGTCCGTGTCGACGGCGAGACCTTCGACTTGATGGAAGATGAAAGAGTGCGTGGCGTCGGGATTGTCGCGGCGATAGACCTTGCCGGGGACGATGACGCGCACGGGCGGCTTGCGTTTTTCCATCGTGCGGATTTGCATGGGAGAAGTGTGGGTGCGGAGAAGCAGCGGCGTCGGTGCGCCTTTCGGCAGGTCGATATAGAAGGTGTCCATGTCGTCGCGGACGGGATGGAATTCGGGGATGTTGAGCGCCTCGAAATTGTAATAGGGCGTTTCAATTTCGGGGCCTTCGACGACGGAGAAGCCGATGGAGACGAAGATGTCTTCGATTTGCTGGAAGACTTGGCGGATGAGGTGGTGCGAGCCGATGGGGCGTTGGACACCGGGGAGAGAGAGATCGACGCGTTCGTGGGCGAGAGCGGTTTGGTCGGCGCCGGATTCGATGGCTTGGCGGCGGGATTCGATTTGGGATTCGACGTGGGCGCGGAGTTCGTTGTACCGGCGTCCAAATACGCGCTTGAGATGCGGTTTGTCAACCTTCAGCCAGTCGCCAGCCCTCGACTTGATGCCCTCGGCCCTGTTTTCCCAAAGCGAGCGGGCAAGGTCGAACTTGTCCATGTCGGTTGCACCGCGAAGCAAGGCGTCAAAATAGAGCTCCAAGCTGCGGACACCATATTCGGGATCATCTCCGAGAAAACTTAGATCTAGAAATCTTTCGATCGGAGTTATTAGAAATTGACGCGTTCCGTAGTCTGCCCATGAGACTCGTCCAGATTTCTCGAGAACCTTGGCGTAAATCCGCCAGAAAAGCCCCCCCTCCGAGGCGAAAAGCCCATCAAAAAACTCACGTTCCTCGTTGACAGTCCTCGCCTCGCCAACGCTCTGTCTGACCTTGTCGGCGAGCTGCGCTATTGTCTTCTGCAGCTCAACGCCTGTAAGGTCATCGAGTTTGCGGATCTCATTCTCGATTTGCATCCCTACCTCGAATCACGACAGCTCGTCCAAGGTTCGCGCAATGGGCGCGTCCATTTTCATACGGAGACGGGCACGGCGATGCCGTGCCCCAACACGAAAACGGCAGCAGCCCCTTTAGGCCGACATCTTGGCTTTGGCTGGCGGCGGAGCGGCGGCTTTGGCGCTGGCTACCAGGCTGCTGAAGGCGGCAGCGTCTTTGACCGCAATGTCGGCAAGGATTTTGCGATCTAGCGAGACGCCGGCGGCTTTTAGGCCGTGGATTAGCTGGCCGTAGGTTAGGCCATTGTTGCGGGCGGCTGCGCCGATGCGCTGAATCCAGAGTTTGCGATATTCGCGTTTTTTTACGCGGCGGTCGCGCTTGGCGTAACGGTCGGCGCGATTGGCCGCTTCTTGCGCGGATTGATAGAGCTTGCTTTTTGTTAGAAAGAAGCCTTTGGTGCGCCGGAGATACTTTTTACGACGGGCGCGGCGTTTTGTGCCGCGTTTTACGCGTGCCATGGGTTTTTCTCCTTAAGTTTGGGAGACAAAGGCGATGCGCTCACGCGAAGGAAAACGCGTTCGGCAGCGGGTTTGTCTCTGATTTGTTGCGGCCACAGACTGATTCGCCTTACGGGGAATCAGTTTTCGCGGCTTATCGGCCGGCAGGCACCCGTGAAGCGCTGCCTGGCACGAAGTCGAGAATCGAAAAACGAAATTCGAAACTCGAAGATCGGTGAAGCTTACGGCGTTACAACTCAGCCGTAGGGAAGCATTTGCTTGACGGCGGCTACGTCCCTGGGACTCACCAGCGTCAGCTTTTTTAGCTTGCGCATGCGGCCGGGGGCTTTCGTGCCCATCAGGTGGCGTTTGCCGGAGTGCATGCGTTTGATTTTGCCGTTCGCGGTGATTTTGAAACGCTTTTTGGCGCCGCGATGGGTTTTCAGTTTTAGTTTTGGTTTCGTCGAATTCCGTGGCATGACTTGAAAGTCTCCTAAGATTTTTGGCGCCGAGAAAATCAAAATTTTTGCGCCCGGTCCCGAGCGCGCACAATGTATCGTGCCCCTACTGAGATTGTTGGGCGTTGGCCGTGGACTGCCCGCTGGGCTTGGCGACCGCGACGCCCTTTTTCGGCGCCAGCAGAGCGACCAAGACGTTGCCTTCCATGCGCGGCATCGTTTCAATCTGGCACTGATCAGCAATTTCGACCAGCAAGCGATTCATTTTTGCGCGGCCAACTTCCTGATGCGCCATTTCGCGGCCACGATGGAAAATCATGGCGCGAACTTTGTGGCCTTCGCCGAGGAAACGAATGATCTGGTTTTTGCGAACCTGATAATCGTGCTCGGCGGTTGCGGGACGAAATTTTACTTCTTTTAGCTGCGAGCCACGGCTGCTCTTGCGTTGTTCGTGCGCCTTTTTGTTGGCTTGGTAAAGATATTTGCCGTAGTCGGTAATCTTGCAAACTGGAGGATCCGCCGTCGGCGAAATTTCCACCAGGTCAAGCCCGCGCTCGCGCGCCAACTTCATGGCCTCGAATGGCTGCATGACGCCAAGCTGGCCGCCGTCTTCATCAATCACCCGGATTTCGCGAGCGCGAATCCGCTCGTTGACGCGGATGCGATCGCTCTGCCGGAAGCTGCGTTCTGCGATATTCCCCCCTAAGTGCTAAAAGGCGCCTGCTTGCCCGCCTCGCCGGGCTGGGCCTCGAATCAATGTGACGCCGTCGACACGGCAGGAAAGCAGCCGGGGACGGGTTTCAAAGTATAGCATGCGGCGGGCGTAATTGAACAAGGGTTGGTCCGGGCACGATTACCTCTGGGCGATGAGCCGACTTCGGGATTTGGATCCAAGTGGCAGGACGCCGCCGCGGGGTCCGAGGATATTGGCAAAGAACTCCGATGGTGCGCCGTGGGTAACGGAAACATCGAGCTCGAGAAGTTTGCACAAGTCCTCCAGTTCGGAATTATCGGGAGCGACGAGTCTGAAGCCGAAGGTCTTGCAGCCGGAGGGGGCGTCGGCGGAAGGGTGGATGGTGTCTGGGCTCCATTCAATGAAGAAGGGAAGCAGGCCTTCGCGGTCATCTTTGAGATTGAGAGTTTTCCATTGGAGGAGGCGGCCGTCGGGACGTTGGCGCGAGCCGGGTGTTGGACCTTCGAAGGCGATCGATGCGGCGGTGAGGTGAGAGGCGAATTGAGTTAGATCGCCGGGATGAGCGGCCCAGGTGACGAGACGAGGCTCGGTGAGTTTTTGCAGGCCGTAATGGTCGGGCGCGTTGGGCTGCTGAGGATCGGGGGCGATGATTTCGAGATAGTGTTTTTCGCCGAGGGAGAGGAGCGCATTGCGGGTACCGCGTCCGGGGTGGACGCCGCCGAATGCGGCGCGAACGCCGGTGTGTTTTTCGACGAAGTCGATGCCTCGATCGAGGTCGTTGCAGCCGAGGAGGATGTGGTCGAGCATGGCTGGAGCCTCATTCGCGGCAAATGTGATGCGGGGCGCTACCACGGCAGCGCCCGCAGCTAGAGCCAGAAATGTTCGGCGTGGAAATGTTTGGCGCACACAACACTCCTCAATCCTTGAAGAACTCTGCCGGATGCGAGCGTATGTACTTCGCGCAAATGCAGTCTAGGTTTCGGTCCGTATCACGTTCGAGAGCGAAGAATGCTTCATCAATGGGGTCGAAAACTGACATGCGGTCACTATTAGATTCCAGAGCTTGATCTCGTTCATTTCTATTGAGGGGAGCGATTGACCCCGGGAACATTTTCAGCGCATCCGCTAAGAGGGCCGCATATGAATCGGCGCCGACAAGGCGAAATCCGTTGAGCGCCTGCGGCCAGATCATTCCGGTGCTGTTCCAGAAAAACTGATCGAAGCCACCGTTGCATACTTCCGATCGGCACCACCAAATCGCAATCATTGCGCCTTGAGACGCGCTGGCCTTCTCGAAAAACTCATTCGCCTTCCTTGGGTGACCGTAGAAATCGAGGTCATTCCACATCGGCTTAACCACGGCCCAGAACAGATCCACGTCCGCTACGCTTGAGAGGTCGTCGCGCGGAACTAGGTATTCGGCGGACATACGATAGCTGCCGAGAAACGTATGTACGGCTTCATGACAACGCTCGATTGGAGACTTCGTCTTGCAGCGCGGCGACGACTTCGGCTAGCGGCTTGGGGCCTTGGTCGCCTTTGCTGCGATGGCGGACGGAGACGGTGCCGGCTTCGGCTTCTTTGGCGCCGACGATGAGCATGTAGGGAATTTTTTGGAGCTGGGCGTCGCGGATTTTGGCTGGGAGCTTTTCGTTGCGGTCGTCGAGATGGACGCGAATGTTGTGGCGCTTGAGAGTTTCGGTGACGTGCTTGGCGTAGTCGGCGACCTTTTCGCTGACGGGGCAGATTTGGACTTGTACGGGCGCGAGCCAGAGCGGGAAAGCGCCGGCGTAGTGCTCGATGAGGATGCCGAAGAAGCGTTCGACGGAGCCCAGCAGGGCGCGATGGACCATGAGCGGTTGATGCTTGGCGCCATCTTCGGCGACGTACTCGAGGCCGAAACGCGCGGGGAGATTGAAATCGAACTGGACGGTGGTGAGCTGCCAGGGGCGGCCGATGGCGTCAATGAGCTTGACGTCGATTTTGGGGCCGTAGAAGGCGGCTTCGCCAGTGATGGTTTTGTAGGGAATGTTGAGGCGCTTCATGGTTTCGGCGAGAGCTGCGGTGGCGCGCTGCCAGTCTTCGGGCTTGCCAGCATAATTTTCCGGATGAGAGGCGTCCCAATCGGAGAGTTCAACTTCGAATTTGTCGAAGCCGAAATTTTTCATTACGGCGAAAGCGAAGTCGACGCAGGCTTCGACTTCGGATTCGATTTGAGAAGGCGCGCAGAAAATGTGCGCGTCGTCCTGGGTGAAGCCGCGGACGCGGAGAAGGCCGTGAAGGACGCCGCTGCGTTCGTAACGATAGACGGTGCCGAGTTCGGCAAGGCGCACTGGGAGATCGCGGTAGCTGTGGAGCTTGGATTTGTAGATGAGAATGTGGCCCGGGCAGTTCATGGGCTTGAGCTGGTAATCGGCTTTTTCGACTTCGACGGGGCCGAACATGCTGTCTTTGTAAAAGCCGGTGTGGCCGCTGGTTTTCCAGAGGTCGAGGCGCATGATGTGCGGGGTGTAAACGAGATCGTAGCCGCGCTTGAGGAGTTCATCGCGGAGCCAGTCCTCGACGATTTTGCGGATGAGGCCGCCTTTGGGATGCCAGAAAATGAGGCCGGGGCCGGCTTCTTCCTGAATGCTGAAGAGTTCGAGTTCGACGCCGAGTTTGCGATGATCGCGGCGCTTGGCTTCTTCAAGGCGGTGAAGATGTTCATCGAGCTCTTTTTGCGAGAAGAAACACGCGGCGTAAATGCGCTGGAGCTGCGGATTGCCTTCCTGGCCTTTCCAGTAGGCGCCAGCGACGCTCATGAGCTTGAACGCAGTAATGCGCTTGGTGGAGGGGATGTGCGGGCCGCGACAGAAGTCGATGAATTTTCCTGTGGTGTAAAACGAGACCATCAGCTCGTTGGCTTTTTCTTCAACGAGTTCGCACTTGAAAACCTGGTTGCTCTTTTTGTAGAGCTCGAGAGCTTCGGGCTTGGGTATGAGTTTGCGCTCGTTGGGCAAGTCTTGCGCGGCGAGCTCGTGCATCTTTTTTTCAATTTTAGCAAGATCTTCGGGAGTGAAAGGTTCGTCGCGGAGGAATTCGTAGAAAAAGCCAGTGTCGATGGGCGGGCCGATGCCGAGCTTGACGTTGGGATAGAGCTCCATCACGGCGGCGGCGAGGAGATGGGCGGCGGAATGGCGGAAAACGAAGAGCGCGTCGGGATCTTTTTCGGTGAGGATTTGGAGCTTGACGTTTCCTTCGAGCGGGCGGCGCAAGTCAATCAGTTCGCCGTCGTCGGGCGCGTTGGGCAGAGGAATGCCGTTTGTCGCGGTAACACGGGCGACGAGGGCGGCGTCGGCAAGACGGGGAGAAATTTTGCGCGCGATCTCAGCCGGAGTCGTGCCCTTGGGCACCTCTTGGACCTTGCCATCCGGCAATGTGACCTGCAGCTGCTCTACCACTTGCTCCATGGTTGGCTCACCTGGAAGGAGAAACTCTAAGCTTATCGGCGCGGTGGATTGCGGTCAAGGCGGTCGGGAGAAAGGCACGGAATGCGGCGATGGAAGACGTTAGGATTTCTTGGTGCGGGCAGCTTCGAGGGATTCCCAGGCGGATTCGGGGAGCATAAGCAGGTCGTTGAACTCGCCGGCGCCGCGGAGCCACTGGCCGCCATCGATGACGACGCATTCGCCGTTGATGTATTCGGCCATGTCGCTCAGGAGGAAGGCGGCGAGATTGGTGAGTTCGTCGTGGCGGCCGAAACGCTTCATGGGGTGCTTGTCTTTGGAGTGGTCTTCAAACTGTTTCGAGGGCATGAGGCGGGACCAAGCGCCTTCGGTGGGGAAGGGTCCCGGGGCGATGGCGTTCAGGCGGATGTGATACTTGGCCCACTCGACGGCGAGCGAGCGGGTCATAGCGAGCACGCCAGCTTTCGCACAGGCCGAGGGCACGATGAATCCGGAGCCGCTGTTGGCGGCGGCGTAGGTGGTGACGATGTTGAGGACGTCGCCGCCGAGTTTCTGCGCGATCCAACGTTTGGCGAAGGCCTGGGTACAGTGAAAGGAGCCATTAAGGACGATGCCGACGACGGTGTTGAAGGCGTTAGGAGAGAGTTTTTCGGTGCGGGCAATGAAATTTCCGGCGGCGTTGTTGACGACGGCATCGATGCGGTCAAATTGCTGCTCGGCTTTTTCTGCGGCGGCTTCCACGGCGCCGTAGTCACGGACGTCGCAAGTGGTGAAAGCGGCCGAGCCTCCCGCGCGATGAATCTCCGAGCAAACTTCCTTCAGAGGTTCTTCGCGGCGGCCAACGAGGAACATGCGGGCACCAAGCTCCGCGAAGCGCAAAGCCATGGAACGACCCAAGCCGCTTCCACCACCCGTGAGGAAGATTGCCCGGCCTTTCAAAGTGTCCTGTTGGAACAAACGCCACCGCCTTTTCAGTATGCTCACCGGATGGGGCGTTCCGGAAAAGCGACTCTAGTGTACCAGTATCCCAAAGCGGAAAAATTTGCGTAGCACTTGAAAAAACAACGGTGGGATAAACAACGCCCGAATCAACAACGAACGAGGAGCAATCGCGAAGGTGACCAAAGCCCAAAGGTGTGCCTCGAGATTAGAATTTATCGGCACCACGAATCTAATTAGGCTTCATCTCCGCTGGAATTGGCCGGCCCAAGGCCTTTGCATATTCCGAGGCGAAGAG
Organism: Candidatus Acidiferrum sp.; assembly: GCA_049800195.1. Taxonomy (GTDB): domain Bacteria; phylum Acidobacteriota; class Terriglobia; order Acidiferrales; family UBA7541; genus Acidiferrum. Next base: position 13,264 of record JBARJI010000073.1, read on the forward strand.
CGGGCTGTCTGGAAATTCTTCAGTTAGTTCCTGCAAGAGCTTTTGAGCCAAGGCGTTTTGCTTTTCGCGGCGGGCTGCCAACGCCAGAAGGACTTTCGCGAATGGCTTGAGGTAGCGGCCTTTCTCGGCCGTTTTGCCGACCAACTCCATGCCAAGTTTCTTGTCGCCATGGATGCCGCCAAACCAAAGAACCGCCCGAACGCCGCCGGAGAGGCAGCCGATGATGTAATCCGCCGAGCCCGGCGCGACCCAGGCATCATTTGCATCGGTGCGCCCCGCCAAGAGTAGTTTTGCGTGCTCGTTGGCGTCCTTCATTCTCTTGAGGCCATCCACATGCCTTTTTTCAAGGATGCTGTCCGCGTTGGATTCCATGCCGGCCGCGAGAGTCAACGCAAAGAGCGCAGCGGCGTCATGCTTGTCGTTCTCGAGGCGCTCTTTGGAGAGATTGCGGGCCTGTTCCAATGCATCGCGAAAGTTCTTCATGCGCTCGGGATCGGGTTTGCCCTCGATTCCCCGCAGAAACCTCTTGTCATCTAGAAAGAAATCGCTGGTCATTACGCCTTGCCGGTAGAACTCTTCAAAGAGATAGCTGGCCGCCGTGGCCACAAAACCGAACGGGTCGGCGGGGTGTTCCGAGGTCCATGCAGAGAACTTTACCCTGGCTTCCGGATACTTCTGCACATATAGCAGGCGAAATCCCTCCTTTAGCTCCGGCACTTCCGTGAACGCGGAATCGCTCCCATCGGCTGGTGCTTGTGCGCAGGACAGGGAGGCGGCGAGCAAAACGAATGCAGAAAGGATTAGGATCCGCCAGAAAAATCTCTTTCGTATTTTCAGAAAACCCTCGGCAAGAACCTCGGTTTATTAGCCATGGTGGCGCGGTATTCCGGGTTGGCCAGCAGAACGCGCTCCTCCGTGGAGAGGCGCATCGAGAGAACACCAATGTGCGTGAGCGAGCCGGCGATGGCGGTTATCCAAGCCGTGTGGATCAGGGGGAGAGAAAGCATCTCAGCGAACACCGCCGCGTAATTTGGGTGGCGAACATAGCGGAACGGGCCCGAAGAGATAACACCGAGGCTCGTGGAATCCATTACTTGCACATTCCAATGGTTTCCCAAGGTGCGGATCACCCACCAGCGAACGACGTTCGCGGCCAGAAAAATTGCAAACATGACTGCAGCCAGGACGGGGATGAAAGGGCGATGAAGGAACACGACTTCCACCGCGGCACCGATGAGGACAACGGTATGGAGAACGACCATCCAGCGAAATCGCGGCTCGTCCACTTTTGCGGCGCCGCGAGCGATCATCTCGCGCTGATGCCGTCGCGAGATTCGCAGCTCGCCGATGCGAAGCAAAGCCACCGCCAGCAGCAGGCCGAGAAACGCGATGACGCTCAGGTCCATTGCAGCAAGAGAAATTCGGCGCTGAATCCCGGGCCAAAGGCCGCTGCGAACGCATATTCGCCAGACTTGAGAGGCCGCTTTTCCAGCCATTCTTGCAAGATAAAGAGAATGGTGGCACTGGAAAGATTTCCGACATTGCCCAGAACGTCCCAGGACGGCTGGGTGTCACATTTGCAGAGTCCCAATTCCTTCTCGACATTCCCCAGCAAGCGCGCGCCGCCGGGATGCAAAATCCATCCTTTAATGTCCTCTTGCTTGCGGCCATGGCGCTCGAGGAATCCATCCACGAGGCCGCGAATTTTCAGGCCGATCATTTCGGGGACGTCTTTAGAAAGCAAAATGTGAAAGCCCGAATCGCGCAAATCAAAGCCCATGGCATCGAGAGAATCGGGGAAGGTGTAAGTTTCTGAAACCAGAATTTTCGGTCCCTTCTCCGCTTTTCCGCTCACCAATACCGCGGCAGCTCCATCGCCGAATAGAATCGAGGAGATCAAATTCGCTTGGGTGATGTCCTTGCGCTGAAAGGTGAGCGAAGGTAGCTCGACAGAAATAATCAGCACATTTTCGCCGGGGTGAGCCTTCAAGTAATCGGCCGCGCGCCCGAGAGCCATGGCTCCGGCGGCGCAGCCTAGTTCGGTGAAGGGCATGCGGCGAACATTCGAACGGAAGCCCATGAGATTGATCAGATGGGCGTCCAAGGAAGGGATCATGAATCCGGTACAGGAGACGGTGATGATGAGATCGACTTCATCGGGGCGCAAGCCAGCGCGCTGTAAACACTCTTCCGCAGCTTGACGACCGAGCTTCACCGCGTGCTCGATGTATTCCTGGTTGGTCTTGGAAAGCGGGCGGGGCTCGACGGTATATTCGATGGGAAAAATCGAGTAGCGCTTGTACACTTGGGCGTTGTCCGCAATAGACATCAGCGCTTCAAGACGCCGGTCCGGAATGTCGAAGACCCGCCCCATATAGTATTTCACCTCGTCGCGGGTCATCGTATACGGCGGCAAAGCCGTGGCCGTTGCGGCAATCGTGCAGTGCGAGTTTGAGGCCCCGTTCGAGGGTCCAATATTCACGGATTCCACCTTTAACTCAGTGTGAAAACTCCGCCTGAGAGGACTACCAGTTTGCTAAGCCATTTCGTCGCAATGGTTCAGCAGCGGACTGTACATGAGCGCTAGACTGTACAACATTCCCTGCGCGGGGAAAAGTTGGAATTGGGCCACCACGCCCGCCACGCAGACTCCAGCGCCATCCACCCCCAATTTATCCCTGTGTAGCGCCTTTGTAAAACACTGATCACAGTTTGGGGTATGCTTTTGCGCATCGCGGACACTTCTGCAAGCTGCCGGATTGAGGGGTGCCGCGGGGGTGCGCTTGGTTGCGCACAGTCCCGTCCATGGCGGCCTGTAAGAGGGGACTATCTCGACCGAGCGCGTACATGGCTGCAGCTAACGGAGGCCGACGAGCCCTTTGACCGAGTCGATAAGTTTGGCCGAGTCGTAACTGACACCATCCTTGAAGACGAGCTCGACGTTTTCTATGTCCTTGATGTTGGTCGAAGGGTCACCCTGCAAGACGACGATGTCGGCTGCCTTTCCGACCGCAAGCGTGCCGATTTCATTGAGTTCGCCTAGAAATTCAGCGCCATTGGACGTCGCAATGTGAATGGCTTCCACGGGCGTGAAGCCCGCTTCGACGAGCAGTTCGACTTCGAGCTGGTCTCCAAAGCCGGCGATCACACCGCCGTATCCCGTGGGATCGAGTCCCGCCAACAGAAGGCCACCTTGCTTTGAAAAATCGTGCTCGAATTCCATTTCTTTTTTAAAGATGGCCGCGGCATCGGAAGTAGCAGCGTTATCGGAAATGTGCGCGCGCCTCGTCAAATAGGCAATGCGTGCTTCGGGTGTCATGGCGTCCAGAACGCGCTTATCGAGCGGCGCGCGCCCGGGCACGGAGGTCTCGAACACGGGGAGCGTGGAAGTAACCGCGACGTGATGCGCGATCAAATCGTGAATCATATCTTGCATGGGCGCACTCGTGATGTCGACGGAGAGAAGCGCTTTCGCGGCCGCTCCCGGGTTGGGACAGACGCCCGGCTTTTTTTCGGGATAAAACTCGGTGTCCACTTCGATGCCGTGTTCGAGGTCGTCGATGCCGAGCGCGGCTGCTTCGCGAAAACCGATAGAGCAGAGGTGGCCGGTGACCTTAATTCCGTGCGCATGCGCCGCTTTGATGGCGGCAGAAAGTTCGTCCGGCGTAATGTTCATGTAGGCTTTAAAAGAAGTGACACCCTGCGCGATCCAATATTCGACCATTTGACGCGCGTCTTCGGCATCTCTTAGCTGATGCATCTGCAAAGCGAAAGCCCCGGGTCCTTCAAGATAGGGGCCGGTGACATGAATTTTGGGGCCGACGATTTTTCCCGCGTCGATGGCCCTCTTGAGCTCGAGATCCGTATAGGGTTCGAGGCTCCCCGTGGTTCGAAGCGAAGTAACGCCGCCTGCCAAATAAAGGCGGGGAAACTCTGGGCGTGTTCCGGATAAAGAGGAAGGCCGCCGTCGGGCGACGGATAAAACATGTGGTCGTGCATGCCGACGAGGCCGGGAATTACGGTGTGGCCGGAGAGATCGAGCACTTTCGCGCCGTCAGGAATTTTTGTCGTGGCGGCGTCGCCGAGCGCAGCAATTTTCCCGTCCTCGATGATCAGCGTTTGATCCGTGCGAGGAGCGGCGCCGGTGCCGTCCACCACACGCACATGCGCCAGCGCGAGGACATGCGCGTCTTCTTTCACAAAAGCGGTCACTGCGGGTGAGAGCGTAAGCTTCGTCTGACACCAGGAGACAGACGCCAGAAGTAGCAGGCACAAACTGCTCAGAAAAATTCTTCGCATCGAATCACCTCGGGGACCGGGAATGTTGTTGCGCGTTGCAGTCTATTCACGGGAGCGCGGCAACACAAGGGTTGTGGGAGCGGACGCGCACTGAAAGCCGTGCTCGCCGGTTTGTGATAGATTCGCGCCCGAAGAGGTGAGAGATGCTCAAGCGTTTCAGCATAAGGTTTGGCCAAATGCTGGCAATCGCCTTTTTCCTGTCCGTGTCTTGCTCCGCGCAGCTGCCGCCGGCACCCGCCACGGCCACGGAAGGCGACTTTGTGATTCACAATTTTCACTTTGATTCCGGCGAATCGCTGCCGGAATTGCGATTGCATTACACCACGCTCGGCAAGCCTGTACGCGACGCCGCGGGACGCACGACCAATGCCGTGCTCATCCTTCATGGAACCGGCGGATCCGGGCATCAATTTTTCGCGCCCCAATTTGCGGGTGTGTTGTTTGGCCCGGGCGAGCTCCTCGATGCTTCGCGCTACTACATTATTCTTCCTGACGGAATTGGCCATGGAAAATCGTCCAAGCCCAGCGATGGTTTACGTGCGCACTTTCCGCAATACGATTACAACGACATGGTCACCGCGCACTACCGGCTCGTGAGCGAAGGGCTTGGCGTGAATCATCTTCGTCTGGTGATGGGCACTTCGATGGGCTGCATGCATTCTTTCATGTGGGGCGAGATGTACCCGGATTTCATGGACGCGCTGATGCCACTGGCGTGCTTGCCGGTGCAAATTGCGGGACGCAACCGCATCTGGCGCAAGATGGTGATGGACGCGATTCGCGACGATTCGGAATGGATGGGCGGCGAATACAAGGAAGAACCCAAACAGGCGTTGCGGACAGCGTTGGATTTGCTCTTGATCGCGGGAAGCGCGCCAATTCCTATGCAGAAAATGCTGCCGACGCGCGACGACGCCGACAGATATCTCGATGACTTTTTTCGCGCGCGATTACGATCCCTCCGGGGAATTGGGCAAAATCAAGGCGCCGACGATGTGGATCAATTCGGCGGACGATTTTATTAATCCGCCAGGACTGGGCATCGCCGAGCAGGAGGTCAAGAAAATCAAAAATGGGAGATTCGTTTTAATCCCTGCCAGCCAGCATACGCACGGCCATGGCACTCATACCTGGGCGGAGATTTGGAAGCAGTATATGGCGGAATTGCTCGTCGAATCCGGCCACTAGAAGGCTCACGGCTCGCGAAGGAAATTTTCAGCGCGCGGCTTCGTGGCTGGCGCGAATTTCCTGCCAGCGGCGGGGTCGTTTGTTGGCTTGCAAGACTTTCTTGCGAAGGCGAATCGATTTTGGAGTGATTTCGACGAACTCGTCGTCGGCGATGAATTCAATCGCCTGCTCGAGGCTGAGTTCGCGATGGGGTATCAGTCGAATCGCCTCGTCCGCACTAGATGAACGCATGTTTGTCTGCTTCTTTTCCTTGGTGACGTTCACTTCCATATCCTGCTCGCGCGAATTTTCTCCGATGACCATGCCTTCGTAGACTTCCACGGCGGGCCCGATGAACAGTTCGCCGCGCTCTTGCAAGTTCCACAGCGCGAAAGCAGTCGATGGGCCGGGACGGTCGGCGACGAGCGCGCCTGTCGGGCGCAGCGCCATTTCGCCGGCGTATTCCGTCCAACCATCGAAAATCGAATGAACCAGCGCGGTACCGCGCGTATCCGTAAGCAACTGGCTGCGCAGTCCGATCAGTCCGCGCGAAGGAATTTTGAAGTCCATGCGCACACGGCCGGAATTATGGTTGCTCATTTTGAGCATTTCGCCGCGCCGGCTACCCAAAGTTTCGAGAATGATGCCGATGAAGCTTTCGGGCACGTCGATGACCAGGCGCTCGAGTGGTTCGAGCTTGCGGCCGTTTTCGGTCCGCACCACAATTTCCGGCTTGCCGACCATCAACTCGAATCCTTCGCGGCGCATGGTTTCGATGAGGATGGCGAGCTGAAGTTCGCCTCGCCCGAGCACGCGAAAAGATTCCGGCGTGTCCGTATCCTCGACGCGAATCGAAACGTTGGTGAGCAATTCTTTTTGCAGACGATCGCGCAAGTCGCGCGATGTGACATAGTTGCCTTCCTTGCCCGAGAGGGGGCTGCTGTTCACCGTAAAAATCATGGCGAGGGTCGGTTCGTCGATCAGAAGCGGCTCGAGAGGAGCCGGCGCCGCGAGATCCGTGATGCTTTCGCCGATCTGAATTCCTTCCACGCCGGCGATGGCGACGAGATCGCCCGCGCCAACCGCCTGCGCCTCGTCGCGCTCCAATCCACGGAAGGTGTAAAGCTTGGTGATCCGCGTGGATTCGAGTTTTCCGTCGAGTTTGCTGATGCCGACCTCTTCGCCGCGTTTGAGCGTGCCGTTAAACACGCGGCCAATCGCGATGCGTCCTAGAAAATCGCTGTAGTCAAGATTCATCACCTGAATTTGCAGCACACCATCCGGATCACCGGGAGGCGCAGGAATGCTCTTTACGATGGTCTCGAAAAGGGGAAGCAAATCGTTCGAGCTGTCCCCGATTTGCCGGTGCGCAACGCCGTCGCGCGCGTTCGTATAGACGACGGGGAAATCGAGCTGGTCTTCCGTGGCGTCCAAATCGATGAAGAGATCGTAGATTTCGTCGAGGACTTCTTTCGCGCGCGCGTCGGTGCGGTCGATCTTGTTCAGCACGATCACGGGCGGCAGTTTGGCCGCCAGCGCTTTCTGAAGAACATAGCGCGTCTGCGGCAGGGGTCCTTCGCTGGCGTCGACCAGCAGCACGACGCCGTCCACCATGCGCAACGCGCGCTCGACCTCGCCGCCAAAATCGCTGTGGCCGGGCGTGTCGACAATGTTGATCTTCGTATCGTGGAAAAAAAGCGCCGTGTTTTTTGCAAGGATGGTGATGCCGCGCTCACGTTCGAGGTCGTTCGAGTCCATCACGCGCTCGACAAGCGCTTCATTGGCGCGGAAAATTCCGCTTTGGCGCAGCATGGCGTCGACCAGGGTCGTTTTGCCGTGGTCCACGTGCGCGATAATGGCGATGTTGCGGATATTTTGGCTCATGATTTCTGCGTCGGTCTGCGGACTGCCGCCGGGCAGTCCCTGCGAAGACAAAAATAGCTGCTGAAACAACCAGCAGCCCGGACGAATCTCCTTTGTTCTCAGGTGCGGTCGAGCATCTTATAGTTTAGCAGAGGGACATCGTGCGGGACAGGCATTCTTGACTGTCTCTCCCTTAAGTCCCCCACGGCACCCTTCGAAAATAGAAACATCTGTTTCTCCGCGTGTTTCGTGTACTATCCTCACCCAGGTCGGGTCACTTGATTCTAGGTAGTGGTTGTTGGAGGAAATTGTTATGCGATTCGCGGGCCCTATGAGGATGCGTTTGTTGTGGAACGGCAGAGTCTATGCTTGGGTCGTCGTCGCGTTGCTGCTCTTCTTGCTGACGGGCCGCGCGCAGGCGCCGGCTCCGCCGGACTATTCGCTGCTCTTTGACAAAACGGACGTAATGACCGCCGCGCGCGACGGCGTCAAGCTACACACGGAAATTTACACGCCAAAAAACATTGCCGAGCCGTTGCCCATCCTCATGGAGCGGACGCCCTACGGATTGCACGACGATGACAAAGGCTTTAGCCGCGTCCTTACGCGCTATGCCGAGATGATTCCCGATGGCTACATCTTTGTGTTTCAGGATATTCGCGGTCGCTACGGCTCCGAGGGAACTTTTGTGATGCAGCACCCGGTGCGTGATCCGAAAGATCCTAAAGCGATCGACGAAGGCACGGATACTTACGACACGATCGACTGGCTGGTGAAAAACGTCCCGCACAACAACGGCCGCGTCGGCCTCGTGGGCATTTCCTATGGTGGCTGGCTCACCGTCATGGGCATGCTTCACCCGCATCCCGCACTCAAAGCCGTTTCCGAGCAGGCTTCCCCCGCCGATATGTTTCTTGGGGACGATTTTCATCACAACGGCGCATTCCGGCTGAGCTACGGCTACGAATACTCCACCATGATGGAAACGGGAAAAACGAATTTCGCCTTTCAGTTCGACCTCTTCGACACGTACGAATGGTATCTGCGCCTCGGCGCGCTATCCAACGTTAACAAAAAGTACACCCACGGGGCTCTGCCTACCTGGAACAATTTTGTCGCACATCCGAATTACGATGCATTTTGGAAACAGGAAGCCATGCCTTACATCCTGAAGAATCCGACGGTGCCGAATCTGAACGTGGCCGGCTGGTGGGATCAGGAGGATTTTTACGGGCCGATGAAAATCTATCAGCTCCTCGAGAAACATGATCCCGACCACCTGAATTATCTCGTGGCCGGCCCCTGGAATCACGGCGGCTGGGGCCGCAGTTTGGGCGATTCTCTCGGGCCTATTTCCTTCGGCAGCGACACCGGCCTCTATTTCCGCCAAAAAATTGAAGCGCCCTGGTTCGCTTACTGGCTCAAGAACAAAGGCAATCTGCCGCTCAAGGAAGCGCTGCTTTTTCAGACCGGGAGCGACAAGTGGGTGCAGTTTGATTCCTGGCCTCCGCATGACGCGGCGCAGCGCGAGCTGTACTTCCACGAAGACGGCAAACTTTCTTTCGATCCGCCAAAGACGGCCGCCACGCGAGCCTTTGATAGCTACATTAGCGATCCCGCTCATCCCGTGCCCTATCGCCATCGCCCCATCGACATGACCTATCCCCAGGATCATCCCGGCGGATGGTTCACCTGGCTGGTGCAGGATCAGCGCTTCGTGGACAATCGCCCGGACGTGCTGACCTGGGAAACTGACGAACTCAAGGACGACGTGACGCTGGCCGGGCAAGTGACCGCGAAACTATTCGCATCCACAACGGGCAGCGATTCGGATTGGGTTGTGAAGCTGATAGACGTTTATCCAGAAAAGTATCCCGTGGACTGGAAACTCTCCGGCTACGAATTGATGATTTCGGACGAAGTTTTCCGCGGCCGTTTCCGCAAATCCTTTGAAAAGCCGGAGCCCATCACGCCCAACGCGATTACGCCGTTCACCATTGATCTCCACACCGCCAACCACGTCTTCAAAAAGGGCCATCGCATCATGGTCCAAGTGCAAAGCACCTGGTTCCCGATCATCGACCGCAATCCGCAGAAATTTGTCCCCAATATTTTTGAAGCGAAGGAGTCGGACTTCCAGAAGGCCACTCAACATATCTATCGTTCGAAGGAATATCCTTCGGGAGTCGTGCTATCCATCCTGCCGCCGGCGGGGGACAACTAGCGGCCGATTTTTTCCTCCGTGGACGGCATTCTCGCAAGGAAAAGGCATCCTCGCGGGAATGGCGCGCGGAATCTCTTGTGGTATTCTCAGCCTCGCTGCAGAAATGCCGGTTATCCGCGTTACTTCGGGGGAGTTTCGATGCATTCCATCCGTAAAACAGCCAGCGCCGCTCTTTTCCTTGTAGCAGCAGCCCTTGTTTTCGTGCCGCTCTTTGGAGCCGCATCGCAGCCTCAGCGTCTCGATTTCTCGGCGCTCTTCAACAAAACGGATGTGATGATCCCCATGCGTGACGGCGTCAAGCTGCACACCGAATTCTATACACCGAAGAACGCCACGGAACCTTTGCCGATTCTCCTGGGCCGCACGCCGTACGGCATTGCCAGCGCGGATGGCGGGATCAGCCGCATGATCTATCGCTACGCGGACATGGTTCCCGATGGCTATATCTTCGCGTTTCAGGATATTCGCGGGCGCTACGGCTCTCAAGGCAAGTTCGTCATGCTTCGGCCCTTGCACGACCCGAGCGATCACAACGGCGTCGACGAAAGTACCGATACCTACGACACCATCGACTGGCTCGTGAAAAATGTCCCCAACAACAACGGCCGCGTCGGCCTCGACGGCATTTCCTACGACGGCTTTCTCGTCGACATGGGAATGATCCATCCGCATCCCGCGCTTGCGGCCGCCTCGGAACAAGCCTGCATGGGCGACACCTGGCTCGGCGACGACTTCTTCCACAACGGCGCCTTCCGCCTCAGCTATGCCTTTGAATATACCGCCTTGCTCGAATCCTCGAACGAGAACTTCAGTTTCTCTTTCGACCGCTTCGACGTTTATGATTTTTATCTGCGTCTCGGCGCGCTCTCGAACGCCAACGCGGAATACTTTCATGGAAAATTGCCGACCTGGAATGAATTCGTCGCTCACGCAAGTTACGACGATTTTTGGAAACGCCACGCCGTGGCCTATGGGTTGAAGCAACCCACCGTTCCCAATCTAAACGTCGCCGGCTGGTGGGACCAAGAGGATTTTTACGGCCCCATGTCGACGTATGCGCGGCTGGAAAAATCCGATTCCAAGCATGTCAATTATCTCGTCGCCGGGCCGTGGAATCACGGCGGCTGGGGCTACGGTCCAGGCAAATCGCTGGGCGAGATTCCTTTTGCCAGCGATACTGCCGTCTATTTTCGCCAGCACATTGAGGCGCCCTGGTTTGCCTACTGGCTCAAGGGTAAAGGTGCGCTGCCGCTCAAGGAAGCTTTGCTCTTTCAAACGGGCAGCGACAACTGGGTTCAATTTGATTCCTGGCCTCCGCGCCAGGCGCAAATCCGCAATCTCTATTTCGGCGAAAATGGAAAACTTTCCTTCGACCCTCCGCAAGCGGTCTCCGCTGACGCTTCGGATAGCTATGTCAGCGATCCCGCGCATCCCGTGCCTTATCGCCATCGCCCCATCGACATGACTTATCCCGAGGATCATCCCGGAAGCTGGTACACTTGGCTCGTGCAAGACCAGCGTTTCGTTGATGACCGCCCCGATGTGCTGACCTGGCAAACGGACGAATTAACGGAAGACGTGACGCTCGCGGGCCAAGTCACCGCAAAGCTATTTGCTTCCACGACTGGCAGCGACAGCGATTGGATCGTCAAATTGATCGACGTTTACCCGCAGAAATATCCGGACGACTGGAAACTTTCGGGCTACGAGCTGATGATCTCCGATGAGATTTTTCGCGGCCGCTACCGCAATTCTTTCGAGAAGCCGGAGCCGCTCAAGCCGGGCGAAGTGACCCCATTCAGCATCGATCTGCACACACAGGATCACGTCTTCAAAAAGGGTCATCGCATCATGGTGCAGGTGCAAAGCACCTGGTTTCCGCTCTACGACCGCAACCCACAGAAGTTCGTTCCCAACATTTTCGAGGCCAAGGAATCCGACTACCAGAAGGCCACGCAGCGCATTTATCGCTCGAAACGGTTTCCGTCCAGCGTCGAAGTCATGATCTTGCCGCAAGCCGAAGCAAGAGCCGCAAATTAGCGATCGCCGAAAACTTGACATCTAATGAGAATCTTCCGTGACCGCGGCCGTCCGCGTCGCCCTCGAAGCCTCACGACGGTCATAGTTCCAAAGAAAGCCTAAAGAGAGATAAATTCTCCCGGAGCGTTGCCCGAACAGTACCACTGTCGCATTTACGGACACACGTAAACGTGCTTTCAATGGTCCTGAGCGCGCTCGCCACATTCAAAAATGTTGATTTCCGCCCCCTCTTATCGCTCTCTGTTTCACTTTTCAGTTGCATGGCCCCTTTCTTGAGCCATCTCGAAACTAGAAGCGAGAACGAAACATCTTCGCAGAAATTTCGCCTTTGCTTGTAAACGGTTAGAAGTTTCGTGCGTCTAATTGCATGTAAAGGACCCGGCGTATGACTCCCAACATCACTCCAATCCCAGAATCCATCATGGAAGAAGAATCAAACGTTGTCGCTCCACACGGCCCCCGTTTTATCCGTTTCGGTCCATTTCAAGTAGATCAGCGGCGCCAGGAAATAACCAAGAACGGCTTGAGACTTAAACTTCAGGGCAAGGTGTATCAAGTTCTCGTAGCGCTTCTCGAAAGGCCGGGTGAGGTCGTTACTCGCGAGGAGTTGCGCCAGCGGCTCTGGCCCGCCGACACGCGCGTCAATTACGATGCCAACGTCAACACGACGGTGAACAAGCTCCGCCAAGCCCTGGGCGATTCCACGGACGAGCCACTCTACATCGAGACAATTCCGCGGAAAGGGTATTGCCTCATGGTGCGATCCGACGTCTCTCATGTACCGGTGGCACCGGTCGCGGCAAGTGCTGTTCCCGAGCGGGTCCCTTCGACATCCACTGCGCCTCCTGCGGCTGAGCCACATGCGCAGCGTTCCGGTTTCTGGATCCCGATTGGTGTGGCTGGCTTGATCCTTGCCGGCATGCTTCTGGGCGCGGGAATCACCATCACCACTCTATTGCTTTCTCACTTCGCGCAAGTCGGCCGTTGGCCATAGCGAACTCTGTAGACTTGTCTTTCTGAATGTCCCGCGGCTCTGTCTGATCCGTCTAAAGGGCGACGCCTCACTCGGTCACTGCAGTTTTTTCGGCGCTGAAGTTTCGCCGGAAGCAAACTCCGTCCACGGGCCTGCTTTCATGTCGTGCAGGTAAGGCGCTTGCCAGGCATATTCCGGATGTGCAGCGAGAAAAGGCCTGGCGAGAAAATCTTCTCCGCAGGGATGTCCAGCCCGTGCTACTAGCTTCATTTCTTTCGTCATCTCGGAATCTGTCGCTTTGCCTTGCACGGCCCCACCGGGAAAATACGGCCCCCATCCCCAAATTTCGATGCCCCGGGGCGAGGTATCCACGTGCCCACAAAGTGTGCGCTCGTTCGTTTCCGGCCTCTGCTGGTAGCTGTCGACGTGATCGCCAAGCATTTTTTCCGCCAGACTCACGTCGATCTTGCCCTTGTTTTCCTTTAGCAATTGCTCCCAACGCACGCGACGCGCATTCGGCGAACTCCCCAGATCGTTCGGATCGAATTTAGGCGCGTCCTCGCGGAGCACTTTCGGGTCGCGCGCCCAATTCGAGCCTGCATACGCGCCGTTTTTCGTCCGCCACAATTTGTAAGCCTTCAGCCCCAGCTCGAATTGCGCGATCTCGCCGGTTTTGCGGTCGCCGAGAAGCCAATCGTTAGCGTATCCGCCGTTGTTTCCGTCGAGCATGATCTTGGCGTATTCGTCGATCGAGTCCGCATATTGCAGCGCTTTCCGCGCTCGTACGAATTCCGCCTTCCCGTTGGGATTCCATCCCTCAAATTGTGTGATGGTCGTCTCCGTCACCATCAAGCCGTCGCTGCTGATTCCGAAGTCGTCGTCGCTCACGATCACTCCCGGAAATCCATCCATCAAGATCCGGTAGCCGTTCTTCGGCACGATGTCAAAAACAATCCGCCAGCGCTCGCCGTTCACATAACTGGTCCAGTTATTGTGCGCCATGACGATCTTTCCATCCTTCGTCCAGCTCCCCGTGGCCACAAAGGCACTGCAATTCCGAGGGCTTTTCAAATTCGGTGCGTGTGCCACTTTCTGTTGCTTGTTGTACCAGGGAACGTAGTAATCCGGCAGCTCTTCGAACGCGTTCATCGCCACGATGTCATCCACATCCAGTTTCGAGTTGGTCCTGGCGTGCAAGCCGTCCACGATTCCCTGCAGCTCCTGCTGATATTCCGCGTCGATTTTGGGCCCGAGCATTTCATGCGCGGCTTTCCGGAAGAACGCCCAGTCTCGCTGCGCGTCGTGCATCATCCCGGCGCTGACCGCAGCGAACGCATCTTCAATATCCGGTCCCAGCAAATAGCCGTGCTGAAAACCGACCGTCGCCGGATCGCCCTCGAGATGCACGTAGATCCAGCCGCCATCTTCAAAGCGGTACGAACCCGCAAGGTGAGGATCGTTCGCGCCTGTTTGTGTTTTCTCCGCTGCGATCGGCCAGTAGATGGCGCTTTTGGTCGCCCCAGCATCTGTTCCACTTGCTCCCAGCCACCACAGCGCGGCCGTTCCAATGAGGATTACGAGGATAGCCAGCGTCCGCCTTACCGAACTCGTCCCCGGCTCTGCTTCCATCAAGCCTCCTACTTGCCCGCGCCGACACGCCGCGTAAATATCATGTCCAGCGTGCGTCCCGCATCCAATTTAAATCCGCTGATCGCCTGATTCGAATCTCGCTCGAATCGAATTTTCACCGGCCATTTGCTCAAACTGAATTCATCCATGGCCGTCGCGCCGAACGCCTCTGGGAAAAGAGTGCTCGTATGAAGAAATCCGCTGCCGTCCAATATGGCCAACACCTTCAGCCGGTTATCCACTATTCCCAGGCGGTACGCCACGCCCAGTTCGTCGCTCCAATAATCGCCGCCGTAGGGCCGCAGCTGCTCCGCACTGAGTGAAATCAGCTTTTTCTCGGATGTTTCGCTTTTCGCAGCTTTCATTTCTTCTTTCGGCTTCATCATGCTGCCCAAATAAATATCCGCAACTTCGCGTGCGCGCCTTGAAGGATTCGCATCCCCCCGGTTGCACAAGCACGCCACGGAAAAATGCTGTTCAGGAAATCGCAAAAGTTCCGCCCGGTATCCGCCCCAAGCCCCGCCGTGGCTCACGGTGCGCAGTCCCCGGTACTCCCCAATGAACAGCCCTTTCGCATAATCGAGCACTTTGCCGCTGTTCAGCTTCCCCGGCTCCTGCAGCTCCGCCAAAAACTCCTTTCCTCCAACTTGCCCGCTGTAGAAATTTTCATCCCACTTCAGCAAATCCTCGACGGAAGTATGCACAGCGCCATCGCCTGTCTGCTCGAAGTAGGACACGTCCAGCTTGTAGCCGTCCGCGAGCTCTTTTGGGTCGTAAGCCATCGCGCGATCGCGAATCAGTGCCGTGTGATCGTCGCGGTACTGCGTGTGCGTCATCCCCAGGGGATCGAAAATATTTTCCGCCGCGAATTCGCGAAGCGTCTTGCCGCTCACGCGCTTCACAATCACAGACAGCAGAAAAAATCCTGTGTTGCTGTAAAGCCAATCGCTACCCGGCGCGAAGTTCAGCGCCTTCTGCCGCGTGATGAGCTGCAGCGCATCCTCGTCCGTCGTCACGCTATCCGTGTTGATGCCCGCCAGATCCATCAGCACCAGATAGTCGCGCAGCCCACTGGTGTGATTTAGAAGATTAAGTATGGTGATCCTTTGTCCGTAGTCAGGCAGTTCGGGAATGTATTTCCGGACGTCGTCGTTGACGGAAAGTTTCCCCTGCTTTTCCAGCAGGAGGATGCTCGCCGCCGTAAATTGTTTCGAGGTCGAGCCGATGTCGAACACGGACTCCGGAGTGATGGGAACGTCTTCCTCGATATTCGCGAGGCCATAGCCCTTCGCGTAGCTCACCCTCCCATCTCGATACACCGCCACCGCGCATCCCGGCGATCCCGATTTTGTGTAGTCCGTAAAAACCTCGTCCACTGCCGCCGTGGTCTTGTCCTCCGCGGTTTTCGCCCGTAGCACGCTGCACATTCCAAGCATCAGCGCACACGCGGCCACGCCGCTCCCCGCTCTCCGCACAGCCCTCATCCCATCCCCCTAGCCGGTCTGGCGCGCAGAGTCTATCTTCTTCGCAGCCGCGCTTCAATCCTTCGCGAATTTCTCGTGTAAACTTGGCGTCGCAAGATGCTCACCGCTATCACGCGCGCGGTCAGTCCCGCCATCGTAAATTGCGAGCTAAGCTTTATTCCCCGACAGCCGATCGATCTCGAAATCGCTCGCGCGCAGCATCGCACCTACGAGCAGCTCCTTGGAAAATTAGGCAAGCAAGTGATTTCACTCTCCGCCGAGCCGAATCTTCCTGATTCCATGTTCGTCGAAGATCCTGCCATTGTCCTCGATGAGCTCGCCGTCATTTTTCCGCTCGGCACCGAATCGCGCCGCCCCGAAGCCGCCTCGCTCGCGCAGGCCATTTCCAAATTTCGCGAGCTCGAATACGTTTCGCTTCCCGCCACGCTCGAGGGGGGCGACATCCTGCGTATCGGCCGCAAACTGTTCGTTGGCCTCACAAAACGCAGCAACGCCGAGGGCCTCCGCCAGCTCGCCTCAATCCTCGCGCCTCATAATTACGATGTCGTCGCCGTCCGCGTGACCGGGTGTCTCCATCTCAAGTCCGCGGTCACAGGACTCGGTCGCAATACGCTTCTAGCCAACCGCGCCTGGTTCGACGCAGCGCCCTTATCAGGCTTCGAATGGATCGACGTCGATCCCGCCGAGCCGCACGCCGCAAACGCCTTAGCCCTGGGCAACACGGTGATTTTCCCTGCATCCTTCTCTCGCACGCGTGTCCTCATCGAAGCCCGCGGCTTCCATGTCATCCCGATCGATATCTCCGAACTACAAAAGGCCGAGTCCGGCCTCACCTGCTCGAGTTTAATTTTCCAGTCGTAAGATTTTCTGCATCTCGAGTTTGTACCCCCAGCGCGTCCGCCAACGAAAAAGGCCATCCCGATTTCCCGGGGTGGCCTTTTTCGTTTGGGATGATTTTTACGTTTGCGCTTTGAGCTCTTAGTCTGTCAGCTCCGTCACGCTACGCGCCACAAACACCGGCTGGCTGCTTATCGGATCCTTCAGCACCACGCCGACCACGCGCAACGTATTCGTTGGATTGCTGCTGAGGCTATTGAGGCCCGTCAGCCCGCCTCCGAACGTCGTGAACGGCGTCACGTAAACGGTCACCGGCCCGTTGAACAACACGCCCGCCAGTCCATTTGAATTGAACTGGAAGGTGCTGGCGCCGACGTTTGTACTGTTTGGCACCAACGTCCCAGTGTGTCCTTCATGCCGCAGCACCACGCGCTTCACCGTGACGTTCCCATTCGCTAATGGCCCGCCGATGCTTACGTGCTGTCCCGGAACCAGGAGCGCTGCGTTGAAGAAACCATTGCTCCAATCCGGATTCAAAAAGACGTTGTGCATCCAATACACCAGGTACTTCTCGTTGCCAGTCAAGTCGATCGTTGAGATTTGGTCGGACGTGAATCCCGTGTTCGCCGGCAGGACGTCGCGCACAAACAGATCGAAGCTCGTCGCCGTGTTTACAGGAGGATTCACGTAGGTGATCAATCCTCCCGCGTAAAAGCTGTTCTGCGAAAGGATGGCCACCGTGTCCGCCAGAAACGTCCCGTCGGTCCGGTCCAGCGTGCCGGAGATCGCTACGATCGACGTATTGGAAAGGTCGTCGATGGTGTCGCCGCCTTCCCATTCCGTCTGAGAGTTTACATTCACCGTATACGCGCGACCGTGCGGCCCTTGGATCGTGAACGAATTCCCCGTGGCGTTGACGGTCGTCACCCCCGCAATAAACTCATCGATGTATGCGTCGGCATCGCTGGGCGTTACGACGTTCAAAGTCATCGTTGGGTTGATCATTCCCGTAATCTGACCATTCTGATCGAGCGCCAGCGACTTTTCGATTTTGAAGTCCAGTGCCAGACCGACCACTTGCCCGGTGGTCACAACCAACGGACTGCTCAGGTTGAACGTCACGGTTGATGTCCCAAGCACCGCCGGCGGCGTTGTTGTCGACGTCAACGTGTTAATCGTCGGTGGCGTGGGAGGATTGGTTTGCGGATTTGTGACGTTTAAATATACGATCTGTGGACTAGCCAGGGCGACCGACACTGTATCGTACGTCCCCGCCGGAATCGAGTTCATGTCCAGCAGCGTGTGCAGCCCATCCAGTCTGGCGAAATCCACCGTCTGCGGCCCGTTCGTTACCGTGATAGGTGTGCTCGTCCCCTCGGCCACGCTAATGCCCGTGACCATCACTTGGAACGAAATGACGCTCGGCAGAGGTGCGTCAGTTCCGCTTACAAATACTAACCCCGACTGCTGCTGCACCACCGGCATGGTTGCGCTTCCGCCGCCGCATCCTGCAGCGAGGGCGATCAGCGCGAGCGCAGATAGTCCACTTAACCACTTCTTTCCATTCATGGCTTTCTTTCCTTTCGTGCTGAAATCCCCCGGCAGCGCACCCTGCGCCCACCGACCCTTGCGGGGTCAAACCCGTCCCGTTGGAATTAGTCGCTATGTGTAAGTCATTGAACATAAATAGGTTAAGTGGCGCTTTCAGGCGTCCTTAGCGGTCAAAGGCCTTTTTGCCCCGGGCCTCATCACCCGCCTCTGTAGCCTCCCGAAGCCGCTCCCGACTTTTTTGCTAATCTTTACTTTGCGTCTGCTTTTTCTTGTGCTAACCTTTCCCTCAGTATGATTTCCACCGCGACGAAGCGAATTACCACGACGACGTCCATGTCGACTACCTCGACTAAGTCGAAGTCGACTATTTTCGCTTCCGGCGCGCGGAGAAACAGCTAGCAAGCTAGAAAAAGTTTCCAACCCACCGCCTGAAGCGAACCTGGCGGTGGGTTTCTTCTTAGAACCCCCACCAGAAACGCTCCGGCGGAAAAAACCAGGAGCAGCCGTCATGAGTCCCGAACATGTGCAGGAAGAAGTGGCAGCGGAAAGCTGTATGGAAGACCACTTATTGGCTGGCGCCAACGCCAGCCCGGAAAGACGTGCTCAAAATCTTGTCGCCTTGAAATTCGGCGGCAGCTCTTTGCTTGGGGCCACGCACATGTTGCACGCCGCCGAACTCGTCCGTTCCGCAGCCCAGACTTCAAACCTCATCGTCGTCGTCTCCGCGATGAAGGGCGTCACCGATCGGCTTCTTTCCGTCGCGCGTTTCCTCGCCGAGGGCAAGGCTGCTCACGCCCGTAACGAAGCGGAGAGCATCATCCATCTCCACGTCGAAGTGCTTCAGGATCTTCAGCTAGAAACAGAGCGGCAGGAGCAGGTCCGTCGCGTCCTAGAGCTTCTCGGCCGCGACCTTCTGCACGAGGTGCCTCTCGAGGGCCGTGCCGATGCCAACGCGGAACTCGCCGACCGCCTCGCTTCCTTTGGAGAACGTTTTAGCGCGCGCCTCTTCGCTGCCGCCCTGGAAAAGTCCGGCGTCGCTGCCGTACCGGTCTTCTCTTCCGAGTTCGTTCTCACTTGCGATACTTTCCGCGACGCCAAGCCTGACCTGGATGAAACGAAAGAGCGTGGCCGAAGCATTCTCCTTCCGCTCCTCGAAGATGGCCTCGTCCCCGTCGTTACCGGTTTCATCGGCGCCACTCCCGATGGCCGTATCACCACTCTCGGCAGGAATAGCTCCGATTTTTCCGGCGCCATCATTGCTCACGTCGTGGACGCCGAAGAACTTGTTATCTGGACCGATGTGGACGGCATTTATACCGACAATCCACACGTCTCCGCCGAGGCCAAGCTTCTCCACGACTTGAGCTATGATGAAGCGCACGCTCTGGCAGCCAGCGGCGCCAAGGTTCTCCATCCTCACGTATTGCCTCTAGCTGCGGAAACGGAAATGACCATCTGGATTCGCAACACCTTCAAGCCGCATGCCCGCGGGACCCGCATCGGCTTGCCTCAATCCGCAAGCGATCGCGCGCGGCTCGGAGGTGCGGCGTGAGCTCGCACTCCTCGGAGAACGGGGATAAGCGCGGCATGGCGCAGCAAGCGGGAAGTCCCGCGTCAGGCAGCGCCGGTAAGAAATGGCGCGCTGGCGTGCTGGGCGCGACAGGTCTCGTCGGCCAGCGCCTGGTAAAACTTCTTGACGGTCATCCTTGGTTCGAGTTGGCCGAAGTCGCCGCGTCAGAACGTTCTTCCGGAAAAAACTATTCCGAGGCCGTCCGCTGGCATCTTGATGGGCGTATCCCGGAGACCGCCGGCAATCTCGTCGTCAAGAGCCTCGATCCTAGTCTCGAGTGCGACTTCGTTTTTTCCGCCCTCGATTCGTCCGTTGCCGGCGCCGCCGAGGAGGATTTCGCTCGTGCCGGCTATCCCGTCGTCAGCAATTCCAAGAATCACCGTATGGATCCCGACGTTCCCCTGCTCATTCCTGAAGTCAACGCCGCCCATCTCGACGCCATCCGCACCCAGCAAAAAAATCGCGGCTACGACGGCGGCTTCATCGTCACCAATCCGAATTGTTCGACCGCTGGGCTCGTTCTAGTTCTCAAGCCGCTCGCGGACGCCTTCGGGCTTGAAAAAGTCTTCGTCGTTACCATGCAAGCCGTTTCCGGCGCGGGCTATCCCGGCGTCGCCTCGATGGACATTCACGCCAACGTCATTCCCTTCATCAGCGGCGAAGAAGAAAAAATGGAATCCGAACCGCAGAAACTTCTCGGCAAATGGGATGGCGCCCGCTTCATCGACGCCGGCCTCGGGCTCAGTGCCCATTGCAATCGCGTTCCCGTTCTCGAAGGCCACCTCGAATGTATTTCCGTCAGCCTAAAAAAAATTGCCTGCCTGAAGGAGGTCCGCGAAGCCCTGCGTAATTTTGAAGTCGATGCCGAACTCGCGTCGTTACCCTCCGCCGTCCGCCATCCCGTCCACGTCGTCAATAGTGATGACCGCCCGCAGCCCCGCCGCGACGTTCACGCCGGAAACGGCATGGCCGCCGTGGTCGGTCGCGTCCGCGAATGTCCGCTCCTCGACATAAAGCTCACGCTGCTCTCCCACAATCTAGTCCGCGGCGCCGCCGGCGCCGCTCTTCTCAACGCCGAACTCCTGGCCGCCCGCGGCTTTTTAGATCGCCGCGTCCTTGAGGAAGAGTCGCAACTCAGCGAGCCCGTTCAGCAATAGCGACGCTGGATCACTCGACAATCTCCCAATGCGCTTCTCGGGCCGCCGCGTGTATCTCCAAGAGGGAACACGTTACGTGTCCCCATACTGCCAAGCTTTTCACTCCGTCGGACGAAACGTCCTTCGCTCCGCCGAACGAGATGATGACCGCAATCACCTGCTTCGTCCCAGGTGTCACCATCGTCCTCTCGGAGTCGCTCGTAGGACTCCCATGCGGCCCAATCTCATCGCAAAACACCGGCAATCCTTCCAAATTCAAATCGTATTTGCCAATTCCTTTGTATGTCTCCCCCGCGCGCCCCGCGCGAAACACAATGTCGCCCTGCACGTGCGCCAAATCGTAAAGCCCCACCGGCAGCCGGCTCTCCACGCTCACGTAGTTGATCACATCCACCACATTATTAATCCGCGGCAATCCCTTCCCTGCGATCGCCCTACGCAAGAGCGCCTCCGCCGACCCGCGATACCGTGCTGGATCCTTGCCCAGCGCTTTATATGCTGCCCTCGTCGCCAAAATCGCCCCCGACTCCAGCACTGTCTTCGGTTCCGCCAGTTTCAGTATCTTCTCTTCGCAAACACGCAGCTCGTGGTCCACTGCGTCCGACGTCGTCCCCATCTCCACTTCCGCCATCACGCACGCCAGCGCCACGCGCGGGCACTTCGCCTTCAACCCCGCATCAATCGTCACCTTCGGCAAGGCTCGGCCTCTCATGCTAGACTAACTCAATTGTAGGCTCGTAGCTCAGTTGGTTAGAGCGCCACCTTGACACGGTGGAGGTCTGGGGTTCGAGTCCCCACGAGCCTACCATCTTGTGTCGTCGGCTGTTAAATCCGCCCCTCGAGATCCTTTCTATGCGGCGCGCCGCATTCAAATCCAACAAGACATCCTGCCCCAATAATCTGTAGTCTAATGATTCCAGGCCCAAGCACCGGGTGAGGTATGGGGTTCACTCGTCTACTCACTTCCGCGCTCGTCTGTCTAATCGTCTTCTCGCCCCCGGCCACGCGCGCCGCGGACTCCGCCGTCTGTTCCGCTCTCGTCGCCGACGAAAACAACGTTCCCGTCCCCTCCGCCCAAGTAAAACTCCAAGACTCCGCTGGCCACATCTATCGCACTGAATCCGACGGCGCCGGCCGCTTCACTCTGCGCAATCTCACTCCCGGCGATTACAAACTCGAAATCCGCAAGGAAGGGTTTTTCGTAATCTCCGGCCGCGCTCTCACCCTCCACTCGGGTCCCAACGAGTTCACTCTCACCTTGAATCACGAAGAGGAAGTTCATCAGCAAGTCCAAGTCACCGCCCCTGCCAATCAGATCGATCCTCAAGACACCTCTCAGCGCAACACGCTCACTGCCCGCGACATTCTCGAGATTCCCACCGCCAACTCGCACATCCTCTCCGAAAGCCTAGTTGCACTCCCGGAAATCACCCAGGACAATGCCGACAATCTGCACATTGCCGGCGCCCGCTCCGGCGAAACCCAATATCTTCTCGACGGCTTCGAAATCGGTGACCCCGTCAACGGCCAGCTCACCTCTCGCTTCGATATCGACGCCACACGCGCCGCCGAAGTCCAAACCAGCAATTTCGGCGCTGGCTACGCTCATTCCGGCGCGAATGTCCTCAACCTCGAAACTCCCGATGGCGACGATCGCTGGCGCTTCGGCACCACCAATCCCACTCCCGGCATCAACCTTCAGGAAGGCCTCCATCTCGGCAACTGGTATCCGCGCTTCACTTTCTCCGGCCCCATCCGGCGCGGCCGCTTTTGGTTTTCCGATTCCGTCAGCCTTCAGCACATCTTCGCTGTCGTTAAACAGCAGCCCGCCGGCGCTAACACTTGGCAACAATGGGCTGGCGACAATCTTCTCCGCCTCCAATACAATTTCACTCCCAAGCACATTCTCCACGCCAGCCTTCTCTACAACTACGCCCGCGTCACCAATCTCGGCCTCGACGCCCTCGACCCTGTCTCCACCACCGTAACCGCCGATCAACGCCGCTACTTCGCCTCTCTCAAAGACCAAATCTGGCTCCACGACACGCTCTTCGAAGTTGGCGTCGCCGCTGACGAGAGCGTCCTCGATTACATCCCCCAAGGCGCGCAGCCCTACCTCCTCCTCGTCGATGGCTCCGCAGGAAATTATTTTCAGCGCTCGAATCAACGCGGCCGCCGCCTCCAGGCTCTCGCCCAAGTGATCGCCGCGTCGCGCCACTGGCATGGCACTCATCAGCTCGCCGTCGGCGCCAACGTAGCCGACCTCACCTACTCTCTCTTCGCTGACCGCGGCGAAATCGAGGCTCTCAATGTCCTGGCCACCGACGCCACGACCTGCACCTCCGCGCTTCAGCCCGGTTGCCTCGTCCGCCTCACCACTTTTTCCGGTTCCGCAAATCCTTACGTTGCGAACACCCAGGCAGGCGCCTACGTGCAGGACACTTGGTCGACCTCGAAGTATCTCGTCCTGCAAGCCGGCTTGCGCACCGATCGGGATCGCTTTACGCAAAGCGCCATGGCTGGCCCCCGCGTCTCCGCCAACATCCTCCCCTTCGGCGGCGACACCTCGAAAATTTCCCTCGGCTGGGGCATCTACAACGCGCCGCTCAATCTCTCTCTCATCGGCCAGGCTCTCGACCAGCAGCAAATCGACACCTTCTATAACTCCTCCGGCGCCGTCCTCGCTCCAGGCGCCGTAGTCAGCCAATTCCTTCTGCCCACGCACGGCCTCCAACAGCCTCGCTTCGCCACCAGCAGCGCAGGCTGGCAGCAAAAGTTCGCCCACAATACGCTCCTCACCCTCAATCTCCTCGCCCGCAACGGCACTCACGGCTTCGCCTACGTCGATCAGCAACCCGCGCAACCGGGCGGCACTTTCCTCCTGCAGAGCACTCGCAAAGACCGCTATCGCTCCGCCACCGTCACCCTCCGCCACGTTTTTTCCGAAGAAATGGAAATCTACGCTGCGTACACGCGCTCCCTCGCGCATTCCAACGAAGTCCTCAATCCCGCTCTCGGCTCCATTTTCTACGTCGCCCAGCAATCCGGTCCCGTCGCATGGGACACGCCCAACCGCTTCCTCACCTGGGGCTGGGCTCCCACGCATATCTGGGGCATCGAACTCAGCTATTTCTTCGAGTACCGCACCGGCTACCCCTTCAGCGTCGTCAATCTTCAGCAGCAGCTCGTCGGCCTGCCCAACTCCTCGCGCTTCCCTGGGTATGCCAGCCTCAATATCGGCCTCGAGAAAAAGTTCGGTTTCCGCGGCTACCTCTGGGCCGCCCGCATCGAAGCGGTGAACGCTCTCGACCGCCAAAATCCCAACACCGTCGTCAACAATATCAACGCTCTTCCTTGCACCAGCACCGTCACTCAGGGATGCTTCGGCGCCTTCTCCGGCGGCCAAGGCCTCGCCTTCACCGCCCGCGTCCGCTTCATCGGCCGCAAATAACCACACCGCAGTGCGCGACAATTCCCTCACCCTTAAGCACGAATTTCGTTAATCCGCATTTCCAGGCGCTTCTTGTAAGGTCTATCCCTGATGAGGAATTTCCCCGAATAGGTAGAATTTCCACCCGATCCGGCATCCCGCGCCTCCACGCTTTTCTCGCAACTTCTTGAATCGTAGTAAGTTCCGAAATTAACCAGGCTGTTTGGCACGGACGTTGCACCTTTCATCCGAGGTGACACATTCACCGAAGGAGGGCCGTCGTATGAAAAAAATACAAGTGCATTTCAAAAGCGGCATAGCCTTGTCAACTTTGACGATTTTTTTCTGGCTTGGTCCAACCGCAAACGCGCAATCCGTGCCCGCCCAGAACGTCAGGCCGGTTCAGGATCAGGGTAACGAAATCAACCGTCAGGAACTGGCGAGCTTCGATCAGTTCTTGGATAGCCATCGCGAGGTTGCTGACCAACTTCGCAAGGATCCTTCTCTTGCGGACAACGCGCAATTCGTGAAGGAGCATCCCGAGCTGCAGACGTACCTGGAGCAGCATCCCGGAGTTCGCGACAAGCTCTCGGCAAATGCGAACGCTTTCATGCAGGAAGAAGATCGCTTCCACCGTCGTGCAGACGATCGCGGGCCGGACGCCAACCGCCAGGAACTGGCGAGTTTTAAACAGTTCCTCGATAGCCATCGCGAGGTTGCCGAGCAGCTTCGCAAGGATCCTTCGCTTGCGGACAACGCACAATTCGTGAAGGAGCATCCCGAGCTGCAGACTTATCTGCAAGATCATCCCGGAGTTCGCGACAAGCTGACAGCAAATGCGAACGCCTTCATGGGCGAAGAAGATCGCTTCAACCGTCGGGCAGACAATCAGGGGCCGGACGCCAATCGCCAGGAGCTGGCGCGCTTCGATCAGTTCTTGGATAGCCACCGCGAAATTGCCGAGCAAGTTCGCAAGGATCCGTCGCTTGTGGACAACCAGCAATTTGTGAAGGACCATCCCGCTCTGCAGGCTTATCTGCAGGATCATCCCGGAGTTCGTGAGGACCTAAAGCAAGATCCGCGCGCCTTCATGCAACTGGAAGCTCGCTACAATGACCCCGGGAACGGCATGGATCGCGACACGACCCACAGGCAGTTGGCCAGCTTTGGAGGATTCCTCGGCGGCCATTCAGACATCGCGCAACAACTCTCCAAGGATCCCTCCTTGGTTAACAACCGGGAGTACATGGAAAATCATCCCGAACTTCAGGCCTATCTGAATACAAATCCTGACGTGCGGCAACAGTTGACGCAGAATCCTCAGGAGTTTGTCCAATCCGCGCAGCAATTCAACAATGACAATTATCGGGTCGCCAAGACTCCGACACCCAATCCCAAACCGAACCAGTAAGAACCGATTGCCCGCTGGCTTGGAGGGTTGCCTAAACGGCCCTCCAACGCCGGGCGGCGAATTGTTCTAGGGAGGTACCGTGAACTTCAAATCTTTGCTTGTTCTATCCTTCGTCTTGGTGGTTGCGGTTCCCGTCAGCGCCCGTAAGAAGAAAATCCCGCCCGAGCGGGCCATGCTCGAAAAGATGGAAGCAGTGCCCTGTGGCGCGAAAGAGAAGGGCATCACGGGCTTGGGTGCCGTCTGGGCCTCGGCCGGCATTACGCATGTGAACTCCGATGAGAAATTGTGCCCTCAATACATGTTGCTAACTGACGACATGGAGTATCACATCCGTCCCACGGACACCAAACATCCCATCATTTTGCCCGTCGGTCATGAAGTCGTGTTCAGGATCAAAAAGGACCGCATGCTCCTGAAAGTCGCGGACACCGATCAGAAAATGCTGACGTACCAGGTGGTTGCGATGAAGCCCGCGGATGCAAACACGCAGGCGCAGAACTCATCGGATAAACAGGACAAACAGTAGCCGTCTAAACACGACACACGGTAGCCGTACACACAACCTCCCCTCGCCGTGCCGCGGCATAACGCCACCCCAATTCGCACGAGAAGCGGAAGGCGGCTGGGAACCGCCGCCTCTGCCCGCCCGACGTGGGACTCACCGGCGATGCTGACTCTCCTCCTCAGCGCGGCTGAACCTCAACAGCATCCGGCAAAGACACCACGCCTTGCATCAGTTCTCCGACGGTTAGCGCTTGTCCATGTTGGGCGTAGCGCGCGAGCAAAGCGGGCTGTGACCAGTCGAAACCCCATGCGTCTTCTATGGCCACGACTGTGTACGAGCCCGGAATTACATCTGGCAGCAAAAAACTTCCGTCCGAGTCGCTCTGATCTCTCCGAAACACATCCAAGTGGGCTTTGGGCTCGTTTGGGATCAGCACGACCATTACTCCAGAGGCTGCTTTGTTTCCCCGTTTTACGTATCCCTCGATGTTCGTTCTCCCCAGAGAAAGGAACGCAGTCCACTCCTGCGATTCTCCTGGTCTCAGCGTGAGCTCATGTCCAGAAATTTCCGTGTCGGCCGACCTCATCCGTGTTACCGAATATGCTTTCGCCGGGACGAAAATGCGTATGCCATACCTTCCGGCGGGAAGATCCTCGAATGCCACTTCGCCATCTGCGTCGACCTGGTTCCACGCCACGATTCTGTTTTTCTCGTCCTGCAATCCGATGTTCATCCCTCTCGGAACAAGTTCGTCTTTGGACATCTTCACCGATAGCTTCACGCTGCTAAGAGGCTCGCCCTCCAGTTCGCTCAAATCCAGACCATCTTCATCGAGTTCAACTTCGCCCCCCAGCTTCATCTGTCCTGAGCTGTTGTCCGGCAGGCGCACGCTATATTTGCCCGGCGGGATGCCGGAGATCTCGAAAAGCCCTGGCGTTGTTGGTGATCCCTGCACGCCTCCTGGCGCGACACCCTCCAACGTATCGAACGTGCGTCTTTGCAACGTCGGAAACTGGTAGCCATGGTCCGAGTTTTTGGGAGCCTGAAACAACAAATGCAAGGCCGGAACAGGACTCAGCTGGATGTCGATTTGTGCGTGCTCCCCCGCTTCCACGCTTATGGGTAACGCCTCATCGGACTCCGTCGCGCCTCCATAAAAAGTTGTGGGGTAAGCTACGTCTAGTGACTGGTCCATTCCCGGCGCAGGACCAGAGCCGCCCACTGGGTTCAGAGTCGAGACGTGCACGGCGTACCAAGGTGTCGCGCTGACAGAAACGTAGTACTTCCCAGGTCCGAGCTCGGAAAACTCAAAGGTTCCTCGGTCGTCCGTCCCAGTGCCCGAAAACTGCACAATACGCGTTGCGCCGCCCCGGTGACTCTCCGCAAAGAGCCGCACTTGGGCATTTCGCACTCCTTCGCCAAATTCGTCCATCACCATGCCGCTAAGCATCCCCAGCGGCACCCGCCGGAGCGTCAAATTCTGCGTGTCGAACTCCTGCCCGGTTACGATCGCGGTCGAATACTGCTCGTGCTGTTCGTACGCTGCGGGAATGTAGCCGCGCCTGGCTCCCTCTAACGAATATTTCCCGCCGTTCAACCCTGTGAATTCGAAGTGGCCGTTTTCTTCCGTAATCATCGACACACCTTCGCGCCGATTTTTGACGTTTATCAGCATGACTCGGGCTTGCGCCAGCGGCGCTCCGGTCGCTGAGCTGACAACAACGCCCCCTACGCGAAATCCTCCTGTCACGTTTGCACCATCTGCATTGCTCTGCGCTCTAAAGCCCGGCACAAAGAAAAGTACGCAGACGACAACAGCAATCTGACAAATCTGTTTTCGCTGAACTTTTGGCACCGTCACTCGTTCTCCTTGATGAGCGCGATCCGTACGTGCTCGTTTTGCCCGGCCACCAATTCCAATACCTCGCCGCTCGACTCGTATTTTTGCATGGCTTCGGGATCTTCATATTCTAGGTTCTCTGGCAGTCGATCAAATGCCAACACGCGGTACTCGCCAGGGGGGACCTGAGAAAAATGGAAATCTCCTTGTGGAGATATCCACGATTTACAAAATTGACCCGGATTATCCGCCGCTGGCAGAAGAACGACCGTCGGCGAACTTTCGGGGGAGAAAACCGTTGACTGCCCCGGCTGCGGTGCTGGCCAGCCCTCAATGCTTCCCTGCACCTTCGCACCGTCATCGCGAACGGTGATTTCAATAGGAGCAATGGCCGCGCCGAATCCCACGACGAGCGGCTGCCGCAACAAATTTATGCCGCCGCTTGTGGCCTCCGCCACATACGAAAAGGGATTGCAGGTCGTTCGCACCCGGTAGCTTGCCGGCTGAATGTCTCCAAGCACCAAAGACTCGTCCTCGGGTCCCTTGGGCGGTTGGAGTCTTACCATGCTCACCCGGCCGAATTCGTTCGAAGGCACAAGTTCCAAGTTCATTGAATTCAGAAGATTTCGCACTCCCCCCGCGATCGTGTTGTCGGAGTTCGTGCGTTCGTCCGTTACGTGAAGCTCGACGGCGCTGTTCGGCGCGAGCATTACACTCGGGCCTTCGACCGGGGCGCCATTCACGCTAAGATTGACCGTGCCCGTGCTGCCGCCCTCTCCGAACTTGGTCACCTCCACGCTATACGTTCCACTCGGCAGCATGCCCACGATGGTGTTCTCATTTGCGTTGTATCCCAGCGAATAGCCCGGACCCGGATGGCTTTGAGCTTCGACATTTATGCTGATGCCTCCTCCCATCGGCGCGTTCTGTACGTTCAATTTCACGCGGTAGTATTGCCGCCGTGACGGTACGAGCGTCGCGGAGAAGGTTTCTCCAGCTTTCAGATGAATCTTCGCTCCAGTCTCAAAGTTTGCCGCAGAGGGGTAATATACGGGCGGATAGCCGAACAACTGGCCAAACGGATTTAGGGTCAACGGATCGAGATCCAGTTGGTCTTGGGTGAACAACTTATAGTCGCCTTCCTGCAGGTTGGCAAAACGGAAATCCCCGTTTGCTCTCGTCGTAACGACGTTCACCGAAACCCACTTCGCGTGGCCCTCCTGCACTTGCCGCCGGTAGATTTGCACCTGAATCTTGTCAGTCCCATCGTTCACCGCCAGATTCACGTGGCCGATGATCAGCGATTCGGGGACAAGCGAGATGGTGATTTTTGAGGAGGTGGTCGAATCCGAGTCCAACGTTGGCTGCTGACCTCCGCTCTGGAAATACCCCGGCTTTCGGGCCATTAGAAATACGTTCGTGATGGGAGTTCTGGACATCATCGGTGACAGATCGGAGAAGGTCGGCGTGACTGTCTGGGAGGTAGGGCCCTCTTCCTGAGGCGGCCGCTGAATTTTGAACTCAAAGTGGCCCTGATTGTCGGTCAGCCTCGCGAGACGATTGCCCTGCGAGAACACCAAGGCGCGGCCAACCGGTGCATGCGTCACACTGTTGACCACTGTCCCGCTGATTGTGTAGCTCTCTTCGCCCCCGGAGTTCCCTGCCTGCGCGAATAGATACTGGCTTCCGGCACCACCAAGGAAAAGTGTGAGCGCGGCCACGCTGACCCAGCGGAAGGTCAGTGCCCTAGCGTCACTGGAATGAGCAGGAGCGGTCATACAACAGGGTCTCCATGCGGATACGTTGTGACAGTATATGTGATGCCATGTGGTGCAGCTTAAAATATTGGCGACCAAGGCCAGTAGGCGGGTGGAGAAGCTCTAGCGAGTGGGCTTGACTTTGGGGGGTGCCGCTCGATAAGAACGAAGGCGTTGTCAAGAGACACTTTTGGGCCGCAATGCTTTGCAGCACCGCTGGGATCTCAGAGTGGTGGAGGACCGAAGCTCTGAAACTCTCACGGTGAATCAGCTTTCGGCGGTTTCTCCCAACAGGTCGTTCCGCCAACCATCGATACGGCCTAAACAGCGACCATGATTCTTCTATCCGGACCCCGATTCGCATCGAGGCGAGAGCGCCCAATCAACCGTTCGGTCTAGCTTGCGCCGACCAAGGCCACCCGCGAGCTGCTCTCGACACGAACGACCCCTGGATAACCGGTATTGGTGCGCAGCATCCAGTAGAGTCGAATCGCCAACTTCCTCGCTGCTGCCACTTTGGCCACTCCTTTCGCCTTGTTGTGACAGCGGTGCAAATATTCCGAACGCATGCCGGGGTCGTAGCGCACCGCACTCTGCGCCGCTTCCACCAGCAGCATTCTCATAAACCAGTTTCCCTGCTTGCTGATCGATCCGAACCGCTGATGCCCTCCCGAACTGTACTCCCGTGGAATCAGGCCCAAATAACTTGCCACTTGTTTCCCACGCTGAAAGCGAGAGACATCTCCCATGGTCAACACGAAGGCCATCGAAGTAATCGGTCCCACGCCTGGCTGCGTCATTAGCAGCCGTGCCTTTTCGTTCTTCTCTGCAACTTCCACCACCGCTTGGTCGAGCCGGTCAATCTGCCCATTCAACATCTCTCTTACCTTGAACAGGTCTTCTCGCCGCCGGCTCGTCCATGGCGCAAGCGGTAACTCGCGGAGCACCTTCTCGCCCGCTTTGCTCCACAACCTCTGCTTCTTGGTGATGCCCTGATTCATCGCTAGATGCTGCAGTTCGGTCTTCACCTGCGCGCGGATCCGCACCAGCTTGTAGCGGTGAATCAAAAGCTGCCGTAGATCCTTGTCCTGGCTTGATGGCATCCAGATCTGCGGGAACCGTTCTTCCAGCAACAATTTCAGAATCAGCGCAGCGTCGCGCCGGTCGTGTTTTTGTGCGCGCACTTCGCAGGCACGAATCTTCCCTGCGTCTCCGATCCTCAGGTCGTGCCCCGCGGCTGCGGCCATCTCTACAAACCACTGGCAGTTCCCGGTTGACTCCATCCCGATCAGAGCAGCCCCAGGCAATCCGCGATAAAACTTCTCCGCCTCGCCCGACGCGTGCTCCCACTTCTTTTCGCCCGTCTCCCCAGTGGCCGTGTCCACCCAACAAATCTGTTGCCAACTGGGATGGTAATCACATCCAATAATCATCATCGAAGGCTCCTTCCTACCGAATGCTTCGGTCCTCCAACCAGAGGCATACTCGGCCACGAACGGAGCCTTCGTTCTTATCCAATCAATCCCTGCGGTTTTCAGGATGCAATTTTGACGCCCTCTAGCTACCTCAACCCGCAATCGACCAATCGCAAACTGCTGTCTCATAACGACTTATAATTATTACTTGACAATAAATACAAACATGCTATAATGTCGCATGTTTGTCGTGGAGGAGCACCGAGTCACCGCTTTGCCCCCGCTACCCGCCCGCCTCTTTAACCCATCCCCCGGACTCTGCAAGAGCCCGCATCAATGTCATCACACGGATCTTACGCTTCCTTTCTTTTCATACTCTTACGCACTCTTTTGCACCGTAAAAATCCCCATCCCCAATCCCTTCAATGCTTTCCGCACTCTTTGCCGAAAACACCAGGGGTGGGGTATCCGGATTGCTCGTTACATTGTTACCTCATTACGTCTCTACCTCGCCGGGCGCGAACCACGAACCACGCATCACGGCACACTTGCCCCTCAGTACTCACCACTAAGCACCATCCCCTTTAGATTGATATTCTTAGTACACCCCCACCACCTAACTCCCATCGAATCATATTCTTACGAAAAGCAAGGGAGGGGGGAGGGGCACGACCCGTCGATTTCCGCCCATTCGCTTCCGCTTTTCTCCACAGTGAGTAAACATCCAGCACGCAGCAATTCCCGAATGTCCAATCCAATCAGGCAGTTGCGCACACTTTCCGTGACACACCGGGTGGGGCCTATGCTGCACCACTCACCCAAAGACCACACGTTCCGGCCTCGTCGGCTCGCCCGTTCGCGCTCACGGCCTCCCGAGAAACGATTGCTCCATCCGAGAGCGAGTCACGAACCGCAGTCACCACTCACCGTTCCGCGAAGCGAAGGGATGGTGTCATAGCGCAGCATTACTCGCCGGAGATTCCACTGTTGGCTGCCAGCCGTAAGCTGCCGACGCTTCACCTTCGTCCCCAACATTTCCCGTTGCGAGCCGTCAAGACGGTGGTAGGCTTCCCAGTTGGTAATTTGGAGGAATGAAGTGAGCCTAGCCGCTCCCCCAGATCATCTACACTCGCTTTCTGGACTCGAAGGCCGTCGCAGCACGCGCATCGAGCGCACCGTTCCGCTCGTCGTGCTCGGCCAAACGAAGACCGGCTTGTCATTTCAGGAAAAGACTTCGACCGTTAGCTTCAATCTTCATGGCTGCCGCTATCCATCGCGCCATGAATATCCCGTCGGTGCTTCCGTGGGCCTGCGCGTCCTCCAGCCTGATGGCGAAACAATCTCGCCGGTGATTCGCGCGTTCGTAAAATCCGTCCATCCTCCGGCAAGCCCGCGCGAACTTTTTCAGGTCGGCGTCGAGCTAGAATCTCCCGCGAATATCTGGAATCTTTCGCCCGCGCCTTCGGACTGGAATCGCCTGCTGGGAGGCAACGGATCGTCCGCAAGCATGGCAACGGCGGTCGCCCCCGCGCGCGAGCCGGCCGAACCGCCCGCGCCGACCGCTTTTCCGTCTGCCGCTCCGCGTCCAAGCTCTGACGATGTAGCAGACACTCAGGTAACCCCATTCCCTTCGCCGTTTCCCGCCGCGGCTGGCCCACAACCCGTAAAGGAAATCTCCCCCGCCAAACCCGAACGCGTCGCCATCACCATCGACCAGCTCGTCGCCGCGATGCAGGGCAAACTGCAAGCCGCCGCCGAAAAAGTTGTTCAAAACGCTCTGGCCACGCAGCTCGATGAAGCCATCACCGACGCCCTCGCGCGAATCGAAGGCGTGCGCGAACACAATCTTGAGCAATTGCACGAATTTTCCGAGCGGCGCTTCGAGTCCTTGATGCGCGCTTCCCGCGAGGAAATTCTCGGCCATCTCGAAGATCGCCTCGGCGAAGTCCAGAGCCGCTGGGAAGAGCAGCACAACGCTTACCGCGCCCAGGCCGAGGAAATCGCGCAGCGCCTCGAACTCCTCGCCGCTGATACGCAGCGCAGTCTTGCCCAAACCCAGAATTTCATCGATAAAATCACCCGCGAAATCGAACCACAAACCCGCGGACGCCTCGACGAATCGCTCGGCCAAGCCACCGAGCAATTTGAAGCCGCCGCCGACCGCATTTCCGATCGCCAGTTGGTTCGCGTGATGGAAGCCACGCGTATGGTCACGCGCGAAGCCGCCGCCCAGCTCGACGCCCGCGTCGCCGAATCTCGCGCCTTGTTGCACAGCGCTTCGGGAAACACGATCGAGGAATTCCGTCGCCAGGCCGAAGTGCAAGTCGATCTAGCCATCTCGGAAACTACGGAACGCGTCCGGTCCGCCCTGAATGCGATGGACGCGGAAAATCGCGCCGCCTGCGAAGCCCGCCGCCGCGCCATGATCGATGACGTTACGCGCACCACCGAACAATCCACCGAGCAATTCCGCTCCGGCATAAAAGCTTTTCTTTATTCCTGCTTGGTGGCGGCCGTCGGCGCCGTCGATGAACACGCAAAAACCACGCTCGACGGTCTAGTCAAGGATCCCAACAGCACCCCTCGCGCCATCGACGACATAAAAATCATTCCACCCGACGACGAAAAACCAAATTAGTCGACAGGCGTTCGTGGAAAGAGTTCTTTGTACGAGCACAGCATGGCTGTGCCCGCCTTTTCTCCTACGTTTTGAATTTTGAAGATTAAAAAATAGGGAAGCTATTTAGTTCGCCTGGCTACCTCGCGCGTTTCGTTGGAGCATCTAGTTTGCGAGCGTGCCCAACCCAAACTCGCGATGCACGGTGAGCAACGCCGTTTTCATCGTCTTTTCTTCCACCACAAAGGAGATATTCGACTCCGAAGATCCTTGCGCGATGGCAATCAGGTTCACGTTCTCGCGGCCCAGCGCGTTGAACGTTCTTCCTGCCACTCCCGGCGTTCCGCGCATGTTCTCTCCGACCACGGCAACGATGGCGATATTGGAGTCCACAGTGATGTGCTCGACTTTCTCGTGTGCCAGGTCCTGCGCAAACTCTTTTCGCAGCGCCTCGACCGTCCGCTGCGCGTCTCCCGCGGACACGATGAAACAGATGTCGTTCTGCGAAGAGGATTGCGAAATCAGCAAAACATTGGCCCGCAGCTCCGCCGTCGTTGAGAATGTCCTGCCCACCACGTCCGGCAGTCCCACAATCCCCGGCCCGCCCACGCTGATGAGCGCCACGTCTTGGATCGCCGTCAACGCCTTCACGCCGCCGCCCGTGCTTCGCCCTTCCGGCGTGATTAATGTTCCCGCGCGCTCGGGCGCAAAGCTGTTGCGAATCCACACGGGAATCGCCGCTTGCATCACGGGCTTGAGCGTTTTTGGGTGCAGCACCTTCGCTCCAAAAAATGCGAGCTCCGCAGCTTCGCGGTAAGAGATCACCGGAATCGTTCGTGCTTCCGGAACCAGCCTTGGATCAGCCGTCAGCACGCCGTCCACATCCGTCCAGATAATCACCTCATCGGCGTGCAAAGCCGCACCCAGAATCGTTGCCGAATAATCGGATCCGCCGCGGCCCAGCGTGGTCAATAGTCCTTCCGCAGTCGCACCGAGAAAACCCGTGACGACGGGCACGATTCCCTTCTCCAGCAGCGGCCGCAGCCGCGCTTCGCAGGCGTCCCGCGTCCGATCCATCAACGGTTCCGCGCCTCCGTGGAACGCATCGGTGATAATCGCGTCTGTTGCATCCACGGGTTCGCTCGGCAAGCCGAGTTCCCGCACGGCCCCCGCCACCAGCGGCGCCGACAACCGTTCGCCCAAGCTCGAAATCGAATCCAAAGTTCGCGGCGTCAGCTCGCGCAGCAGCGCCGTCCCTTGCAACAACCTGTTTCCTTCCGCAAAGACTTCCTCCAATTTCCCCTCGACGGCCTTTCGCGAGTTCTCAGCGCGAACAAGGTTCTTCAACGCCTCTTTGTGCTGCGTGCGCAGCGCCTCCAGAACAACCACGCCCGGCTCTTTCGCCCCGTCTCCTGCCTGCTTCGCCGCTTCGATCAGCCTGTTCGTCACTCCGCTCATCGCGGAAACGACGGCGACGCAAGCTCCCGCCCGGGCCCCCTGCGCAATAATCTGCGCCGTCCTGGCCATGCATGCCGCATCGCCCACGGAGGTCCCGCCAAACTTCATGACTTGCAGCCGTACCGTCATCTCTCTCGGCCTTCCGTAAATTCTCTGAAGTTACTTCTATCAGTCTACCTTGACGGTCAACGGTGTATGTTGGCGGGTTTCGCAGACGGCATGATTCTGAGAGACTTTTGGTCAACGCGGATCTAAGAACGCCACTGTTTCAGCGGAGGGGAATGTGGAACGGCTTTAGTGCGAGCGGCCTCCGCCAGAGGCGCCGGCACCGGATGAACCGCCGGAACTACTCGAACTGGCGAAGCCTCCGCCGCCCGAGGAGTGCGAGGAAGAACCGCCGAAGGAGCCGCCCGATGAGGACGAACCGGAACTGAAAGAACGGGAGCCGGAATATCCGCCGCCACTATAGGAAGACGCGGCGCTGCTGCGGCCAAAAGATCCCGCGTAACGGCTCGATCCGCCATTCGCGAACGTATCGATTCTGCCGTTTGAAGCAATTCCCGCGACCGCGACCTCCCTGCCTCTCGCGCCGCCAGCCGTGGCGGCAGGCATCCTGAACTGCTGCGACTTGTAATCGAATACGATTCGGGAGTCGGCGCGATTTGCAGCGGAGAGCGCATAGCCTCGCTTGGCTTCTTGCATAAGGTGCGCCCGAATTTCCGGTGCGGCCACCGTCTGCTGTTTTGAAACGAATTCCCGATCGAATTCTCCGGGAGGCTTATTGAGGAATGTCAACTTCTGTGACGGGTCCCAGGCGATTCGCTGCACGGCTTCGCCTGGCTTGACGGGAAGTAGAAAAATTCCATACTTCAAGTTGATCGGCGGCTGCCCCTTGACATCGCCGGGATGCCTCGGCACAAAGCCAACTTTGCCGTTCACGCGAGCGAAAACAGGACGAGGCGGATGCACGGGAGCGCAGCCCTTTCCGGAGCACTTGCCGGGCGTCCGTGGCAGCACCATGGCGTAGTGGCCGCGGCGATAAATCCAGGATCGACCGTAACAGGATTCTTGATCCCAGCCAGGATAGTAGGCACGCGAGTTAGCACTCGACTG
Organism: Candidatus Acidiferrum sp.; assembly: GCA_049800195.1. Classification (GTDB taxonomy): domain Bacteria; phylum Acidobacteriota; class Terriglobia; order Acidiferrales; family UBA7541; genus Acidiferrum. Next base: position 49,604 of record JBARJI010000073.1, read on the forward strand.
GAGACGCAGCAAATCCTTGAGTTCTTCCGGCGTGTGGGCAACACGGGTAATCGTTCTAGTGCCGCCATAGAAATCGCATGGTCCGCTCCACGCAGCTTCCTGCCATTGGACGGTTTGCGGCTGGAATCCGGCGTTAGCGGAGTTGGGCGAAGGTGCTTGTGCAGGTGGCAGGCTCGTTTTCGCGCCAGATTCTTGCGCCATCTGTGATTGGGATGGTTCCCAACAGGTTCCGTACGGTTCGCATGCGAAGAAATTGCCGTGGGAATAGAGATCCGCCAGCCCCGGGATGGGAGAAGCGAGCCCGGAAGCTTTGAGGGCTTCAGCCATCGTGGTCACTTTCTTTTGTACGCGGGCGTCTACCCAGAGATCCCAATCGCGGCCCACTAATAGCTGCGTTCCGGGACGAGATGGAACATCCCCAAACTGCGGATACAAGTCTGCTTGCGTCTCCGCGGATTCGGAGCCAGCAAATTCTTGCGGAGCGAGCGTAGGCGGCAAGATTCCAGAATCGCGAAGCATTCCGATGGTTGGTCTTATCTCCGGTACGTACGCAAAATCCGAAGAAAGAGGGCCGTTCAACCCGAAGGCAGCGTTGGAATTGCGGAGACGCAAGATCGCGCCGCCTCGGAAAAAGACCGTCTGGCCTTCGGGAATCTGGAGGTTTTTCATGCCTTTTCTAAGCACGGTTTTAAACGCGGCTCCTTGCGGGGTAATCGCGGTTGCATCCAGGTAGGCGTCAAAGCGGAGGAAATAAGTTTGCGGCCCCCTAAAAAGAACTCTGTCCGTGGGCGTTTCAATCAAAAGAGATTCGCCGCCGGCTGGGTGCAGCCAGAAAGTCGCCGTGCCCGTAAGCAAGGTCAGACCAGAAACGTCGCGGCCGCGTGGAGAAGACAGTTCACTGAAAAGAAGCAAGGAATTTTCAGCAAGATAGGCTGCCGAGCCGTTCTCGAAATCGACTTCGGCGGAGCCGTTTCCCGTGGCCAAGGCGAATCCTTGCTCGAGGGGTTCTCCGCGCTGCGCTTGCTCCCAGGGTTTTTTCAGGTCGGGGTGCTTGCCATTGCCGCGCGAAAGGCGAACGTCTCCTTGAACGTAAGCGATGCGCACGTCGCGGGTATCGCGATCGGTGGAGGCGGGCGCGGCGGGCGCCAAGGAAGCAAGCAGCAGGAAACTGGAAAGGAAGGGGGAAAATCGAAGGCTGGTTGGCTTCATGGGAGACCCTCCATTGGAGAATCGGTACCCACTCATGGGACGCTAAAAAAGGATTTGTGGTTTCGTTATTAATGCGTATTTCCAAAGTAGAGAAGCAGTTTTTTCCCACGATAATTTCGGCGGAGTTGGCAAGTTCACTTCCCCCGGGTGACTGGGAAACAAACTCATCTGGCTCGGCGAGAGCTCGAAAACCGCCCTTCCAACCGTGCAACGCTTTGTCTATGGGCGAGCGATTCCTTCGTACTTAAGGTTCCATCGCGAACTCAAGAAGGGAACGCTCGATTGGGTGGTGCGCGGCACATCAAGACTACGCGACTAACCAGGCACAAGAGAGACGGCCCGTTCACGTGGAAGTTGGGAGAGAATAAGGATTGAAGGTTCGCACCGCCGCGCCTATTGCTTCTCGTAGACGTAAATCTTTTTACGGTCGTCTGCGTCGTGGGTGAGAGTTCGGCCGTCGACCGCCAGTGTCCACGTATCGATGACAGGCTTAAGTCCCGTGACGACGACTGTAGCGTTAGGGACCTTTATATCTAGCGTGGATTCGATGAGCAGCACTGAGTCATGCCAGCTCGCGGTCGAAGTCAGCTGACCTGTCGACATTTTCAGCGAGACACGCTTCTTCCCATCCGGCGTGTAGGACTCCGTCGATTTCTTGCCGTCAGTTTTGTAGTGGAAAACGATCGCTGACTTCTTGTTATCAATGATGATTGTTTGGGATTTGATTGTGCTGTCCTTGGGGAGGGTGCTCTTTGCAGCGTTGAGAACCCAAGTACCGGAGAAGTCGGGTGCCGCGGCAGTTTGCGCGCGCGCCGAGAAAATCACAGCAAGAACCAGCGCACTAGTGACCAGCAGCTGACGCATGAGAGGATCCCGTCTCTTTGGCAGGGATTCTAGTACATTTCTCGCAATAAATTTTTCGCAACTTCTGACTAACGCGGCAATCATACAAGTGAAAATCGGTGCCGAAGTTCCCTTGCTAATTCTTTTGGGCTATCCGGGGCCTCAAGTCGTCGCCCCCGGAAACTTATGACCAAACGAATGAGGTAATCGAGTCAGGCGGAAGCACAACCTTCAGCACCTGAGAACTCAATCTGCACTGCACATGCTGCTCAGCATCGTTGCTATTTGTAAGTACGAGCACGCGGCTCTTGTCGAGGTTTTCAGCCGCAACGTGAGCAACACCAGGTAAGTCTCCCGAGGATGAGAAAACATGGGCTCCTCTGTGAATAAGCTTTGAGTAATGAGGAAACGCATAATAGTTTCCGCTGAAGCTGAGCTCATTTGTCTTGGTGTCGATCGAGACAAGTCCTCCGCGCCTCATAGGACGCGGCGGGTTGGTGAGGTCGGGCCGTCCATTTTCATCGAGGAGGAGGTTCCAAACGCAAATGCATCTGGCCCAGTTGCGAAGCATATCGGTGAACGCGCTCGACCATCTGGCCCAGTTGCTTCCATACGGCGGGAACTCGAAATGGCGTGAAGGTCCGAACAGGTGCGCGGGCGGTCCTCCCTCGGTAAAGTATGCGTGTTTGTCGGGGAACATATCATGCACGCGGGTCATTGCGTCTGGAGTTCCCACATAGGAATGCCAAGCCACACCGTCGACATACTTGGCAACTTCGGGGTTGCTCAGTTCGTCGACAACGCGGCCCCACAGATTGTAGTTATGGTCGAGAATCCAGATCTTAGTATCCAGCGATGCCTTTTCCAGGCCGGGTCCTAAGTGAAACGCCACGAAAGCCATTTCATGCTGTTGGGCCCACAGCGTAGCAGGAAAATGGCCGTCCTGGTCCGTGTCTACCTCATTGTTCACGGTGATGGCCTGCACTTTCACTCCCGCGTCAGCGTACGCCTGAAGAAACTTAACAAAGTACTGCGCGTGGGTGGCAAACCAACGTTCCTGCATACAGCCTCCCAGCATCGACCCGCCGCTTTTCATCCATCCCGGAGGACTCCATACACTAGAAAACAGGTAGAGATCGGGGTTAATCTCCTGCGCTTCGCGCAGCGTAGGGATAATCCAGGCGCGATCCTGGTCAATGCTGAAGTGCTTTAGCTCTGGATCAGGCTCCGTCGCGTCGTCGTAACTGTACATCTTGGTCGAATAGTCACTGGTTCCAATGCAAGTTCGTCCAACAGAAAGCCCCAGCCCTGAAGGACCATAGAGGTCGGATAAGAACTCGCGGCGTGCATCCGTCGACAGTCGGCTCAACAGATAGCAGGATGCATCCGTGAAAGCCCCTCCAAATCCGAGGACCTCTTGAAATACCATCCCCGGTTCAAGATAGATTGCTAAGGGTGACAGCTCCTGCCCGGTTTCCCATTGCGGCGGCGACTGAACGGGTTGAAATTTCTCAAGACCGCTCGTCCTCCAGGCGCGCACAATGCCGGGAATGGGTTCGGATTCCGCATGGAGCGGCTTTGCCTTACCGGTTGCAACGGCCGCGCTTAGAGATACAGTCATCTTGAGAAAGTCGCGACGGGTTGTTGTTTGCATCCATCCCTCCCTGGCAGGTCACGGCAACGAGCGTCCGCGTAATTCTTACGGAAATCGCCGGGACCCGTCGTTTCACTCAACCTTCGTCTCTCCAGTTAGCCAGTAAAGCCCGCAGACGGTGATAGCTTTCTCGCGGCTTCCCCTGTGTGGTGACGAAGGCGACGGTCGCATATTACCTGACTTATGGTCTATCCTGCACAGCACCACACCTTTTCGGATGGGCAGTGTCCTGGTTACGCGGTTAGCGGAAAAGTGGGTCCCTGTACCAAAGTTACGGGTAATCCGACTTACCAGATGGGATGAGAAGGCCGGTCTCCGCGGGATGCATTAAGCTCCCAAGGATCGACGCGCTCGTGGCGCAAAGAAAGGGAGACCGGCTATGAAAAAGACTAGCACTGTTCGGGTAAGCGG
>JBARJI010000074.1:0-9859 GCA_049800195.1 Candidatus Acidiferrum sp.
TGGGAGTCCCTCGATCACCAGGACAACGCGGTCCACAAACGGCGACCGAAAACGACTGGACAGCTCCTCGCGGACAGTTTCAGCTTGGCTCCCTTCGACACGGGTTGCGGTCTCCAGGCGGCGCTCCGCACGAAAAGAGAATGGAAGAAGTGCGATGGCTGCTGCGAGGACAATCCCTGACACCCAAAAACGCCGCACATACATAACTATCGTCATGTCATACCACATAAGATCGTCGTTACCAAAACTTTCCGGTGGCACCTAAGAAACACAGGAGCGGAAGACGTGCCCCGTCCGGAACCGGTTCGTACGTTTGCGCTTAGTTTCGCGAGTTTACACTTACGCAGGACTCACGTACTGAGCTATCTGAATCTGCTAAACTTTGCCCCATCGAATTTGGAGGATCCATTCGTATCCTACTTTTGCTCGGACTGCTTGCCGCTATGCAACCTGAAGTAGCAGACCCTCGCCTCGGCTCGTGGACGCTCATCTCTGCCCAGTCCAGTTTGGATCCTCCGAACCGGCTCTCCTTAACACCCCTGCATGACGGGGTGCATGTAGTCATGTCCGGCGAAACTCATCTCGATTTCACAGCAAATTGGAACGGACACGAATCGTCCGCACCAGGCAATCTTGCGTTCAATCAAATTGAGCTGCGCAGGATCAATAAGAGGCAGGCGGAGGTCAAGGAGAGAAAGGACGGAGCTGTTGTGGCGACGGTTCGCGAAAAAATTTTGAATGACGGGAACGAGCTGACGGCCACGACTGCGTCCGCGGGCCAAGCTGATCAAATCACTGTGTGGACGCGGAGCGGAGGTACTAAGGTCGCGAATGACTTCTTCGCAGGCGAATGGACGCAAGATCTCAGCAAGACTCGTTTGCGGCAAGGTTTGGTGCTTAAAATCGAGACGGACGGAAGCGGTGGGATCCGTTTTCTTGGTGACTTCAGCTATAACGCCCGTTTTGACGGAAAGCAATACGATCTAAAGAACTCGCGCAACGATACCGTGCTGCTTGAACTCGTCGATCCTCATACGGTGGATGCGATCTATCGGCGGGACGATCAAGTCACTCAAAAGGATAGGTGGGTGGTTTCCCCGGATGGGCAGCAGATGACACTATCCACCACAGGCACGTTGGAAACGGGCCAGCGAGTAACCGAGAAGCTCTTGTTTAGGAAGCAGTAGCGGATATTGCATCTGTGCAGTCCAGAAGCCGATTGCTCGGTGACAACGCGTTGATCTCACGAGCTGTCACCGAAATGATCCCCTTGCGATACATGAATTTCAGAATGCCGTTAACCGTATCTTCCAGCGACGGATCTGCTTTGCCCCACACGGAGGCATCGCGGGCCTTTTGATAAGAGGAGCTATCATAGCGTTTGAACTCCATCGCGGAGATGTTGTCGACAGAGCCCACCAAAAAATCCAGCAGCGGAAAGAGAAGATCTTCCTTCCGGCATCTCCTGATCAGCTCGGGAACGAAGTCGGGAAGCCTGAATACTTCGAATTGCCGGCCAGTCGCCTTGGTAATAAGCCCGGTGATATCCATCATGTTCGAATAATCGTCCCGCGTAACATGGTAAGTCTTATTCGCTGTACCGGGAGTGGTGGAGATCGCGACGATGTTGTTCGCCACAATGTCCGCCGGAACAAAACTGACCTGGTTGAGAGTATCAACGCCAATGCCGTGATTCACCATGAAGGCGACTAAGCGAACGGCGATATCGAAGTTGTTGCCTCCGCCCGTCACTGAAGGACTCACCAGAGCAGGCCGGAAAATCCGCGCGGAAAGTCCCCGGCTGCGCGCGTCGACAACCACCTGTTCGGCTACCCATTTCGACTGGCTGTACCCAAAATCGAGTAGCTCCATATTCTCGTTCAGGTCGGTCTCATGCAGGACTGATTTGACCGCCCAGCCAAACACGAAGGTAGTCGAGACATAATTGAACTCTTTGGGCCTTCCCTCGAACGCCAATCTTACGACCTCATTGGTTCCCAGCACGTTCGCGTCACGCATCAGGTCGTAGTTGAACAGGTAGTTCACGGTTGCACCGTTGTGGAACACCGCGTCGATTTCACTCGCGAGGAAATCCCACTCCTCTTGCGTCAGGCCCAGCTTTGGCTGCCCTAGATCTCCGCAGACGGGGGTCACCCGAGATTCGAACATCTCCATCAGACCCACCTCGCAGGGTCCGATTGACCCCATGGCGTCCCTCAGTCTCTGCTTACCTTGCTTTTCGTCGCAAGACCTGACGAGAACATGGATCTTCGCCCGTGTCTGTTCGAGCAGGCTTTTCATGAGGAAGGGACCAATGAAGCCGGTCCCGCCAGTGAGCAGCACCTGATTCAGCACGGGTGTCTCAGGCACGGGCAAAGGCACTGGAGGCTCGAAGATGAGCTTCCTGTCGCTGCTCATCATCTGCTTCTCAGCGGCGCGCTGCTCTTCACGGAAAGCCGCAAGAGAATGACGCAGGTGAACCAGCGCCTCTTCGGGAGCGTGCTTCAACTTTTCGGCTAGTCCAAACAGCTCGGCTACGGCGACACGCTGAATCATGCCAATATCTACCTGCCTCGCCAGCATCTCGGCGCCTTTATCTTTCAGGAGTTCCTTGAGCTCATGAACAAACACAACAAGATCCAGGGAATCCAGCCCGGCTTCGATGAGGTTATACGATTCCTTACCTGTCAGGTTGTACTTGGCTTTCAATTCGGCGAAAGAGGAATGCATGTCGGGATCGCACAGGGAGGTCCCGCCGTCCTTCTCCCGCGAGAAGTCCGAAAGAACGGTGAACTGACCGCGTTGCCACATCTGCTTGGTCTTATGGCGCATGATCTTTCCCGAACTCGTTCTCGGGATCGCACGCGGCGCGATGATCGAAATCACCGCCACTTCCACGTTGAGATAATTTCGGACCGCGGCGGCAATCTTTCGAGCGTCGGGAAGCGCCCTGGGATTTTTGGCTTCGGCGACGATTGCCAGCGCAGGTTCGCTGTCTTCCTGAATCTGGAACGCCGCGACGCAGTTGTGCCGGATCCGACCGCATGATTTCTCCACGACATTCTCAATGTCGTGCGGGTAATAGTTTTGCCCGCGCAGAATAATCATGTCCTTGATGCGGCCGCAGACGTAGAGTTCGCCGCCGTGGAAGAATCCTATGTCGCCGGTCCGCAGGTAGCCGTCGTCATAAGGAGTATCGTCTACAAGCCGCGCGCGAAACTGCTTCAGAGTTAATTCGGGATTGTTCCAGTAACCTCGGCACTTACCGCTTCCGGCGACCCAGATTTCACCGGTGCGCTCTGGCTTAAGAGGGAAGTGCCCTTCCGGATCCACAATCTTAACGTCGAGACCCGGCAGCGGCATTCCACAACTGATAATCTGCATGGCGCCGTCGATTTCAGAAATCTCGGTAGTCATGCGGGCTGTCCCCAGAGAGAGGGCACGTTTGTTGACGGAAACGATGTTGCGACCGCCCAGTGAAACCGCCAGAGTATTCTCAGCCAGCCCGTAGGCGACATAGAAACTCTCGGACTTCAGTCCATAGGACTGAAACGCTTCCAGAAACCGTCTGTAGGTATCCGGCTTTACGGGTTCCGCGGCGCACATCAAAACGCGAAGCGAGCTGAGATCACACGCCTCCAGGCTCTCCTTGGAAAGTCTCCCGGCGCGCAGGCAATAGTCGTAGGCGAAGTTGGGTGCAGCCGTCGCGGTGGCGCGGTAGGCCGTCATCGCATCGAACCACAGGATCGGCCGCTGAATGAAGTCCGTGGAAGAGAAACCGTACGTTGTGCCACCTTTCAGCGATGGATATAGGTAGCACCCGATCAGTCCCATATCGTGATACTGAGGAAGCCAGGAAACAACGACCGGCGCGGAATGGTCGATGACCAGCGGACACGTATCCAGAATGTTTTGGTGCGTGACAATCACGCCCTTCGGCTCCATCGTCGAACCCGAGGTGTACTGGAGAAACAAAATCTTCGATTGATCGGCAGCTGGTCGATCCGCGATCGCATCCACGAAATCCTCCGTGGCGATCCACGGCAGACCGGAAATGTAGTCTACGTCAATGCCGCACGCCGAGACGCCGCTTCTGGCGAGATTCGTCTTGAGGGATGCCTGGTAGTCTCTGCTCGTTAAGATCCCAGCCGCCTGGCAATCCTTTGCGATGTGTACCATCTTGTACAATGCGCTCTGGAAACCACGCGAACTGGGGGGATACACCGGCACGGGGATCAATCCAGCGCGAACGCAACCAAAGAATGCGCAGATCATTTCGAGCCCCGGCGGATAAGCAAGCAGCAGCCGGTCGCCCGCCGCGAAACGACCCTCTTTCCACAAATGTCCGGCGATCGACTCCACTCGGCGGAGAAACGACGCGTAAGTGTAGCTTTCGATCGGATTGCCGTTTACATCGAGGTACAAATATAGAAGTTTGTCCGGGTGCTCATCTGCCAGCCTATACAGGTGGCCTAAAATTGACGCCGCCATCAATCCGCGATCCTCCAATGTTGAATAGAACGCAAGCCCGTAAACGAAACATCTTTCCCCAGCAAGCGTGGTGATCGGCGATTGAGTTTGATAGTGCAGACCTCAAATGTAGGCCGACGGTGAGAATGTTCGCCTAATTTTTTCTCAGCATAAGCGTCGCTCGAGGCCGTGGGGAACGGATGTTTTCCTTTTTGGCGCACAAGGGCGCTAACGGGAATTGCGGAGCTCCGCCGACCTTCTATGGTCCGTTGCAGGAAGCCCGTTTCGTTATGGTTCATCGACGGTCATATCTTAACAAAGCGTTGTGGACAATGCTATGCGTCGTCGCTTCCATTGTTCACACGCTGCAACCAGGCATCGTCCGTTCCGAATGTTCTTGATTGTCCTTACGGGCTCGCATTAAAATCGTGCTGCGGGGCTGTCGGCGGCGCGGCACCAATTTCGCTGAGGGTCAGGATCCCGGATGCGGCGTATGGAGCGCGTCGGGCTCAGTTAACATGATCGCGGAGGTGCCGGTGACGTTCGAGTCCAAAGCGATAATCGCGCAAAAGCCGGAGACTCCGGATCTAGTTCCATCGGAATCCTCAGCGGCGTCGATTACCGAACCCGTCGGTGCACCTTCCTTTCCGAAAGTCTTGCGTCGCCGCTTGGATAGGTTTTTTGCCGACCAGAACATTTCTCACAAAGCGGATCGTGCGATGTGGGTCAAGATCGCCGTGGGTCTGGCAGTCCTTGTGGGCACCTGGATTGCTCTGTATGCGCTGAGGCCCGCTTCATGGAAGTTTGTTGCCCTCTACCTTTTGGGCGGCCTCGCGCAGACATTCCTTTTGCTGAACATTGCCCATGACAGCAATCACAACGCCATCTCGTCCCGGCCGCGCGTCAACAAAACCCTGAACTATGTCTTCGATTTGTGCGGAATCAGTTCATACATGTGGCGTATCCTCCATCATCGGGGCCATCACTCCTGCATTAATCTCCACGGCGAAGACGATGCGCTTTCGGGACGCGGCATCTTTCGCTTTACCCCCTATGAACCCCGCGCGCCTTGGCACCGGTTCCAGCACATCTATGCGCTATTCTTTTATGCGATGTTCTCTCTCGACTATGTGTTCTTCAGGGACTTCGAGAGCTTTTTCTTCCCGTCCCACGATTATCTGAAGCGCGCCAATCATTCTCTGCGCGAATATGCCATTCTCGTTGCTGGCAAGGCTTTCTACCTCACTTACATGCTTGTCTTGCCGGTGATGGTGCTGGGGAAATCACCTCTGCTAGTCGCCGGGGCGTTCCTCCTGGTCCATTTGTTCGTCGGTTTAGCCGTAACGCTTGTATTCCAGACGACGCACACCATCGACAGCACCTACTTTCCCACGAGCCGTAGTGAGTTTGACAACGGCGTGTATCACATCTTCGCGACAACGGCCGATTATGCGACGGAAAACCCGCTCGTCGGTTGGCTCGCCGGCGGGCTCAACCATCACATCGTCCACCATCTGTGCCCTTTCGTGTGCCACACCCACTATGCTCCGCTGACCAGAATCGTGAAGGAGACCGCCGAAGAGTTTGGGGTTCCCTATCGGCAGCACGCCACCATGGCTCAGGCAATCCGGCATCATCTGATACTCTTGAAGCAACTGGGGAACGAAAACTGATTCTGAGCATTTTATCTTTACTTATAGCCCCGCTACCACTGCCTACAAGCGACGTGAATTCATCTGCGGTTCGAGTCAATTACCAGGACGGCTGGGTATGACCTCATCCACTCCTATCCCCGTTGTTTCCCGATTTCGCTGCTTTGCAGATTCTCGCGCGATGTTCCGCAATCCCGTGCAGGTTTTGTCCAGCTACAACAAAATATTCGGCGACACATTCCGGCTCTATTTGGGTGGTCTCAAAGAAGCGATCGTTACGATCGATCCCGCTGTGATTCAGCACGTGTTAAAGACCAATGCGGAGAACTACCAAAAATCCGAAATTCAAGTGAAGCGGATGGGCCACTTCCTGGGGAGAGGTCTTCTCACGACCCACGGAGAGGCCTGGCGGACGCAGCGGCGTCTCATCCAGAAAGGCTTCGATCGAACGCAACTCGATGCGCTGTCCTCAATCATGCAGGACTCCCTCGCCGAGTCGCTGCGGGATTTCGACAGACAGACCCGTTGCGGACCTGTCGATATCTACCCCCAGCTGATGAAAATTACCTTCGCGATGGTCGCCCGATCGCTATTTGGCGCACGGCTGAAGGACGATGACATTGATCTTGTCAGCCACACCATCTGCACCGTCCAGGAATTCATTGTTCGGCAAACCCTTCAGCCGTATCTGAATCCCTGGTTCGCCGTCTCGGGGGAACTGCGCCGGCACGAAGACATGCGCACCCGCGCGGACGCTGTTCTGCTCGAATACATCAGGAAGCGCCGCAACGAACCGCCCGGCCACGATCTGCTGCAAACTTTGATGGATGCGCGCTACAGTGATGGCGAAGGCATGAGTCATGAGCTCATCCTCAGTGAAAGCATGCAACTTCTCGTCGCCGGCCATGAAACATCGTCGAATGCGCTATCGTGGCTTTTTTATCTTTTGAGCTCGCGTCCGGATTGTCTCGAAAGGGTAAGGCAGGAATTTGATTCCGTGCTAGGCGAAGCGCCCCTGAGCTACACCGACGTTCCCAAATTCGAATTTACGACTCAGGTCATTCAGGAGGGGCTCCGCCTCTACCCGCCGTTTTGGATGATCGACCGCATGGCTGTCGCGGACGACCGCGTAGGCGACCTCGCCATACCCCGCGGATCGACGGTCATTGTGTATGTGTACGGTGCGCACCATGCTCCGCGCTACTGGCAGAATCCGGAAAATTTCGATACGGCGCGTTTCACCAAACCGAACGACAAGCTGCGCACGCCCTTCACATTCCTTCCGTTCGGGGGCGGACCCCGAGGCTGTATCGGTGGAAATTACGCGATGTTGCAAATCCTCATGATTTTGAGCGATCTGCTCAGAAAATACGATTTTCAGCTGGCTCCAGGCCAACTGATCGAAGCTCGTCCGATGGTCATTCTCCGGCCGAAGCACGGAATCCGCATGACGTTCACTAATACCACTGCGTCGACCCCGTGCATCGCATAAGACGCGATTCGGTCGGAAGCGAACTTGAGTTGTAATGCTTGAAAGGCGGCGCGCATCGTTCCGCAATCTGTAATTGCGGTTGCGCGCACTCGACTTGCGACACCGCTCATGAGGCATGCGCGCTACGCCACAACAAGAGTGCCGTCTCCCCGATAGATTGCCTGCTGGTTTGGGTTGGCGTTCACAGACTGAGGGGCGGTTTTCCAAACCGCCGCCTCCCCGATCGAATCTCAGTGCAAACAGCTTTTATCTGCGTGATATTTTCTGTGACATCGCCACAGGAAAGAATCTACATTTCAGCCGGAGCAGCATGACGCCCGTTCGGCTTTCAACTGAAGGGTTAGTGTTTGTCAAGAAGTGGGAACCGATCAGAGCGCGTTCGCTGTTATTTCGCTATGGTGAAAATTCAGTGGACTCCAGGCATGCGGAGCCACATTTCGCTACGTCATGCCACTACCAAATATTTTTCTAACTCGTTTGTTTTCAAAACTGAGATTGAAAAGGAAGGACTCCCACGAGATATTACGCCTGCCTTGGGCGCAGGAGGTCCGCGGTTCAAATCCGCGCGCCCCGACCACTAACTCCTGATTTTTCAATTCAATCTTGTTGATGCCGGTTGCGCCGGGGCCTGAACTTGGGTCCATTTGGGTCCAAATACAAGTCTCTCAACGCTCTCTACTGCGCGACGCTGCTCTTCCGGGATCGCGTGCAAATAAATCTCGCGCGTGATTTCCGGCGTTGAGTGACCCAGAAGCGATTGCATCGTGCCAATGGGTGTGCCCACGGAATCGAGCATCGTCGCATGGCTATGTCTCAGAAGATGCCACGTGACACCAGGAAGCCCTAGTTTCTTCGCTGCGGGTTTCAGGTGCTTGCGCAAGAGATTCCATCGTTCGAGCGGCAATCCCTCGCGTGTGGCAAATACCAAGGCTCTTGCATCGACAACGGCGGGACGGATGCCAGCGAAAATTTCTGCCGTCTCCGTTCCAATCGGAATAGTTCGCGCACTGCGTTTCGTCTTGGGTTGATCGAAATGCCCGTCGTACACCGTTTCGCAAACACGGAGCATACGAGCATTCAAATCGACACTTCCCCAACGAAGCGCAAGCAACTCTCCAACACGCAATCCCGTCAGCACCAGTAGCAACGTGACCGAGCGTGCGGGTTCATTCAGCGCCGCAGCTATGTCTCGCACTTGGACCGGAGTGAGGACAGTTCTCTCCGCTCCATGCTGCCGTCGTGGAAGTTTCGTTTTCTGAGCTGCGTTCTCGGCGATGTAACCCCATTCCTCGGCTGCACCGAGAATCTTGCTCAGGCCGCACTTGAAGTGATGAACGGTTTCCCACGACAAACCACCCTTGAGCTTTCGGCTGAGAAAGCTTTGCAACTCTTCCCGCGTGAGTTCGCGAAGCTGCCTCTGGCCGAAGGACGGAATGAGATGCACGTCGAGCATGTACCGATAGTGCTTCTGGGTTGCGTACTTGAGTGTTGGCAAAACCACAGGTATCCAATCGTCTTTGACAAAACTACCAAATGTGCGGACAGACTGTGGTCGTGCCTTGCCGGTGTTGATTGTTCCTAGCCTCTGAGACAACACTTGCATCGCAAGGCGGCGCGTCGGGAATTCGGCGACGGTCCCGATCACTTCCGACCGTCTCAGTCTGCCGAGCGTGCCGTCTGCTTGAATTACGTCCTCCCACCAACGCGCCACCCAAACTTTCCTGCGAGTGCCACGTCGGAAAAGCGATCCTTGCTGGAAGCCTCTTCGAGCCATCGTTCCTCCATGGATGGCCCGTCCAGCTTGTTCTGTGTCGTCTTTGAGTGTAGTCCGCATGTCAAGCAGCATGCGAGCCTTGTCGTTGGGATTCGACCCAAACCAACACTTCGTCCTGACGGAAGCGCCAGTACTTTCCAAGCCTGTAACTCGGTATCCGCTCCAAGGATCGCTTGCGCGTCCGTCCGTAGACCCAAGACACAGGAACTTGCAATAAGTCAGCCACTTCGCGAACCGTCAGAAGGTGGTGGCCGTGATTTTCCTCCCCCTCTGTGGCCGCGATGTGCGCGGCATTGTTCGGAGAGCTAAGGGAGGATGTTTGAGAGAATGATGCCGGTATGGGCCGTTGACCAGCCCGAGTTTTTGTACCACGGCGAATGAGAGAGTTTACACCACAACCTCATCGGGCAAGGGTGCAAATGGCGGCTCGCAGGGAGCCGTAGGCGACCGGAGAGCCGCCATTTGTGGCGC
>JBARJI010000075.1:0-87962 GCA_049800195.1 Candidatus Acidiferrum sp.
TTCTTTCAGGCCCCGCCTCGCGGCGAGTGTTATTTCACCCTTGCGCTTCGCTATCACTTCACGTCCATCACGTTGTGAAGAGGACTTGCACCTCCTAGCTGTCGAACATGCTCGGCACACCAAAAAAGAAGGAGGGCTCTCTGGAACCCTCCTTCGCCACACGTACTTAGCTCTGTTCTGTCAGGTCAGTCTTGTAAACTCCATTATTGAGCGGCGCCTGAAGTGCTGGCTGATGTCGCCTCCGGCGCTTTGGGGATGCTTAGGTAGCCCGAGGCGGTCGTTTTGGTAACTTTGTTGACCACCAACTCCAGCGCTGCCCGGTTTCCGCCCGTATAGAAAAAAATGGGTTCGTTAACGGAGCGGTTCTTCTTCTCGAAGTTCTTGTCGTCCGCCAGAACGTTGATGGTGAATTGGTTCTTTCGGGTATTGGTGTCCTTTAGCTCGACCTGAATGCTGCCCACTCTCTGGGAGCCTCCCTTGCGCTTCACCGTAAATTCAAAGTAGTCGCGCTGCCCCAGCCTTCGAAGCTGGTCGATTTCGTCATGGTTCCGAGCGATGAGCGTGCCCATCTCGCTGCGGGCCATCTGCAGGTTATTCTTCGTGGCGTCGAGGTCGCCCTTCACTCCGGTGACGTCCCCGTTGAGTTTGTTCACATCCTCCGCGTTGGCCTTGGTGGCTAGATCAGCCTTCACGGAATTCGCAAGCCCGGTAACTTTCTGATCCACCGCAGCGGTCGCCGTCTTAGTCTGTTTCCGAGCGGCTGCGAGTTCGCCTTGCGTCAGGTTCAGCTTATCCGTTACGACCCTTAAGTCGCTCTGCAATGCCTGATTCACTTCATCTTCTTTTGCCAGACGCTGGCTCAGCGCATCATTCGTCTGCTTCAGCGAGGCTTGTGTTGATTGCTCGATGCTGTTCGCGTGACTTAGCGCGCTCCAGCCGACTCCCACTCCGAGCAGCGAAACTCCAGCCAACACTGCAACCGCCAAGCCCACCCATCGTGGGGTTCCGGTTGTGGTGTGGTTCAAGGGATCCTGAAACTCGCTCATAAACTTCTTCTCCTTTGGGGTTTTCCCCATGCACCGAAAGAGGGCTGCACCCTCTGCGCCAATTGGCCCACCGTGCGGCATACTTGACTAACTCCAGTGGATGCATGAGCTTGTCAGGAGGAAAGAAGAAGTAGGAGGCGAGACTTATACGTACTAGTACCAGTAAAGATTACGCGGTTGTCGATGCGCCTGTAAATTTTGCTGCTGACGGATTGGTCCGCTGATATGCGACGCTATTCAGATGAAAAAAGTGATGATAGTCCTGGACGCACCAATAGAGCATAACTAAGATATTGATTAAAAAAGAGTTGAAGAGATTTGGTCAGGCTGCTTGAGGAGCGGGCTCTTCGTCGGCGCCTTTGACTGGGGTAAAATAGCGATCCAAAGTGCTCATGGCCGCGTCCAGAACCATATGACAATCCGAACAGGAGTCCAGATGACGCTTAATCTCACTCGCCACTGGCGGCGAAAGCCTTCCCTCTAAGTACCAACAAATCAAATGGATAGTGTCGCGACAGCTCATGACTGCGGTCCCCCCGTGGCCCCGCGCCGATGCTCGGCCCGTCTATCTGTAGTGCATTTGCTTGACCAAAGGACGCCGCAACTTGGAAAATACTAAATCTCTAAATATCAATAGCTTAGAAGAACGGTGAGCAACCCAGGGCGAATCAACTCAAACTCCCCGGGGAAAGATTACTCAGCACTTGCAACAGTTGTGCTGATGCCTGACCCGCCGCGTTCATCGATTCGGGACTACCGTCATCTCCCGCAATGCCTCGATGCGGTCCTCAAGAGGCGGGTGGGTGCTAAAGAGCGACGAGACCCGGCCTCGGCCAAAGAGGGGCTTGACGATGCAAAGTGACGACGTTGACGGCGAAATCGCAGTGGTAGGGATTCGATTATTGTAGGCTCCAAGCTTTTGCAAAGCGCTTATGAGTCCGAATTGGTTGCCAACCATTCTGGCTCCGGTTGCGTCAGCCGCGTACTCGCGCTGGCGCGAAAGTGCCAATTGCAACATTATCGCGGCTAACGGCGCCAAGAACATGAGCACCAAATCAACAATTATGCCCCCACCCTCTCGGTCGTCTCGGTCGCCGCCTCCGAACCATAAGCCCCAGTGCGCGATCCACGTGATCGCACCGGCAAGGGTAGCGGCGACGGAGCTGATCAGGATATCGTAGTTGCGCACGTGCGATAACTCATGGGCGATGACGCCTTCCAATTCGTCGTCGTTCATCAGTTCCAGAAGGCCTTGCGTAACTGCCACCGACGCGTGCCGCGGATTTCGTCCCGTGGCAAAGGCATTGGGAGCTTCTTCCGGCACGACATACAATTTCGGAACGGGAATATTTGATTTGGCAGCCAACCGTTCCATGACGGCATACAGCCGCGGCAACTGTTCTCGCGTAACTGGCTGTGCACCGCTGGACTTCAGCGCAATCTTATCGGAAAAGAAATAGGCGAACGCGTTGGTGCAGATCGCGATTCCAAGCGCGATGGTCATGCCGTTTCGGCCCCCGAGGAGTGAGCCTATCAGCATCAAAAAGAGCGTAAGCGCCACCAGTACGAATGTTGTGCGAAAGACTCTCATCGTGTTCCCTAATCACTATATACGATACGCAACCACCTCGAAAATCCATCGGCATATGCAGGCCGCGTACGGAGAATGGAAGTTCCGTCCCAGGCTTTTCCACTGACTCGACTAATTTCCGGCGGCCGCAGCCGGTTGCTTGGCTTTCGAGCGCACGAAGCGCATCGCATCTTTTTGCCCATCGCGATCCACCCGCACATGATCGCCAGGAAGGACTTTGCCCTCGAGAATTTGCAGCGCTAGTGGATCTTGAATCAACCGCTGAATGGTTCGCCGCAACGGCCGCGCTCCGTATGCCGGATCGTAGCCCTCCCGCAGAAGCAACTCCTCCGCTGACGGGGTAAGATCGAGCGTGATTTGCCGTTCCGCCAGGAGTTTCTCGACGTTCTTCAGAAGCAGCCCGACAATGCGGCCAAGTTGCTCCTTGCCCAACGGATTAAAGATCACGATTTCGTCGATGCGGTTGATGAATTCCGGACGGAACGCCGAGCGCAACGCTTCCATGGCCTCTTTTCGTGCGCGCTCTGGATCTTTGTTCGAAAGTTCGAAAATCGCCGTCGAGCCTACGTTGCTGGTCATTACCAGGACGGTGTTTCGAAAGTCCACGGTGCGGCCCTTGCCATCCGTCAAGCGGCCGTCTTCAAGAATTTGCAATAGGATGTTGAACACATCCGGGTGCGCCTTTTCAATCTCATCGAATAAAATCACGGAGTACGGATGCCGCCGCACTTGCTCCGTAAGCTGCCCTCCTTCTTCGTAGCCCACGTAACCAGGAGGCGCGCCAATCAGCCGCGAGACGCTGTGCTTTTCCATGTATTCGCTCATGTCGATGCGAATCATCAGTTTCTCGTCGTCGAAAAGAAATTCCGCCAACGCCCGTGCCAGTTCGGTTTTTCCCACTCCCGTGGGCCCGAGGAAAATGAAGGAACCGATGGGCCGCTTCGCATCGGACAATCCAGCGCGGCTCCGGCGCACGGCATTCGCGACTCGCCCCAGCGCCTCTTCTTGCCCAACCACGCGCTGGCGCAGCCGCTCTTCCATGTGCACGAGCTTCTGCACTTCTCCTTCCAGCAAACGGCCTGCAGGAATTCCGGTCCACTTGCTGACCAGCTTCGCGATGTCTTCCTCGTCGACTTCTTCCTTTAGCATCGGCGAATCTTTTTGCACGGAGGCAAACCGGGCCTCCGCCTTCTTCAGTTCTTGCTCTGCGGCGGCAATTTTGCCGTAGCGTATTTCCGCGACCTTCGCCAGCTCGCCTGCCCGCTCGAATTTCTGTTCGTCCGCTTTCAGTTGCTCGATCTGCTCTTTCAGCTTGCGGATTTTCCCGATGGCTTCCTTCTCCGTCTGCCACCGCGCTTTCCGCCCACTCGAGTCCTCTTTTAGTTTTGCGAGTTCTTTGTCAATTTGGCTGCGCCGCTCCTTTGAATGTGCATCCGTCTCTTTCAGCAGCGACTGCCGTTCGATCTCGAGTTGCAGGATGCGCCGCTCGATCTCGTCGATCTCCACTGGCAAAGAATCAATTTGCATGCGCAGGCTTGCCGCCGCTTCATCAATCAAATCGATCGCCTTGTCCGGCAGAAAGCGGTCGGAAATATAACGGTGTGACAAGGCTGCCGCCGCCAAGATCGCCGCATCCTTGATTCGCACGCCGTGATGAACCTCGTAGCGCTCCTTCAATCCGCGCAAAATCGCAATCGTGTCCTCGACGGTTGGCTCGCTGACCAGCACCGGCTGAAAGCGCCTCTCTAAGGCCGGATCTTTTTCGATGTACTTTTTGTATTCGTTCAGAGTGGTTGCACCAATGGCACGCAATTCGCCGCGCGCCAGCGCCGGCTTCAGTATGTTCGAGGCGTCCATCGACCCTTCCGCCGCGCCAGCGCCCACCAGCGTGTGTAGTTCGTCGATAAACAGGATGATCTGCCCTTCTGCTTCGGTAATTTCCTTCAAGACTGCCTTCAGGCGTTCCTCAAATTCTCCGCGGAATTTCGCGCCGGCAACGAGCGCTGCCAAATCCAGTGCCACAAGACGCTTGGTTTTCAGAACGTCCGGCACGTCTCCGGAAACAATTCTCTGTGCTAGGCCTTCGACGATGGCCGTCTTGCCCACTCCCGGCTCGCCGATCAACACCGGATTATTCTTCGTTCGCCGCGCCAGAATCTGCATCACGCGACGGATTTCTTCATCGCGCCCAATCACGGGATCAAGCTTTCCGCGCCGCGCCAAGTCCGTCAAATCGCGCGCGTATTTCTCGAGCGACGCATAGGTGGCTTCAGGGTTTTGCGATGTGACACGCTGCGATCCGCGCACTCCAGTGAGCGCTTGCAAGATCGCTTCATGCGTGGCGCCATGGCGCTTCAGCAACTGCCCAGCTGGGTCGCGCTCTTCGCCCGCAAGCGCCAGAAAAAGATGTTCTGTCGAAACGTACTCGTCCTTGAATCGCTCCGCTTCACCAAACGCCCGCTCCAGTACATTATTCAGCGGCTTGCCCATGTGTTGCTGCGCAAATCCCTGCACTTTCGGCAGCCGCGAAATCTCGCGCTCAATCTCTTGTGTCAACGCCTCGCTTCGGATTCCCAACCGTGCCAGCAGTGGAGGCACCACGCCATCCGTCTGCGAGACCAATGCCTCGAGCAAATGCACAGGCTCAATTTGCTGGTTCTCGTGGCGTGCCGCCACATCATTCGCTTGTTGCAGCGCTTCTTGCGCTTTCACCGTCATCTTGTCAAATCGCAGCATCTTCTACCTCGCTTCTCAACAGAAAGGGGCTGGCGAAATGGCCAGCCCCCGTCTTACCACAACTTTGTGGCTGGCTTACTTCGCTCCGGCGGCTGCGGCCGCGACGGCGGGCGTACCCACATTCACCTTGATCTGCTTCGGCTTCGCTTCCTCGCGCTTCGGAATCGTCAGCGTAAGGACTCCGTTCTGATAATCAGCCTTGATCGCTTCCGAGTTCACGGTGTTGGCAAGGGAGAAGCTTCGGCTGAACGCCCCGTAAGCGCGCTCCACGCGAAGATAGTTGTCTTCATTCACTTTCTTCTCGAACTTGCGCTCGCCGCGAATCGTCAGAATGTTATTTTCCACCCGAATGTCTAGATCCTTTGGGTCCACCTCGGGCAGATCAGCCTTCACGACCAATTCTTGCTCGGTCTCGTAAATGTCGACCGCTAGCGCCCAGCTCGTCAGGTTCGATTCCTCGCCAGAGCGTTCTAGCACATTACCAAACAAGCGATTCACTTGCTCCTGAAGGGTAGAGGCCCCGCGAAAGGGTTCCCATCGGCTCGATGTAGTTCTCATTTTTCTTTCTCCCACGTTTTGATCACTTACTGCAACGCAGTAATATTATATTAGCGTGTCATTGTCAAGTATAATTTGAGCCCACGAGAGTAAAATAAATATATTAGTTTCAAATATTTACAAAAATTCCTTCCTTCAGCTCTCTCCGCCATTGGCCTAGGTCCACCTCGATTTCCACGTCCAAATCCGGCTCACCTTTCCTTTGACCTCATCGCTTCAGATGCTGCTAGACTCGCCCTTGATGCGCCTTGATGACCTTGATTACGACCTGCCAGACGCCCAGATCGCCCAGAGGCCGCTTGAACGCCGCGATTCATCCCACCTCCTCCTGCTTTCCCGCTTCCAGGGAGGACTCGAAGACCATCTATTTAGGGATCTTCCGGACCTCCTCCGTGGCGATGAACTCATCGTGCTCAACAATGCTCGTGTCATCCCCGCTCGCCTCTTTGGACACCGTGCCGGCGTCCACTCTCAGCCGCCTTCGCGAGCCACGCGCCGCGAATATCTCACTGGAAATGTAGAGGTATTTCTTACCCGCCAAATTGATTCACAAACATGGGAAGCGCTGGTCCGTCCCGGACGCAAGATGCAGACAGGGGAGCGCGTTTTCTTTGGAGAGGGGCAACTTGAGGCCGAGGTGCTTTCCCGCGGCGAACTGGGACAACGCAAACTGCGCTTTGTTTCCCATGACATGCACGGCATCTCGGAGCACCTGGAGCGCCTGGGCCACATTCCATTGCCGCCTTACATTCATCGCACCGATGAGGATGCTGACCGGGAGCGTTACCAAACGGTATTCGCCAAGCATCGCGGCGCCATCGCTGCGCCCACTGCGGGCTTGCACTTCACGCCGGAAATTTTGGAGAGGATTCGGGCTCGCGGTGCGGAGATCTGCGAGCTAACTCTTGACGTTGGCCTCGGCACATTCCAACCGGTCCATGGCGAAACGTTAGAAGACCACGTCATGCACGCCGAGTCTTACGAGATACCGGCTGACACAGTGCAGCGCATCGCGCAGGCACGGGCCTCAAACCGTCCCATCCTCGCTATAGGTACCACGGTGGTTCGCGCTCTCGAAGACGCAGCCCTTCGTGCGTCGCATTCGGGCTCCGCCGAATTGCTGCTCACCGGCAAAGCCGATGCCCGCCTGTTCATCTATCCGGGATTTCAGTTCCGCGTGACCGACGCCCTGCTTACGAATTTTCACCTGCCGCGCTCGACGTTACTGGCTCTCGTTTGCGCTTTTGCCGGGCGCGAGAAAGTCCTTGCCTCATACCGCCATGCCGTTCAAGGAGGCTATCGTTTTTACAGCTATGGAGATTGCATGCTCATTCGATGATGGCGAATGGGGAGATATCTCAGAGACGAGGACGGAATCTTGAAACCGTCCGCGGGCCGCGAACAGATCGTTGGTCGCCAAGACAAGCGTTGCAGGGAGTCCCAGCCGGTTCAAAATAGGTCCATGAGGCTACTGGCGAGTGGAGAGGCCGCCTTAATTGTCAGCCTCCCCTCGCCTGTTTGAAAAGTGTTGCAAACGTTCGCCGGTTACTCGTTGAAGACGAAAACGCGATTCTGCCCAGAAAAGCGGACTTCCTTCACTTGGCCATCCTCGCCGATAAGCACCGAATCGTTCTGTGATTTCG
This sequence comes from Candidatus Acidiferrum sp., assembly GCA_049800195.1. Taxonomy (GTDB): domain Bacteria; phylum Acidobacteriota; class Terriglobia; order Acidiferrales; family UBA7541; genus Acidiferrum. The sequence goes on from JBARJI010000075.1 coordinate 7,575, forward strand.
CGTCTCGATTTTCCCATCGCCCTTCGCTTTGCGCCAATACCTGTTTTCCCTTCTGGACAGTGGCTTTGTTTCCGTCGATTAACAGGCGATAATCACCTGCTGTTAGATCAGCTTTGCCGATCTTTGCAGCCTGGGCGATAGTGATGGTCTTGCTGAACGGCTTTGCGAGGAGTGGTACGGTGCACGCGAGCGCCGCTACCAATGCTGCACTGCGGAGAATCCAATTGAGTTTCATGCGCGTCAACTTCCTTTCCGTCAGGATCGAGTCAGCCTTAGCTTCAACTGACGCAAACCGAACAGAGTGTTGACACGCGTGGCTTGGGCGAGTAGTCTCACCCGCAAGACACCTCGTTCTTCCTGGACTAACGGCCGGAAAGACTGCGTGTCACCGCCCCGCGGCTGCCACCGCGGGGTTTTTTTTGGAACCTCTGTCTAGCCTGCGCAGCTCTTCCGGCTGCAATTGTATAGACGAGCGGGGGGCGGAGAATGTTTCGTGGATTATCGGTTTTTTTCGTTCGATTCTCCTTATTATTTGATGCAATTTGCGTTCGCGTGGAGAGTTTGAGTTGGCGTTTTGAAAATTTTTTGTAAATAAATCACATCTCATTCGGAACCAGTGGCCTTCTGCGGCCCCGTGAGCGATTCGTTCACACCGTTCTTTGGTGCATGGTGCATCAGTTCCCGGCTTCATCTATACTCAATGGCATTTTGCGGACGGGATAAATGCGGATTCTTGTTCTTAGCGATCTACATGCAAACGCGACGGCCTTCGGCGCGGCACTCAATTCCGCCGCAGGGCGTTGGGATGTTTCCGTGTGTCTTGGCGATGTCGTCGGCTACGGTCCCGATCCGCATGAGGTCGTCGCCTGCCTCCGCGAACTCGGTACCCAAACGATTCGCGGCAATCACGACAAAGCCGTCGCCGGCTTGATGGATACCACCGATTTCAATCCTGTGGCCAAGGCCGCTGTCGATTGGACCCGTGCGCAGTTGAACACGGAGGACCTCGCTTGGCTCTCCTCTCTTCCCCAAGGACCGCTCGCAACCGATGGCATCGTCTTGGTACACGGGGCGTTTCAAGACGAGGATGAGTATGTGTTCACGCCCGCACAAGCTCTTGACGGCCTGCTCGATTCCACCGCCGAAGTCACTTTTTTTGGGCACACTCATCATCAAGGCGGATTCTCTTATCAAGATTCCAATCTCGAAGTGCTGCAAATTCGTCCACGCCCTTCGGAATCTTTCGCTGCGCTCCGCATCGAGCAGCCACGCCGCTACTTGCTAAACCCAGGCTCGATCGGCCAACCGCGTGACGGCGACCCCCGCGCGGGCTTCGCCATCGCCGATCTCGAGCATCAAACCATCGAATTCTGGCGCGTTCCGTACGACATTGGCGCTGTCCAAGAGCGCATGCGGGCCGCGCAGCTTCCGGAACCGCTGATTCATCGGCTCATCCTCGGCCGGTAAACACGGACTGACATTCTTGCTCTTCTTTTTCTTACGCCGGCTTGACGTATCGCGGTATCCGGGCCAGCATCTTTACCAGAGCGCATTTCATGCCTGAAACTCTACAGATCGAGGGCGCCGATCATCCGCAGCCCAATCCTGGCCGTTCCTGGATTGCGTGGATGGGCGCTGCCACGATTTTTATCGCGCTGGTTGTCGTCATGTGGCCCGGCGGAGAGCGGCCTCCCGCTTCGCTCACGGGCGAGTCCCATCTTCCCTTTGGCGACTCTGAACAGGTTTATGCGCCAAAAGTCCAGATTGAGAATCTGGCTCTCAGCCGGGCGGAGAACTTTCTGAATCAGGAAGTCACCACGCTCGCGGGACGCCTCACAAATACAGGCGACTTGCCCCTCGCGAACGTCGAGCTCACCGTGGAATTCTCCGATGAGCTCAACCAGGTGGTCCTGCGCGAATCCCGGGCTGTGTTTCCGCCCCAGGCGCCTCCGTTTACCCCAGGCGAACGCCGCGAGTTTCAAATTTCCTTCGAGCACATTCCCTCCTCATGGAACATTCAGCAGCCCCGCGTGCGCGTGACGGGAATCCTCTTTACTTCCAAGAAAGAATAGTTCGAAAGCTAATTATTTCATTTATATTTCTTGGCGTGGACCTTTCCGCCGAGCTCGAAGCTTGTCTTAAGGAGTTCACTTCCGACGGCATCATCGAGATTCGCGAAAACGGTGGACGCGTCGCTCCCTTTTCAGGACTCTCTTGGGAAATTCGCGGCGCCGCGGAGAAGCCTCTTCTCCACCTCTGGTCGGAAAATTACAATCTGACGCGCCGCGTTCTGGCCATCGCCGACCATTCCGACCAACGGCTCGCGCTTGCTGTTGAGAGATTCGGCCGCTCCAAGCCGGACCGCCTCGAATTCATTCGCGTGGAATTCGAGCGCGGTCTGCACGATCTTTCGCGTGAAGCGTTTTGCGATTTCCTCCGCCATCTACTGGAGGAACGCTTTCCCGATGAAACCTTGGAGTCTTTGACGGCGTCGCCCGATTTGGAGCACTCCATTTCGGGTAACTATGTCCGTGGCCTTCTCCGCCGTCATTCTTCCTATGTCGCGGTACTGGCGGTTCCCAACGGCGAGTCGGCCGATACCGTGGAAGGCAGCCTTACTTTTGGGCTGCTCTGGTTGGACCGCGCGCGCAATTCCAGCCGTCGAGGCAATGTTGCAGGTCTTCGCCTCATCCTGCCGAAAGGGGCCTCGCGGCATATAGCTCATCGTGCCGCAGCGCTGGCCCCGGATTTATCCATCGAGCTCTACGAGCGCGATCCTGTTCGCGAAACGCTCGAGAAAATCGATCCGCGACAAGCCGGAAATCTGGAAACTTGGCTTGTTCCGCACCGCGAATCGCAGGCGCTGCTCGATCGTTCCCGCACTGCGCTCGATCCCATAGTTGCTCTATCTCCGCGTGCCATTACCGTCCACCCCGTCGCACAGTCCCGCGAAGTCCTGCTCCGTTTTCGCGGCCTCGCCTTTGCGCGTTGGGACGATGGATGCATCTTTTTCGGTTGTCCCAATACCTCCGAGGAGCTCACTTCCTCCAGCCTTTCAGCCCTCAAGAAACTTATTCAGCAACTCCTTGTTCACCGACATCCGCTCGCCACTGAGTCGCGCCACGCTTTCTACCGCGCACAACCGGAGCGCTGGCTAGAGGCCCTCATTTGCGAGGATGTTACACGCGTCGATGCTGCTTTGGATCCGCGTTTTGTTTATTCACAGGTGTTCGCTCACGCCGGCGGAGAGCACGGCATTCTCGATCTCCTCACGGTTACTCGTTCCGGGCGCCTCGCCATTCTGGAACTTAAGGCCACTGAACACATTCATCTTCCGCTGCAAGCTGCCGGCTATTGGCTTCGGATTCGCCGTCATTTGGAACAGCGCGATTTCGCTCGTTACGGATATTTCACTGGGATCGAATTGCAGGCTGCCCCGCCCCTTGTCTATCTCGTTGCTCCGGCGCTACGCCTCCACCCATCCACGGACACGCTTCTGAGTTTCCTCTCGCCTGAACTGCAGAGCACGCGGGTCGGCTTGGCGGAGAGCTGGCGGCGAGGTTTGCGTGTCGTCATGCGACAATAGTTATCCAATTCCGCGACATCCATTGCCCGCATACATATGCGTCCTCTTTTGCTTTTTGCAGCCCCTTTCCTGCCATTTTCTCGCTGGCGAAAACTTCTGTCCCGAAGTCCCCCGGCACAGTAGAATTGTGAACTCCAGCCGTCAGGAGCTCACATTGAACTTTTCCGCGACTATCCGGCACACGCCAAAGGCTTCTCTCATCGATCTTCGTGGCCGGCTCACCTTTTTCGAAGTTGGCGTTCTTCGCGAAAATATTTCTCGACTGATTGGCGAAGGCCGCAAACATATCGTTCTCAACTTGAGCGCTCTGCAATATCTGGACAGCTCCGGCATCGGCGAACTGGCACGCATATATGTGTCTGTTCTGAAAGCTGGAGGTGAAATGAAGGTGGTCGGATTATCGCGGAACGTCGAGGAAGTTTTGAAAATCACGCACCTCTATCAGGTGTTCCCCGAATTCCCCGACGAGGAAGCCGCGTTACAAAGTTTTCCGGTTTCGCGTTCCGATAAACAGGCCGGAGATGCCTAGTAGAAAAACACTAGAAGAAAAATTAAGCTCCCAAAAGGAGAGAAGCAGCTAAGGCGTGTGCCTTAGCTGCTTCCCGGGGTGTGTCCTCGAAGTGGTTAGTTACTACTTTAGATGCATGGCAGCGAAAAAGGTTTCCACGATTTAAAAAAACTTTGCTGCTGCCTTTTTCGCCGAAAAGGCCTAGTAAAACAGATACTTACGCCACCGCTCGTCCCGGTGCCCGATCAACCGCATCAATTGCCGGGACGTGTGCAAGGTGAATGGCCGCGGCCTTCGTGCCAGCTTGAACCCCGCCTCTTCTGGTGTCCGGTCCCCCTTGCTGTTATTACAGCGGTAGCAGCACGCCACAAGGTTCTCCCAGGAAGAACGCCCGCCGCGAGACCTGGGTACCACATGGTCCAGAGTCAATTCCGAACTAGGAAAAATCCTCCCGCAGAACTGGCAAGTATTGCGATCCCGCAGCAAGATGTTCTTACGGGAAAGCGCGCGGCTCTGCTGCGGAATGTGCCTATAAGCGAGCAAGCGAATCACGGAAGGCACCTTGTGAGCATGCGCTGCCGAATGCACTTCCGCGTTATGCATCTCCTCGGCCTGCGCCACCCCCTTGAGAAGCAGCACCATCGCACGGCGCACAGCCGTCACGTTGATTGGCTCGTACGTTGCATTCAGCACTAGCACTGGCTCTTGCATCAAGGATGCACGCCTGGGCCAAGGTGGGTTGTGGGATCTACTGTCCGCAGGATCCGCGGAGCCGGGCGCAATGGCACCGTCCGCTTCGGGGGCGTATCGCCCTCGGAAATCGACCGACTTTGGCCGGTTTGCGCTCATCGCGCTACCCTAGGTTACAGATTACCATCTTCCGGGGCTGGCAGGGGTTTTCTTGCGGCTCTGGCAACGGTCAGTCCTAGGACTGACTTGGCTCCCGACTCCAGCAACGCCCGAGCACATGCATCCAGCGTCGCCCCAGTGGTCATTACATCATCTACCAGTAAGACGCGCTTATTGTCAACTTGGCTGCCTGGACGTGTGGCAAAAGCGCCACGAACGGACTCCCAGCGCTCCTCCAACGTGAGGACCTGCTTATTGGGCCGGGGGCGTGTCCTCATCAGTAGCACCGCCTTATGGGGCAGGCCAAGCCTCCGGGCCAGTGGCTTGGAAATTAGGCCTGCTTGGTTGTATCCACGCTCCCGCTCGCGATCTCGGTGCAGCGGAACCGGTACGACGACATCCGCTGCCAGGGCCCCCTTCTCCCTGCCAACGATCTCGGCCAACCTTTCCGCAAACCACGCTCCCAGCGGCTCCATTCGCTCCCATTTCAGCAGCAAGATCGTTTTGACGAGGGGCCCTTCGTAGATCCCATAGCTTCTGGCACGCTCGAAGGCATAGGTCTTCTGCTGGCAAGCTCGGCAAAGCAGCGGTTCTCCCTCCGCCGGCTTTATCCACTCAAGCTTTTGACCACAGAGTTCACACTTCTCTTCTACGGGCGCTTCGAACGAAGCCAGGCACTCTTCGCAAATCGGGACCCTGCTAGCTCCCGTCAGCAGCTTCTCGCATATCCTGCAGGCTGCGGGAAAAAACACGCTCACGGCCGCGCCACTTGCTGCCGCCAACCATCCACGCACACCCCTTCGTCGTCCCCGAGTCTCCGCAAGAGAAGAATTTTCGCCGATCATGCAAGGAGAAATGTACTCCTGCCAGATTTATAATGAAAGAGGAAATGTACGTTTGGGTAAGTCTTCACAGTCACGCGCGTAAACACATGGGCCAGCCTTTTGAGGCTGGCCTCTCTACCCACACGTAACCAGAGGGAGTTACAACAGTCCCTGTTCCATCTTTTCTTGGCAGGAGATGCAGTGCTTGGCCCACGGTACCGCTTCGAGCCGTTTCTGCTGCATCTCTTCCTGGCAGTTTGCGCAAACCCCGTATTCGTCGGTCTGAATGCGCTTCAGCGCCGCATCGATCATGTTCAGAATCGTGCGGTCTGTATTCGTCATGCCAAAGAGGAACTCCTTCGTGTAGGAGTTCGCTGCCTTGTCCGCGAGGTCCACCGTCGGATCTTCGTCCGCGGTTCGTCCCTCTTCTTGGGTGCGGGCGATGGTCTTCATCAGCTCCTCGCGCCGCGTTACCAGCTTCTTCTTGTAGTAGTCGAGCCTTTTCTTGTCCATGGAAGTCCCGCCCCTCTGTTAGCTTCCGGGGCCATCTAAAAACTCCGTAGTGTAGACCTGCCTCTCCAGAGTGTCAAGTTCCAGGGGGGCATGGAACAGCCTACTCACATCGTATTCCTCTGGCGGGTTTGAAGTGTTTGAGTGAGAAACGGCGTTTGGAGTTGGTGGCTCGCTTGGAGTGCGGGAAGTGAGCGGCGCTTAGTATCCTCACGTTATGGGAACCGCCGCTCGTTATTTCGATTTGGTACGTGAATTGAAAAACGCTTACAACCATCGTCTGCGGCTCGTCGAGAGCGCCAAGCAGCGCGGCATCAAGCCCACCGCTCCTCTCTTTGGCACCACCGTGCCCACCGTCCGCAAGTGGCTGCGGCGCCTTCAGCGGACACGGCCCTTCTGGCTTCCTCGCTCTTTCGCGCGTTCGCCATCAACACTCTCAATAAACTCCTCCCGCCACCGAAGCCCAGCTGGTCGAACTACGCAAAACGCTCCCCACTTTCGGCTCCCGTCGTCTCCTCCGCGAGCTCGATCTGCCCATCAGCCATCGCGCCTTGGAGCGCATCTGGCGTCAGCACGGCCTGCTCAAAAAACGCCGCAGAAAATATCAACGCAAACAGGTCCTCGCGCACATCGAAGCCCAGTGGGCTTTATTTCAGCACATCAGCGCGGATACCAAAGATCTCGACGATATCCCTCGCTACTGGCAGCAGGCCCAGCGCCTGCACTTGCCTCTCATCCAGTACACCGCCCGAGAAATCCGCAGCGGTGTCTTGTTCTGGTCCTTCGCTGAAAAACGCGGGGCCGCGGCCAGCGCGATATTAGCTTCTCGCATTCAGCGGCACCTCCAGCGCTACGGCATCTCTCTCCGTGATCTAGTGTGGCAAACCAACAATGGCGGCGAATTCAAAGGTGATTTTTCAAACGCTCTCGGCGACAGTCAGCACGTCCGCGTTCCCCCCGCCGCCCACACCTATCAGAGCGACGTCGAAACCATCTATCGTCTCGAAGAAGACGAGTTTTTTCAATCTTGAAGACTTCGCCGGCCCCGGCGATTTCCTCGCCAAAGTCCACACCTACCAGCGCTACTTCAACATCGCACGACCCAGTTCCCACAAACAAAACCTCACTCCATGGCAAATCATCAAGCGCCTCGCGTCTCGCTCACCGCTTGAACTCTGCTTACTTCCACCCGTGTCCCTGGATTATTACCTCAACGACTCACGGGATGCGATGCGGGTAGGCTTTCCCAGCACTCCCGCGGAATCAGGCTTCACTGGCTTGAAAATTTCTTGCGCCGATAGATTCTTCAGAAAGTGACACCGCGAGTATCTGCATCGCAAGATGGAGGCGATCGCGAAGTCCTAAGGGACTTAGTACTACCGTACCGTTGACCCTAGGAGTTCTGAATCCTATCCTAGCCCTGTTGTGAAGTACGCGGTCCCGTCTCGGAGGGCGAAAGCCTAGCGAAGGGGCGGGCCGTGAAGGTGTGTACCAATACGGTACAGGTCTCTAGTGCGAGCCACTTGACATCCCTGTAATAAGGGATAGAGTGCCCCTGGGTGTCTTTCCATCCCCGGAGGCAAAATGTCCAGGAAACTCGCAGTTGTATTTCTCGCCATGTTGTTTTTGGTGGGAGCTATGGGCCTGAAGACCATTGTTACGGCGCACGGCGATAGTTCCGTAATCATGGCGAACGGCGTCTCACCAGCACCGCCGACACCGTATCGAAATGGCGTTTCACCAGCGCCACCGACGCCTTATAGAAATGGCGTCTCGCCAGCGCCACCGACGCCCTATTGATAGTCGGCCGATAACCGCAAGGTTGAAGCTACGACGCTTGCGGAGCGGAGGACCAGGGGCGTAGATAGGTTAGAGCGTGCTTGGTCCATTCACATATTGCTTTTGGTTCTTGGGCCTCCTGTGCGAGGCCGCCGTGGTGGTGTGCGCCGTTAGGAAGAAAGCGTTTCGTCGCTACCTGCTCCTGAACCTATACATGGCCGGTACGGTGTTGGTCGAGTTGGGCCGCTACAGGGTTCTTAGCGAGTACGGTTTCGCTTCCTTGCAGTACCGATATTTTTACTTCTATTCAGACGCGGTCCTCACGATCTTCCTTTACTTTGCGCTGAGCACGCTTTACGCCCACGTTTTTAGGGAAATGAACGCTGAGCGTTATGTGACGATGGGCACGCTTTTGCTGCTCGGCGGGACGGCCCTGTTCAGCTACGCCGTCGTGGAGCAATCCTCTGCCAAGCTGGTTACCCATTTTGTCGTGGAGCTCTCCCAAAACCTTTACTTTGTTGGGCTGATTTTGACGTATGTCTTGTGGGGGGCGATTCTGAAGTTGCGCGAGACTCGCACGCGGCTCGTCCAGCTTGTGCTCTCTCTGGGAGTTTACTTCAGCCTTTTTGCGGCCAACTACGCGATTCGGAATTTGTATCCATCCCTAAGCTCCGTATTCGTCCCCATGGTGCAAGTGTTTGGGATTTTCCTCCCTCTGGCTTGGGCTTACGCGTTTTGGTGCCTACCCGAAGAGGCTAGGCTGGAACCTGCCCGACTGGCGGTGATCCCCCGATGATAGCCGCGATTATTCTCGTTTGCTCGATAGTTTTCTTGCTGCAATTCTTCGTATCGTACTGCCGGTCTTTGATCGCGGCGTCGATCAAGCATCCTCTTTCTGCCGAAGTGCAGGACGTTACCGGCATTCGTAGAGAAGCGACAGGCGATGACTTTGAGCGGGTTGTGCAACTGCTGCAGCTCTGCCCAGACCGGCCCGAAGATCGCAGCGGACTGCAAGCCATTGGGGCCTATTTCGGCCTCTTGGGCTTCGTGCGGGCCACACTGGCACGAATCGTCCCTTCACTGCAGAGCTGGACGGAAACCGAGCGCGGGCAATGTACCTATTTCGCGGCAGTGGCCCTCGAGCGCCGCATCGCTTTCAGCAGGGACATGTTCGCTCAGCAATTGGAATCGTAGCGACGGCGTCTTGCCGCCATTTTCTCGAATCGCACCCGCTGTCTAATTAGCCACATCCATCGAGCATTCTGGGCTTGACTTCCCTGCTCTTGTGGTATTTTGAAATTGTTCCCTCCTCACCGGAGTGGACGCGTCCGCAGCGCAAAAACGACCGGTGACTAAAACATGTCTGCAGTGCGGCGCCGTATTGCCTTCGAGCATGCGCGTCTGCAATTTCTGTGATTCTTCCGTTTCGCTAGATTTGTCTCCCGAAGCGTCCAACTCTCAGCCAGTTGCCAAGGAAAAGTCCGGCCCGAGAATTGGCCGGAACTACGCAGAGGTCGCGCCTAATCTTGGGGCCGATCCCGGGTGGCGTGGCGAGCTTGCGCAGCGTCTCCAGTCCTACCGTGCGCGGCGGCGAAGGGTTGCGCCCAATCTTGCCCAATCAGAGCTTCCCTTCGAAGAACTCTCGCCAGATTCGCCGGGGTACGCTTCGGTGGCCGTTGAGGAGGCCGCGCCCGCAGCGGATGAGGATTTCTCTTTCACAATCGCCATTGGCCGAAATGCGGCCACTCGTGAAGAGTCTCAAATGGTCATCGATGTATCCCTTCCCCCCGATACGAACCAAAGCTCCGGCCAAGCGTCACCGACAGCCGCGGATTCGGACCAAACCGGCCTGTATCCAGTGGCGTCCATCGATGAGCGCCGCCTCTCTGGATTGATAGACATTGGCTGCCTGCTCTTCGCGTATGGCGGCTTCCTCACGCTCTTTGGCTCGCTTGGCGGACAATTCACTTTCAGCAAGTTGAGCGCGGCAGTATGCGTGATCACATTCGTGTTTGTGTATCTGCAATACTTTGCGCTCTTCACGATTTTCGGCGGCACAACGCCGGGCATGATGCTTCGAGGCTTGCAAGTCGTCAGTTTTTCCGGAGAACCTCCGTCGCCCCGTCAGATGCTATGGCGAAGCGCGGGTTATATGCTTTCCGCAGGCACTTTTTTCATGGGTTTTCTCTCGGTCCTGTGGGACGAAGATGCCTTGACGTGGCACGACCGATTGTCGCACACGTATCTCTGCCCAACGCCAACGTTCGCGGACATGGACGCGACGCACGCCGCGCATAGCCGTTGAAGTTTGAACGTGACTCAACTTTTCTGAATAGCGCACACTATGTGCTAGCCGAGGCAGGCACGTGCTACTCGCACAATCGCCTTCAGACTGAGTTCCACGTCTTCTTGCGTGGTGGCCCAAGAAGAAACGCTGGCTCTCATTGCGGATTTCCCCTGCCAAGTCGTCCCACCGCACCAGCATGTGCCGTCTTCCTGAACGCCGCGAATCACTCGTTGCGTGGCTTCGGAGCTGCCGAAAGAAACTAGCACTTGGTTGATAACGACGTCGTTCAACACCTCGAAGCCTGCTTCGCGAAATCCTTCCGCGAATCGTTGCGCATAGGCGCAAGTTCGTTCAATTAAGGAACGGAGCCCGTCGCACCCCATGGACTTAAGGGCCGCCCACAACTCCACTCCGCGGGCTCTTCGCGATGCTTCCGGCGTGTGATACATCGGTTCGCGGAGGGCGCCAGCCTGGAGGTAGGCCGCTGTCATCGTCATCGCAGCACGCAAGGCCATTCCTTCTTTCACCAAGACGATACCGCTGTCGTAATTGACGTTCGGCCACTTGTGCGCATCCGTGGCCCAGGAATCGGCCAGCTCAAACCCTTCGGTGAGGTGGCGATATTTCGGAGAAGCGGCGGCCCACAGACCGAAAGCTCCGTCCACATGAACCCAGGCTCCTTGCGCATGCGCACGCGCGCATATTTCTGCGGCGGGATCGAATGCACCGGTGTTCACGTTGCCGGCCTGGAGACAGAGAATTGTGCGCTCGTTAAGCAGCGGCAGTTTGTCAGCGCGCATGCGTCCCTGATCATCCACCTCCACGCGCGTCAAACGGTTTTTGCCAAAACCTGCAAGGCTAAGCGCCTTGAGAAGGGAAGCGTGAACCTCTTCGCCAACCACAACATCGATTGGCGGCGCTCCAAACATCCCGTCGTCCTCGACATTCCACCCCGCGCGGGCAAGAAGAGCATGGCGAGCCACCGCCAGGGCCGTAAAGTTGGCCATCGTCGCGCAGGTCACAAGGCCGCCCTCGCATCTTTCGGGGAGGCCAAGCGCTTCGCATACCCAGCCCAGTGCAACCTCCTCCAACTCTGCCGCGACCGGGGACATGACCCGCAAGCCCGCATTTTGATCCCAGGCGCCTGCGAGCCAATTTGCCGCGAGAGATGCTGGAAGAGTTCCGCCAATTACAAAACCGAAGTAGCGGCCGCCCGTTGTCGCGAGAGTCGCGGGAGAGCCGATTTCGTCCAGAGTTTTGAGGATCTGCATTGGATCGCTGGATGAGGAAGGAAATGGCTCGCGGAACTCCGCCAGGCGATCCACGTCTCTCGCAGCAGGCGCGACTCGACGATCACCTATGCAAGCCACATATTTTAAGGCTCTCCCCGCCGCCTCTTGCAGCAGGTCATGCTTCTTGGATTTTTCGTTTCCATCGCTTTGCATAACCGTTCCGCCTTTTCAACGCTGGCGACTTCGCGTGAAGAAACACTTCGGCCAATCCGGCACACCAACGCGCGTCTTTTCACACTATAGGACTGGAAAGGGAAGGAAAGAGCCGAATTGGCGGCTACTTCTTGATGACGGCTTCGTCGGAAGCAATCTTTCCATCACGGATGAAGATGATGCGGTGGGCGTGCTGGGCGATATCGTGTTCATGCGTGACGAGAATAATGGTGTTGCCCTGGCGGTGGAGATTCTCGAAGAGAGCCATAATTTCTTCGCCCGTCTTCGAATCAAGATTTCCGGTGGGCTCGTCCGCGAGCACGATGGATGGCGAATTGACAAGGGCTCGGGCAATGGCCACGCGCTGCCGCTGACCGCCTGAAAGCTCGTTCGGCTTGTGCGTCATGCGATCGACCAGATCCACCCGCTCCAAGGCTTTTTTCGCCTTTTCAATGCGTTCCTCCGCCGGCGTACCGTTATAGATCAAAGGAAGCTCCACGTTGTGAAGCGCCGTGGCGCGCGGCAGCAAATTAAATGTTTGAAACACGAATCCAATCTCTTTATTCCGAATGTACGCGAGCTCGTCATCATCCAGATCGCTGACGAGGCGCCCCGCAAGCCAGTACTTTCCAGCGCTTGGTGAATCCAAGCAGCCAATAAGATTCATCAGCGTGGATTTCCCCGAACCCGAAGGCCCCATGATGGCGACGTACTCGCCTTTGCGAATCTGCAGATCCACGCCGCTGAGCGCGTGCACTTTCTCCGAGCCCATCTCATAGACCTTTGCGAGGGCTTCGGTCTTGATCACAACACCGGAAGTGACCAGGTCTTCGCGATACGATTCCGTTGAAGTTGCCTCGACGGGCATGCAAATCTCCCTCGCTACTCAAAATTCGCTAGCTCTGCTGATCGTCCTGTTTTTTGGGCAAAGAGTTGTCAACCTTGACGCTGGCCTCGGGCTTCATCGTCCTCAGCGCTTTATAACTCCCCACTACGATCTCGTCGCCGACTTGCAAACCCTTGGTTATCTCAATGTTGGTAATTCCCGTGATTCCGGTTTCCACCGGACGGAAAAAGGCCTTCTTGCCGTTTACGACGAAGACGCCTTGGACTTCGTCCTTGTTAGGATCACCAGCCATTGGCGGCGGAGGCGCCGCTAAGGTGACTCCCGAATTTCCGTGTCCCTTCGCATTTTGCGCCGCTTCTTCCAGATCCTTGCGGGTACGAACCGCCAGCGCCTGAATGGGAATCGCGATGACGCTCTTCTTCTCCGCTGTCTTTATTTTTGCCGTGGTCGAAAGCCCCGGCCGCAAATCGTCCGGAGGACGAAGGAGTCTCACAACAACCTTAAAATCCTTGGCTTCTTCCGTGCCTGTGGTGGATTGTGTGGTGGCCAAGCCCGAGCTCCGTAAAGTGGCTTGTGAACCGATCTCCGTCACTACGCCCTTGAACACCTTCCCGGGTAAAGCGTCAACAGTCACATCCGCTTGCTGCCCCAACTGCACGTTAATTATGTCGGTCTCGTCCACTTTGACTTCCGCAGTCACCATGGACATGTCCGACAGGGTCATCAAGAAACTGCCGTTGGTATTCGTAATGCCGGGTACCACGTAGTCGCCAACGCGTTCGGGCAGGTAGCTGACGATTCCGTTGATGGGCGAGGTGTAGACAGTCTTGGACAAAACATCCTTTGTGTGAACAAGCACCGCCTCGTTTTGGTTTACCTGCGAACGGGTCTCATCCAGTTGCGCCTTCGAGGACAGCACGTGCTCCCTTGCGGACTCCACGGCTGCAGCAGCGGCGTCAAACGTCGACTTCCGCTGGTCAAAATCTTGTTTTGCAATCAAGCCGTCCTTGTAAAGTCCCTGGCCGCGTTCCCAATCGAGCTTGGCCTTCTCCATGTTCGCCTGCTGCGAAACGAGGTCCGCCTGCGCTGCTCTGTAAGTGGCGTCAGCCACATGCACTCCGTCTTCCGCGGAACGGATCGCCGCTGCTTGCGCCTGCACATCGGCGCTCGCCTGGACGTTATCCTGAAGCAACAGCTTATCGCCCTTCTTGACGTGGTCGCCTTCCTTCACGAGAATGGCCGTGATCCTGCCGAACCCTTGCGCTGTCACATTGGTATAAGTGGTCGGTTTGATCTCTCCTGAGGCCGTAACCAGTGAAACCAAATCGTCCTGCTTGACTACCTTAGCCGTCTGAACCGTCACCACGCCCTTGTTCGCCTGGTTGACGCTGAACACCACAATTCCCGCCAGCACCGAGGCCACCACTACCCCGATTACGACCTTTTTCCACGTCTTCATGTGAATCCTCTTTAACTCACCCCGAAAGCGTTACTCGATGTATCCCGCGGCAAGCCACGCGGACAGCGACACGGCTGCCTCTTTTAGCCCGTCCTCTACATTACATACGCCCGCGTGGGTCGAAATGTTTCGCCAGAGGATGCTACGCGCATCGCGGTTTGGGCTATCCGCTGGGAGCACCTGGAGCCCGATCTACGTGGCAACGTGGCCCAACTTCAGCAAGTCGGGCGCGAGTCTCCTCTATATTCTAGATTCAAAACACCCTAAATGAAAGGGTTCCTCGCGCAGTCTGTTACCTAGGTTCACGGCAAACCGGCCTCCCCCTTATGACGTATCTTTCCCCATTTTGTTAACAGCAAGGGACCTGTTTTCGGGCGTTTTGGCCGCCTCAATCAACTTGGATGCTGTGTTTTGGATATTTGTGAGTCAGGTTTCCCGCAGGGCCCTCTCCGGCTCAGCTTGCAGACCCACACACACATCCAATTTCGTCGCCCTGAGTTGTACTATAGAATTTCGGCTTGGACGCGCGGAAAGGGTTCGCCACGCCGTCACCAGGGGAAGACAAGTGAAAATCAATCGACGTGATTTCATGGCGCTTTCGGCTGCCGCCGCGGCTGCAACAACATGGCCCGATCCTATCCGACCGCCCGATTCGGAGGAACCGGGGGGTCCCTGGCACCAAAAGATCCGCCGCGTGGGGCAGTTGAACATGACGGAACACGACCCTGCCGTCATGAACGTCGAGGAGTGGGCCGATTATTGGGCCAGCCTCAAAGTGGACGCGGTGCTTGTCAGCGTGACGGGCATACTCGCTTTCTACCCCACGGAAGTCCCTTACCACCGAAAAGGCAAGTTTCTGAACAATCGGGATTTCTTCGGCGAGTGCTGTTCAGCCGCCAAAAAGCGGAACCTGCACGTGGTTGCTCGTTTGAGCCCGGACCTGAATTGGGGAGACGCACTGGAGGCGCATCCGGAATGGTTCAAGCGCGATCCTCAAGGCGATCCGCTGAAACACGATGAGGATTCCAGGCTCTATCAGACCTGCATGTTCACCAGCTACTTCACCGACTATATCCCCACAATCATGCGGGAGGTGAACTCGAGATATGACGTGGATGGAATCTTCACGAATGCCTGGCCCCCCATTGGACGCATGCCTGTTTGTTTTTGCAATAAATGCAAGCACTTGCCTACCTCCGGGACGCCCGCTTACTGGGACGAGTTCAACGCGCGGGTGGTTTACCTATGGCGGCTCTACGAAAGCATTGCGAAGGAGAAAAGGGCAGAGAACATTTTCTTCGCCAACATGGGAGGAGCCATTAAGTGCGGGCCAAATATGAAAGAACTCGAGGGCCTGTGCCATTGGTTCAATTGCGACAATCAGGGACGCGGTGGAGAGGGCGCGCCGGTCTGGGGATGCTCGCTCCAGGGAAGAGTTTGCCATGCGATCATGAAGGGGCGCACGAGCACTAACGTAACGGCGGCATGGTCCACCGGCAATCCTCGCTGGAGAAACATCGCAAAGTCTCCGAATGAAGCGCGCATGTGGCTAAACGAAACGGTCGCGAGCGGCATGGTGCCCTGGTATCACTTTATCGGCGCCGAAGACGGGTTGGGGGCCGACCGCCGATGGCAAGAGCCAGGGCGGGAATACTTCGACTGGCTCGCCCGTCATGACCAGCATTTCAAGAACAAGCGTTCCATTGCGAATATTGCGGTCGTTATGGGGCAGCGAACCCAGTGGTTTTATCAATCTCTAGGAGACGCCGCGGGACAGGAGGATGCCAACCAACACATCCAAGGTCTTTACTACGCCTTGCTAGAGGGCAGATTCTTATTCGATTTCGTGCACGAAGACGACTTGGCCGCCGAAAACCTGAAGAAGTACCGGGCTCTGCTTCTGCCCAATATCGCGCTCTTGAGCGACCACCAATGCCAGCAGCTCCGCGATTACGTCAATGCGGGGGGTTCCGTGCTTGCCTCTTTCGAAACCGGCATGTTTACCGAGCGGAACGAGCGGCGGCCCGATTTTGGCTTATCCGATGTTTTTGGCATTCACTCCGTGGGCGCTCCAAAGACCACGAACGGAAATGGATTTCTTGCCAGGATTGAGAGAAAACACGAAATCCTCGATGGTTTTTCGAACGTCGATTGGCTTCCGGGCGCTAAATACCTGCTGCCCATCGCGCCGGTCGAGAATCCATTATTGACGGTTGTGCCTGCGTATGTGGCCTATCCTCCCGAACTTTCTTATCCGCCCGTGCCCAGAACAAATGACCCCGCGATTGTCTTGAGGGAAAAGGGCGACAGCCGCCTCGTTTATTTTCCCAGCGACATCGAGCGAACCATGTGGCGATCGGGAAACACGGATCTAAGCCGGTTGATTCAAAATTCCGTTCGCTGGGTGACCCGCGGGGATACTCCCGTGCGAGTGCAAGGAGATGGAATGATAGAAACCTTCGCGTGGGAGACGGACACAGGCTATACGGTTCACATCCTCAACTATACGAATCCCAATACGCACAAAGGCTGGATTCGCGAGTTCTACCCCATCGGCGAACAGCGGGTGAAGATGACGCTTCACGTGGGCAAGAAAATCTCGCGAGTTGAACTGCTTCGGGCTGAAAAAGATATTCCGTTCAGCCAGCGCGGCGATACTGTTGAATTCATGATCCCCAGCGTCCTCGATTACGAGGTGGCTGCCATGTATTCCGCGTAGTCAAAATAAAATACTGCTACGTCAGACTGAATTCATTCACCACAAATCTGCAGCGAATTTCTGCTTGAACGTGGAGCGATCCATCAAGAAAGGAAATAAGTCCATGGAGGGTGATGGACAGTCACCGATCGGTTTCTCCACGCGAGCCCTACTTTTGGAGGATCACACCTTCTGTATTTGACCTTACGCTAACTTGGGCTGTAAGGGCCAAATTGCTGCGGATGGTAACAACGTCTCAACGGGACAGCAGGGAGCAACGGAAATGGGGATAACCAAGAGAAGTTTAGCACTGCTTTTCAGCGTACCGCTTATCGGCTGTTGGCCATTGGCTGTCGG
The DNA here is from genome assembly GCA_049800195.1 of Candidatus Acidiferrum sp. GTDB lineage: Bacteria > Acidobacteriota > Terriglobia > Acidiferrales > UBA7541 > Acidiferrum. The sequence goes on from JBARJI010000075.1 coordinate 24,724, forward strand.
CAACGCGCAAACGGATGATGCCACACTAAAGCCGTTTGTCATGAACCATCGCGCCGGCGGCTCTTCGCCTGCCGACCTCTCATTTCTGAACGAGACGCCCGCCGGCAAAGACGGCTTTATCCATATTCAGAACGGCCATTTGGTAACCGGCAACGGAAAACGCATCCTCTTTTGGGGCGTACACTTCACGGACTGGAGCAAGGGATCCGTACTGCTTCCGCCAAAAGAGGACACTCCGATGTGGGCGGCCACTTTGGCGCGGTACGGTGTGAACTTGGTGCGTCTGCACTTCCTGGACTTGCCCTCTCCCCGGGGAATCATTGACTCCACACAACCAGACACCCAGCACTTTGATCCCGTCCAGTTGGATCGATTGGATTTCGAGATCGCGGAGTTCAAGAAGCGTGGCATTTACGTGGACTTGAATCTCAATGTCGGCCGCACGTTTAAGCCCGGAGACGGGGTCCATGAATTTGACGTGGGTCACTGGACCAAAGGCGTCACCCTCTATGACTCGCGCATGATCGAACTTGAAAAGGACTATGCGCGGCAACTCCTCTCGCACAAAAATCCCTACACAAATACGGAATACCGGAACGAACCGGCGGTGGCGCTGGTGGAAATCGTCAATGAAAACGCGCTCGAGATTGGGTTCCGTCCTCCAGGGACGTTTTACGCGGAGGAACTCACTTCCCAGTACAACGCTTGGCTGCAAAAAATGCGCGGTGCGGCGGAAGTTTCAAAATTGCGAGAATTGGCCGGCGTCTCGAAGGACAAACCCGTTCCGCTGATGAGCGCATCAGAGGTGGCTTCGGCGCCCAAAGAGCGGTTCGACACAGAAATGTCCTTTTACATGGACGAGGAAAATCACTTTTTTCAGGATATGAGCGGGTACCTCAAGAATACTCTGGGAGTGAAAGTCCCCATAATCGGGACCGCTGACCACGGCCATTCTCATAGCGGGTATCCCCTGCTCGCCTCTCTTTCTCGCATGCAACTTCTCGATGGACACGTCTATTGGGAACACCCCGGCTCGAGAGAGCCGAAGAATTTGCCGATGGTCAACGATCCTCTGCATTCGACTGTCGTCCAGTTGTCGCGCACTGCCTTTGCAGGCAAGCCCTACACAGTCAGCGAATTCAATCATCCGTTTCCGAATAATTGGGCCAGCGAGGGCATTCCTATCCTCGCGGCTTATGGCAGTCTTCAAGATTGGGACGCCATCGTCCTCTATACTTTTGAGCCCAAGCTTTCGCCCGATTGGCCGCCGTATGTCGGCGATCCTTTCGACATCTCGTTGGATCCGGTTCGTATGACGGAGCTTGCTACCGGAGCTTTGATGTTCCGCAGGAAAGATGTACGCGCCGCACGAAAAACGGTCGAAAGGACTTATTCGCGGGAACAAGTGATGGAGAGCGCGAGATTGCCTTACTCCGATTGGCCGTATTTCACGCCTGAATTCCCGCTCTGGCTTCCGCTGGAGCATGAAGTCCGCATTCGGTCTCTGAATGGTCCGCCTACCCAAAAGTTTTCGGAAACTGAGCCCAGTCCGATCGTTTCGGATACAGGCGAGCTCACGTGGTACACATCTCCCCCGAAAGCCGGCGTCGTTACAGTCAACACGGATAGAACGCAGGCACTGATTGGGTTCATCGGTGCAAATCCTCAGACGTTGAAAAACCTCTCCGCTGATCTGACGAATAAGTTTGCCAGTATCGTGTTGTCGTCCATGGATTCCCTTCCGCTCGCGCAATCGAGCAGGATGCTTCTTACAACTGGATCGCGCGTGGCCAATACCGGCATGAAGTGGAATGAGGCCGGAACCGCGCTGACGGACCAAGGCGGCGCGCCGACTCTCGTCGAGCCGGTCTCGGGAAAAATTGTCCTACGCAATCTTCGCGGAGCAACCGCGGTCACTGTGACAGCGTTAGACGGGGCAGGCCACGGCATCGGCGATCCTATATCCGCGCAAAAAACGGCAGACGGTTGGTCCTTCTCCACAGGTGAGCCAGTGACGGTATGGTATGTGATTACGATTGCGCGGCATTGATCCAGCGCCTCGGGCGTTTCACGATAGCCGGCTGGAAATCCAGTTTGTAGAAGTGCCGTCCAACAGAGACCTTCCCATTTATATCGGAGCGCTAATCCCCCTACTATGTACGAATGGGCGCTCTCCATGGGACTTCAGTCGTCGTGTCCCTGCGATACCGCGAGGCCTACAACCCGATCCTCGCATTGAGTTTCAGCGCGGGTGCTGCGAGGCTTGCGCGTTCGGTGCGGGAAGCGTCTCCCGATGGGGAACGGGGCTGACGTGCGCCTCGATATCCGTGAATTCAGGATCGCTTCTCAGAAAATCAAAGGCAGGTTCGGTGGAAAGAAACAGCAGAGAGCTATCATGACTATCGTACGCGACTTTTAGGGACCGCAGACTATTCTGGTCCTGGCCTAGCCTCGCGTAGGTGACAGCCAGCGAATAAGCAGGTACGACGCCCTTGTTGTTCAGCTCTTTCTGAACACGAAGTGAGCCTTCCAGCATTCCGCGATAGCCGCCGTCCGAGAATCCCTTTTCAGCCCCCTCCTCGACCGCCTGCTCATTCTGGTCTTTGAGCAGTATCGCCATTTGTTGCCACTCTTTGAGGTAGCCGGCGTAATCCTTACGCGCCAGATAAATTTCCGAAAGATACCGATGAGCGGAGGCGAAAGAAGGTTCACTGATTTCGATTTGCCTCAGCAGCGTGATGGCTGCATCCGTTTCGTTCGCGACGTTTAAAATGTCCCCTTTGTCGGCGAGAATGGCCACTGACGATGGATCCAGGCTTTGCGCTTGATTAATCTGCGCAAGCGATTCGGGCAACCGCCGACAGCTCAGAAGGAAAGTTGCATACCAATGATGGGCGCGAGCATCGTTCGGATTTAGTACCAAGGCCCGCTTGAATTCCCGCTCCGCGCCTGCTGCGTCCCAGTTCCAATAGAAAATCACGAAAGCCAACGACAAATGAGCATCGGCGGACGAATCGTCCAGTTCGACAGCTTTCTTTGCGGCGGCCAGCGCCCGCGGATATGCTTGATCGGCAGGCATCGCCCCGTACTCGCGCGAGAGGCTATAGCTGTCGGCCAAGCCGACGTACGCATTCGCATAGTTCGGGTCGCGAACGATAGCTTGAGTGAAAAAATCAACCGCGCGGCTGAGATCTTCCGGCGTCCGCCGATTCCAATAATACCGACCCTGCAGGTAAAGCTCTTCGGCCTGTGCCACTTCAGGCTTCGTTGACTTCGGGGCCGATGACTCGCTCATCGGCATCCCGCGGGCGGGAAAGTGATGGGCTAGCCGGAAGGCAATGATGGTTATCACGGCGGCCGATGCCCCCAGAGCTACCAGCCATTTCCAGAGTGGTCGAGAGTCAGCCGGGAGTACAGCATCTGGACCAGCCAGCGGTTGAGGTTCAGGACCTGCCTCTTGTCGGCTTTCTTCGCCAGACGCAGCAAGCCATCGCTGTAGCTCATTCTCAAACGCAAATACCCGCCCTTTGGACGCCCCGGGAATTCTGTGGACCGGCAGCCCCTGATCCAAGGCCCACCTGCGGACAGTCCTCTCATTCCGGCCGAAGAAGGCGGCGATTTCTTTCCAGGAGTCGAGACGACGGTTAGGATGACTTTGCGAAGGCTGCGCCATCGGAGTCGGCGGGGTATGCAGGCCTTTATGTCCAGTTCTGTCCGGTATTGCCCGGTCGCGTCTCTTGCCTACCGCAGCGTGCAGAGAGTATACGCGGGTAAGACTTAAATGAGGAGATTTTTGACGAGGTTCAGTTCCGCCGTGGTTGGGCTCTAGTTTTAGTACCTGAGCTCATATCCGCGAGTTTTCTTGGTCTGCCTTTGCAAGGTTTTTCTGCGCCTCAGGTTTGCGACTCAATGCCAGGTCCCGGCTTAGTCGAAAGTCAAAAATGGAGAGCCACGTGAAGCTTCGACTGGTGGTACTGCTGTTCACGCTCGCGGGACTGGTCGGTGCTCGCGAAATCGCGCGCGGCGGAGTCAAGGAAGCGAGCAGGCCCGCTCCGCTAGTCCGTAACGCTTTCGTGCACAGAAGTGGTATGGCCAGACCCGCATTATTGGCGGGTGCCAGACTCGATCCGCCAGCTGCATTGCAGCAGTCCGCAGCGCTGACGGGGCCTCCCTCAGTGAGTTATGTAACCGCCGGCGTCTACCAAAATAACAATCACGCTCAAAACTCAGGAGTATCGGGCGTCGCTTTCGGAGACTTCAACGGCGACGGCAATGTGGACATGGTCACGGTGGACGGGACGTCGTGCATTTCCGTTCTGCCGGGCGATGGGAAGGGGGGGTTTAACGCGACGCCGATCGACAGCTGCGGTTTCCCCAGCGGGGGCAATGCCCGAATTGTTGCGGGAGATTTCAACGGTGACGGCATTCTCGACGTAGCCGTCCTTGGGCAAAACTGCTGCAACCCAAACAACCTTGTCATCGCGGTGGCGCAAGGGCATGGAGACGGCACATTCACGATTGTCAACACCATGAGCTTTTCTGCTGCCGGCGGGCAGCTTGGGTATGGCGAAGAGGCTACGAGCTTAAACGCGGCGGATCTGAACGGAGACAAAAAGCTCGACTTGGTTATGACGACGACCGGAAATCCCAATGGCAGCGATGTCTATATCTTCTTGGGTGACGGCAATTTCGGTTTCGCGCAGAGTCAATTCGGAGATCTCGGCACGTGCTCGCAAGCCAATGGAGCGGTCATCGCAGATTTCAATCACGACGGCATACCGGATCTGGCCGTTACCAACACCGATTGCGGATTGAGCGAAGTCGAAGTGATGCTGGGCAAAGGCGATGGCACGTTTCAACCGTACAAAAGCTTTCCCACGGATAACGGTGGTCCGGGCTTCATCGCGACAGGCGACTTCAATGGCGACGGCAACACGGACATCGTCGTTGTAACTCACGTGATTACGACGTTCCTCGGAAACGGAGACGGCACATTCAGCGGTCCGTTTGATTCAACGTCCCAAGTCCCCGACGGCGCTGTTTCCGTCGGTGTTGGGGACTTCAATGGGGACGGCAAGGACGACATCGTCTCCAGCTCCAACGGAGAACCGGTCGATGCAATCCAGCTCAGCAACGGCGACGGCACGTTTGGAAATCCCACCTTATTCGCCGTGCTACCGAGCCCGACAGGACTCTATGTGAAGGATCTGAACGGCGACGGATTTCTCGACTGGATATCTCTGAGCCATGGGTCCGAATCATTTTGCGTAGGCCTAGGTTCCGGAACCGGCGGATTCCTCGCGGCGGTTGGCAACTATACGACTCCGAGCGACTCAGGAGCAACCGACGCCGTCGTTGCCGCCGATTTCAACCAGGACGGAAACCTCGACTACGCCGCGGTTGGTTGGGACTTCTATTACCCGGGCCTGAATATCAGCTTTGGCGACGGCTCCGGCAACTTCGCCGCCCCGGTCCATTACGCAGCGGGGAGCAATCCCATCGCAATCACCACTGGAAATTTCAAGGGCAGCAAATTCCCGGATATTGCCGTACTCGATCAGTCCAACGGAACGGTGAGCGTCTTACTGAACAATGGCGACGGAACTCTTGCGAACCCCGTGAGTTACACCGTGGGTGCCGGCAGCGGGTACATCCAGACCGCAGACTTCAATCGTGACGGCATTCCAGATCTGATCGTTACGAATACTACCGATGGCACCGTCAGCGTGCTACTCGGAAACGGCGACGGCACATTCAAACCGCAGATCGTCTCCACTTCCCAGGTCGGCGCAAGCTACCTCGCCGTTGCTGACTTTAATGGTGACGGCATCCCGGACGCCGTGGTAGCTGCTTACAGCCCCGCCAGTTACAGCATTCTTTTGGGTAAGGGCGACGGAACATTCCAGCCTCCCACGACCGTCTCGCTCGGAACTTTAATCGCATGCGGTATCTCGGCGCGCACGGTTTCCGGCGCGATCGCCGATTTTAATAAGGACGGTAAAGCCGACCTCGTCGTATGCGAACAACTTATCAACAACGGTTCCAATGGCGATGGCGGCGTCGCTATCCTTCTGGGCAACGGGGACGGTACTTTCCAGTCACCGGTGACTTATCCCACTGTGCCGGTCGGGTTGACGGGAAACCCGGTGACTTTCGGTATTCCCAAAATTGGAGATTTAAATAACGACGGAAATCTCGACATCGTCGTTCCCAACCTAAATGTATATGCCTCGGGCGTGAACCTTGGCCCGGCGATTTTGCTGGGAAACGGCGACGGCACATTCACTCTGAACCCCGCCCACGCGGCTCTTTCTGGAACGAATCAACAGGACATCGCGTTAGGAGATTTCAACAACGACGGTTTCCTGGACATGATTGTTCAGAATTACGACCCTGCGTATGGCACTGATAGCGTTTCCAGCATAGCCTTCACGCTTCTCAGCACGTCCAGCTCGGCTGTCATCGTCAGGAGTGCGCCGAACCCCTCCGCACAAGGGCAGTCCGTAACGTTCAGCGCCGGCGTGGCTTCCTCGTTCGTCGGGCTGCCGTTGCCGACGGGGAGCATTACGTTTGAGATGGGATCAACGAACGTTACCGTGCCGCTGGTGAACGATGTCGCGACGTTTACAACCTCCACACTTCCAGTCGGAAGCACGACGGTCTTTGCGGCATATTCCGGCGATGCAAATTACAATCCCAATCTGTCTCTGGGCCTGACGCAAACCGTGACACCGGGCCCGCTGACAATCACGACTACCAGCTTGCCAGAGGCGACTCAAAACACGGCCTACAACGCAAGCGTCTTAGTCATCGGCGGAAGTGGAGCGGACACCTTCACGATCACGAATGGCTCTCTGCCCACTGGTTTTGCCCTGAACGGAAGCACCGGGGCAATTACGGGCACGACCACGGCCTTGGGCACATCGAGTTTCACTGTGCAGGTGCAAGATTCAAGCAATCCGCCCGAGACGGCAACAGCCAATTTGCAGATCACCGTGACTGCGGGCACACCGGCATCGATCACAGCGACGAGTGGGTCACCGCAGAGCGCAACGGTGAACACAGCGTTCGCAGCGCCGCTAACAGCAACAGTAAAGGACGGGAGTGGCAATCCTATTTCGGGAGTGACGGCGACGTTCACGGCTCCGGGGACGGGTGCGAGCGGAACATTCGCGGGAGGAGTGAACACGGCGACGACGAACGCGAGTGGCGTGGCTACGTCGCCGGTGTTCACGGCCAACGGGACGGCAGGCTCCTACACAGTGACCGCGTCGGTCTCAGGAGTGACCGGCACAGCCAGCTTCGCGCTGACCAATGCCAGCGGTTTGGTGATCACGACGACGAGTCTGCCAAACGGTACTGAAGGAACTTCCTACAGCGCCAGCGTAGCGGCGACGGGGGGAGTACCTTCCTACAGTTTCTCGCTCGCCACCGGAAGTTCATTGCCTAGTGGATTATCGATTAGCACGAATGGGGCGATCACCGGAACGCCCACCGAGCCGGGGACTACCAGCTTCACCGTGCAAGCAAAGGACGCAAGCAGTCCTGCGCAAACGGCGACGGCGATCCTATCGATCACGATTGCCAGCAATTTGGCAATTACCACGACAAGCCTGCCGGCCGGAACTCAGAACGTAGCGTACGCTACAAACCTTGTGGCCACCGGCGGCACCGGCGCCTACACGTTCTCGATCAGCAGTGGCTCTCTGCCTGCGGGCCTCTCGCTCGTTGGACTCGCGGGGGCCATTACCGGCACGCCGACTGCCGTCGGAACTTTCTCCTTTACGGTGCAGGTGAAGGACTCGAGCACTCCGCCTCAGAGTGCCACGGCAAACCTTTCGATCGCTATCAGCGGCGGTGGTCTTAGCATCGCCACTGCGAGCCTGCCGAATGGCGTTGCGGGAGCGCCCTACAGTGCCACGATCAGCGCCGCTGGAGGCACTCAGCCGTACACGTTCTCGGTGGCAAGCGGCTTCCTTCCGGCCGGTCTCGCGCTGAGTCCTGCCGGGGTCCTTTCTGGTACGCCAACGTCGTCCGCGATCGCCAACTTCACCGTGCAGGTGCAGGATTCCAGTTCTCCAGCTCAGAAAGTGAGCGCGACATATACCTTTACGATTTCCGGCGCGCTTGCCATTTCAACGCCGGGACTTTCGAACGGCATGGTTGGAAGCGCCTACACCACGAGTCTGGCCGCGGTTGGAGGCGTTGCGCCCTATACCTTTTCGCTCCTCCGCGGACCTTTGCCCGCAGGCCTCACGATCAATAGTGGCGGGACGATTTCTGGGACACCCACCACTGCCGGAAATTCAAGTTTCACCGTACAAGTGACGGACTCGACCACGCCCGTCCAGACGGCTACAGCGAGATTTTCCATCACGATCGTTGCGGCCCTGCAAATAACCACGACGGTCTTGCCTCCAGCGGTCAACGGGCAGGCTTACTCAGCCACGATCGCGGTTACGGGTGGCTTTCCGCTCTACACATTCTCGCTTGTGGGAGGCAGTCTGCCTCCCTTAATGACGCTTGAGGCCTTTGCTGGAAACGCCGGGACGCTCTCGGCGCCTTTAGGTGTTGGCGGCTCTGGTACGTACACCTTTGAGATTCAGGTGACCGACTCCGCCGGAAACACGGCGACGGCTCAACTCTCGATCACGCTCAATGCCGGGGTTACTATCACTACGACGAGCATTCCCCCCGGCACCGTAGGAGCCCCTTATAGCACCGTGTTTGCGGCTTCCGGAGGGACTCCGCCGTACACATACTCCATCACTTTCGGATCCCTGCCGGCCGGACTTTCTTTGGATCCCAACGGGACTGTCTCCGGATTGCCCTCCGCCGCAGGAACCACCCTTTTCGAAATCCAAGCGAAAGACTCGAGCAATCCGCCATTGAAGTCAGGGTCGTCAGTCTTCCTGCTAACGATTTCTCCGGCTGTGCCGCCTGTGCCTTTGGCGATTATAACGACGAACTTGCCGAACGGCTCCGTAGGCAGTTCGTATAGCGCCAACATTACGGCCACAGGCGGCACCGGTCCTTATTCTTTTAGCATCACGAGCGGCTCGCTTCCGGCTGGGTTAGTATTGAGCAAAGCCGGACTGATTTCCGGCAAGCCGAATTCGGCGATCACATCCACTTTCACCGTTCAAGCGACCGATTCCAGCAAGCCGGCCCAGACCGCCACCGTAGGCCTTTCCCTCACCGTGACGAAGCCGGTTCCGCTGGTGATCGCCACGAGCAGTCTGGCGGACGGAGTCGTAAATAGCCCTTACAATGACGTCGTCGCGGCCTCGGGCGGCAACGCACCGTATACGTTTTCGATCCTAAGCGGCGCGCTGCCGGCGGGCCTCACCTTGGACCCAAGCTCGGGCCAGATTTCGGGCACGCCTTCGACCAGCGGGACTTCGAGTTTCAAAGTACAAGTGCAGGATTCCGGCAATCCCGCACAAACGGCGACTGCGACTCTTTCAATCGCGATCAAAGCGAAACCAAGCCCACTCGCGATCAATACGAAGACTTTGCCTGGCGGCACCATCGCCAGCCCGTATAACGCAAATGTTTCGGCCTCAGGCGGTGTCGCACCCTATACATTCTCGATCCTGAGCGGCACGCTGCCTCAGGGCCTCGTGATAGACCCTAGTTCTGGGCAACTGTCGGGTACACCGCTTGCGGCCGGTAGCTCGAGCTTTACCGTCGAGGTGCAGGATTCCGAGTCTCCTGCCCAGACGGCGACCGCGAGCCTTTCGATCACGATTGCACCACAGAAGCTGGTGATCTCATCCGGAGCGGCCCCGGCGGGCGAGGTGGGGTACTCTTACGAGTTCGGCGCGTCGGCTTCCGGGGGAACAGCACCGTACACTTTCACCATCGTCAGCGGATCGCTGCCTGCAGGCCTCACGTTGGATCCAGTTTTGGGACAGATTTCGGGTACCCCCACTCCAGCCGCTGCCGGAACTTCGAGTTTTACGCTTCAGGTGCAAGACTCCGGCAGTCCGGCTCAGACCGCAACGGTAAAGCTTTCGATTGCCATCAAAGCCGCTTTGAGCATCACGACAACGGCCCTGCCCAACGGTATTGTAGGAACAGCCTACAGCTTCAAGGTCACGGCTTCCGGCGGGTTTCCCCCTTACACATTCTCCGCCTCGGGCTTGCCGGCTGGACTTGTGATGAACCCGGATGGAACGATCAAAGGCACGCCTACGACTTCGACCGCCAACCCGGCGAGTGTGTGGATCCAGGTGAACGACACGAATACATCCCCAGGTCCCACGGTATTCACCAGTCTGAACTTGACGATCTACGGCAAGCTCACCATTCCCGCAATGAGCCTGCCAGAGGGCATTACGGGACAGGCGTACCCGCCTCTAGCCTTCAGTTTTCTTCCGGCGACAATTCCAGCGAGCGGCGGCCAATATCCCTATAACTTCACCGTCAGCAACGGAACGCTTCCCCCGGGGCTCAGCCTGTCGCAAGATATCGTTACTAATCCGCTCGGCCAAGTTACCAGCGACACGGCGCTTATCAGTGGAACACCCAGCACCGCTGGCACTTACAGCTTCACGCTGACCGTGACGGACGCGGGCATTCCACAACAGACTACAACTGGCACTTTCAGCATCAAGGTCATTCAGGGTGTGCAGATCACTACGACAAGCTTGCCGACAGCAATGATCGGAGCTTCGTATTCGGCAAAAGTGGCTGCCACGGGCGGCACTAAACCTTATAACTTCTCTGTCGTGGTTGTAACTACTGTGACCAGCCAGGGCTCTACTACCGTTAATCCGCTTCCCCCCGGGTTGACTCTGATGCCGGATGGCACGATTACGGGAAAAACTTCAGGCCCGGCAGGAACTTATACGGGGGTGATCGTTGTGTACGACTCGAGTAATCCGGCCTTGGGCGCCTCTTGGAACTTCACCATCGTGGTTCAATAGACTGCCCCGGTGGATCGACGGTGTGTGGCTGAGTCACCGCAGCCGAGATCTCGAATCACGGCACACGGTACGTTCTCCTCAAGCAGAACACTTCCGGCTTTCAGCCGGAGGTGTTCCTCGTTTCAGAAGTTACAGTCGAAGGATGAAATCAGCGGATTCCACCCTCAACCGCCATATACTCCGTATCCGTCCGGTTGAATTGTCGTCTATTCGTCAAAGTGAAACCCGAGCAACGCTTCCCTAGACGGACGTACCTGCAAAAAGCCTCGCTTAAGGATTCAACTCCAGACCTTTATCTAATTAAGATAGTAAGTAACAATACTGTAACTCTTCAACAGCGGGCGGCTTTCCGCCCTTCGCGAATGGATTCTTAGCGAAGCTTCGCAGTCATTCTACGGATGTTGTCTAAGGGACTTTCTGGGAAAGCCCATTTATGGGTGCTAGAGTTCAACAATCGTTCCGCAGCCGAATCAGAGAATTATGCTAAACTCTGGAAAGTAAACGCCGGAGAGGTGGCCGAGAGGCTGAAGGCGGCGGTTTGCTAATTTTCCCTGCCCTGTTCGTACACACCACGTTTCATTTGTCTTGAATCACTTAGAGTGCGCTCAGTTGCACAGAAGCACCCCATTTGCAGACTCTTGTGCACCAAGTGTGCACCAAATAGCCTTCCGAAAAGAGAGCCCCGAACAGTCCCACAACTGACTACTTCCGTGATAGCCCGTGATCCGTCCAAGATCGATATTTACCGCCGAGATCACTTGCGACAAGCCGACTTATCGTTCCCATCCTTGTTTGATCGCCGACCGGGGTCATTCTTGTTGGGCGATTAAAGCTCTTATGTTCCTACCGCCAGAACGAAGAAATGCGCTCGTTCACGATGGTTCTGCCTTGCACTCGTCCAGCCCTTGCCGCTGGCGCAGAAATCGCCGGATTCATAACGCCACCAGTCGCCGCGAGGGCCGCCATAGTGTTTTCATCGGGCTGTATGACTTCAACCAAAGCACCGTTGTCTTGCAGTGTTTTCACCGTTTCATCGAGTGAGACTAAACTCGTGAACGGAACTCCCGGGGGTGGTTTGAGCGTGAGGATCATCACCCGATCGAAGCCGGTTGCCAGATCCGCGTTGTTCGAGGAATAGTACCCGCCGTCAAAATAATGCTCGCCTTGAAACAGCGTGGGCGGCCAACCGAAGGAAGCGGTGCTAGCAATTACCGCGTCTACCAAATCGATGCCACTGTCGCTACCGAAGGCGCGTCGCTCTCCAGTTTCCGAATTGACGGTGGCGATAAGCACCCTTTTTTCCGGCCATGTCTCCATCGGAAGCTGGGCCGCGACGATCTCCCGTCGGCTTGAGCCACTCCTGCCCGAAGCTGCCGCTAACACCAACGATCCGATTCTTCGCAGAATTTCAGTCGGGCTGCCGCCGGCTTGCTTCGCGCGAGCTGCACTGTCGCGAAGTCCTACCCAGTCAACGACAGGAGGCCGCTCGGAAGACGGCGGGCGGGGTTGAAGGCGTCGTTGAAATGCGTCTTCGTGCGCGACTCCGCTTGCAAGATGGAGCGCGACCCTGGAGCCAGAAGAGGTTCCCACGAAAAGGTCGGCGTTTCTGACGTCGAGACCCGCGTCAGCCATCCCTGTAATGAGGCCAATCTCCCACGCGCTCGCAGCGTAGCCACCACCGGCTAGAACCAAGGCACGTCGCATACGAATTAGTTGATTATCTCCAAATGGATAGAATATTACTTGGACACATTCAGACACTAGCCGTTCAATTGGCCAATAACAGGTAGGGCCTGATAAACGCGCCAGGAGTGACCAACGAATCGGTAGCGAGAAGCCGACTTGCCGGGACTAATCCAGCGAACTTCTTAGAACCCCGTTTCTGGATCGTTTCCGGGTTGCCAGCGATAGATGCTCGATCAACAGCACTTCGGCTTGGTGGCTGCTAGTTTGCGGGTCCGGCAAACAACAGCAGATTCCCATCCGGATCTTTGACGATGAAATTCCTGGCGCCCCAAGGCTGCTTTTTCAGTGTCTGATGAAAGGTAACCCCAGCGGACTGAAATTCAAGAAACAACAGCTTGATCTCGTGCGCGGTAGCGACGGTCATCGATACCGACAGAAGTTGCTCACGATCGCGGAGCGTGGGCGCGATTACCGGCCCCTCGACGCACCTGAGGTTGAGACGCGCTGCGTCGCGACGAACCTGTGCGTAGTAGGGAGGGTCGCCGTAACTGAATACGAGCGAAAAGCCCAACTTCTTCTGGAAGAATTCGCAGGATCGCTTGGTATCGGTGACGAACAGTTGCGGCTCTGCACAGGTAATCGTCGGTTTGGATGGCGGCACTTTCAGGCTGCGGGACGTGGCGGAAAGTCCAGCTTTCAGGGCCTGCCAACTATCGAAGCCGTGCTGTCTTGCGACCGTTTCTTGCGCATCGCTGAGCTTAAAGTTCGCCGCAAGAATCTGCGCATCGGGCATATTCAAGAAACGAGGGATGAGCGCGCGGATTTGTGCGGCGACGGGATAGTGCCGTTCGCGATGCCAACGCAGTACGAGCTTGGCTTGCTTCTTGAGGTTCTCTAGATTGGGCATGTAGGCCTCCACGAGGGGATCGTAGGTGGGCATTGCCCTTCGGCGAAGCGCCGATGCACCCTACATGCGCCGATGGAAGTATCTGCTGCCCTGTCAGTAAGTGTCAACTGAGAACCACGACACACTACACGTTGGTCAGCAGCACTTACAGATTTTTGCCGTATCACGGGCGAACCGGAGGTTATCTCGGGCCAGAAGTCCCGTTCTGGGAAGTTGCGAATCGAAAGGCCACATTATTAGGGTGGCTTGGTTAGGTTTTATAGCGACTTAGATGAACGCGGAGACTGCCAAACGCAGCGCGAGCGGGCTGTGACAGAATGTCTACCGAAATGACTATCGAGAATGCGCTGCTGAATCTTGTAGAGGAATTGGAACAAGATTGTTCGCTAGACGAGCCGCGCCATTTGCACCAACGATTTCAGGCCCTCGACGCCCTTGATGCCTACCTTCCAGAGGGGCAACGCATCGAAACAGCACTTTATCAACGGGTGGGAGCTATTCGCGCCAAGTTGGAGTCCGTTAATTTTAGACTCTACGATTCCATCCGTCGTGATATTCGGCGGGGCGCAGGCGGGGCTAGCCTGGTTGAATGGATGCCCGATGGGAACGGTGTGGGCGAGCTCGCGAATTGCAGAGGTTATGACTATCTGGACGAATTGATCAGCGGAGTGTTGCAGTTTAAAGAGCCGGCGGCTGCGGTCGCCCAGTTAGAGTCCGAAATGGTGGCTTATCAGCCGACGCCTGCGCGGCATATTTTTGATCTCCTCGGCCGCACGGCACTCACGGAACGGGACATCCTGATTGATCTCGGTTCAGGGCTGGGGCAAGTCACACTGATGGCTTCCATCTGCACCCGCGCGAACTGCACGGGGATCGAACTTGATCCGTCCTATGTCGATTGCGCCCTAAAGAGCGCTCGGTCGCTAAACCTGAGCAACGCGAGTTTTATCCAGGGCGACGCGCGCGCGGCGGATTTGTCCGGCGGCACGGTATTTTATTTGTACACGCCGTTCATCGGCGCGATCCTACGAGATGTACTGAACTCGCTGCGGCGTGAAGCCGTTCAACGAGAGATTCGAGTCTGCACGTTCGGCCCGTGCACGCGGGTTGTGGCCGAAGAGCCGTGGCTAAGAGTGGTCGGACCGCTAGAAGCAGACAGAATCGGTGTATTCCAATCTCACGCTTAGACAGACATTCGAATCCAAGGCTAGCGCATTCTCGCGCCAATCAGAGGCCGGTCATGCGCGCCAGGCGTTCGGGATAGCGCTCACCCTGCACGGAGATTTTCGAGGCGGCAATGTCTATTTCGCGCAGGTCGTCTTGCGTGAGGTTGAGGGCGAGTGCGCCGATATTTTCTTCGAGGCGGTTCAGCTTGGTCGTGCCTGGGATTGGAACGATCCACGGCTTTTGCGCAAGCAGCCAAGCGAGAGCAACCTGGGCTGGAGTGGCCCCTTTCTTCTTCGCGATGGTGGCGAGGAGATCGACAACAGCCTGATTCGCTTTCAGGTTTTCCGGCGTAAAGCGGGGGACGGTGCTGCGGAAGTCGGTGCTGTCGAATTTCGTATCTTCTTTGATCGCTCCCGTCAAGAAGCCCTTGCCAAGCGGGCTGTAGGCAACCAAACCGATTCCAAGCTCTTCCAGAGTTGGCAATACCTCCGCTTCCGGCGTCCTCCACCACAGTGAGTATTCGTTTTGAAGCGCAGCGACGGGCTGAACGGCGTGTGCGCGACGAATAGTTTTTACACCTGCTTCGGACATTCCGAAGTGATTGACCTTGCCGGCCTGGATCAGTTCCTTGACCGCGCCTGCCACGTCTTCGATGGGCACGTTGGGATCAACACGGTGCTGATAGAGCAGATCGATGACATCGGTCTTTAGGCGTTTGAGGGAGCCCTCGACAGCCTGCTTGATGTGTTCGGGCCGGCTATTCACACCTGCGGCTCCCGGCCGATTGTCGCTGCCACTCAGATCGAAGCCGAATTTCGTGGCGATGACGACTTGTTTGCGGAAAGGAGCGAAAGCCTCGCCCACGAGCTCTTCGTTCGTGAATGGGCCATAAACTTCGGCGGTATCGAAGAACGTGATGCCGCGATCCACTGCAGCGTGGAGAAGATCGGTCATCTCCTTTTTATCTTTAGGAGGCCCATAGGAAAAGCTCATGCCCATGCAGCCGAGGCCGAGAGCCGAGACTTGCAGATTGCTTTTTCCGAGTTTGCGTTTTTGCATTGTTGCTCCTTGCGATTTCCGAAGCGTTTTTCTGCTCCAGAGATTAGGACGAAAGCCCGAGGAGGCGGTAGCCCGATTCTTCCGAATTATTGCCTATTCCTCTCGAACTCGCGGGCCCTGTTGCGGCGCTCAGCGGCCGGCTGGGACGGGGTCTGCGGCCTTGCGGGGATATTTTTTGGCGATGTAGTTGTCGACTAGAGCCTGGAAAGCGGTTGCAAGCTCGTCGTAAGTTCCTTCGAGCGTGACATCTTTTTTCCCGTCGATATAAATTGGGCAGCGCGGGGCTTCGCCGGTTCCGGGCAGGCTGATGCCGATATTGGCGGCTTTGGATTCGCCGGGGCCGTTCACGATGCAGCCCATCACCGCCAGCGTCATGGTTTCGACGCCTTCGTATTGCGTTTTCCAGCTGGGCATGCTGTCGCGGATGTAGGCTTGGATTCGTTCGGCTAATTCTTGGAAGGTGGTGCTTGTGGTACGGCCACAGCCGGGGCAGGCGGTTACGCTTGGAGAAAAGGAACGAAGCCCGAGGGCTTGCAGGAGTTCGCAGGCGGCATAAACTTCTTCGCGGCGGTCGCCGCCGGGCTTGGGAGTGAGCGAAATGCGAATGGTGTCGCCAATTCCTTCGTAAAGCAAAACGCCGAGGGAGGCCGCGGACCAAATTTGACCCTTCATGCCCATGCCGGCTTCGGTGAGGCCGAGATGGAGAGGCTGCTCGGTTTTGCTGGAAAGGTCGCGATAGACGGTAATCAGATCGCGTGGCCGCGAAGTCTTGCACGAAATAATGATTTGGTCGTGGCGAAGGCCGGACTCAAGCGCCAATTCCGTGGATTGCAGCGCGGAAAGGACCATGCAATCGTTGATGATTTCTTCGGACTCTTTGCCGAGATTTTTGTCCGTGTTCTCCTGCATTTTGTGCATGACTAGCTCTTGATTGAGGGAGCCGCCATTGACGCCGATCCGTACGGGTTTGCCGTTATCGCGGGCAATTTTGCAAATCGTGGAAAATTGTTCGTCGCGGCGCTGGCCTGCGCCGACGTTGCCGGGATTGATGCGGTACTTGTCCAGGGCTTTCGCGCACTCGGGAAATTTCGTGAGGAGAACGTGGCCGTTGTAGTGAAAATCGCCAATGATGGGCGCGTTGCATCCCACATCAAGCAGGCGCTGCTTGATTTCGGGGACAGCCGCCGCGGCTTCCGGCACGTTGACGGTCCAGCGCACAATCTCCGAGCCAGCTTCCGCAAGCTCGACAGTCTGCTTGAATGTCGATTGCACGTCGGCGGTGTCTGTGTTCGTCATCGACTGGACGACGATGGGCGCGCCGCCACCGACGAGCACGTGGCCAATGTGGACGCCGTAAGTCTTGCGCCGCGGACGGCCTGCAGCGGCCGCATCGGTGCCTTTGATCTGAGTAAGCATTTGTCCTTATTTTAGCCTGAGTTCGGTGCGAAACGAAGTCAGATACAGCGCCGGGCCAATGCGGCGCGCGGAGGGGCTCTTTCCCCTTGCTTATTGACAGGAGCGGCGGCATAATTCGTGTCAGTAACTAAGGGGAGACGCGATGAGCAAACCCACCGACCTCGTGCAGGGCACTCTCGATCTTCTGATCCTCAAAACGATTGCGATCGAGCCGATGCATGGATGGGCAATCGCGCAGCGCATTCGACGCGTGTCGAAAAACGTTCTGCAGGTCAATCAGGGTGCGCTCTATCCGGCGTTGCACCGCCTCGAACAACAGGCATGGATTCAGGCCAAGTGGGGCGAATCGGAAAATAATCGGCGCGCGAAATATTATTCGCTCACAAAGGCTGGGCAGAAGTATCTGCAGGCAGAGGAATCGAATTGGGAACGCCTTTCGGCGGCGATCGGGCTGGTCTTAAAGACAGTCTGAGGAGGCGAGCGCCATGCGCTGGTTGCAAAGCACCGCTAATTGGCTTCACGCGTTACTTCGAAAGAACCACGCCGAGCAGGAACTGGGTTCGGAGTTGCGTTTTCACATCGAACGTCAAACCGAAGAGAATCTCGCCGCCGGAATGAGCATGCAGGAAGCGCGACGCGCGGCACTGCGCGAATTTGGAGGCGTCGAGCAAGTTAAAGAAGAATGCCGAGAGACTCGCCGCGCGAATCATCTCGAAAACCTGTTCCAGGATGTGCGCTACGGGCTGCGCATGCTGGTGAAAAGTCCCAGCTTCACTTTTTTCGCGGTAGCCGTTCTCGCACTGGGGATCGCGGCTAACTCCGCCATTTTCAGCATTGCCGACGCCGTGCTTCTGCAACCGCTCCCGTATCGCGACGCCAATCGGCTCGTGATGGTCTGGGAGGACTCTTCGGCTTTCGGATTTCCCAAGGATACGCCCGCGCCGGGAAATTTCGCCGACTGGAGATCGCGAAATCAGGTCTTCGAAGATGTTTCTGCAACTTCATTTGGTGGCTCCTTCGCACTGACCGGCCAGGGGAATCCCGAAAAGCTCACTGGGAGAGACGTTACCGCCAATCTTTTCTCCGTCCTCGGCGTCACTCCTGCACTAGGACGCGACTTCCGCCCTGAGGACGACCTTCCCGGTGCGGCGCCCGTGGCTATTCTCAGCCATGGCCTTTGGCTTCGGAGGTTTGGAGGCGATCCGCAAATCATCGGCAAGGAAATCTCGCTGAATTACGAAAAGTGCGCCATCGTCGGAGTGATGAAACCCGGCTTCGTGTTTCCGGACCGAGAAGCTGAGATTTGGACTCCCGCGCGCTTCACCAAGGAGGAGCTCGCGAATCACGGAAGCCATTATCTGGAAGTCGTCGCGCGGCTAAAGCCGGGCGTCTCGCTCCAGGCTGCCAATGCGGATCTCGCCGTCATTGCCAAACAATTGGAAAAGGAATATCCCGACTCGAATACCAAAGTGGGGGCCTTCGCCGTTCCACTTCGCGAGGAACTTGCTGGTGACGCGCGTCCGGCCATTCTGATGCTTGTGGGAGCCGTGTGTTTTGTTTTGCTCATTGCTTGCGCCAACGTCGCAAATCTTTTGCTTTCTCGCGCCACCGGCCGCAGGCGCGAACTAGCCATGCGTCTTGCTCTCGGAGCCACCCGCGGCCGCATCATCCGGCAAATGTTAACGGAAAGTATCTTGCTCGCAATCTTTGCCGGGACAGCGGGACTGCTTCTCTCTGTCTGGGGCACAAAATTTCTGGCAAGCTTGATTCCGGAAGGCATCGCTCCCATGGCCGGGGTCGGCATCGATGGACGCGTTCTTCTTTTTACGCTCGCTGTTTCCCTCGCGACTGGAATCCTCTTTGGAATTATCCCGGCTTCGCGCGTCTCTCAATTCCATCTCGCTCCCATGCTGCAACTGGGCGGTGGCCGGGGCAGCGTCGGAACCGGCGGACACCAGCTACGCGACGCTTTGGTGATTTGCGAAGTTGCTCTCGCTATTGTTTTGCTCGCCGGCGCCGCGCTCCTGATTCGCAGCTTGGAAAACCTTTATCACCTCGACCCCGGCTTCCGCGCCGATCACGTTCTCGTTGTGCATACAGCTCTCTCATACCCCCGTTACGACTCTTTCAAGCGGCGCGAGTCCTTCTACGATCAAGTTCTCGAAAAGGTGGAGGCTCTTCCTGGCGTCGTCACTGCCGGCTACACCACCTGGGTTCCCCTTACGAATCCTGGCGGCGCATCGGGTATCTCCATCGAAGGAAGGCCAGAGCCTGCTCCTGGCCATTTGCTGATTCCCAACATCCGCATCATCAGCAAGGATTACCCGGTTGCGCTTCGTGTGCGGCTCGTCAGCGGCCGTCTCTTCAACCGCGGCGACGATGCGGGAACACTGCTCGTCGCGCTCATCAATCAAACCATGGCAAGGAATTACTGGCCCGGCGAAGACGCGGTCGGCAAACGGTTTCGACTCGGAAGCTATAAAGAAACGGCCCCGTGGATCACGATCGTCGGCATTGTGGGTGACGTCCACCAAGCCGGGCTGGACCTTGCTGCGCGGCCCGAAATGTATTTCCCTTATCAGCAGCAGAACAACGGGTACGACCCCGAGTATCTGGCGGTGCGTACCTCCGGCGATCCCATGTCGGTTGCGGAAGAAGTTCGGCAGCAAGTTTGGTCAGTCGATAACGAACAGCCGGTCGCGGGGGTGATGCCCCTCGAGGATCTCGTCGACGAAAATCTGGCCTCGCGGAAAATGCAGGCTTCGTTGCTCGGCGGGTTCGCCGGGCTGGCGCTGCTGCTCGTCACGATGGGGATTTATGCCGTGCTTTCGTTTGCGGTGGCGCAACGCACGCGAGAAATTGGCGTGCGCGTCGCGCTTGGAGCGCAGCCTCGCGATGTTTTGCGCATGATTTTTTCACAAGGGTTCCAATTATTTTGGATAGGCGCGGCGATTGGATTGGCGGCCGCTTTCGCTCTGTCACGCGCGATGCAGCATTTGCTTTATGGCGTGAGCGCGTATGATCCGGCGTCGTTTGCCGGCGTAACGCTACTTCTGGCCGCGGTTGCGCTGCTGGCTTGCTACGTTCCGGCGCGCCGGGCCACGCGTGTCGACCCGCTTGTTGCTCTGCGTTACGAGTGATCGCGGCAAATTTTCTTCTACAATTTAAGAACCGGCGGCTTGCGAAGCGATATTGCCACGGAGGCCGAGCGCGTCGGCTTGCTCCCGCATCGCACTAATGCAAAAGCCAATGTGCTCTTCGAGCGGGATGCCGAGCTCCTCCGCGCCCTTGCGGACGTCGTTGCGGCTGACGCCTTTGGCGAAGGCTTTGTCTTTCAGGCGGCGTTTCACGGAATCGACCTCGAGATCGAGAATGCTTTTGGAGGGGCGGACGTAAGAGCAGGCAGTGAGAAAGCCGGCGAGTTCGTCGCAAGCGAACAGCGTGTGCTCGAGCGGCAATTGCCGGACGACGCCGGAATAATCGGCGTGCGAGAGAATGGCGCGAATGATTTCGTCGGAGTAGCCGCGCTCGCGCAGAATTTTCGCGCCTTCGGCGGGATGCTCCTTATCGGGAGAGTGGTCGTTGTTGGGCCAGCGCTCGTAATCGAAATCGTGGAGGAGTGCGGCGAGGCCCCAAAGCTCTTCATCGGCGCCCTGTTTGCGCGCGTAGGCGCGAACACAGGCTTCAACCGCGAGCATGTGCTTGCGGAGGCTTTCGGATTCGGTGAATTCGCAGAGCAGCTTCCAGGCATCATCGCGTGAGGGCATGCGTTTCTCCAGTTTGAAGAGACAATAGTGTAGCGCAGGGGAAGTAGGGAGTGGATAGGGTGTGGTGAGAGACAGTGGACGTTTCTTTCGGAGCATGGAATAGTCGGATTTTGGGTTTGCGCGGCAGTCGAAAGGACTTAACAGCAGGCCGCGGAACACGGGGAGAAAAAGTGGCTGGTACATTGATCGAAAATGTTTCCGACACGGCGTTTTGGATTGCGCATTACCGGGCGCTGGAAACCGAACGAGCCGATGCGCTTTTCCGCGATCCGCTCGCGAGCGTTCTTGCGGGGGATCGCGGCAAGGAAATCGCGCGGACCATGCCTGGATCCTTTATGACAGCCTGGACGGTGGTGATACGCACTTGCATTATCGACGACTACATTCAGCTTGCCGTTGCCCAGGGAGTGGACACGGTGCTGAATCTCGGCGCCGGATTGGATACGCGGCCCTATCGCATGGAACTTCCGGGGTCCTTCTTGTGGATTGAGGCCGACTATCCCAAGATGATCGAGTACAAGGAAAAGCGGCTGGCGAATGAAAAGCCACGTTGCCGGCTGGAGCGCGTAAAACTCGATCTTGCCAAGCCGCTAGAACGGCGAGAAATGCTCGCGGCAGCCAACGCGCGCGCAAAGAGGATCTTAATTCTCACAGAGGGCGTTGTTCCTTACTTGAGCGTCGAGGAAGCTGGCTCGCTCGCCGACGATCTCAACGGGCTGGACCGCGCCAGCTATTGGGTCGTTGAATACTTCGCACCGCAAGTGATCAAATTTCGCAAACGCATGATGCAGCGAAAAATGCAGAATGCACCGTTTAAATTCGAACCGCAGGATTGGTTCGGATTTTTTGGAGAGCACGGTTGGCATTGCAAAGAGATTCGTTACATGGCGGAAGAAGCCGAGCGGCTACAGAGACCGATCCGGCTATCCTTGCCTGTGAGAATGATTTTTGGGATTCGACGGCTGTTTTCTTCCAGCGAGAAGCGTGCGGCATACAAGAAGTTTATGGGCTACGTCTTGCTCGAGCACGGGAACGTGCCGGCAAGGCAGCTTTCTGAAGCGAAATAGCGCTTTGCGAAGAACGCAGCTCCAGCCAATATCCGTGCCCTCTGCTTCCATGTAGCAATCCGTTTGGCCATTCCACCTGTAGCCCTCCGGGCACGCGAAAGATAAGTTCACAGACGCTAACTGTGGTGTAGACTCACTCGTTTCCGCTGAACCAAAACCCCGGCGTGTTCGGGAGGGCCAATGAAGTTTTCGCGGCTGCTTGGTGGCATGTCTGTGCTCGTGCTTCTTTCTGCGTCCGCATCCGCCGGGGCGCAGGAGGAGCAACTGACGACGGAAGATTATGCGCGCGCCGAACAGTTTCTCTCCTGGAACACGGTCAAATTGACGCGCAATCTGGATGTCGCTCCCAATTGGATCGAGAAGAGCGACCGGTTCTGGTTCCGAAATGAGACGGCGGAAGGCAAAGAGTTTTTGCTCGTGGACCCCGAACGCGACGTTCGCGAACCGGCCTTCGACCACGCAAGACTTGCGGCGGCTCTTTCCGAAGCGAATAGCAAATCCTATTCGGCGGACAAACTGCCTTTCGACACGTTCGAGTTTGCCGAAAACGGCCGGGCGATTCAGTTCGAGGCGGAGAAATTTCGATGGAGCTGCGGCCTGAAGTTTTACCGATGTCAGAAAACGGATGCGGCAACGTCTCCGGCAGAGATACTTTCGCCGGATAAGCATTGGCTGGCGTTCGTGAAGGAGCACAATCTCTACGTTCGCTCGCTTGCGACCAAAGAAGAGTTCCAGCTTACAAAGGACGGGAAACCCTACGACGACTACGCGGTACAACCCGATTCCAACACGCAGGCAATCACGGAACGAATCACCATGGGCGCCGCGCGGCCCATCGAGGCCATTTGGTCGCCGGATTCCAAGAAGCTGATCACTTATAAATTGGACCAAACGAAAGTGCGGGAGTCCTACCTTATCCAATCGGTGCCCCCAGGGCCCATTGGAGCCGAACGGCCGGTCCTTTATTCCTACCGCTACCCGTTCCCCGGCGATAAGAATGTCGCGATGTTGAAGTACGTCGTGTTCGATATTCAAAAAAAGAGCGAGACAGAGCTCGAGGCGCCCGCGGAAACGGTGAATGCCTTCACGCCCTTGGACTTTCGTTGGGTTTGGTGGAACAAGGAGGGCAGCGAAATCTACTTCATCGAAACGGATCGATGGAGCAAGACGTTGAAGCTGAATGTGGCGCAAGCCAGCACAGGATCGACACGCATGATTCTGGAAGAGCATGGCGCAACGGAGATTGAACCGAATGCGCTTTTTGGCGACGCTCCGATTGTGAAGGTTCTGGGGAACGGAGCCGAAATCCTTTGGTTCTCCGAGCGAGATGGCTGGGGCCACCTCTATCTTTATGATGGGAAAACGGGGAAGTTAAAAAAGCAGATTACCGGCGGGCCATGGCTGGTTCGCGGCATCGAGTACGTCGATGAAGCGAACCGATGGGTGTATTTTTCCGCCAGCGGCCGCGAGAAGGGCGAAGACCCCTATCTGCGTCATCTTTACCGTACCCGGCTCGACGGTTCCGGACTCGAGCTGCTGACTCCGGAGAACGCCGATCACAGCATCAGCTTCTCTCCATCCGGCCGCTATTTCACCGATCTGTACTCCCGAGTAGACCTGGCGCCAGTCTCAGTGGTGCGCTCCGCCGAAGGCAAAGTGGTGCGCGAAGTGGCAAAGGCGGACATCAGCGCGCTGCGTTCCAAAGCTTTCCATAACTACGCCTACGGAAAGCTGGGCGACGCGGGTGGCTTGGAGGATCATGTCGCGGCGATCAAGCAGCTAGCCGAGCGCTACCCTTATTTGGATCTCACACGCCTCGGCATTTATGGGCATTCGGGAGGCGGATTCGCGACTGTGCGAGCGATGCTGATGTATCCGGACTTCTACAAGGTCGGGGTGGCTTCTTCCGGCGAACAGGACATGAGAGGTTACTTGGCCGGGTGGGGGGAGAAATACCAGGGCCCGCTGGAAAGCGGCGACTACGTGGAAGCATCCAATCCGGCGTTGGCGTTAACCGCAAATTTGGAGGGCAAACTTCTGATTGCCTGGGGCGACATGGACGACAACGTTCCGCCTTCGCTCGAGATCCAGCTGATCCACTCCTTGATTAAGGCGAACCGGGACTTCGACACGCTGGTGCTGCCCAATCGCAACCATAGTTTGTCGAACGATCCGTATTTCATCCGGCGGCGGTGGGATTATCTGGTGAAGAATCTCATGGGCAAAGAGCCGCCGCGCGGGTACGAGATCAAGACGTCCTCGCCCACGTATCGGACACTGGACGCACCGGAAAAAGAAAGGAATTGACCGTGCGGGACAAACTTGGTTGAAAGATTGGACCGTGGCCAGAGACTTGGATTTCGTTTTGCTCGAACCAATGGAGAGGCGAAGATGATGACGAAAAACTCCGGCAGGCTAGCGTTAGCAAGCACGGTGGGGCTCTTGCTCCTGTGTCCGTTCGCACGGGCGCAGAGCGAGCAGACGAGCCGGCAAGAGCGGTGGCGCTTCCTCTCGCCCTCGACGCAAGTGTCCGATGATCCGCGGCGTGTGCCTGTTCCTCCCGGACCGAGAGGACCCGCCGGAACGCTGGTGCTACGAGGCGGGCGCATATTCGACGGGACAGGCGCGCCCGCGCGCGAAGGAACGCTGGTCATCGAACGAAACAAAATTCTGAAGATTCTCCCGGCCAGCTCGACAGACTGGCCGGCAGACGCACAAGTGATCGACGTACATGGCGAAACCGTGATGCCCGGCCTCATCGACCTCCATACCCACCTTACGTATTCCGCGCCGCAGGATTCCGAGGAGGTTGCGAACAGCCCGTCGGATGAAACCCTGCGGGGCAGCGAGCGGCTGCGCTATTACATCGAGAGCGGAATCACCAGCGTGCGCGACGTCGCTTCCAACGGAGAGGTGCCGTTTCGGCTGCAAGCCTGGGTGAGCCAGAATCGCATTGTTGGTCCGAGGGTTTTTGCAGCGGGGCAATTCATCACCGGAATCGGGGGCCACGCAGATGAAGGTGGACTCGACAACGATCCCATTCACGGCGCGGTTCGGGAAGCGTCCGGGCCGGATGGATGGCGGGATGCCGTGCGGACGCAATTCCGGCGGGGGGCCGATGTGATCAAGATTGGCAGCCATTTCAGCGTTGCGGAAGTGACTGCCGCGGTCCAAGAGGCGCATGACTTGGGGCTGAAAGTAACGTGCGACTGCGAAACGTTTTATATAAGGAGAGCCGTCGAGGCCGGCGTCGACATGATCGAGCACCCGCTGCCGCGCACCGACGAAACCATCCGGCTTATGGCTGAAAAAGGGACGGAGGCCGATCCAACACTAACTCCCTACATGCTTATTTTTAATCTCGAAGGCGGTTATTACTACTCGACTTCGCGTCGTTTCACCTTTTCAGAAGAAGCGAACTTTGAACTGGTGCGAAAGATGAAGCAGGCGGGAATCAAATTGGGGATCGGGACAGACCTGGTCACGGATTGGTTTCGCTATCTGCCAGGCCCATACATCAACGAGATGAAGCAATTCGTCAAGCTCGGATATACCGTGCCTCAAGTGCTTGCGATCGCGACGAAGACCAATGCAGAGATGCTGGACATGGGCGACAAACTAGGCACGCTGGAGGCTGGAAAACTTGCCGATGTAACCGTGATTGATGGCAAGCCCGACGTCGATTTGGACGACGTAGCGAAGGTCGATCTAGTGATACGGGATGGCTACGTGCAAGTGAAGCACGGTCAGATCTTCGTCCCGCGCCACGTTCCCGTGCCCATGCCTCCGCCTTGCCAACACTGCGGAGGAAATGTTCCATAGGCTGGCCGATCAGAGCGGAAGAGTGCGGCCGCTGGCCAGCACGAAAAGAAAGTGCCGAGCCAGCGGCCTCGCAAATACAAATAAAAGTTCAGACCGTCCAGATTTGTTTGAGGACGCGTTGGAAATTGCCGCCAAGAATCGCCACGATGTTGTCGTCGGAATACTTGCGGCGGATTAGGCCTTCGGCCAAATCAAAAGGACGCTTGGCATAGTTGTAGCCATCGATGTCGACTTTGTCGCGGAAGCCGTAACTGTTTTTGTAGCCTGCTTTGAGCTGCTTCAACTCTTCGGGTGGCATGGCATCGTATCCGAGAAGATCAATATCGCTGCCAACGCCGAGATGCTCGACGCCAACGAGTTTGGCGACGTAGTCGTAGTGATCCAGCATGGTTTCGACTGTAGTCGGTTCCTTGCCGCTGACGAACATGCGAACTTCGGTGATGCCCATAACGCCGCCCTTTGCGGCCATGGCTTTGATAGCTTCGTCGGTTTTGCAGCGAGGATGGCCAGGATTCAGGGAACGGCAATTCGAGTGCGTGATGAGCACCGGTTTCTTGGAAACGTCGAAGGCGTCGAGGGTAGTGCGGTCGCCGCAATGCGAGACGTCCACGGCCATGCCGAGCTTGTTCATACGGTCAACAATGGCGAGGCCGAAATCCGAGAGGCCCTCATCGCGACGCTCCGTCGAGCCGTTACCTATAAGGTTGCGCGCGTTGTAGGTTAGCTGAGCCACACGCTGGCCCAGCCCGTAAAAATAATCGACATCATCCACTTTGCGGAAGTGTTCGGCGTTTTGGACGCCGAGCATAATCCCGACTTTCCCGGAGGCCTTGATGCCATCGAGGCGGGCGGGAGTTTCGACGCGCTCGAACCACGCGTCGTGGCGGGCCAGAAAAGTATTGTAGCCGGAGAGAAACTGAAGCGTATCCATGTAGGCGTCGGGGCCGCCCGTGCCGATGGCGATGTGAAAGACGTTAATGCCGGACTGCTGGAAGGGGGCGTAATCATCGGCCGTAAAATTTTCCGGATTCCCGAGCATTTTCTGCATGCGGCTCGGACTGATCCAGAGAGGCGCGAGCATATCGATGACCGTGGCCCGTTGCACGAGTTCGATGGCGTGTGCCGAGAAGGTTTGATCCGAACCGGGAAAAATGCTGTACCTGCCCTCATTGAAAAAAGGGCCACGAGCCAATAATGCGGAAGCAGTTGTTGCGTGTAGGAGTGCGGGCGCGACAACAGCAGCGGCGCCTTTCGCTGATTTCTCTAAAAAGCCGCGACGATTCATCCCAGGGTCCCTCTCTTGGTTGTTTATCTGGTGCGAACGAACTTCCTGACGAGCGGAGATAGTACCACCTTTGCCGTTTATTCTTCGGGGCTCCGAGCGAACCTAGGTCGAGCCGCGAAGAAGCAGGTAATGATCTTCGAGATGGCAACGGATAGGGTACTTGCAGAATTTATCGCTTTCGCCGGCAAAGAAAGCTCAACGGCGATGGAGCGACGTGTCGCGATGAAAACAGTGCCGCCCTTCCGCGCAGGGAAGGGCGGCTGTGCTTTTTGGGATCAGAATAACAGGGGCGGGGTGGGCCGGAGGCCCGCGCCGGTGGTTGTTAGCTTTGACCCGAGGCGGCCGCGGCCGCTTTGGACATGTTGGCAGTCCACTCGGCGGAGCGCCGCGCTATTTCGTCCGGGGCGACGTCTTCGACGTGCGTGGCAATTCCCCAACTGTGCCCGAATGGGTCGGTGATTTTGCCATAGCGATCGCCCCAGAACATGTCAGCGACGGGCATCGCGACTTGCGCTCCGGCTGCTGTGGCGCGGTTGAAGACGGCATCAACGTCCGGCGTGTAAAGGAACAGGTAATAAGAAGGAGTCGCGCCGGGTGTGGGGGCAGCGGACATTCCTGGCCACTCGTCCGAGACAAAGATTACGGAATCCCCGATGCGCAATTCGGCGTGCATGACCATGCCGCCGGGCCCGGACATGCGGTTCATTTCCGTGGCGCCAAAGGCTTCCTTGTAGAAGTCGATGGCGCTGGCGGCGTTCCTACAGGTGATTGCGGGAGAAATAGAATGATATCCATCCGGGATGGGTTGAACATTGTTTGGCATAAAGACTCCTTGAAGAATTTGAGAATCGCGCGGTGAAACAAGGCAGGCAGAGGCGGGGCGCGCGTAAGGATTTAGATACGACACGAGAGCGCCCGTGTCAATCCATTACTTTAATTTCACCATTGTCTCGCGCGTATTTGCTAGAGGCCTATACAGACAAGAAGTTTATGGTACATCTCTTTCGCAGCGAACTCCTGCGGCCCCTGCCGAGCTCTTTTCCCGGCAGAGGCCCGATGCGAGTCACGACCTTCTCAAAAGACCCGCGAGTAGAGACAACACAAACAGAACGACGAAGATGAAGAACAAGAGCTTCGCGATGCCCGCGGCAGCGAGGGCGATCCCCGTAAAACCGAATACCGCGGCGATCAACGCGATGATGAAGAAACCGAGTGCGAAGCGTAACATTTGTCCTGCTTTTTGATTCACTCAAGCCTATGGCTCCAGCTACCGCCCAACGGAGTCATTTTTCGCGCCGGTGGCGACCAGCAAAACGCCGCCCATCAAAGCGAGACATCCAAGCACTGGAGGCAAGGGAACCGTATGCTTTTGTGCCTCGGTGGCTTGAAGCGGACCAACGTCCAAGACTTTTTTGTGTGTCGTGTAGGTGATTCCCTGATACGCGAGAGAGAAGATGCCCAGCACCAGGAGTACGATTCCAGCTAGAGTTGCCGATTTCATTCACCGCTCCTTTGCGCGCAGGCGAGATTTGAAAAGTAGAACGGGCGCGGCGCCGCGCAGACTCATGCCCGTGGGAAGCCAAAAGAGCGGCCCTCCTTTAATAGTCTCGAGGATGGAAACCATGCGATTACGATTGTTGAGCGGCGCGCTTTTTTGGCGGTGGCTCCTCCGTGAGCAATTTGACGAATTCGTTGGCGCGTTTTTCGGCCTCTTCCCTTGCAATGCCGTAGCGTTCCTGTAAACGGCCGATGAGCTGCTCACGCCTGCCCGCAATCGATTCCAAATCGTCGTCAGTCAGCTTCCCCCACTTTTCGCGGAGCTGCCCTTTCGCTTGCTTCCATTTGCCTTCCAGTTGATCCCAATTCATAGGGGCCTCCTTCAGAAGTCTTCTTACAGGGCGTATAGCTCGGTCGCGCCGGAAAACAGAACTAGCGCGCTGGCAAAACAAATGGGATGCGTCACACACGGCCGAAAAAGAAAGCCGCGAAGTAATGCTGCTTTCCATTACGCGTAGAGAGGAGCACCGAAGGGGCCAAATGGAAGACTTATTTCGAAGTTGCTGTGAGTCAGGAACTTACGGCGACCGGCGCGCGCATGGCCAAGTTTTTTCAATGGTACTAGCCCCGGTATATTTCGCGCATTCCCTGTTTTTTCTGCACCGTAAAGAAGGATTCGCTGAAAAGAGAATTGGCTCGGGGAAATAGCGGCGTTAACGCGAGGCCTTTCGATCAAGAAAGCGTCGACATCGAAGTTCCCTCCTTCGAGCGCAAATGGAAATCAGTGCGTGAATTGAAATAAGGAGCGTCTTCCAGATCACCCCATGAATCGAAGAACAGTCATTGTTGACGTGTGAGAGCGAAGAAGGGAAGATGCGAAGAAATTTCTTTTGTGGGGGCGGAGATGAGATACGAATTTCTTGTCGAGACCTACGAAACGGAGCGGGTGAAGGTAGTGAGCGTATGGAGCGAGTTTCGCGATGACGAGTTGGAGTTCCGGCCCAACGCAAAGGATCACCGTGCACGCAGCGTGCGCGAACAAATGATTCACCAATGTGTGAGCGAAGACTTGTGGTTTCGCAACATGCTCGGAATCGAGGCGGGCGCCCCGCCTCTGCCGGCGCAGGAAACGCGACTGGAATTCATCAAGCGCTACGCGGAATTCAGCGGGAAGCGGCTGGAGGCTTTGCGCGCGAAAGCCGAGGAGTGGTTCGAAGGCCAGACGAATTTTTTCGATGTTGCGCGATCCCGCGCGTGGGTGCTGACGCGGCGCATCGCGCACACCGCGCATCATCGCGGGCAGCAGATGGCCATGTTGAGAATGCTGTGCCACGACCTGCACAGCAATTACGGGCCGACGGCGGACACCGGAGGGCTGATGCAGAATCATGTGCCTACGATTTACGCGTACCCCAGCATCGAGACGCTTCTGCAAAGCGAAACGAGCGGAGGGCACAAGAGCGCGCTGCCCGGTGGCGGAGGCAAACCGGTGACGGAGCGCCCCTAACTAAACTCAACTGGAACTAGGCGCCCCGCATCGGTGAGTATGCTATGGCCTTCGGATGATGCCGCAGGCAATGCGCGCGGGAGCGGCGGAGCTCGTTCCTTCGGACACGGCGTGGATAATGATCGCGGTCCCTCCGTTGCTGAAAACGGAGTGATCATCGTCGCCCAGCGTCACGTTTGGCGCGATCACCGAAACTTGGGCCGTGTGGTCGGCGCCGACGATGAGCGAGAAATTCGGGATGTCACCGGCGGGGGCTGCATCGTGGTGATGCTCGGCGCCCCCAGGATTGAAGTGCGGGCCAGCGGACTTGAAGTCAGGCGGATCGCACTTTGCCACTTGATGGATGTGGATCGAATGCTCGCCCGGCGGAAGATTCTTGATGTCCAGCGCGATTTTGACGCCTTTAGGCGTGCTGGAAAGCAGCGCTGTTCCCACGTTTTCGCCGCTTGAGTTCGTGAACTCGACGGTGACGGCTTTTGACCCAGAATGGCCATGGGATTCCTGAGCCTTGACTGCGAACGGCAGAGCGAAGAGCAGACACACCCCACATAGGATTGCTCTCATCGAAATTTCCTCTTTCTTTTCCTGAATCGAAGGATCTCTGGGCGTTGCCTGAAGCAGGCCCGTTCTTTCCACTCTAGCCTGAGCGCCTCTCCCCAAATACAAGCTGTACTTATTCAGATACCTAGACAAACGGCATGAGCTTTTGGCTCTAGGTTTGGCAAGAATTTTCAAGAGGAAAAGCGCCGGCGGAGGCGAGGGAGTCTTGCCTAGAAGGCAGAAAGCGGAGTTCAGTCGTTGCGATAGAGGCTGGGGAATTCTTTTTTCAAGCTCGTGATTTTGGGCAGGTCGTTGATCATGATGTACGGCTCGTAAGGATGGAGCTTGAGGTAGTTCTGGTGGTAATCCTCGGCCGGGTAAAAACCTTGGAGCGGCACGACTTTGGTGACGATGGGTTGCGAATACACTTTTGCCCCGTCTAACTGAGCGACATAAGCTTCGGCGATTTTCTCTTGCTCATCGTTCGTATAGAAAACGGAAGAACGGTACTGCGTGCCGTGGTCGGGGCCCTGGTAGTTGAGCTCAGTGGGGTTGTGGGCCACGGAAAAGAAAATCATCAGGAGCTGGCCGTAGGAAATTTGGGAAGGATCGAAGACGATTTTCACGGATTCGGCGTGCCCGGTTTCCCCAGTGCTGACCTCTTCGTAGTGGGCAGTGCTAGCCGCGCCGCCGGAGTAGCCGGATGTGGCGGAGACGACGCCTCTCACATGCTGGAAGACGCCTTGAATGCCCCAAAAGCAGCCACCCGACACGACCCCCGTTTCCTGACTTTTTGCGGGGGCGAGTGCAGCGTCGACGGCGGGTTTGGGGAATGCGGCTTTGGCGTTGGAGCGCCCGTCGTTGGGCTTGGCGGTGGCCCAGGCGAGGACGCCGACACCAGCAATAATTAGAACCGCAAAAAAGACAGCTCGCATGGACAGCGCTCCACGAACAGCATGCTTCTAACAGTATACGTTTGAAGCGGCATGTTGGATGTTTCAGCTTGGCGTTGCGTTACGAGCTCGAATTTACGCTGGATAGACGCGCAATTAGGTTTCCATCATTTTCAGGGGTATTCTTTTTGGGCATGTTCTCCAGGTCGCCAGCGGTGAAGGGCAGGTGGAGGACGCTGATCGCCTTTGGCGGATTACTGGCCTGCGTAATGTTGGTAGCAGGCTGGCCAGCGCAGAAGCCGGCGAACAAAACGCCGCAGCGGGCGAATATAGCTGCGGGAAAGCGATTGTTCGAACGACATTGCTCTCTGTGCCATGGCATCGACGGCAAAGGCGGCCGCGGGCCGGCTCTCAATCGAGTGCATCTTGCACTTGCTCCCGATGACGAGGAGTTAAGGTCCGTCATCGTGAACGGCATCCCGCCTAACATGCCTGAGGGGTGGTTCCTGGACAATAATGACGTGGCGAACCTGGTGGCATTTGTGCGTTCGCTGAGCAAGATCCCCCCCGATCCAGTACCGGGCGATGCGGTGCGGGGCGCGGCCGTTTATGCCAAGAGCGGCTGCTCGGGCTGCCACATTCTGAACGGCACGGGCGCGGGCTATGGGCCGGAGTTGACGGGAATTGGAGAACTGCGCAACGCCGCGTTCCTGAAAAAAGCAATCAGCAACCCAGCTTTCGCGCTGCCCGAAAGTTTTCTATTCGTGAAAGCGACAACCGCTTCGGGTGAATCGATCGAAGGGATCCGCGTGGATGAAGACACCTTCACGATTCAGATCAAAGACGCGCGAGGTAATTATCATAGCTTGCGAAAAGACGGGCTGAAGGAACTGCACAAACTTCGCGGAGAGTCGCCCATGCCGCTCTTTGGCGGGATTCTGAGCGCGCCCGAAATGCGGGATTTGGTGGCGTACTTGGCTTCGCAGCGGGGAAAACAATGAAAGTGCTTTACGCGGGAATGTTGAGCGCTGTTTTGTCCGCCGCGGCTTTCGCGCAAGTTCCGTTCCAACGGATTGTGAATGCCGACAAGGAACCTGGCAACTGGCTCACCTATTCGAGAAACCTGCTGGGACACCGGTTCTCGCCATTGAACGAGGTTACGACGGAAAATGTTGTGAATCTAAAAGTTAAATGGGCGTTTCAGCTCCCTAACGAGAGGAGCGAGGTGTCGCCTATCGTCGTGGACGACGTTATGTACATCACGGGTCCTAATTGGGCGGCCGCGCTCGATGTACACACTGGACGAAAGCTTTGGTCTTGGGAGCGGAACATTCCCGAGGATTATCACAACATCGGTTTTGGACGAGTCAGCCGTGGACCTGCGGTCCTGGACGACAAACTATATGTAGCCACCCTGGATTGCTACCTGGTTGCGCTGGACTTGAAGAGCGGAGCGGAACGCTGGCGCACCAAGGTCGGGGACTACACTCTGGGATACAGCATGACTGTGGCGCCGTTGGCGATCGAGGGAAAGATCGTCGTGGGAGTGAGCGGCGGGGAAGCGGGAATTCGAGGATTCGTGGATGCCTATGACGCGAAAACGGGCAAACGGGCATGGCGATTTTGGACGATTCCTGGCCCGGGTGAACCGGGCCACGAGACTTGGCAGGGTCAGAGCTGGCAGACGGGAGGCGGACCAACCTGGGTGACCGGCGCCTACGACCCGGAACTGAAACTTGTGTATTGGGGAGTCGGCAATCCGAGCCCGGACTGGAATGGAGACGCGCGAAAAGGCGACAACCTATACACATGCTCGTTCCTTGCGCTGGATGGCGAGACGGGCAAGCTTCGCTGGCATTTTCAATTCACGCCGCACGACACGCACGATTGGGATGCCGCGCACACACCCGTGCTGTTCAACGCCAAAATCGACGGGCGTGAACGCAAGCTGATCGCGAGCGCCAACCGGAACGCGTTTTACTATGTGCTGGATCGCGAGACTGGCGAGTTCATCGCGGGGCGGCCGTATGCGAAGGAGACTTGGGCGACCGGACTGGACGCCAAAGGGCGCCCGGTCATGACGGCGAATTCCGTGCCTACCGAAAAAGGCACGCTGATTTGGCCAAACTTGAACGGAGCAACCGTGTGGTTCAGTCCTTCGTACAGCCCGCAAACGGGTCTCTTTTACGTTGCGGTGCGCCAGATGGGTTCCGTGTACTTCAAACGAGAAACCGAATACAAAGTGGGGACATTCTATGCGGGCGGCGGAGAAGATGAGCTGCCGCCCGACGATGCCTGGGGCGAGATTCGGGCCCTTGACGCCACGACAGGAGAGACAAGGTGGACCTTCCAACTGCACACGCCGCCTTGGGCGGGCGTGCTTTCGACGGCGGGTGGGCTGGTTTTTTCCGGGTCGAACGAAGGCAATTTTTATGCACTCGACGCGCGTACAGGTAAGGCGTTGTGGGATTTTCAGACGGGCGGACTGATCGCCGCGAACCCCATTTCGTTCACGGAGGATGGCAAACAGCGAATCGCGGTCAGCGCCGACCGCGTCCTGTACGTTTTTGGTTTTTGAGCGCGGGATTCCGGCGAAAATGCGAAGTTGCATTTGCCGTTGCGAAACTTTCAGAAAATTCAGAGAGGATTCGAAGTACCATCGCGAGGCATTCCACGAAGACACAAAAATGACACTTGAGGTGATTTTATCAGAATAAGCTTGCGCTCTGCTTTAGCCATTGCCAGTTTTGCGATTTTGCCGGCAGGTGTTCAGGCGCAGATTACGCATGGTCAGAAGCCGCAGCTTCCGGCGCCTTATTTCACGAAGTCGGCGGATAACGGACCTCGCAACGAAGAGCCTCCCGCTGGTTTTCTTCCCACGGTGCCGCAAGGATTTCGCATAAACGTATTTGCGGCGGACTTCAAAACGCCGCGCTGGATGGCGGTGGCGCCCAATGGCGATATTTTTGTCGCGGAAACAGGGGCGGATCGAGTGGACATCCTGCGCGACCCGCGCGCCACGGGGGGCGCACAAGAGCGGGAAGTGTTCGCGAGCGGACTGACGCGGCCCTTCGGCATCGCATTCCACGACGACTATGTCTATGTGGGGGCCATGACCGAGCTTGTGCGGTTTCGGTATGACCCGAAGACATCGAAGCCGTTGGGGGAAGCCGAAAAACTCATGAAGCTGCCAGGTGGCGGGCACATTACGCGCTCCGTGGCCATCGCACCCGATGGCAAGCACTTGTTCGTTTCCGTTGGATCCGAGGAGAACATTGGCGTGGGCGAGCCGCCGATTCGCGCCGCGATCACGATTTGCGATCTAGACGGAAAGAATGCGCGGCTATACGCCACCGGGCTGCGGAACCCCGTGGGGTTGGCGATCGAGCCGGTCACGGGAGAAGTTTGGACGAGCGTAAACGAGCGCGACGATTTGGGAGACAATTTGCCGCCGGATTATTTTACTTCGGTGAAGGATGGCGGATTTTACGGCTGGCCTTACAGCTACATCGGCAGCAATGTGGATGACCGGGTGAAGCCGCAGAACCCGGAGCTTGTTGCGCGCGCGATTATTCCCGATGTGCTGCTGGGCGCTCATGTCGCGCCGCTGCAATTCGCGTTCTATACGGGAAAGCAATTTCCCGAGAGCTACTGGGGCGGAGCATTTATTGCGGAGCACGGTTCGTGGAACCGGGCGACGCGAGCGGGATACCAGATTGCCTTTGTGGCGTTCAAGGATGGACAGCCGTCGACCGATCCAGTGCCGTTCATGACAGGACTGGTGCCTAATCCAAAAGGGCGAGACGTGCTCGGCAGACCGGTCGGAGTGGCTGTCGCGCCAGATGGCTCTCTGCTTGTTTCGGATGACGGTGCCGGAAAGATATACCGCATCTCGGTTGCGAAATAAGACCCGCGCCTAATTCACCGTCAGCGTCAGTTGAATCGGCTGCAACTGCAACGGCTGGCCGTTGGCGGACTTTGCCGCCGGTGTGACCACGATATTGGACATCCCTTGCGGCGTGATGATCGGCGGCGGAGTTGTTGCGCCGGAACTTCCGCCGCCGCAGCCTGCCGCAGTGAGCATCGCCCCTAACATTATAAGTAGCGCCACCGTGCTGAGCGCGCTTCCCAATGTAAGACGCTTCGGCCAGGGCGCTGCTCTCTCTCCGATGCCGAGGCCCGCTGCGAGCAAGATGAGCAAGAGGATGCCGGTAATCAAACCGGGCGCTGCGGGAGGATCAAGGGACGGTTTCGCCCGTGGCAAATTCAAATTGGAGAAGGGCGTAGCCGCACCAGCCCCGCCGCTGGTTGTTACCGTCACCAGGAACGGAGTGGCGTTGCCATTGGTAATTTGCAACGTGGAAGGCAACTGGCAAGTCGCCCCCTGAGGAGCGCCGCTGCACGAAAGCGAAACGATGCCGGTGTAACCCGCTCCCGGTGTGATCTGCAGGCCGAACTGCGCGGTCTGGCCAGCGCTGACCGTCGCCGACGTTGAGCCAGAAGGAGCCGCGCCAATTGTGACGGCAGGAGTGGCCGTGCCAATGAGCGCGACAGTCTGGGGAGAATCCGCCGCGTCGTCGGTAATGTTTAGTGTAGCGGTCCGAATGCCGGCGGCGAGGGGCGCAAACGTGACAGGGATAGAACAGTTTGCGCTCGCGGCAACAGCGCCCAGGCAATTCGAGACGCCCAGCGTGAAGTCGTTGGCGTTAAACCCGCTCACCGCGATGCCCGTTACGTGCAGGGTGCCGTTGCCGGTGTTGGTGAGCGTAATGTCTTGCGGAGCGCTGGTCGTTCCTTGCGTCGTGGTCCCGGGAAAGCTCAAGGTTCCCGGCGGATTGAGTGAAACGCCCGGTGTGGGAGGCGGAGGAGCCACGGCGGTGCCTGTGAGGCTGATTATTTGCGGGCTGCCTACGGCATTGTCGGTGACCGTAAGGGTCGCCTGGCTCGTACCCACCGCTGAAGGCGAATAAGTAATCGAGATTGTGCAAGTGCTGCTCGGCTGCAGGGTGACGGCAGGTGTGCATTCGTCGTTCTTGGAAAAATCCGCTGCGTTCGGCCCGGAAAGGATTGCAGACGAAAAGGTAGCAGGCAGAGTGCCAATATTCTTGAACGTGAGAGCCATGGGTTCGCTCGACTGGCCGGTCTGCGTGGAACTGAAGGTCAGGCTCGAGGGGCTCCACGCGAGCGCAGGAGCGCTGCTGCTCTGCTGGGTGGAGGTAGCCGTCAAGACAACCGGAAAAACGCTGAGGTTCGTATCGAATGGCATGCTGATGGGGCCCGGCTGGCTAGGCAACCCGGTGATCGGGTCCACTTGATAAACAATCAATCCCGTCGAGTTCTCGTTGGCGCTAGGTGAATACGCGCAAAAGACAAAGGGGCCATACGGATCGACTTGCCCGGAACACCCGACTTGCGTGCCCTGCTCGAAAGAAACCGGGGAGGTGGGCAGGTCGGTCAGCGTGGCTAAATCCAGGACTTGGAAGTTTGAGTAGTCGCTGGAATCCGGATTTGTATTCAAGCTCTGCACGTAGATCAGCGTGTCGGAGGGGTCATAAAAGGCTCCACGATCCGCAAAAAAGTTAACGGCGCCAATATTCAGAGTGCTCGAGCTGAGCTGTTGAAAATTCGTGGTGGAGAGCTGGTAGACGTTGATGAACTCAGCGTTCGGTCCATAAATGACGCTCATGTATTGGCCCTTGGGACCGATCTGCATGGACCATGCGTTCGTGCTTGGCAGACTCGTCCCGCCCGTAGGAATGATCGGAAGACCGGAAGACGGATCAAAGGTGACGGTATAGAGCACCGGTACGGGTTGCGCGCCGCCCTGATCCTGGTTAAGAAGAACGGCAAAACCGTGGCCATTCGGATCATTCACCGCGCCGGCCGGTAGACCTGCAACAGGCAGTGTCTGCGACGACGTGGGGATAAGAGCCGGCGTGTTCGGGTCAATCTGAAAAGTATCCAGGATCAAACTGTTCGGCGAATTGGTGCCGGAAGAAAGAGCTTTCAGAATGTAAACATACTGTCCCGTGCTCTCCGTGGGGAAGAGCCAGTTGAGGTTTCCCAGCGACTCCGTAAAAGGGGATGTTGGGACTTCCGCTAGGATGCCGGTGGAACCATTCAGCGTGTACATCGAAAGACCGCTGCCGCAGGGGCCGAAGAGGAAGCGATCTTTGGGCTCGATAAAGAATGGTTCACAACCGTCAGTGAATGTGACCGCGGAATTGGGAACCAAAGTTAGAGAGCCGGTGGAGTCGTCACGGACAAAGGTTACCGCACCATACGTGTTTGTTTGCGTCTGGATGGCGATGAGAAAGGGCTGCTGGGTTTGCGCGTGCGCGGAAGGGACGAAGGAAATCGCGAGAGCAACGGCGCCGGCGAGGATTAGGGTTTTCCAACGATTCTTTGCGCGCGAGCGGGATACCTTTGCGAAGTGAAGAGAGAACGCGCGTGCTTGGGCCATGCGTCTTCCTTGGCCGTCAAAGAAAGCGGCAGCTCGCCGGATTCCGAGAGGGAAACGTGAACGAGTCCAAGGTAAGCCGGAAAGGGGACAGAGTCAACAAAATATATCTAATTATTCAATACACTGAACTATGGATATTCAAAGCTGCGGCACAAAGCTGGAACCCCGACCGATTGTTAACGAATATTAATGTTGGGGCCGCGCTTCCTGCGATAACGTGCGGTGCGTATGCAACCCTCACAACTTGATTTGGAAAAGCTTTCGGCGTCCAACGGCAGCAACCTCGTCACCCGGCTCCATGGGAAACTAAGTCTCGAGACAGTCCACAATTTCATTCAGACCCTGCGGCCCGAGCCCGCGGCGTATCTAGTGCTGGATATGAGCGGGGTGTCCTTCCTGGACTCCGCCGGAGTCGGCGCCCTGGTGTCGCTTTTCGTCAGTAGGCGCAATAGCGGCAAGGCTTTCGCACTCGCGGCGCTCAACCAACAAGGCACGGCTGTACTTCAGGTTGCCGGTCTCACCAAACTACTTCCCACCTTCCCCTCCGTGGAGGACGCGCTCGCGGCGAAGAATTGATCCACTCCTCTGGAGGTTGGGTCCTGCGACGGTTAGGAAGTGGGACCCCTTGCCTAGCCCCTGCCCCCCGTTTTTTTGTAAGTGCGGATTCTAAAGAGGTTAGCGCAAAACCGTGGGTGCAGAGACTGAGCGGACCTCAGAAGTATCTACGCGGAATTACTCACTAAATATCATAGCATAAATTATAAAATTGTCAATACAAATTTTTCTTATATTAATGTGGGGTTTCTGACACAAAGCGACCTGCGTTGGCAGCGGGTATGCCGGTGAGTTCCATATTGGAACGGCTCCCTCCTTCGCGCGAATTCGTGCGCTGTTATACTCGACCCCATGAGCGAAAGGCCTGGATTTAGTGTAGTGGATCCGCAATACGAGCGGAGAGTGCGGGAGAGTTTCGTACGACAAGGGTTGATGAGGCATCTGGGGGCGGAATTGGTTTCGCTGGAGCCAGGTGGCGTAGTGATTCGGGTGCCGTTTCGCGCGGAGTTGACGCAGCAGCATGGGTATTTTCATGCGGGGGTGACGGGGGCGATCGCGGACACGGCTTGCGGGTATGCGGCGTATACGTTGATGGCGGCGGAGGATTCGGTGCTGACGGTGGAGTACAAGATAAATTTGCTGGCGCCGGCGGATGGGGAAGAGCTGGTGGCGCGGGCGCGGGTGGTGCGGTCGGGGAAGACGCTAAAGGTTTGCATGGCGGAGGTGTTTGTGCGGAAGGACCGGGCGGAGAGTCATTGCGCGATGGTGCTGGCGACGATTATGTGTATGGCGGGGCAGGCGGATCGGCCGAGATAGATTGCGCTTCCATGAAGGAGCAGGAACCTGAGCGATACGCGCGGGGTTAACTCGAAGCTTCAGATGACTTGAACACGAAACTCTTTCCACGAGACATAGGTTCCCAACCTGCGCCAATCGCCCGGAGAGTGTCAGCCTCGATCATTTTGTCCGAGAATTTTGGCCGTTGGGGGAGCTGCGGTATTCCGATACCGGTCCGTTTTCTTGGAAATGGGTATTCCAGAATGAGTTCTCTATGACGGGCATCTTCGGATCGAACCGAGAAGCATAGACCCTTGTATCCGTGCCCGGTGGTCCACTGCGGTTCGCTAACTAGCTCCCAAACCAGTTTGACTCCGCTAACAGCGAATGCGCCGCTCCTGGTCCGCTTGCGCCTTTTCTTTTGGCCATGCATTGTTTACGCCCACTCGAACTAATCGCATTTTAACAGTTCTAGTCCGCGCCCTACAAAGAAGGCAAGGCGGGCGCAGCATGCTGCGCCACTACAAAGCAAGGCAAGACGGGCACGGCGTACCGTGCCCTACGGTTCGCGGAGGATGCGGATGAGCTCGGCGGCGGCGTGGGGGAGGCGGGCGCCGCGGCGGGAAACGAGGTAGACGTGGCGGGGCATGTTGAGCTGGCGGACTTTTACTTCTTTCATCCAGCCATGTTCGATCTCCCATCGCACGCACATGCGCGGGACGATGGCCACACCCATGCCCATCTGCACGAAGCGCTTGATGCTTTCGATGGTGGGCATTTCGATGGGCATTTTCAGTTCGGTACGGTTGCGCGCGAAAAGTTCGATGACGCGGCGGCGAAACGGGGATTCCACGCTGTGAGCGATGAAGTCTTCCTTGCCGAGCTCTTCGACGTCCACTTCGCGCTTTTTGGCGAGAACATGCTTAGGCGGAACGACCAGCGTGAGCTCGTCCTTTAGGATTTCCGTGGCCTGAAGCTGTGGTTCTTGTGGGACGTAGGAAACGGCGCCGACGTCGAGGCGGTAATTGAGGACCTCGTGGGGAATATCGCGGGAGAACATACGATGGACGCGCACCAGTACGCCGGAATGCAACTGCCGAAATGTCGCCAGAGCCGGCAGCAGAGCGTGGATGGAGCTTTCGTTGACGCCGAGGGATAGTTCGCCGCGGGTCAGCCCCTCGAGTTCGCTAAGCCCTTTCTTTACTTCATCGCGGAGATTGATCAGGCGCTCGGCGTAATCTTGCAAAAGGGTTCCGGCGTCAGTGAGGCGGACGGGGCGGGCTCCGCGGACAAAGAGTGGCTGGCCCAGGCCATCTTCGAGTTTGCGAATGGTGAGGCTAACGGCTGGCTGGGTGCGGTAGAGCCGTTCGGCGGCGCGGGAGAAGCTGCCTTCCTTGGCAACCATCAGAAATACCTGGAGTTCGCCGAGATCCAAGGTGATTATCCTCGAATCGAGTATAAGGCAGGATTATCAAAAGTAGAACAAAGATAAATTTGACCGTGAGGCGGTCTTCTGTCCTACTACTACTCTGGAGGAACTCCATGGACTCGGTTCGCATCTTCGACACCACGCTCCGCGACGGCGAGCAATCGCCGGGATTCTCTATGAACACCGAGGAAAAGATTCGCATGGCGCGGCAGCTTGCGGCCCTGGGAGTGGACGTGATCGAGGCGGGATTCCCGATTTCGTCGCGCGGGGATCTGGAGGCAGTGCAGCGGGTGGCGCGGGAAGTGCGGAATGTGCCCATTGCAGCGCTGGCTCGTGCGAAGAAACTGGACGTGGAAGCGGCCATTGAAGCTCTGGAACCGGCGGCGGCGCCGCGTCTGCACATTTTTCTGGCCACATCCGACTTGCACCTTCGCGTGAAGCTGAACATGACGCGGGAGCAGGCGCTGGAAGCCATCAGCTCGATGATTCGTCTGGGGCGAAAGCACGTCGGGGAAGTGGAATTTTCGGCCGAAGATGCGGGACGCACCGACATTGGTTTTCTATGCCAGGTTTGCCAGGTGGCGGTCGAGGCTGGCGCGACCGTGCTGAACTTGCCGGATACTGTGGGCTACGCGGTGCCGGATGAATATGGCGCGATGTTCGAGCAGGTGCGCGCGCATCTCGATGATCCGCAGGGGATTACGCTGAGCGCGCATTGCCACGACGATTTGGGGCTGGCGGTGGCCAATTCGCTGGCGGCGGTTCGCGCGGGAGTGCGGCAGATCGAATGCACGATCAACGGCATCGGGGAACGGGCGGGCAATGCGGCGCTGGAAGAGGTTGTCGTGGCGCTAGCCGTGCGCAAGGAAAGCTTTGGAGTGACAACGGGTATAAAATTGGACGAGCTATTCCGCTCGAGCCGCATGCTTTCGGAGATTACTGGAGCGGTCGTGGCCCCAAACAAGGCCGTGGTTGGAGCGAACGCGTTCGCGCACGAGGCGGGGATTCACCAGGACGGGATCATCAAGAATCCGCTGACGTACGAGATTATGTCGCCGGAGTCGGTGGGCGTGCCTTCGCGGTCGTTCGTGCTGGGAAAACATTCCGGGCGGAATGCGTTGAAGGTGAGCCTGCGCACGCTAGGCTATGAGCCGAGCGAAGAGGAATTGGCGGAATGCTACAAGCGAGTGACCGCACTGGCGGACGAAGCCAAGCAGGTTAGGCCACGCGATTTGCTGGCGATTGCGCACGAAGTGATGCGGCGGCGTCCCGCGCAGGTGGCGGCGGAAGCGACTTCGGCGGCGTAGGCGCTGGGGACAGACAATACCGCGGTCTGAAGACCGCGCATTAACGATTTTGTTAAGCGGGGACCGAGATGAAAAAGACCATTGTTCTCTTGCCGGGAGACGGCATTGGACCGGAAGTTACGCGGGCTGCGGCGACTGTGCTCCGGGAGTGCGCGCACGAGTTCAACCACGAGTTTGATTTGCACGAATTTCCGCTGGGCGGCGCGGCCATCGACGCCGCGGGCACTCCGCTGCCCAATGAAACGTTGGATGCCTGCAATAAAGCGGACGCGGTCTTTCTGGGAGCGGTCGGAGGAGCGAAGTGGGATGCGCTGCCGGTGGGCAAGCGGCCCGAGAGCGGGCTGCTCGGATTGCGCAAGGGCATGGGCCTTTACGTCAATCTGCGCCCGGTGAAGCTGCTCGAGCCATTGCGCGGAATTTCTCCGTTGAAGCCGGAGCGCTTGGGCGATCTGGATATCGAGATTGTGCGCGAGCTGGCGGGAGGGATGTACTTCGGGGAACGCGGCAACGTAACGGGAAATGGCGTCGAGCGCGCCTGGGACACGGAATCGTACTCGACGCCGGAGATCGAACGGATTGCGACGTTTGCGTTTGCCCGGGCGGAAAATCGCTCGCGGCGCGTGTGCTCGGTGGACAAGGCCAACGTTTTGATAAGCTCGCAACTCTGGCGGCGAACCGTGAGCGCCATGAGCGGCGTCTACTCGTCGGTGAAGCTCGAACACATGTACGCGGACAATGCGGCGATGCAGCTTACGCTGAAACCGTCGCAATTTGACGTGATGCTGACGAGCAACATGTTCGGCGACATTTTGAGCGATGCGGCGGCGGCGCTGGTGGGGTCGATTGGATTGATTCCTTCGGCGAGTTTTGGGACGGGCGCGCCGCTGTTTGAGCCCATTCATGGATCGGCGCCGTCGCTGGTGGGGACGGATTCGGCCAACCCTGTGGGGTCGATTTTGAGCGCGACGCTGATGCTCCGGGATGCGTTTGGGCTTTCGCTGGAGGCGGATTGGGTGGAGCAGTCGCTGCACCGTGTGCTGGCTGGCGGGTATCGGACGCCGGATCTTGCTCAGCCCGGCGCCAGCACGATTGGCGGATCGGTGTTTACGGAGATGCTGCGCGAAGAGATGCAGCGGACGTTGGAACATGCGGAGCGGTATGGATGGGGGGTCTAAGGGCCCGATTATTCCGGTGCTAGACTCGCACCTAGGGATCGGCCCGCTTTAGGCTTTCGGGACAGTCTGTCGGGATCTTGGTGGCCTTACCCTTAAGGGCGGCTGCTTTCTCAATCTCCTCGATTTTGTCCATTAAAACAATCAATGCTCCCGGAAGTTGGCCCCTCTGTTCGAGACTGGCCTCACCGTAATCTCTGATCAAGATGTCTTTTTCATTACCATCTGGGCTGATGATATGAATCGTTGCTGATTCCCAATAGTCAATCGGGTTGTGAGGAATATTAAAACCGTCTCCAAGCGCCTTCACCACATCGGATTCAAGAAAGCCTGATATTTCAAAAAGTTCGGCTCGTGTCAGGTGGCGTTCAACGGAAACGGTCAGCTCAACCAGCGACTTCTTCCCCGTTTTGGCGTCGACTTTGACCTTTCCTGGATTCCATCGATGGAAGTATTTGGCTATGCCGTCGGAATCGACTCTGAGACACGACGCGGACTCCTGCCCCACAAATGGACCTCGCGACCACCCATCCACCTTCAGAATCGATTTGACCTGCGCAGTTTCCTGGGCTGAGCAAACCGATAGCGCCACGGCAAAAAAGGCGGGAAGGAATTGTCTGGGCTTGAGTGGCACCTCGCGATTTAATCATTCAGGAAGCCCGATTTCCAGTGCGTAGTTCGGCTGGGCATTGATGGTACTGTTGTGCTGACGAGTGGCCATCCAGCTTGCGGTAAGCCGCTGAGGATGCTACTTTTACACTTTCCTAGGCAGCCGACGACCGCGCTGGTTGGGGCACACACGGGGTGTGGAGGCGGGCGGCGTCTGGGCATTCGACCTGAATGAGATGATTTAGGGTGCGAATCGTTATTCAATCGTTCTGAGCAGATCGGCTTTACCTTGCACGAGTGGCCTGACATGGCCAGTAATTTTCTATGGCGTTCGATTGCAGTGTTCAAGGGCAATGGCTGACCCAGCTTCCAACTCGAATCGCGTAAACGGCGAACCGGCGGCGCGTCCGGCGACGTACTGGCGCATCGAAGGCTCTTTGCTGGAGCTGGGCGCTTTGCGTCCTGTGGGATTTTTTACGTGGAACGCGCAGAGTTTTGCCGAGCGCTGGGCGCGACGCGCGGGGATGGCGTGGCTGACGGTGACCAGGCCGATCGATTATGCGGTGAACCGCACGCTGGCTACGAGACTGCTGCACACGCTGCTGCGAGGCGTTAGCCGCGACCGGTTGGATCTTCTCGGCGAGGAATATTTTCACTATGTGCTGAAGCCGCAGCTTCGGCGCGAGGCGGTCGAGAAATTACTCGAGGCGGAGCAGAACGGCGAGCGAATAGTGCTTGTCGGCCAACTGCTCGACCATATTTTGCGGCCGCTCGCTCAGCATCTCGG
This sequence comes from Candidatus Acidiferrum sp., assembly GCA_049800195.1. Taxonomy (GTDB): domain Bacteria; phylum Acidobacteriota; class Terriglobia; order Acidiferrales; family UBA7541; genus Acidiferrum. The sequence goes on from JBARJI010000075.1 coordinate 69,367, forward strand.
CGTCGAGTCGTTTATTTCCAATCGCATGGAGTTTCGCGGCGGACACGCTACCGGGCGTTTGCTCGAGCCCGTGGTTCGGCCGAGGGGGCCCTTTGCATGGCTGACCAGCGGCGCGACAGACGGCCGCATCGCGCGCGACAAATTGTTGCGCCAGCTTGGCTGGAAGAAAGATCCGGCGCGGCTCGAAACCGCCGCGCAATCGGCGGTTCGCCCCGCCCCTCCGGCGAGCAAATCGGTCACACTTTTTGGCGAGGGAGCGCGCCACGGCTCGCTTGCGGTGGGCGCAACGCTTGCTAACCGGCACATTTTGTTGATCGGGGTGACTGGGTTTATCGGCAAAGTGTGGCTGGTGGATTTGCTGGAAAATGTGCCGAACATCGGGAAAATTACGCTGCTTATTCGCAGAAACAGAACCACTTCGGCGCAGAAGCGCTTCCAAAAAATCATCGAAGAATCGCCTGCATTCGATACGCTGCAGGGAAAATACGGGCGCAAGCTCGGCGCTTTGCTCGAGGAAAAAGTGGAAGTTGTCGAGGGCGACGTAGGCTCGCCGGGGCTAGGTTTGGACGCAGCCACGCAGGCGCGATTGGAAAAATCACTCGATTTGGTGGTGAACAGCGCTGGGCTGACGGACTTCAATCCCGATTTACGCGATGCGCTTGCTTCCAATGTGGATTCGACGCGCCATCTGCTTGATTTTTTGCGCAAGAGCGATCACGCCGGACTGATGCACCTATCGACGTGCTATGTCGTGGGCATGCGCGACGGTCGCGTGACCGAAGAACTGCACGACAACTATAACCCTTCGCGCGACCCGGCTTTCGACGCCGAAAAGGAGATCGCTTCGCTGCGCGAAACGATTCGGCGAGTCGAGGAGCGCGCCGAAAACCCCGAGCTTGCAAAAGCGCTTCGACGGCAGGCGCTCGGCAAAGGCGGCGATCCCTCGGCCGTGCCTGCAACCGAACTCGACGGCGTGCTAAAACGCAACCGGCTTCGTTGGGCGCGCAACCGGCTGGTGCGTATCGGATTGCGCCGCGCACAGCATCTGGGCTGGCCGAACACGTATACATTTACAAAGAGCCTCGGCGAATCGATTCTCGCGCGCAGCAGCGGGGAATTGCCCATCGCGATTGTGCGGCCGTCCATCGTGGAGAGTTCGGAGCGCTCGCCGTTCACGGGCTGGAACGAAGGCATCAATACCTCCGGCCCGCTTTCTTATTTGCTGGGCACAAATTTCCGGCAGCTGCCTTCGAACGAGCGCAAGTGTCTCGATGTGATTCCCGTGGACATGGTGAGCCGTGGCATGACGCTGATTGCGGCGGCGGTGATCGCGCGGCGCCACGCGAGGCTGTATCAGCTCGCGACTTCGGCGATCAATCCCGTGAACATGGGCCGCAGCATCGAGCTGACCGGCCTCGCGCACCGCAAGCACTACCGCACGCAGCAAGGAATCGAGCACTGGCTGAAGGTAAAATTCGAGACGATCCCCGTTTCGAAGCAGCGCTACGAGCGGCTCTCGATTCCAATGCAAAAAGCCGTCATTTCGCGCATCAACCGCGCGGCTGTTTCGATGCACATGAAGAAAGCGCCGCTGGCGAGGCAGGAACGCGATCTGATTCGCGCCGAGAAACTCATCGAACTTTACGAGCCGTTCATTCTTCACAACGAGCACGTCTTCGAATGCGAAAACGCCAGGCTGTTGTCCGCAGCGCTGTCGCACGAAGAAAAAGTGATTTTTGATTTTGCCCCTGAGTCGATCGACTGGTGGGATTACTGGATCAACGTTCACATTCCGGCGCTCCGCCGGTGGTGCTACCCCTTGATGGAAGGCCGCCCGCTCGAATCGCGCGCTCCCCGCGAACTGGATTGGTCTCCGGAAAGCGCCCGAGCCGCAGTTGTCTCAAATTCCGCGACGCCGTCGGACCCATTATGGCGATCTTCGTAACCGGCTCGACAGGATACTTGGGCAGCTACGTCGCCGCAGGATTGTTCACCGAGCATCGCGACAAGCTGAATCTTTTGGTTCGCGCGAAAAGCGAGGAAGAAGCGCGAGAGCGTCTCTGGACTTCGCTCCAGCTTCATCTCGAATTCCGCGATTTTTACGATTACATTTCCTCACGCGCGCGGATTTTTTGCGGCGATCTGACGAGCGAGCGATTCGGTCTCGCCGACGATGAATATCACGCGCTAGTCGACACCACGGATTCGATCATTCACTGCGCGGCATCGCTGAATCGCAAGTCGGAACGCCAGTGCCTCAATGTCAATCTGCGCGGCGGTCTCGAAGTGATTCAGTTGGCCCGGCGCGTGCAAAACCGCAACGGCCTTCGGCGCTATTCGCACGTGTCCACAGTGGCCGTGGCTGGTACGCGGAGAAACGAAATCGTCACCGAAGACGCAGCCATCGACTGGACGCGTTCCGATTACGATCCTTATGCCCGCACCAAGAAATTCGGCGAGCACATGATCCACCAGCTTCTCGCTGACGTGCCGCACACGATTTTCCGGCCCGCGATTATTTTGGGAGACAGCCGCCACGCCGAGACTTCGCAGTTCGATATGGTGCAGGCTTTTGACGTTCTGGTGCGGTTGCCTGTTCTTCCGCTGCGCTCAGGAGATAAAATCGACATCGTGCCGGCGAATTACGTCGGCAAAGCCATCGTGGCGATTCACCAGAAAGACGAGCTCGCCCACGGCATTTATCATTTGTCTTCCGGCACGGGTTCGGAGACCTACAAGGAATTGACAGATGCGCTTGCGGAGGCCGGCGGCTGGCGGCGTCCCGCGTACTGGCCGTGGATGGGCGGCCCGTTTTCGAGTACCGTAAATCGTCTTTCGAACGGGAAAAGCACCATGGCTCACGGAGCGTCTCTCTTGAAGGTGTTCTGGCCTTACCTGGACTGGAATACAGTCTTTGATAATTCGCGAGTGGTGGCTGAACTGGGAGAGCCCCCTGTGAAGTTTTCGAAGTATGCGTTTCCACTGCTGAAATTCTGCCGCGAAAACAAGTTTCGCTATCCGGCAAAAGCATGGCCGAAAATGGAAATCGGCGCGAATACGCCGGAAAAATCCGCAGCGGCGGGAGGCGTTCGCGCATGACGGGCTTTCTTCTTGTTGCCTGGGTTAGCGCGCTAATCGAGATCAGGCGCCTAGGTTGGGTGTTCGGCCTAGGGAAGCGATGGACGCCGGGCGAAAAGCTGCGCCTCCTTTTCGCCGGTTACAACGGCACGCGAAACACCGGCTCCGATGTGCGCGTGCAGGAAATGCTGCGACAAGTTCGGCACGTACTCGGCGCGGAGAAGGTCGATTTCAGTGTAATGACGCAGAATTTCGAACGTACGCGCGGGTATTTTGAAGGCACGCAGCAGGTTTTTCTTCCGGATGTGTTTCCGCCGTTTTTGTTCCGCGAAGTCCGGCAAAATCACGGCGTCATCGCGTGCGAAGGTTCCATGTTCAAGAGCAAGTTCGCAAACGCGCTGACGACCATGATGATCGGCTCGCTCGGCCTTGCTTCCGCGGAGAACAAACTTTCCCTCGGCTACGGCGGCGAAGCGGGACACATGGATCGTCTTATCGAGAAAATGTGCGAGCGCTATGTACATGATTCCATGGTGATCACCCGCAATGAGGAGTCGCAGAAGCTTTTGACTTCTCTGGGCATCCCCACGGAGCTTGGAACGGATACTGCCTGGACCTTCGAGCCGCATCCGCCTGCTTACGGCCGCAAAGCTCTGCGCGAAGCCGGTTGGGATGAGAAGACCCCCGTGCTGGCGGTTTGTCCGATTCATCCGTTCGTGTGGCCGGTGAAGGCTTCGATTGGAAAATATATCGCACGTGCCACGACCGGCGCGTATAAGGACAGCCAGTACCGCACGGTCTATTTTTTCCAGTCCGGATCGCAGGTCGAAGCAAAATACAGGCGTTATATCTCGGCGTTCATCAATGCGCTGAGATCGTTCACGCAGCGGCACCACGTTTTTCCGATTCTCGTGGCGATGGAAAGGCTGGACGCCGTCGCCTGCCGCGACATCACCGCCGAGCTGCCGGGAATTCCGACCTTCACTTCCGATGATTTCGACATGTTCCAGATGGTTTCCATTCTGCGGCAGTGCTCGCTCATGGTTTCCTCGCGTTATCACGGCATCGTGACCTCCATGCCCACGCTGGTGGCGTCGGCCGGTGTGACGATGGACGAGCGCATCCGGAATTTGATGCGGGAGCGTGGACATCAGCATCTATTCTTGACCGTCGACGACCCCGAGCTCGAGCCCAAACTCATAAAGATCATGGACACGTTGGTAGCGGAACAGGATTCGGTGCGCGACGGCATTGGAAAGACGGTTGTGCGTAATCTCAAAGTCATGGCGCGCATGGGCACGTTCCTTGAAGACGCCATGCGCCGTATCTATCCGGAATTTCCGCTTCGCTCCGGCGTTCTCACCTGGGAGGACTACCTCCCGCCGTTGAGCGACACCTTGCTGAAACTCGCCGAGCGCTACGACAGTGCCGCCTCCGTGCCGCAGCATTCCGTCGCTGGAACTGCGTCGCGATGATTTTCGCTCTTCGCCATGCCTAACTTTCTTGAGGACATTTTCGCGCAACTGAAGCGGGCCGACAGCCGCGTGGTTCTGCGCGAAATTCATGGCGAGCAGTTTGTCAGCGTTTCGGGAAGGGAATTGCTCGAGCAGGTGCTACGCGTGCGCGGCTATCTTCGGCGCACGGAGCTCCAGCCCGGGGAGCGCTGCGCGCTGCTCGCGCCCAATTCCGCGCGCTGGGTGGCCTTCAACCTGGCCTTGTTGGCCGAAGGCGTTATCGTCGTGCCGCTCTATGCGCGCCAGGCGCCGGCGGAACTTGCCGCGATGATGAAAGACTGTCTGCCGCAATTTCTCTTCACTAGTGATGCAGCGCTGGGCGAAGCCGTAGCCAAGGCGCTTCCGCCGCAATGGTCGAGCGCACGAAGACTCGTCCTTTTTGATGATGTGCTGCAAGAGGCCACGGCGGATGCGCCGGCGCTCGAACAGCCGAATCCGCGGCAAGACGCCGATCTCGTCACCATCATTTATACGTCCGGCACATCTGGAGAACCGAAGGGTGTTTGTCTGAACGTGGGCAACGTGACGCACATGCTCTCGTGCACGCGCGAGCGCCTCGAACTGCTCATGGGAACGACACACGAACCGGATCGCGTCTTCCACTACGGACCATTCAGTTTCGCGGCCTCGTGGATCACTTTGCTCACTTGTCTTTCGCGAGAGAGTGTCCTGACGCTATCGACGGATCTGACCAAGCTCGCCGACGAAATTCGCCTCGCTTCACCGCACTACTTCTTGAATGTGCCCACGCTTCTCGAACGCGTTCGCCGCGGCGTCGAGGACGCGCTCTCAAAACGCGCTGCTCCCATCCGGTCGCTCTATGCAAAGGCGCGCGAGGCGTGGCTGCGCAAACATGCCGGCCGAGGCCGCGCCGCCGATGTTTTCTGGCTCGCCCTCGGCCGCAGATTTATTTTCAGCAAGATTAAAGAACGTTTGGGACCGAATATTCGGGCGCTGATTTGTGGATCGGCCCCGCTCGCTCCCGAGACGCAGCAATTTTTTCTGATGCTCGGCGTTCTCGTGTTGCAAGCATACGGACTTACGGAAACCACTGCTATCTGCACCCTGGATGATCCTCGCGTTCCTGTCGAGCCAGGCTATGTGGGCACCGCAGTGAATGGCATCGAGATGAAAGTCGGCGAGAATGAAGAAATCGTGGTACGCGGCCCGAATATTTTTCCAGGCTATTGGAACCGTCCCGAAGAAACCGCGCGCGTGCTGCAAGATGGATGGTTCCATACCGGCGATCAAGGCGAAGTGAACGTCCGGGGAAATTGGCGCATCATCGGCCGCATCAAGAACTTGATTGTGCTCAACTCGGGCCACAAGATTACTCCCGAGCCGATCGAAGAGAAGCTCGCTCGCTTGCTTCCCGGCGCGCAACAGGTGGTCGTTGTTGGCAATGGCCGCGGCTATTTGTGCGCACTGATCACCGGCCCGATTGCGCCGGGGGCCGTGCAAGCCGGGCTGGACGCGCTGAATCCCGAGCTTCCTCACTATCGCCAAATTCACAATTTCACCGTGCTGGGCGAGAGCCTCACGCCCGAGAGCGGCCTCTTGACCGTTATGGGGAAGCTGCGCCGCGATGCCATCAGCGCGCGTTTCGCCGCGGAAATCAATGCCATGTACACAAGCGTTCGCGAAAGCAAAGCTGCCGCTGGGAGCCAATCGTGAAGTCCTTCAGCGGCAAAGCGCTTCGCTGGGAATGGCGCGATGGCGTGATCGAGATGACTCTGGATCGCGAGCCTGCCAACGAAATCGGCCTGGCCATGCTGGCGGAGCTCGAACAGTTTGTCGCCGCTTTCCCGGCGCTAGTTCCTGAAACCGCCGTCTGCATTATCTTGAGCAGCCGCAAACACAGTTTTTCCGCCGGCGCCGATCTTCGCGAGCTTTACCGCAGCGCGGAAGAGCTTTCGGAGAAAGATCGTCTTGCCGGTGTGCGCTCGTTTATCGAGCGCATCCATGCGGCGTTTAACGCCATCGACGCCGCTCCCTTCACGACCATCGCAGCCGTTCATGGCGTGTGCTTCGGCGGCGGTTTCGAGCTCGCCCTCACGTGCGACATCATTATCGCGGATAAAATGGCGCGCTTTGCCTTTCCCGAACTTCGCCTCGGCCTGATCCCGGGCTTCGGCGGCATCCCGCGGTTGAAGCGCGACCTCGGCAACGCGTTCATTCGCGACTTGCTCCTGACCGGCCGCAGCGTCAACGCTACGCGCGCGCAAGCCGTAGGGCTTGTTGCGCAGCTAGCCGCCGAGGGGGAAGCGCTCCGCATCGCTCGCGCCACAGCGGCCCAGATCGTCAAGTTCGACGCCACCACGCGCGCGACCGCCAAAAAGTTCATTAAACCTGTTCCGCATGAGGAATTACGCCGCGAGATCGATCTCTTTTGCGAACTGTTTGGCCGCCCCGCGGTCATGTCCGCGTTAAAGAAGTTCGTCGAGTCCACCGACGCGATGCCCTATTTGCCCTAAACTATCGCCGGAATCGGTGCCTCCCTGCGCGCCTATGGAATTTTCTTTCTTCCTCCGGAAAATGGTAAATTTAAGCTTCCATGCGCACACTTGAGCAAACCACCCAGGAAATCCTCGAACTGGCGTCGAAGCATTTCAACGTGCCTGCCGGCTCGCTGGCCCCGGAAGACGATTTCTTCAAGAAGCTCGGCATCGATAGTTTGCAAACGCTCGAGATGCTCAGCCGCCTCGAAAACCATTTCGGCATCGAATTGCCCGATTACGAAGTGCAAGGCGTAAGCGACTTCCGCACTCTCGCTTCGCGGATTCAGTCCCGCCTGTAATGCTGGACCTTTCGAAATATCCATCCATAGGAGCGGCGCTGAAGGACGCGCTTGAGGAGTTTTCCAACGAAGTGTGTCTGATCGAGGCCGACCGCGATCGGGAAAAGGATCGCTTGACCTACCGCGAGTTCAAGAACCGCGCTCACCCGCTCGCCAAAGCCTTGCAAGACGCGGGCTTCGCCGCTGGCGATCGCGCCAGCATTATCATGACGAATCAGTCCAAGTGGCTGATTTCCGCCTACGCGATTTTTCACGCCGGCGGTGTTCTCGTTCCCCTTGATTACAAACTTACCCCCGATGAGCAATGGCACCTGCTCATACATTCTGGTGCAAAGGTTTTGATCACTGAGTACCCCATCTGGCGGCAATTAAGCGCTGCCGCTGGGCGCACCGCCGCGCTGAATGTGCGGACGGTTCTGGTTACGGAAGCCCCAGCCGGTGCCGATCTCTCAGACGCTTACCGCTGGGAAGACTATCGAGGCAACGGCGAACCAGCGTTCGTACCGCACGCGCGCCAGGACGTGGCCTGCATCGTCTATTCTTCCGGCACCGGCGGACGCCCCAAAGGCTGCATGATGACGCACGACAATTATCTCGAGCAGTGCGTGGCGCTCACTTCGATCTATCCCTTTGCGCCGGGAGTGCGTTACCTCAGCATTCTTCCAACGAATCACGCCATCGATTTCATGGTGGGTTTCTTCGGGCCTTTCATTTGCGGCGCGGCCGTGGTCCATCTGCGCACGCTACGGCCGGAATTTGTCCGCGAGGCGTTTTCAAAATACAAAATCACCTATGTCAGCCTCGTTCCGCTCGTCCTAAAAAATCTGCAAAAAGGCTTGCAGGCGCGTTTCGATGCACTTCCGCCCGCCAAGCGCAAAATGTTCAACGCGCTCGTTGCCGTCAACAAAGTTTTGACGAACTCCAAGCCGCGGCTCGGCCTCAGCCGCCGTTTGCTCAAACAAGTCCACGAGCCTTTCGGAGGCGAACTCCGGACCATCATCGTCGGCGGCGCCTTCACCGAGCCGCAGACTCTGCAATTTTTCTACGATCTCGGCATTCCCGCCGCCAACGGTTACGGCCTGACCGAAGCCGGCACCGCCATCACGGTTAACGACCTCAAACCCTTCCGTGCTGACACGGTCGGGAAGCCACTCCCCGGAATGGAAGTTCGTATCCTCAATCCAGCCGCCGAAGGCATCGGCGAGGTCGTCGTCCGCAGCAAAACGGTGATGTCTGCGTATCTCAACGAGCCAGAGCTGACCGCCGAAACCATCGTCGACGGCTGGTTGATGACTGGCGATCTCGGCCGCTTCGATGCCGCAGGCCACCTTCAACTCTTCGGGCGCAAGAAAAACATGATCGTTACCGAAGAAGGCAAAAACATTTATCCCGAGGACATCGAAGCCGTCTTCGATAGTCTTCCCGTCAAGGAATTCTGCGTTTTCGCGGCCAACTACATTTGGCCGCAGCGCACGATGGTCGGCGAACAGCTCCTGCTTGTGCTCCATCTCGAGCCTGGCCAGGCTTATACAGAGGAACTCCGCCGCGAGATTTCCGCTCGCAACAACAAACTGCTAAATTACAAGCGCATTCATGGGGTGGTCTTGTTCGGGAAGGATTTTCCGCGCACCGCTTCATTAAAGATAAAACGGAACGTACTTGCAGAGCAGCTTGCCAAGCTCGACCGCTCCGCTGCGTTTCTACCTTTGTAGCGCGCGCTGGGCACTGTCTTTCTTTCTAGGGGAACAAAACGTCTTTGAAGCCGCAACTCTTCGCTATCGTCAACCCAGCCGCTGGCGGTGGCCGCTCGGCCAAACTTGCCGGTCCTGCTCTCGCGGCCCTGCGTGAGAAGGGGGTGAAGATCGATGTTTTTGCTTCGACCGGGCCCGGCCATGCCGTCGAGTTGGCCCGCGAAGCTTACCAGCAGGGGTATCGTCGCTTTATCGCCGTCGGCGGCGACGGCACAGCCCACGAAATTCTGAACGGTGTTTATGAACGCGGCCGCGGCAAGGAACGCATCGCTCTCGGCTTTCTGCCGCTCGGAACGGGCAATTCGTTTCTCCGCGACTTTACGAAGGACGGTGCCAACGCTTCTCTGCAAGCCCTGCTCGAAGGGCGAACGCGGCCTGTCGATCTTCTTCGCCTGACCCATACTAAGGGAGAAATCTATTCCTTCAATCTTCTCAGCTTGGGTTTCACCGCCGACGTGGGCGCTCTAACTAACCGCTATTTCAAACCCTTCGGTTATCTAGGCTACTTGCTCGGTGTTTTTGTGCGAGTGGTTCAATTGCGCCGCCGAGCTTTTCGTCTGCGTTGCGACGACGACCAGGATTGGGACGAGAGCCGCTGCCTTTTTCTTTCCTTCAACAACAGCAAGTTTACCGGCGGCACCATGCTCATCGCCCCTCACGCCAATCCCACTGACGGTTTGATCGAATTTGTCCGCTGGGGGCCCATTGGACGCATCGGTCTGTTGCGCATGCTTCCCAAACTCTACGATGGAACGCATATCGAGCACCCTCTCGCCTCGCGCCGCGCCGTCCGTCGCGTCGAGTTCGGCACTCAAGTTCCCGTGGACGTGCTCATCGATGGCGAAATTGCCGCGCTTGAGTGCGTTTCTCTCGACATTATTCCCGCTGCCGTGGACATTTATATATGAAGCGCAGCCTGCTCGCCCTGCGCAGCGCGTCTCTGTGGATCCTGAGCGGTTTGCATTTTTTTGTCGTCGCGCCCCTGCTCGTCTTCCTCGGCATCTTCCTCGATCCGCACAAACACGATTGGCTTCAGCGCAGCTTCTCCCGCCGCATCGCGTTTCTCTCCGGAGCGCGCGTACAAGTCATCCGTTCGCCCGGTTTTGATCCTCGTCGCACCTGTTTTTTCATGGTGAATCACGTCAATCTTTTTGATCCCTTCATACTCTATTGCGCCATCCCGCAGTACGTTCGCGGATGGGAACTCGAGTCCCATTTCAAAATCCCGGCGTACGGTTGGCTTATGAAGCGCTTCGGCAACGTGCCTGTCCCTGACGTGCGCCGTCCTTCGGATCTCAAACGTATGTGGCGTCTTACGCAAGACGCCATCAACGGCGGCACCAGTCTCATCATTTTTCCGGAAGCCAAGCGCACACGCGACGGCCATGTCGATGAGTTCGAGGAGGGCGGCTTCCGCGTCGCGCAGCAGTTGGGCATTCCGATTGTCCCCGTCAGTCTCGTCGGCTCTTTCCAGCACCATCGCACCGGCGAGTGGATGCTTTGGCCCGCCGCCATCGAAATCCATCTCCACGACACAATCGAGACAAAAGGTCTGACTAAACGAGATGTGCCCGCCCTTCGCGCTCGTGTGCGCGAAATTATTTCCGCCCCGCTCGAGGGAGGGATGGGAAAAAAACAATGATGACGCTTTGAGTTGATCCGAATCGTGAACCCAGTTGGCTAATTTACGAAGGAAGTTTGATCCACGGAATCGTGCGTCCCGCTTTCGTTTCCTGCCAGGTGAACACGATGCGGTCGATCACGGTGATCGTCGAGACCACCGCAATCACCCAGAGCACCGCTCCCATCCGGTTCATCAGGCCGCCGATGATCAGCAATACCAACCGCTCCGGCCGCTCCATGAACCCGACCTTACACTGCGGAATGAGCGATTCCGCCCTCGCCCGGGCATAACTGACCATCACCGATCCCGCGGTGGCCACGGCCGCCAGCACCACGTAAGGCGTGCGCCCGCTCACCGAGTAATAGACCAGCAGCCCCATGTATAGCGCCATGTCCGCGTAGCGGTCGAGCGTCGAATCGTAAAACGCACCGAACGCCGTCACGCGGTTCTGCCGCCTTGCCACTTGTCCATCCAGAATATCCAGGAATCCCGCGCAAAAAATGATCAGCGCCCCAATACGAAAATTTCCGAGCGCGAAGTTCGCCGCCGCCACGAAATTCACTACCAAGCCCAGGAATGTCAAAAAATTAGGATTGACGCCCGTCGCCGCCAACACGCCGACTATTTTGTCGAGCAGCCACTTGCTTCCCGTTCCTATTGCGCCTGTTAAAGTAGCCATTCTTTCGCTGCGGCCAATCGAGAATTTGCTTTTTCCCCTGCGTGCGCAAAATCGTACACTAGGCGTGCAATGCTGTGCAAACGAGCCGGCGAATCCGCTCTAGGTGACTTGTGCGTCCACCCGCTTTCTCCTTGACCCGGCCCGGTTCACAGCATACATTCAGAATATTTCCATTCCACTGACGATCTTATGAAGAATTCTTTCACGCGCCGGGAAATGCTCTCTAAGGGTCTGGCGGGAATGTCCGTCGCGTGGGTATCCGCGCACTGGCCCGCCATGCTTTCGGCCGCCGCGCACGCGCGCCAAGCCGCGCAGTCCGCCGCGCCTTCCAACTTTGAATTCTTTTCGTCCGAACAAGCCGTGGAGGTCGACGCCATCACTGCCTGCATCATTCCCACCACCGATACGGCGGGCGCCCATGAAGCGGGCGTTGTCTTCTTTATCGATCGCGCCCTCTCCACTTTTGCAAGAGCTCAGCAAAAAAAATATGCCCAGGGATTGCAAGAACTGCAGGCCGTCGTCCAGGACATGTTTCCCGTCACGAAGAAATTTTCCGCCGCCACTCCCGAGCAGCAAGACAAAGTCTTGCAGTCGTTGGACCGGCATTCCTCCGCTGGCAAACGCGCCGCCTCGCCCCATCACGCTGCGGCCCAATCCTTCTTCGAAACCCTTCGCGTGGACACTATCTACGGTTTTCTGATCGACCCCGACTCCGATAAACAGGGCAATCGCGACGGTGTCGGGTGGAAAGCCATCGGCCGCGATCCAGGCCACATGTTCCAGCCACCCTTCGGTTACTACGACAAGGATTATTCTGGCTGGCAACCCAACTCTGCGGACGCGGACAAAACCAAGGCATGATCCCTGAGCAGCCCAAATACAAAACCACCGACGAAGTCGATTTCGTCATCATCGGCTCCGGTGCCGCCGGCGGCATTCTCGCCAAGGAATTATCCAGCAATGGTTTCCGGGTCGTCGTTCTCGAGCAAGGCCCCTATCTCACAGAGAAAGACTTTGTTCACGACGAAATTAAAATTCTCGGCCAGGATCTCCTCACGAATCACCCCGATCTTCAGCCCAACACGTTCCGCAAAACGCCCAACGACAAAGCGAAGCACCAGCGTGCCATCATGTATGGCCGCCTGGTGGGCGGCACCAGCGTTCATTTCACCGCGAATTTTTGGCGCTTCCATGACATTGACTTCACCGAAGTAACCAGATTTGGCACCACGCCCGGGGCCGATTTGGCCGACTGGCCTATCACGTACGCCGACCTCGAGCCCTATTACACAAAAGTCGAATGGGAGATTGGCGTTTCCGGCCGAGCGGATGCCAGCCCCTTCGATCCGCCTCGCTCCAGGCCCTATCCCATGCCTCCGCTTCCCGTGAAGTCGAGCGGCGTGCTTTTCGAACGTGGCGCGCGCAAGCTTGGCTGGCATCCCTTTCCAGCGCCGATGGCTATACTTTCGCAGCCTCGTCCGGGCCGCAGCGCTTGCATCAATTGTGGATTCTGCCTTGCCTTTGGCTGCGAAGTCGGTGCGAAATCCAGCTCGCTCGCCACCGCCATTCGCATGGCCGAAAAAACAGGCCGCTGCGAAATTCGCCCAAACTCCTACGTCCACCGCATCGAGTTGGACGCCAACGGCCGCGCCATTGGCGCCGTTTATTTCGACGCCAAGCGCAACGTCCTGCGCCAGAAAGCCAAAGCTGTCATTCTCTCCGCGAACGGCGCGGAAACTCCCCGCCTCCTTCTTCTCTCCGCCAGCAAACAATTTCCCGACGGCCTCGCCAATAGCAGTGGCATCGTCGGCAAACATCTCATGTTCAATAGCGCCGCCATTTCCCGCGGCCTTTTCGAGCATCCTCTCAACGATTACAAGGGCTTCGCCGCCAGCCGTGTCCTTCACGATTTTTACGTGCTCGATCCCAATAAAGTTGGTTTCCGAGGCGGCGGCGGACTCGATGCGCGTTTCACGGACACTCCGATCCAATACGCTCTAGGCAGCTTGCCCTCCGACGCGCCGCGTTGGGGCAAGGGCTTCAAGGAAGTTTTGAGCCACAATTTCCCTCGCACCTTCGATATTTTTTGCCACGGCACTTCGCTTCCTGTCGCAAACAATAGCGTCTCGCTCGATCCTGACCTCAAAGACGCCTGGGGCCTTCCCGCGGCGCGCATCACGTACAAAGATCATCCCGACGACATTAAACTCTGCAACTGGATGAATGTTCGCGCCGCCGAACTCCTCGACGCGGCTGGCGCCCAGAAAAAATGGTCCTTCCCCGCCCAGGAGCAGGAATTTGGCGTACACCTCCTCGGCACCTGCCGCATGGGCAACGATCCGAAAACCTCCGTCATCAATTCTGACCATCAAACACACGACGTCAAAAATCTTTTCCTCTGCGACGGCAGCAGCTTCGTCACTTCCGGACGCGGCCAGCCCACCATGACCATCGAAGCGCTCGCTTTCCGCGCCGCTGACCGCATCAGCGCTCTCGCCAAACGCGGCGATCTTTCCGCCTGAGCCTCGCCGCACGTATTTTCGTTCGCGCGGCTACGCTCTACTTTCTGATACACTTTTTCCCGCAGCTGGATTGCCTGGGGGGCGAGGATGACTGCGAACCGCCGCAACGTAACTTCCACTTTGTGCGGATTAGTCTTTGCGACCGGGCTGGCCATCGTCGGCGCGAAAGCCCAATCCACGGCGCCGCCATCGTCTGCCGCCCCCAAGCTCGCCGGCGACGTCTTCAAGAATCTCAAAGTTTTAAATGACGCTCCTTCCGACCAGATCTTTCCCACCATGCAATTTATCGCCGCTTCGCTCGGCGTCGAATGCGAGTTCTGTCACGTCCGCGAAGGCCAGAAAATGGAATTCGATAAAGACGACAAGAAGACGAAAGTCACCGCGCGCAAAATGATGAAAATGGAGTTCGCCATCGACAAGGACAATTTCGAGGGCCATCTCGCAGTCACCTGCTACTCCTGCCATCGCGGCGCTGCCGATCCTGTCGGCGTTCCCATCATCAGCGACGTCGAACCAGCACCTGAATCCGCACACGCGGGTATGCTCGGCGAAACCAAGCCCGCCTTCCCGCCCGCGGATCAGCTTCTCGATAAATATCTGGCCGCTGTCGGCGGCGAACCTGCCCTCAAAAATGTGACCAGCCTCGCCGAAAAAGGCCAAATCACCGCCAACGGCCACCAGCTTCCCATCGAGGTCTATTCCAAAGCTCCCGACAAGCGCATCTCCGTCATGCACTTGCCGAACGGCGAGAGCATCACGGCCTTCGACGGCAAGCAAGGCTGGCTCAGCAACAATGGCCACGCGCATCTCATGTCCGCCGCCGAAAACGACGCCGAGCGCATCACCGCCGACCTCTATTTCGCCGCTGACGTCAAAACTCTGTACAAGAAATTTATGGTCCATGCGGGTGAAAAAATCGATGGCCACGATACCTACCTCGTCGTTGGCCTTAACGAAGGCCAGCCGCCTTTGCGCCTCTATTTCGATCAGCAATCTGGTTTGTTGCTTCGCCAGGTTCGCTATGCGCAAACCGCTCTCGGCCTCAATCCCACGCAGATTGATTACACCGATTATCGCGACCAGGACGGCCTGAAAATTCCGTTCCAATGGACTCTCGCTCGTCCCGGCGGCCGCTTCACCATCCAGGTCGAGCAAGCCCAACTGAACGTCCCCATCGATGACGCCAAGTTCGCCCCTCCGCCCATGCCTCCGCCCACCGACCAGAAACCCTCCGGTCACTAGCAAACACTATCTGCCGCGGTCCTCGTTCAAATTGTTTTAACGCCGCGATACCCGGAAAAATCCACCAGCCGCTGAAAGCCCACTGGTTTTCCCCGGACAACGGCCGGCGGTGTCAACCAA
Source organism: Candidatus Acidiferrum sp. (assembly GCA_049800195.1). Classification (GTDB taxonomy): domain Bacteria; phylum Acidobacteriota; class Terriglobia; order Acidiferrales; family UBA7541; genus Acidiferrum. Next base: position 84,694 of record JBARJI010000075.1, read on the forward strand.
TATCGTAAGGTATGATCCTAAGCGGCTGAAAAACCGTTCGCGGAGGATGGGGCATGAGAAAGAGCCGCCGGGACTTCCTTGCGGGTATGGGCGGACTGGCGGCGCTCGGGGCGGTTCAAGGCGGCGGCTCCAGCCAGTTATCGTCGCTACGGGAGGCGTCTTCGCAGCCTGCTGTTCTTCCTTCCAGGAGCGATTTCGCGATTCCGGAGGACCTGACCTACCTCAATTCCGCCTTTACCCACCCGATGCCGATTGTCGCGGCGCAAGCTCTTCGAAGCTATGTGGATTATCGTGCCGAGCCCGGTCTGGCACTGAAGCAAAGTGTGGATATCAAGTCCGAGTTCGCCGCGCTGATCAACGCGAAGCCCTCCGAAATCAGCTTCGTCCCCAATACCAGCACGGGAGAGAACCTCGTCGTAAACGGATTGGGGATTCCGCATTCGCACGAAAACGTGGTGACCGACGCGCTGCATTTCGAAGGCGCGTTGCTCCACCTCGGAGAATTGCAGCAGCGGAACGGACTCGACCTTCGCATCGTGCAGCCTCGTCACTGGCGAATCGATATGCGCGACATGGAACGCGCAATCGACAAGAGAACGAAATTGGTCGAGATCTCGCTCGTGTCCATGGTCAACGGATTTCAGCACGATTTGAAGGCGGTTTGCGATCTCGCGCATGCGCATGGGGCGTACGTCTACGCCGACGTCATGCAGGCGGTGGGAGCCACGCCGATCGATGTTCGCGAGAGCGATTTGGATTTCTGCGCCTGCTCCAGTTACAAGTGGCTGATGGCCGATTTCGGGCTCGGTTTTCTCTTCGTGAAGGAATCGCTTCTCGACCGTATGGCCGCGTGTCCACAGTATGGCTATTTCGAGACGCAGGCGCTCACGTCCCATCTCTTGCCGAGCGATCCTCCAGGGGACACGCCCTATAGCTGGCAGCTCAAGACCGATGCGGGCGGCCACTTTGAGGTTTCTACGCCTGCGATTGGCGTAATGATGGCTCTCGGGCAATCGCTGCCGTACATTCGCGCGCTCGGCGTCGGGAAGATTCAGGCTTACCGGCAGCCCATGATTAAGAAACTTCAGGACGAAATGCCGCGCCTCGGATTCGAGCAACTCACGCCGTCCAACTCAACCTCGGCCCTGCTCTGCTTCGGTCTTAAGGGGAAAGACTCCCGGTCCATTCTCGAGCGTTTGCGCGAACGGAAAGTGCATATGCGCGTAGGTTCCAATTACCTCAGAATATCTCCCTCGGTGTTCAACAACCTGGGCGACATCGACAGGTTGCTGGAAGCCCTTGCCTGAAAAAGTACGCTCGGAGCGGCCCGCCGAACCGAAACTCTCGCCCCTTGAAGTGAAAAATGCTAGTTCCCCATAACCTTGTTTCCCAGAACTTACGCGAAATGGTGGTGTAACATCGGTCAGAAAGATGGGCAAGTGCGGGCCGCTTGTTGCGGCATTGTTGGCTCTGGACGAAGATCAGAAAGAGTAGAAGGTCGTGGTAGATACATACCTACTCGTGTATGCGATATTACTGTGCTTTTGGGAAGTCTTCTTGTGGAACAAGAAGAACCGGCGTTGAGCCAGAAACGATCATTTTACAATACTTGACTTGACCGGTTGAGTCCGCAGCGTTAATCAGGCACTTGCCGATTGGCGGGTGATAACGCGTGCTTACGTCAACTGATCTAGGGCATGGTCTCGCTCGGCTCTGGTTTTCCGCTCCTTATCAAAGAGTTCTCGAATCTTTTCGGAGCACCACCCGTATTGGCACGCCCAATTCAACCAAGCATCGAAGGTATTTCTAAAAGGGTGGCATTCCAACGATGCACCACCAGTCAAAAGGAGACCGACAAATGATGAATGGCCGCTGTGTGCAGCTAACGAAAGAGCGGTCTCATGAAACTTGTTCCGCCTATCCAGTTCAGCGCCACTCTCTATGAGCAGGGAGCCGATGCTGGTGTTTCCTACCAGCGCAGCAATCATCAGCAACGTCCACGAATACTGATTCTCCATATTGGGGCTGAGTCCGTCCTGCAACTCCTTTCGGAGACGGATGATGTCGCCCTTCTTGATGAGTTTGCTGGCTTCGTCGAAAGTCATACGTTTTGAGCTGTAAACCCTAACAGCGGCTGACCTTGATTGTAGGGCATCATTCTAGCCTCGTCAGCTGGCGATAAATCGCCATTTCGCTCAGAACCCGCCGCGTTACCCGAGAAATGAAGTAGCAGGTCACTTTTCCGATTAGCAGCGTTAATCGGGAGTTATGCGAATTTCGATTTTTCGCGGGACACCGATGCAGGATTTTATTTCTTCAAATGGAAAGTGCTAAAGGCTGTAGCGGCTATCAGCACTTGCGCTTCGGCGGGATCAACTGGCACAAGTTTTGTCGGTCCACCCGACAGCCCTGCGACAGGTGTCACGGTTCGGAAGTAGTAGGATTTGCCGGCTTCAGCCGTGAAGCTCCTCGCCGCCGTGGAAGATTTGACCACCCTCTCGATTATCGCCTGTACGTTGGTGCACAAACGATGATCGCCGGGTTCCACCGAAAAGAAAAAATAAGACCTGTAGCCGTTCGCTCCTACCCATGTTCCATCGATTCCGAATCTGGTGGGTGGCGTTCCAATATGAACGGCAACATGGTCGTCCCAGGTATCGCCGATCACGTACACCAATGCCTTGCCCGCTTCGGGTTGCGTGGTCGGGTGTTGCTTTTTGTCCGTTTTCACCTCGAAGTGAACTTCATTCGGACCGCAGCCAGCAGCCTCCAGAGCGCTCGCCGCTGAATCCTGAGCGAGAACCGGAGAAGCAAAAAGCATCATCAACAGCACGGTCCTGAGCATAAAGGAAAACCTCCCTGGCGACCATTTCATACAATTTGAGACGTATTTTACAAAGTCCGGTTACACATTTTCAACGACAGAGTGCGGTAATTGATAACTCTGAGAAGAAAAGCACTGCTAAAGATGTTGCTGTCGTAATCAAAAGGAAGAATCTAAAGCGCAAGTAAGTGCGTGCCAACCGGCTGACTCCTGGTAAGTCGACTAATCGGGAGTTAGGTACCGACCGCCGGTGAAGTCCATCGGGTGAACGAAAGCCCTCCAGCAAGGCTATGGCCGGGATTTTTGCAGATTGTTCATCATTCCTTCGAAGATGAGCGTCGACCAGTTTTTCTTTCCTGCTAATCGGCTGACCAGCCCGAGTTTTTGTACCACGGCGAATGAGAGAGTTTACACCACAACCTCATCGGGCAAGGGTGCAAATGGC
>JBARJI010000076.1:0-21445 GCA_049800195.1 Candidatus Acidiferrum sp.
CTGCTGATAGCCCGGATGAAAATCACAGCCTATAATCTTCATCATTCGGCTCCTTTCTCCCGAGCCTTGGTCGCTCATCACGCCAAGTCTACCCGGGCCCAAGGAGCCGACGTCGTTATGAAATCAAACGTGGCGAAAAAACTGCTTCTTCTTTACTTCTCTAATTCTTATTCCCTCACGTCATTACTGCCGTCAATAATGCCAAGCCGACGTTTCCTCGCCAGAAGGGGCGTTCTTTGTAATGTGTTCCGCCATCCACCGTACCAGATTCGCCGTTGAGGTCGGCTGCCATCCATGCCCCTTCATCGGCCTGCCATACTGAAAATCGCAATCGCACGGCGGATTCTTTAGCTCTTTCATCGCTTCTTCGAGTTTGTACACCGCCAAATTCAGATAAAAATTGTCCATATCGCCTACGGACACATGAATCTTCCCGCGCAGCTTTGGGCCCAGCGTCGCCCAATTCGTCCGTATGTTGTAGCTCAAGTCGTAGCCTTGGTCGCGCATGTACAGAGCCACGCTATGATCGATTTTGCCCGTCTCTTTATCCCACAGCGGCTTCGGGTAACCATCGTCGCCGATCGGGCCGTACGCTGCGTCCCAGATTTCAATCTGTTCGCCGGAGCGGTTGTGGCTTCCCAAAACCTCTTCCATCCGGCTGAACTGCTGTATCGTAATTTCCGGCTGTCCCTCGGAAGTCCTCTCGATATAGCGCCGCACCTGCACCCACGTATGCCCTGGTTCAAAAAAGGCGTTGTCGTCCTCATACGCATTCACCGACCCGTAGCGCCGAAAATCGATGGAGTCCGGATACAGTGTCCATGTGCCTCCAAAAAAATCCGGATAAAACACTTGCGCAGCAAGCGATTCCCATCCGCCAGTCGAACCACCCGTAAGCACTCGCGCGTACGGCTTCGGAATCATCCGGAAATGAGCCTCGAGATAAGGAATCATTTCCTTCACGAGCGCGTCGCCGTAAGGTCCGTTGTTCACGGAGTTCACCGCGTAAGAATCATCGTAATAAGGCGTCGGATGCTGGAACGTGACCGCAATCACCCGCGGAAAATTATCCGAGTTCCAAGACTGATAAAATTCATAGCCCGACTCGCGGTTGAGGTCGGCCATTCTCGCGCGCATCCCGGGATTGACGGGATGATCCTCGGTGGAAAATCCGAACGGGGGGCGAAGGCTGAAATGGTTTTCTTCGTAAATCACCGGATAGTGCACGCCGGGATGTTTGTCGTAGCCCTTCGGCAAAAGCACAATTGCGCCGACGTACATCGGATGGCCCCAGAATTTCGTCAGCATCGGGCTCTGAATCTTGATATACTTCACCCACGTAGTGTCCGCGGGCTCTTCAATCGGCGGAATCACTTTTGTCAAACTCAGCCTGATGTCGTATCCCACCGCCGGATCGAGGTGTACCCTCTTCACTTCGCTGTACAAATTTCCCGGCGAGCGATTGAAATGCTGCCCTTCCCATTGGTCCATATGCAGCCACACCGTGTGCCCATCCGCGCGGTGAAACTCCGTGTAAATGTTCAGGATCGCCTGTACGTGATAATCGCCCGCGGGAATCTCGCGCAAGCTTCGTACCGGCGACCCTAGGGTGGTCGCATCAATCACCGCGCTCTGCTCCGGCGCCAGCGCGTTCACATCCACACCATAGAAAGGCCCTGAGTCGCCCCAGCTTCCCGCTTGGAGCCGTGGCTCAGGTTTGTCGTTCGTCGTGATCACCACAAAAACTCGCCCGGTAATCGCTTGCGCATGTGCTGCGGCCGGAAAAGACACCTCAAACTTCTCAGCGCTTGCTTGTGGAACTGGTGCCGTCTGCGGCATCGCGTCCGCGCAGATAGCGGCGCCTAGTGAAAATGTCGCCGCGAAAATCACTCCAAATAAGACTGTTCTCACGTTCATCTACGCCTCGCTCCCCACAGGCGCGGAGAGCGTACTACACTACGCGCTCGCCATCCAAAACTTCCACCCGCCGCCGGAACAACGCGGGCCGCTCAGTCGCCAGCTTGGCCTAGCCTGCCCCTTCCGCAATCCTCGCGCCCCACTCGTCCGGGCTTCGATCCCGCGCGTGCCGCGAAAACAACCAATGATGACCGTCGAGATCCTCGGCAGCGTACTGGAATTCGCCGTAAACGGTCTCATGCGGCTCCTCCAAAATCTTGGCCTCCGCCACTTTCGCCTTCTGATGGTGGCCCTCGACATCCTCGACGAACACCGTCAAGCTCTGCGTTCCATATCCCAGTTTCGCCGGGCTCGCGCAACCCACTTTCGCCTGCTTCAACATGATCCAAGCATTGCCCAAATGCATTTGCGCACCGCTGAGCGGCTCGCCATACCGATAGTGCTCTCGAAAGCCAAATGTTTTGCCGAGCCAGGCAATGGCGTCAGCTAAATCCTGATACTCCACGTGCGGCAGCACGGTGTCAGTTGGCAATGAACGATTTTTGATCATCGGATTTCCTCATCACTTGTTCTCACAGCGACTGGTTTTCAGGAATTCCTCGGCAAACGGCCCTGGGCTCGCAAAATCTCTAACCCGCCCTATGTTCGACAGCCTCTGCTTTCGGGTCAAGCTGTGCGTTCGCGGGTACTCTTTCCCGGAGAGCACACTCGAGTTTCGCTACTCGATCTTGCTCATGCCTTGCTGAGTCAAATCCGAAATCGTGCCGAGATGATTCAGCGGTTCCGTCGCATTCTCCTTCTTGACCATAAAACGCGCCGCCGGCCCTCAAAACCACATCGCGCTCGCCCCTTAATCTTTTGATTACTCCAAGAACATCCTAACCACGTATCTAGGATAGAAAGTGCTACGCTTTTGGGCGTCAACCGTTACGGCCCATGGTTCTCCTCTTCCACGCTTGCCGGAAGCTAGGTTCGTCCAAAAACCCCGGATACTCGTATCCGGTGGATCCCTTTTGCGGTCCTGAACTGGCCCACTCTTCCCTCCGGGCTACTATCCGGTGCCTCCTGCACCTAGCCTCGCCTTCTATTCGGAGCGTCATAGCCACAGTCTCGCTTACCTTTCTTTTCATCCTCCTCGCGCCGCTCCAAAATAGTTGTGCCCAGACTCCGGATAACAGTCAGACGGCCCCCAACAACCTGAAGCAGTTGAGTCTCGAGGAGCTAGGCAACGTCGAAGTAACCACTGTTTCCAAACAGCCCCAGCAGGTCCAGCAAACACCAGCGGCGATTTTCGTCATCACACAGGAAGACATCCGTCGTTCCGGAGCCACGAGTCTGCCGGAAGTCCTGCGGCTGGCGCCCGGTGTCGAGGTAGCCCGCATCGATGCGGACCATTGGTCCGTTGCGATTCGCGGATTTGCAGGACAATTTTCAAAGTCTCTGCTGGTTCTAATTGACGGCCGGAGTGTATACACGCCGCTCTTCGACGGAGTGTATTGGGACGTGCAGAATGTGATGCTTGAGGACATTGACCGCATCGAGGTGATTCGGGGCCCCGGAGGCACAATCTGGGGAGCCAACGCGGTCAATGGGGTAATCAACATCATCACGAAGAATGCAAAGGATACACAAGGCGGCTTGGTCTCTATGGGCGGCGGAAACGTCGAACAGGGAACTGGCAGCGTCCGCTACGGCGGCTCGGCAGGCCAGGACTTCGACTATCGCGTGTATGGCACGGGCACGATGCGCGGCCCGGAATATCACTCCGACGACGACCCCTTTGACGAATTCCGCATGGGCCAGATGGGGTTCCGCACGGATTGGAAGGTCGACAGCGAGAACACCTTGACTGTGCAAGGCGATATTTACAGCGCGTTGAGTGGAGAGAGCTTCCAACTGGCCACGTTTTCTCCGCCCGCGGAAATCGTGGCGCAAGATAGGGCCGATGCCTCCGGAGGCAATTTGTTGGCGCGATGGCAGCACACCACAGGTGAAGGCTCCGGCATACAGATTGAGACCTATTTTGATCGCACCAACAGGCAAGACCTCGAACTTGGCGAGACACGCGACACATTTGACGTCGATTATGTCCAGCACATGCGCGTACATGGCGACCAGGAACTAACCTGGGGCCTGGGGGGCAGGGTGAGCCCCAGCAACTACATCCAAATCTCGCCGGGCGTCAATTTTCTGCCGAATAAACAGACCGACAGCCTCTACAGCGGCTTTTTGCAGTACGAATTGCCGATCGTGCGCGACAAACTGACGCTGACAGCCGGGACCAAACTGGAGCACAACAATTTTAGCGGCTTTGACTACCAGCCTAGCGTGCGGCTTCTGTGGGCGCCTACCGCGCACCAGTCTTTCTGGACCGCCGTAACGCGTGCCGTCAGGACGCCCTCACGTATCGACGATGACGTACAATTTGATATTTTCATAGAAAACACGCCGACCGCTCCCGTTTACTTCGAGATTTTGGGCAATCCCAACCAGAAGGCGGAGCAGTTGATCGGTTACGAGGCAGGATATCGCGCGCAAGTCAGCCGCACCCTGTACCTGGATTTTACCGGATTTTATAATTCGTACAGGGACTTGCAAAACTATGGCCCACTCGGGCTGGCCGAGACTGCCCCACCTCTTCCCCTGAGCCTTTTGATTGTTGTGCCGTATGCCAACGGAATCCAAGGCAACACCGTGGGCGGCGAACTGGCCCCGAATTGGAAAGTCACCCCCTGGTGGCAGCTTCGCGGGTCCTATTCATTTCTCCACATGGGGCTCGAAGATAAGCCTGGTTATACGGACACGGGCGACTTGCTGACTTCGTATGAGGGATCGAGCCCGCGCGACGTCGTGAGTATCCAATCGCTTTTTGATTTGCCAAAACACTTCGAGCTCGACGGGACGTTCCGACATTCCAGCGCGCTACCGGATCAGATAGGGCTTCCGGGACAGTATGTGAAAGCCTATAGCACGGCTGACGTGCGGTTGGGATGGCGCGGTGTCAGGGGTCTCGATTTTTCAGTTGTCGGACAGAACCTCTTGCAACCGTATCATTACGAATTTGGCGGTGATCCAGGCCCGCTGGTGGGGATTAAAAGAGCCGTGTACGCAAAAATTACCTGGGTGTTTGACCAAAAGTAAGATTGATGCGCGACTCAAAGCACACATCGAGCTTGCGAGCTGGCATCCTGCGCAGCCTTCTTCCGGACTTTAAACGTGGTTGGGCTCCGCTTGCAGCAGTGCTCCTTGCATTTGGATTTTTCGCTACTACCGACCTACTTGCCCAGCAGCCCAGGCCCAATGAATATCAAGTCAAAGCCACCTATCTCTATAACTTTGGCAGATTCATAAAATGGCCCGGCACATTTCCCCCCGGCAAGGGCGAGACCTTCTCGGTCTGCGTCCTTGGCCAGGATCCTTTTGGCTCGATTCTCGATTCCACTCTTGCTGGCGAAGCCTTGGATGGTAAACCCGTCGTCCTTCGGCGAATCTCAAAACCACAAGAGGCGGGCGATTGCCGCATCCTGTTCATCAGTTCCACCGAAGAAAAACATTTGAAAGAGATTCTCACCATTCTCGATGAAAGCGGCGTCCTGACCGTCAGCGACATGCCCGACTTCACTCGCCGCGGCGGGATGATTCAGTTCGTTTTCGAAGGCAACAGAGTCCGCTTCGAGATCAATCTCACGAGCGCCGAAAGCGCCAAGCTCGTTCTCAGCTCCGAACTTCTCAAAGTTGCGGCCAGCGTCAAGCGTAATGGCCGGACGGGAGGGTGACCTGCATGCGCTCGCTACAGGACAACTCGATCTCCCGCAAACTCACTTGGATGAACCTGTTCGTCAGCGGAGCGGCCCTTTTGCTGGCCTGCGCCTCCTTTATCGCATACGACATGCTCACTTTCCGCGCCACCATGGTCCGCAATCTTTCCACGCAGGCTCAGATCATCGGCTCCAACAGCGTTTCCGCGCTCCTATTCAATGACCCGCAGTCCGCGGAAAATACTCTATCGGCATTGCGCGCCGCTCACAATATTTTGTCCGCTGGCATCTACACCGCCAATGGGGCTCTTTTCGCTTCGTATTCCCGCGACCCGGGCCACAGCGCTGCGGCCATACCTTCTCTGCCTCCAGGCCAACTGGAAGCCCATTGGTTCGGCGACAAAGATATCGTGTTCGTCCGCTCCATCGTATTCCAAGGCAAAACAAACGGGACCGTTTACATCCGGTCCGACCTCGAGGAATTGGACAGTCGTCTTCAAAAATACGTGGGCATTGCCGGCATTGTCTTGGCCGTGTGCCTCATCGCAGCTCTTCTCGTTTCATCGATTTTCCGCAGAGCCGTCGCCGAACCCATCATTCGTTTGGCGGGAGTCGCCAAAGTCGTTTCGCGCGAAAAAAACTATTCCGTCCGGGCTCCCCTGACTCGTGCTGGCGGCGAATTGACAACTTTAATCGATGCTTTCAACGAGATGCTCGGGCAGATCCAGCAAAATGAGCAGGCCTTACGGGAAGCGCGCGATGACCTGGAGGAACGCGTTAAAGAGCGCACCGCAGAGCTGCTCAAGGCCAAAGGAGAGGTCGAGGCTTTCTCCTTTTCGATCCTCCGCGCGAAAGAGGAACTTGAACGCGCCAGCAAGTTCAAGGACCAGTTCCTCTCCACCATGAGCCACGAGCTGCGCACTCCCTTGAACGCCGTCCTCGGCTTTTCCGAACTTCTGACCGAGGAACGCTACGGCTCTCTTAATGAACGCCAGCAGCGTTACGTTAAGCACATTCACACCGGCGGCAAGCATCTTCTCAGTTTGATTAACGACATTCTCGACCTCTCCAAAATCGAGGCCGGACGCCTCCATTTGACCATCGAAAACGTTCTCGTCCCCACTTCCTTCGCCGAAGTGCTGGACACCATGCGTCCTCTTGCCGACAAGAAATCCCAAACTTTGTCGCGCGAAGCTGTCCCTGGTCTAAGTGTCCGGGCCGACTCCACACGCTTCAAGCAAGTTTTGATGAACCTCATCGGCAACGCCATCAAGTTCACGCCCGAGGGTGGCAAAATCAGCCTCGGGGCCTTCCCAGTGGACGGCGCGGTTCGTGTCGAAGTCCGCGACTCCGGTCCGGGCATTCCCCCGGAAGAGCAGCAGCGCATCTTCGAAGCTTTCTACAGAATGGGAGACGCGGACAAAAAAGTAGAAGGCACTGGCCTCGGCCTCGCCATTACCAGGCGCCTTGTCGAATTACACGGCGGCAAACTCGGCATCGAAAGTCAGCTGGGCTCTGGCAGTTGTTTCTTCTTTACCTTGCCAGCTTCCGAGACCGTCGAGAAAGAGCAGCCTCCCGCTAACCGCGGCGAAATCCAGTTGCCCGAATCGGTTCGAATCCTCGTGATCGAAGACGATCGCGCTGCGGCACAGCTCCTTCAGTCTCACTTGAATTCCGCCGGTTACGATGTCGTCCATTGCGACCTACCCGCTCACGCTCTGCAAATGGCTGCGGATCTACAGCCAGACGCCGTCACCATGGACGTCATCATGAAGCCTGTCAACGGCTGGGAGCTCCTTTCGGCCTTCAAAGCCGACCCGCGCACCTCCCACATTCCCGTGGTCCTCGTTACCATCGTGGATCAGCCGGCGACGGGAGCGTCTCTCGGCGCGGACGAATATATCGTCAAGCCGGTGAACAAGGCCACGCTCCTCGCGGCTGTCGAACGATGCCTAAGTCAGCGCAAACACATCGGACGAACCCGCCCCATTTTGGTCGTCGAAGATGATGCCCCAACGCGCGAGTTTGTGGCCGAACTTCTCTCCAAGAAAGGTTACGTCGTGACCACCGCGGCCGATGGGGCCGAGGCTCGCTCGCAGGTCGCCGCGTCCGTTCCGGAACTCGTCATTCTCGACCTCATTCTCCCGGGAGTCAGCGGCTTCCAATTGCTCGCCGAATGGCGCACGCATTCGCGCACTGCCGATCTCCCCGTGTTTGTACTCACCAGCAAAGACTTGACGCCCGAGGAAAAAGACTACCTCCGCACCAACGCTGCCTTACTTCTCCAAAAACAGCAGCCCTGGCAGGAAACTCTTCTTTCGCAGTTGCGCCGCACTCTTCCTGGTGTTTTCACGGAAAATTCATGAAGCGCAGAATTCTTGTTGTCGAAGACAACCAGCCTAATCGTGAGCTCCTTTGTGATTGGTTGGAATCGGAGGGATTCGAAGCGGTCTACGCCGAGAACCTCGAACAAAGTTACGCCGCACTCGAAACACACCCCCCTCACGCCGTCCTTCTCGATGTGCAGCTTGGCCGCGAGGATGGTCTCTCCTTGGCCAACTGGATCAGAAAACTCAAAGCGCTTCGTCACATCCCCATCATTGCGGTCACGGCTCACGCCATGGTCACCGATCATCAGCGCGTGATGCAGGCGGGCTGCGACGCCTGCATCTCCAAGCCTGTCGATTTCAAATCGCTACGTAAACAGCTCGAACTCTGGCTGAATCATTCTGCGCAAACTACCTCCAGCCTGTGAGCGGAAGCGCATCCACATTCCGCCGCCAATCCGTCCAAATGTATGCCTTGCAAATTTGGCTCGTCCTACTGCTTGTCGCAACCGGGACGATCCCGAGGCAATGTTCGAGAAAACTCCAGCCGCACGCGACGGCCTACGAATCAGTCCGATGGGAACGGCCTCGAACGACCACGCATCCAAAGATACATGCCAGCGCATAACCCAAGTTCGCGCTTTCCCCGGATTATTACTCTGGCGCTTTCCCCCTTACTTTCCGCAATTGTGGCTCGCCCATCCCTCACGGCACATTGGAACTCCTTGCGGGAAATCAATGGATAGCGACGCGAAAACGTCTCCACAAATGGTCGTCATCAATCCCTAAGGCGTCGTCATCCATAGTGGCGCAATCGACGACAAACCCGCCACCGATCTGCAGGACGTTCCTGGCGCGCTCAATTACGTCTGTCTCGCCCTCGAACAAGCCATGGCCGGCAAACGCTTCAACGCGCCCGCAACGCGTCCCTACGGCTGCTCGGTCAAATACGCGGATTCAGACTACTAATGCTGCTTCCCAAAGGGGCCTCGACGCATCGTGGCCTTGTAGGGGCGGGGCTTGGCCCCGCCCCCCAAGCCACACGCACCACAAAATATTTTCGGCCCGCGTCAATTTCCACTCCGTGCCGACAGCGCGCTCCGGAGGATATACAATGCACCTTGCAACACTTCATCCGGTACAAAGGCGGCCAACATGGAAATTGAGCGGCGTGACTTTCTAAAGACCACTGGCAAAGCACTCACAGCGGGCGCAGCCGCGCTTGCTCTCGGTGGCAAAATCCTCGGCGCAAACGATCGTGTCCGCGTCGCTGTTTGTGGTGTCCGCGGCCGCGGCAACGACCACATCCGCGGCTTCGCCCACGTCCCCGGCGTCGAACTCGCGGCTCTCTGCGACGTGGACGAAAACGTCCTCAACATGCGCCTCGGCACCGTTGAAAAACTCGGCCTCCCAAAGCCGAAACCCTACGGCGACGTTCGCAAGCTCCTCGAAGACAAAGAAATCGACGCCATCTCCATCGCCACTCCCAACCACTGGCATTCCCTCATCGCCATTTGGGCCTGTCAGGCCGGCAAAGACGTCTACGTCGAAAAGCCGTGCTCGCATAACACGTTCGAAGGCCGCCAGCTCGTCCGCGCCGTGAAAAAATACAATCGTATTTGTCAGCACGGCAGCCAGTCTCGCTCCAATCCCGGCATGCTCGAAGCCATTCATCATCTCAGCGACGGCACCATCGGCGATGTCTACCTCGCTCGCGCCATCTGCTACAAGTGGCGCGACACTATCGGCCATGCTTCGCCCGAGCCCGTCCCCGCCGGCGTCAATTACGATCTCTGGACAGGTCCCGCCCCCCTCAAGCCTTTCACGCGCAATCGCTTTCACTACAATTGGCATTGGATTTGGGACACCGGCAACGGCGAAGTCGGCAATCAGGCCATCCACGAAATCGATATCGCTCGCTGGGGCTTGGGCGTTCGCTTCCCCTTGTCCGTCTCCGCCATGGGCGGCCACTTCATGTTCGATGACGACCAGCAAACTCCCAACACTCTAAACGCCGTCTTCTATTTCGAGGGACAAGACGGCAAGCGCAAAATGATAGAGCTCGAAGTCCGCCACTGGCTCACCAATCACGAGGCCGAAATCGGCACCGGCGCTTACGGCGGCAGCTCCGTCCCTCCCGCCGGCCTAGCCGCCAGCGCGCCCAAAAAGCCTGCCGAAAAACAATCTTCTTTGGGCCCCAAAGACGCCAAGACCAACACCATCGGCAACATCTTTTACGGCTCCAACGGCTATCTCGCCATCGAGGGCTACGACGCTTACAAAACTTGGCTCACAAACGAAGTCGTACCCGGCCCCTCCGGCAAAGCCGACGGCGACCATTTCGCAAATTTCATCGATTGCGTCCGCAGCCGCCGCGCCGAGGACATTCACGCGCCCATCGAGGAAGGCCACATCTCCGTAACGCTGGTCCATCTGGCCAACGCTTCCTACCGCCTCGGTCGCACTCTGAATTTCGATCCCGCCACCGAGCAAGTCATCAACGACGAAGAAGCCAACCAACTCCTTCGCGGCACCTATCGCGCCCCCTACGTCGTCCCCGAAGATATTTGAGAACGGCTTCGTTCGTCTGACAGAATAATTTCCCCGTGCGCCATAAGCGTGGCTCGGCAAAAGTGTGCCTCACGCGCGAGCTATCAAATCTTTCCGCACCTCGTGATTCGTCGCCATGTCGATACACGTCCACGCCATGGCCAGCGCGCCATCCTCCAGCGCCTTGTCCGCGTCCTCGGTGATGCAATGCGCCGTAAATTCCGGCTGGTGGTTCACGGCAGGCAGCGAATTGATCCCGATCATCGGGTGGATCGACGGCATCGCCAGCGACACGTTGCCCATGTCCGTCGAGCCGGTCGGCCTCGTCTCCCACTCCCCCAGATTAGGAAATCCCCGCCCCAGCGCTTCCGAATTCTTGCGGTAGAGCGCCGCCATGGTCTCGTCGTGCCGCATCTCCGCATACGGTTTGTCGCCACCGGTAATCGCAATCTTCGCCCCGGTGGCAAGTCCTCCAGCCTCGAAGCAGCGATAAACTTTCGGCCGCAATTCCGCAAGCTGTTCCAGTGTCTCGGACCGAATGATGTACTTCGCCGAAGTGTGCGCCGGAACCACGTTCGGCGCCGCGCCTCCATTCGTCACGATGCCGTGGATGCGGTCCGTCGCGCGAATGTGCTGCCGCAGCAGTCCCAGCGCGGTCTGCGCGATAGTCAGCGCATCCGCCGCGTTCACGCCCAGCTCCGGAAACGCCGAAGCATGCGATTCCTTCCCCGTGCAATGAACTTCAAACATGGAAGCCGCAATAATCTTTGCCCGTACCATGTCAAACGGCGCCGGGTGAACCATCATCGAAGCGTGAATCCCCGCGAAACCGCCGCGCTCCAGCAGCAGAATTTTTCCGCTCGCGTTCCCCACTTCCTCCGCCGGCGTGCCGATCACGCTGATCGTCAGCCCTACCTCATCCGCTGCTTTCGCCGCCGCCAGCGCCGCGCCCACCGCCGACGCCGCGATAATATTGTGCCCGCAAGCGTGCCCGATGCTCGGCAAGGAGTCGTATTCGGCGCAAATCCCGATGTGCAGTGGGCCAGACCCAGCGCGCGCCCGGAATGCCGTCGGAAGTTCGCAAATATTTTTTTCCACCGCGAACCCGGCATCGGCCAGCGCGTCGCACAGCCAGGAAGAAGCCTGCTCTTCCTCAAAGCCCAGCTCGGGATGGGCGTGAATGCGATGGCTCAGTTCGATCAGTCCGCCGCGTGCCGATGCAAAACGTTCTCGCGCTGCCGATTTTGCGTCCATGGGCCGCTTCCCCTTCCCGTTGGAAACTTTCGGCAGAAGGATAGCACGGCCCTCCCGCTTCGGCGGGGGAACAAAAAGGTTCAGCGATATGCGGTTTGAGCAAGCACCACGCCCCGGTTGCTGCAGGCGCGCTAACAGGAATCCTTATTCACTAAACTCCGTGCACCGCCTGGGTCGCACGAGTCACCAGCCGCGAGTCACAGGTCATTTTCTACCTGCACTCTTTCTACTTAGGTCTCAGGTTTATGCAGAGACAAAACTATAGCCACAAAAGATTCTCAGCCTGGAATGTAAACGTCTAGCCGTTTTTAGTCCAGCTCCGTCAGTACCCCTGCCACTTGCATTGAAACTGGCTTACCGCCGGGGCGATGATGGTCTTCCCATTCAAATCAGTTGCCACGTATGTGTAAGGGCAGGCGTAATAATCCACTCCTCCTTCCGACCGGATCTCCGAGTTCGACCATCCCGTGTTTCCCTTTTGTCCCGGCTGCAGGTTCATGCTTCCCCAAATTCCCGTTCCATTTTTCGCCGAAAACGCCACGGTTATTTCTTGCGAACAGTTGTTTTGGTAGCTCAGCCAGTTGTATACCGTCGGATCAAAAAAGCTGCTGACGCAATTGTTGACCGGCTGCGCGTACGGCGCCGCCTTTTGTCCGGAATTTCCGCCGCTGTTACCGTTGCTGCCTTGCGCCTGCGGTTGACCCTGCGTCTGCGCCTGATTCGCCGCCTCGCCCTGCTGCCCGGACTCCTGTTGTCCTTCCGCCTGCTGTCCGTTGGCATCCGGGACGCCCGCGCACGATTCGCCGCTGGCGCAGGCCTGGTTGCCGCCGGTTTCAGAACCCGCATTGACGCTATTCCCGGAACCATTCTGTCCCGGTTTGCCTCCGCCCTGCCCTTGCTGTGCGGCACTCAGTTTTGCCTGCGCCGCCGCCAGCCGCGCTTGCGATTGCGATGCCGATAAATCGGACAAGGCCTGCAACTGCTGGTTCAGCGCGTCTTGGATTGGGTCGGTCTGCCCAATCATCTGCGACATCGCATCCGCAACCGCGGGATCGCTCGTGTTTTGCATAATAGCCGTCGCTATGGCATCGCGGAATTGATAGATCTCATTGCTCTCGGCAATCTGTGACGCGATCATGTTCTGGAACATTTGCGACTGCATCACTTGTTGTTGTGCCGCCAGCAATTGTGCGTTGGCCGCTCCCTGGCCCGGAGGCATGTTCGGTGCCACGCTAACCGCTTTCAGAACTTCCGCGCTCGCCGGCGGTATAACCACGACTGGTCGGACCGCGACCGCGGGGTTCGCTGCAGGCCGGCCGTTCGCGGGCACATATCCATAGCTTCCGCCATTGCGTGTGCCCGGATTCGATTTGACTGGCTGCAGAGTGCCAGACCCGCCGGGCCGCACCTGCTCTCCGTTATGAGGAGCCGGCTGAACGCGCTCGGTCGAGTGTTCCGTCCTCTGCTGCTGCTGTTGTTGCTGTTGTTGTTGCCGCCGCTGCTCTGCCTGTTGCTGGCGTTCTTGTTCGGCTTGCTGCTCCCGCTGTTGTTCTGCCTGTTGTGCCGCCTGTTGTTGTCTTTGCTGTTCCGCCCGCTGCTGACGCTCTTGCTCCGCTTGCTGTTCCCGCTGCTGCTCTTCTTGCTGTTGGCGTTCCTGTTCCGCCTGCTGCTCTCGCTGCTGCTCTTCTTGCTGTTGACGTTCCTGCTCCGCTTGCCGTTCTCGCTCCTGTTCTTCCTGCCGCTGACGTTCTTGTTCCGCCTGCTGCTCCCGCTCGCGCTCCTGCTCTTGCTGCTGCTGGGAGCTTTGCGGCGCCGCAAAACCCGGCGATGTAGCGAACAAAATCAAACACAGCATCACAATCGCCAATTGGAGCAGATTACGGCTGATAGGTTTCGACATTGTGCTTTCGCCTCTCTCGCCTCGACGGCTCTCTTTGTCTTTCCTTAAGTTTCTAAAATCCTGCACTGCCGCGTTCGCTCGTCATTCCCCGTTCTTGGCTTGTACCGGAAGCCGCGGAGCTGTATCCAGCCGCCACAGCGCGAATGCGATTTGCAGTTTCTCGTTTTCTGGTGCCAGCCCCAGCGCCTGTTCGTACGCAAACCGTGCTTCCTTCGTCTTTCCCAGCGCTTGCTCGATTTGAGCTGACAACCCATACGCTTCCCAGCGCCCCGGATTGCCCGCCAGCAGCATGGACGTCCCGATCACCGCCTGCGGCACCTGCTTGCTCTTCCACGAAGCTACTGCCGCGTCGAGCTGCTTATCGAACGTGTCCGCCGAATCCAGTTGTTGCAGCGCCAGCGAAAATTGTGCTTTGGCATCATCCGGTGCCAGATCGAGCGCGTGCTTGAAAGCCGCTTCCGCTTCCAACGTGTTGCCTCGCTTCCGTTCCATCGCACCCCACAACCCGTACCCCTCCCAACGGTTCGGATTTCCGCCGATCAAGGACGTAATGTAGGAAGAGGCCCAATCAGCGCGCTGCTCAACGGCCTGGTCTGCCATTTTCAGCGTGGCCGCATAATTCTCGTCGTTCATCGCTGGATTCACCCCTGTCATGGGCATGTAAAGGTGCACCAGTTTCTCAAGACCCTCGCTGTTCCCGCCTTGTCCCGCGCGGTAATAAGAGTTAAGGGCTTTGTTCAGGTCCTTCGCTACTCCATCGCCTTGAAGGTAAGCGTCCCCGATGGCCACTAGCGCGTCGGCAAAATACAGCAAATTGTTGCCCGATACTTTCTGGTACCACGCAAACGCCTGCGCTGCGTCTTTTTTCACGCCATATCCCAGCGCATACATCTTGCCGATGTTGTACGCTGCTACGGGCGCTCCCGCGCCATCCTTCCACGCCTTCTCGTACCATTCGAGGGCCTGCAACGGGTCGCGCTGTACTCCCTCGCCGTATGCATACATCTCGCCGATCGAGTTCGCCGCCGTATCGATCCCCTTCCCATAGGCCTCTTGGTAAAGAGCCAGTGCCTGAACGTAATCTCTGGCTCCGCCCTTGCCTTCCTGATAGAGATTGCCCAGCGACATGACCGCATTTGCAAATCCATTCTCGTGCGCCTTCTCGAACCAGTGCCGCGCTTGCGCGTCATCCTCTTTCACACCTTCGCCGTCGAGATACGCCTGCGCCAGCGAGAACTGGGCTTGTGCAATTGTCGCGTCCTTGGTGTTCTTTCTGGCAAGCTCCCCATACAGCCGAAAGGACCGCGCCGGATCCCACAAGCGTTCGCAAGTCTTGCCGGATGGACCGCAAGTGAAAATCCCAGCAAAATTCCTAGCCGCATATAATTCAGCTTCTTCTGCGTCTTGTCCTGATGCTACGGCCTCTTTCCTCATCCAATATTCCGCCGCGTTATTGTCGGCAGGCACTCCATCGCCGGATGCGTAGATATTCCACAAATCTCTCATGGCCCCACGCACTTCCCAACTGTTCTGGCTCGCTGTTTCTTTGAGGATCGCGATTGCAATACGAGGATTCTTCGTCACTCCATCGCCCTCGAGGTACATCTTTACAATGCCGGAGAGGCCCCATGCATTTCCCGCTGCGAGGGCCTTCGTGTACCATTCCATCGCCTGCTTGTTGTCCTTGGGAAACGCTAAGTCCGCGCGCCCCCCATATCCGCCGGCGAGACTCAGATTTCCGAGTTCAGCCAAAGCCGGTGGGTAGCCCTGCGCCCCTGCCTTTTGCACGCTCTCCATTGCTTGTGAAGCTTGTGAGGGCGACGCCGGCGACACACTCCAAAGGCAATTCAACAAATCTAGCTCAGCCTGTGGATCGCCAGTTCCCGCAGCTTCCCGGTAATATGTCAGCCACTGCTCCGCATTAGTGGCCTTCGGAACCAGCGTCACCGTCTTCCCGTCTTTGTCGGCGAGGGTTGAAAATCCGTTCCGGGTTATCCCGGCGAGCTCTTCAAGCCCCTCCACCGAGCCATACGATGCCGCGTGTTCCACCCATTTCAGTATTTCTTTCGCGTCCAGGGGCAGCCCCGCGGTGCCCTCGGAGTAGTGCTCTGCGATTTGCGTGTCCACGTGGCCATCATGCTCTGCCCACGCTTTCTCGATGAGCGGTTTCAGTTTCTCTTCCCAATTCCTCGCCTGCGCCGGATCTGCTTTTGTTCCCATCCCCTTCTCGTACGCCGCCGCAGTGTCCATCATCCCGGGCAGATAACCCGTCAGCGCCGATCGCAGATACCACGAAAATCCCGCACGTCCCCCCATTCGGTCGCCCAATTCGTCCATCGCCGCCCCGTTGCCGTGCTCCGCCGATTCCACCACGATTGCGTCCGGCTGTATCCTCCACCGGTACGCCTTCCCGTTGGCATCCAGCAGCATTTTGGCTTTTCCGAGCTTTGGGATTGCATTGGTGGTGGGTGCCGCTCCGCTTGCCTTTGAGCTCTTCCTCGCCTGCGCCGCGCTATGTTGCGGCGTCCCCGCAGCCCGCGCGCTTTGCACGAAGCTTAGCGTCGCAAATCCTCCAACCAGCAAGCTGCAATAGGCGATGATGCGGATTTGGCCAAAAATTCGGGGCTGCTTTACCAATCCATGCAAGGAATGACGCACTATCATTTCCGTCCACCCCACTCGATGAATTAAGGCAGGCACTCGTCTGCGCTTCAAGTTCCCGACTTCCACCCAATCGAAACCTTCGTGAGCGCGTGTCCCCCTTTTTACTTTCTAGCGGATGATCCAGAAATGGACCGCCGGTACTACTCGATTATTTGTGTGCCCTAAGTATCAGCATGGGTCACAGCCCACCCACATGTCGCCGAGGCCTTGGTCCTCGACATTTGTGCTCTCCGCATCACGGCCGAAGGCGTAACCAAATTGCAAGGAACGACTACCGCGGTTCTCCGGCGTTCTGTGTTTGGACTTCAAGTTACTGCCGTGGATTCGATCTACGCGCGATCATCCCATTCCGTCCTTTGACCCCCGCTACACCCAGTTGCTGCCCAGTCTCTTTTCGATCTTTTCCACATATTTCCACAGGCTCATCAAACCGTCTCAATCCCGCCAACTCCCTCAAACCCTTCGACTTCCGCCGCTCTCCTTCAAATCCGGGCCTCCCCATTCGAATAACCTACTGATTAAACAAGAAAAGTATTGACAACCAGTAACTAACCCTGCTACAATCCTCTATGGTCGCCCTGAGATCCCCTCTCCACCGTCACTCCGAGCGAGGCGCGGAATCTGCATCTCTCCCTCGCGGGTTGCCACGTTCACGCTTCTCCCTTGCCTGTCTGGCCTCCGTGGACTCTGCGCCCTTTGCGCTAAGGCCCCCGTTCACAACGTCAGACACCCTTGTGGCCACGCAGGAACCGCCGCAACCCCTTTTCCATCATGCGTTTGCGCACAACTTCCGTTACCCACCGGGGTGGGGTACCTGCGCGACTCACGATTCGTCCCGCACGCCTATCCCCTTTAAAATGATATTCTTAGCACACCCCCACCACCTAACTCCCATCGAATCACATTCTTGCAAAAAACAGGGGAGGGGGTATCCAACACCTACATTCAACCCAATCAGTTCCTTTTTTTTCCACACCGAGCAAACTCCCCCGCGCAGCTACGCCCGCAACTCCTATCCTGTCATGCAATTCCGCACACTTTCCGCCGGCGCAGAAACAGCCGCGCCCAGGTTTAGTCGACGCTATGCATCGCTCCCCAGTATTCTCCTTATCCGCCATTAGGCCGAGCGCCCGCAGCGCTGCCCCGGACTGGCCTTACAATCGCCCGATGCCCTGGTGCTATAATTCTCGCTCCACCATGGCGAAATCAGCTTCAGAGTCGGCGGCTATCGCCCCAGAAGTGCTCGCGAAATACGAGACCGTCATCGGCTTGGAAGTCCACGTCCAGCTTCTGACCAACACCAAAATTTTCTGCGGCTGCGCCAACCGCTTCGGTGATGCACCGAACACCAACGTCTGTCCCATCTGCCTCGGCCTCCCTGGCACTCTGCCGGTTTTGAACAAGCGTGCCGTCGAATTGGCCATGCGCGCCTCGCTCGCTTTGAACTGCACGGTCCACGAGCGTTCCCGCTTCGCCCGCAAAAATTATTTCTATCCCGATCTGCCCAAGGGCTACCAAATTTCGCAATACGAATTGCCGCTAGCCACCAATGGCTGGCTTGAGATCGATCACGATGGCGCGAAAAAGCGCATTGGCATCACTCGCCTTCATCTCGAAGAAGACGCCGCCAAAAACTTGCACGAAGGTTTTTCGCAATCCGCCACCAAGGCCTACATCGACTACAACCGCTGTGGCACGCCTCTCAGCGAAATCGTCTCCGAGCCGGATATGCGCGCTCCCGAGGAAGCCCACGCCTATCTCACCACGCTTCGCCAGGTCATGCTCTACACCGGCATCAGCGACTGCAATATGGAAGAAGGCTCGCTCCGTTGCGACGCCAACGTCAGCGTGCGTCTGCGCGGCGCAAGAGAATTTGGCACGAAAGTCGAAGTAAAAAATCTCAATTCCTTTCGCTATTTACAAAAAGCCCTCGAATACGAAGTCGAGCGCCACATCGGCGTCTTAGAATCCGGCGGCCGCATTTTTCAGGAGACGCGCCTCTGGAATCAAAACGAATCCTGCACCGTCTCGATGCGCTCGAAAGAAAAAGCTCACGACTACCGCTACTTCCCCGAGCCCGATTTGCTCCCAGTTCACGTTAGCGACGCCTGGCGCGATGAGGTTCTTCATACGCTGCCAGAACTTCCCGAAGCCAAGCGCTCGCGCTTCGTAAGTGCCTATGGCCTGACGCCTTATGATGCCGCCGTTTTGACAGGCTCTCAGGCGCTCGCCGGATATTTCGAGTCAGTCGTGAGTGCCCGCGTTCCCGCAAAGACCGCAGCGAACTGGATTCAGACGGAACTTTTGCGTCGCCTGAATGATTCGGGAAAGGAAATCGAGGCCAGCCCCGTCTCTCCCGCCGCGCTCGCCGAACTCTTGAAACTCGCCGAGTCCGGCCAGATCACAGCCGCCATCGGGAAAAAGGTTTTCGCCACCATGTTCGAGACCGGCCGCGACGCCCGTGAAATTGTCGCCGCCGAGGGCCTCGCCCAAATCAGCGACGCAGGCGCCCTCGAACAGGCCGCCCGCGAAATCATCGCCAAGAATCCCGATAACGTCGCGAAGTTCAAATCCGGCAACGAAGGCGTTTTCAAATTTTTCGTTGGTCAGGTGATGCGCGCCACGCGCGGCCAAGCCAACCCCCAGGCCGTAAACGATATATTGCGAAAGCTGCTCTCGTGACTGCTTGTCGAGCAGTTCTCGTCTCTTGTAGGTGCCGGGCTTTAGCCCGGCGTTTTTTCTTCTAGATTTTATGCATCCAAGCCGCGCACAATTTGACAGCGTGGCGATCAACTGAGGAGAACATGCTGAACATTGGCGATAAAGCTCCCGCATTTCGCTTGAAGAACGACGCCGGTAACGACGTCTCCCTTTCGGACTTCGCCGGAAAACGCGTCGTTCTTTTCTTTTATCCGAAAGCCAACACTCCCGGTTGAACGACGGAAGCGTCCGAGTTTCGCGACGCAAAAAAGCAATTCGACAAGCTGGGTGTGGTCATCCTCGGAATGAGCGGCGACTCCGTCAAGGCCCAAGCCGCCTTCAAAGCCAAACAAAAACTCAACTTCGATCTCCTCAGCGATCCAGATCTCAAAACGATCGAAGCCTTCGGCTCGCGCCGCATGAAGAAATTCCTCGGCCGCTCGTTTCTCGGCATCGTCCGCAGCACGTTTCTTATCGGCCCGGACGGAAAGCTCGAACACATTTGGGACAACGTCAAAGCAAAAGGCCACCCCGCCGAAGTTCTTGTCGTGGTTTCAAAAAAATAATCGGTGTACTTCGCGGTGCCGGCATGTAGGGTCGTCCTTCTGAGGATGACTACCCTTCAATTCAAGCTGCGTGCGTCGATCTAAGATGCTTTCTTCGATCTAACATGCGTTTCCGATCGAACCGCGCTTCAAAGGTGAAACAAAAGCTCTTCGGACCCGCTTTCCGCTGGCTCGATTAAAAGGTTGTCAATCAGCCGCGTTTTTCCGATGAACACCGCCAGCACCGCATAACACGGCCGCGCCACGCGCACCACCGGCTCAAACGTCTCCGCACTCACAATCTCCGCGTAGTCCGCAACTGCCAGCGGCTCGGCTTCGATCACTCGTCGCATCGTGGTCTGCAATTGCAGCGCATCGCGCACGCCTGCCGCCATCTCGCTTCGCGTCGCCAACAGCGCGCGATGCAGCACGGTCGCCGCTCGCCGTTCCGCCGCGCTCAAATAAGCGTTCCGCGAAGAAAGCGCCAGACCATCCGCTTCCCGCACTATGGGACAAACCACAATTTCCGCATCGAGATTCAGGTCGCGCGCCATCTCGCTGATGATCCGCACCTGCTGCGCGTCTTTTCTTCCGAAATAAGCAAAGTGCGGCTGCACAATTTCAAACAATTTCAGAACTACGGTCGCCACTCCGCGGAAGTGTCCCGGCCGCGACCGTCCTTCCAGACGCTCGCTGATTCCCTCGACATTCACATAGGTCCGAAATCCGTCCGGATACACGTCCGCGGCCTCGGGCGCAAAAAGGGCATCGACGCTAGCCGCCGCCAGCTTCTCCGCATCCTTCTCGAGTTCTCGCGGGTATTTCTTGTAATCCTCTTTGGGCCCAAATTGTTTTGGGTTTACGAACACCGATGTAATGACACGCGAACACTCCTGCCGCGCGCGCTTTACCAGGGCCGTGTGCCCTTCGTGCAGTGCTCCCATCGTTGGCACGAGTCCGATCACACGGCCTTCGCCGCGCGCCCCTCGCGCGTACTCCTTCATCCAAGCAATGGTTCGGATTATTTCCACGCTGCCAGTGGCACAGACTTCAGTCTGTGCATTCTCAGAATGCCGCTGCTGCAACTGCCAGGCCTTGCTTTATCCCTTGGAGCTTGAACTCGCGAACATTTTTACGCGCTCGCCGCCGTAGCGCGTTCACGATAATAGTGCATCAAGTCCGTCAAAATCGGCTGCGCTCCAAGTTGCCGCAGCAGCGTCGTAACCTGCCCGCGATGATACGTCCCATGATTCACCACGTGCTGCATGGATTGCCACAGCGGATTGCGGTACACGCCAAATCTCATCGTTCTGTATTCCAACACGCGGCTCAAATCTTCTTGGGTCAATTTCCCGACAAACGCCAGCAGCCGCGCTTCCTGTTCCGCCCATTTCGCGCGCAAGCTTTCCACGTCCGCCAAATCCGATCCATCCGGGAACGATGCAGGCGAGCGTCCTTGAAAGCGCTCTAGCCAAATCCATTCGGCGCCGAAAATGTGGGCCAGCGTGTCGCGCACCGAACCAAAACTCGATCCCATCGCCATCGTGAACTGCTCTTTCGTCAAGTTCGCCGCGGCGTCAAGGGCGCGGTGATTCGCCCAGGCGTTGTAATCATAAAGCGCGCGCATTTCGTCGGGTGTCATAGCTTCCTCCAGTCGGCACTAGCGCAATGAGCGGGAGCGTGTCTTGCAAAGCAAAATAGATTGTCATTCCGTCTATAACGACGTCGGTCCTGTCAAGACAAACCTCTCCGGGCACTTCCTGCGAAGTGTTTTCTCTTCACTTATAAGAATCTTTTTCTTCCTCGCGACCAAGGTTCGTGCCGTAATCG
>JBARJI010000077.1:0-152649 GCA_049800195.1 Candidatus Acidiferrum sp.
CGCCTACGGCTCCCTGCGAGCCGCCATTTGCACCCTTGCCCGATGAGGTTGTGGTGTAAACTCTCTCATTCGCCGTGGTACAAAAACTCGGGCTGGTCAGTGTTAAGGGTTGTTGGGACTACATTAACGGGAATCTTATCATGGGCGTATCGCTAGAGCGCTGTCGACGACGCAACGGTTATCACGGTGGAACGTCCGCTGACTCCACCGCTTCATCGGCCTACCTGTGTGCTGAGATGGGGTGTCTATATCGCGTGGTAAGATTAAATTACAGGAATTGTACGTTGAACCTGTTACTGGCGCGCCATTTGCTGAAGCGTCTGCATCAGGAGGGCTCGGCTCTTCTCGTCGGTCTTGCCCAACAGATGCCGAAGTTTGCTTAGATACCGAGCATCCTTGCCTGAGCCGCCCCAAACTTCGGTGGAACTATTTCGTTTGACAACAGCGGGGACCTTCGGTGGTTCGTCGCCATCATACATAAGCTGGTAGAGCGGAACTTCCAAAGCACGGGCAAATTTTTCGAGGGTCTCGACGGCGGGCACGGTATGCCCATTCTCAACACGGGAAACATAGCACCGTAGCAAGCCCGTGCGTTTTTCGATCTCGCCTTGGCTGAAGTTCTTTTGTTCGCGAAGTTCGCGGAGTCGGTCGCCGATGACCATGCAGGGATTATTCCATCAAGGGGACCGAAAGGCAAGCTACAGGAGCGGATAGACTGGGAGTCAGGAAGTTATTTTTGCCGCTCCTCTGCAAGAGCGCGAATGCCCAGGAGTGTACTTCCTCTAAACTTGCGCGCACACTTGAGTCGGCAAATTGTACGAGATATTGGGATTAGTCGCGGGTGACAACGCCGAGTCTTTGCTTCATTTTGACCTGCGGTTCGCTCCTTCAGTTTGTCCCACTGCATCGTGCGCACTGGCCGAGGATTCCATGCATTCGCCGTTCGACCCCCTGGAGGAGCTGCTGGCGGAAATCGCAAAGACACTCGTGGACCATCCTGAAGAAGTGCAGGTTCATGCGGTCCGGGGGCGGGCGGTAACTGTCCTCGAACTGCGTGTTCATCCAAAAGACACAGGCAAGGTGATTGGTCGGCAGGGGCATACGGCCCACGCCATCCGTATAATCCTCGGTGCTGCTGGCATGAAGCTGCAAAAGTACGTTACGGTGGAAATCCTTGAGTAATGCCGGAACAACGCCTTCGATCATCAAGGCATTCGTGCGCTGGCTTCGGCGATAATTGCAAGGACTCCCGCGAGCAGAGATTCTGGCGGGCTTCGAGGACCACGATGTCGAGCAAAGTGACGTATAAGGTCGGAGGTAAAGAAGTTCACCCGTCTCAGTTGGGGGATAGGATGAAAGAAGCGGCGGTAGAGGCCGTGAAGGATAGCCTCAGAGAGAAAATTGAAGCGGTTCGCTGCCCAGTTCACAATCAGAACGCCAAGGCGGTCCTGAAAGAGACCACGGGCGGGAAGTTGAACTACGATATTCAGGGCTGCTGCGAGGTACTCATCGAAGAAGTTAAGAAGTCACTCGGCGCGCAATGACGCAAAGGGAAAAAGAGATTGAAACCCGGATTCTGGACAGGCTCAGGTATGACCCGGCCCGGCTGGAAATTCAGAACTCAACTTCAGACGCAAAGAATCTCGCCACGTTGTTAGGGCAGCACAGGCCAAATGTGCTTCCCGATACCAGCGAGTGGAATTTGCATCCGGACTTTATGGTCGACGTGATTGGTGGCATGACTCCTGACATTGTGATTCGCTCTTCGCTGTCAGGTCAGAACCGCATCTACATCGAGGTCGAGGACTGCGAGCCACTTGGTTACGGGATCGAAGACTCTCCAATTACCCGATATTGCCTGCACCTGCTTGCCACCACGACGCAAAGTCCCAAGGAAGGCAACGACATTAGACGTGCCGTTCTACTTTGCGCCCCGGTCGCTTGGTTCAAGGTGAATCGTAATGCGGAGACCTGGAATCATTTTCTCCGACGCTTCTCCGGGCTTGCCACGGCATTCGATATAACCCTCGGCGAACTACACGCTGATCGCCTTAGCCCTTGGCCGCAAAGGTATTCACGAGGCTAGTTCACAGCTCGTCAATCCGTTCGAGGATGAATGCAACATCATCGATGGCACGACCCACCATATATGCCTTTGCCATGTTCAGCTTGTCGGGATCAAGTTCGATGGGCTTCCGTGCGGCGAGAAGCGGTGCGGCAAATAGGACTGCGAACTTTCGTTCTTCAGTCATTGGATTCCTGCTATGGGAGGTAAATGCGAGACGCCGCTTTGCAGTCCCCTTCACTGTGGTCCAGATTTAAGTCCGACAAACCCATCTGGCATTCGGTCGGACGCCGATATGGAGCCGCTGGCCTGATACTGCAAAAATCTAACGTCCATGAATGCGAGCATGAACTCTAAAGCGGGATTCTGAAACTCTTTATCAGAAATGGCATCCGTAGAGAAAAAGAGAAAGCTCTTAACCGATCCGCCATTCGGAATAGGATGCTCCACGATATTTTCGATTCAACTTTGTTGGCTTTGCTTTTGGATGCCCAGACATACCACGAAATTCCTGCCAGTGACCCGAAAAGAATCCCTACAACTATCGGACTCCTAACGGGATTTTCCTTGCTAAGACCCCGCGCAATTAAGGGGATTTCAAGCCATATCCTTTAGAGCCCACTGGCATGAGTTTAGTATGGCCACTCGCATCCGCTATTCTGCCGGCGCATTCGTGTACATGCCTGGTAAACAGCGGTGACCGGAGAAGTGGAATTGTCCCCAAATTCAGTTCGGCTGCCGCCAGAAAAGCCAGCGGCGTTCACTAGCTGGCTTGGTGTCTTTGGTGTCTGTCTAAGCCCGAAATTGGACCCAAATGACTGAAATTATTGAATCCATTGAAATAGTAGAGATCGTAGAAATCGCCAATGTTCATGGGGTCTTGATGCAACTTGATGAAAACAGGAAGGGATAGCGCAAAGGCCAGGGTGAGTATCCCACCCTCTCCGCCATTTCTGGGTTCGCTCCGGGACCCTCCACGCGAGGAATCTTTGCACGGACTCATAGCCTCATAGCCAGCTTTCCTGCTTATCCCCAGTACGCAGGCCGTTTTTTAATTCAACAACCCGCTTGGCTGATCTCCTGCCACCCACATTGTCGTCGACTTTGCTTCTGCAAAGCCCGGATCGCGGTCTTGCGCGAAGTTCGAGGAAGAGTCAACATAAAGGGGAAGCTCAACGGCGATTAGACCCCTCTCGACCCGAGAAGCTGCGATCCATAGACTCCCATGATCCTCCGCACTGTTGAACAAGTCCGCCGCCTGTCTCGAATCGTTGGCGGCTTCACGCTATTGTTGATTGGAATAGTGATGTTGGTTACGCCGGGACCAGGCTGGCTGGTCATCTTTTTCGGATTGGGCTTGCTGGCGGCGGAGTTCGTCTGGGCTAAGCGGCTGATGGACCGCATGAAGCGAGAAGGCGGCCGTGTGCGCGACGCGGTCTGGCCTTCGGCAAAGAGTGCACCCGCGAAGGATTCTTCCGAATCGAAAGAGACAGCGGAGACGTAAACCCCTCGACAGGAATGTCGCGAAACAAGTACCTGGATTCCACTATCGAAAAGCGGAGGCGTGACACATGGAAGTTGCACTGATCGGTCTAGGAAAAATGGGCGCGGGAATTGCCAAAAGTCTGCTGCGCGCCGGTCATCAAGTCAAGGTCTACAACCGGACCCGAGAGCGGGCGGAAGCGCTGCGCGCCGACGGTGCGATTGTATCGGACTCGGTCTCCGAGGCTTGCCGCAGCGAAGTGATCCTCACGATGGTCGCGGATGATACGGTCCTGGAAGGGCTGGCATTTGGCGGAACTGGAATTTTGGCGTCGCTCGCCAGTGGCGCGGTGCATGTCTCGCTCAGTACGATTGGCGTGGCCCTCAGCGACCGGCTCGCCAAAGCACATGCCCAGGCGGGGCAAGGTTATTTGGCCGCGCCGGTTTTCGGGCGCCCGGAAGCGGCGGAGGCGGGGCGTCTCGCGGTGGTGGTTGCCGGCGCGGAAACGCTTATCCAAAAATGTAAGCCCCTGTTTGAAGCGATGGGGCCGAAGCTGTTCGTAGTCGGCGAGCGGCCTTCCATGGCCAACGTCGTCAAGCTTTCTGGAAATTTTCTGATTGCGTCGGTACTCGAATCTCTCGCGGAAGCCGTCACGTTTGCACGAAAATCCGGCGTTGACGCTGGCGCTCTCCTCGAGTTCTTAACGAGCACTATGTTCAACGCGCCCGTGTACAAGATTTATGGCGATTTGATCGTCCAGGGAAAGCACGAGCCTGCTGGTTTTGCCCTGCCGCTCGGATTGAAGGATGTGCGTCTCGTGCTGCAAGCCGCGGAGGACGCGAACGTCCCGATGCCCATCGCGAGCGTGCTGCGCGACCGGTTCATCACCGCCATGGGCCGTGGAAATCAGGATAAGGATTGGTCCGTCATCGCGCGCGTAGCTGCGGAGGACGCGGGGCTGCCGCAGACGGCGCGAGCTGCAAGCTGAAACTCGCTTAAAACACATAGGCCGGCATCTGTCCCCCGTGAATAATCCGTCGAACATTTCATGTTACGCTGAAAACTCTTCAGAGAGAGGCATGTCATGACACCGTGGTCCGGAAAATGGGCGCTGGTGACCGGAGCGAGCGCAGGAATCGGCAAAGCTCTGGCCGAAGAGCTAGCTCGCGGCGGGACGCACCTCGTTTTGACGGCGCGGCGGCGCGAGCGCCTGGAAGAGCTGGCACAGAGCTTATCGACGTCGCACAAAATCCAGACAAGGATATTTGTCGCTGATCTGACGGAACCAAACGCACCGGAAATAATATTTCAATTCACGAAAGAGCAACGAATCGAAATCGAGCTGCTGATCAATAATGCGGGCTTTGGCGCGTATGGCGAATTCACCGCCGTCGAAACGAGCAGGCTGGCCGACATGGTTCAGGTGAATTGCGCCGCCGTGGTCCGCTTGACGCGGCTCTATCTACCTGAGATGCAGGCGCGGCGCCATGGCGACGTGATGATTCTAGCGTCCACCGCGGCGTTTCAGAGCGTCCCCTATATTTCGACCTACGCCGCCACAAAAGCGTTCGACCTGCTCTTTGCGGAAGGATTAGCGGAAGAGATGAAGCCGTATGGCGTGCGAGTCAGCGCACTGTGCCCCGGCTCAACGGAGTCGGAGTTCGCGGAAGTCGCGGGACAGACAAACGTAGCCGCGGCAAAGAGGCATCGAGAGACTGCGGAGAAAGTGGCGAGAACCGGTTTGCGTGCCCTCGCTGCCGGCAGGAGCTGCGTCATTTCGGGGCTGAGTAATTATCTAGGTGTTCTCGGAGAGAGGCTGGTCTCTCGCCGTTTTGTGGCGCGCGTGGCAGCGCGCATGTTCAAACCCGAAAGAAAATCCTAGTCTTGTTCTCCGTCCTGCCTCGACTCTTCTGATGGCCCACTTTTTCGCGCGATTATCCGCCTTGTCTGATGAGGTCCATCCGTCCATTTTTGGTTGAGCCCGCCTCCTCCTTGGCGGTACTCTTAGCCGACACGCGCCAAGCACCGCACACGTCTAACCTATTGTGAAACCAAACCTTACCAACGGAGCTCGACCGGCTCCCCCTCGCTATGGGAACTTTTTCCGGACCGGCCGGGAAATAGAAGAGAAAGCAGTAGACGCACCTCGAACAGGCAGAAACGCCGTAACTGGGGAGACGAGGATCGCAGCGCACGATAGAGACGACCTTCTGTTGCGGCGTGCCGCGAAAGGGGATGAGGAGGCCTTTGCTCTTCTCTACCGCCGGCATCAGGGTGGGCTTTATAGGTTTGCTTTGCGAATGACGGGAAGCGCCTGGGGCGCGGAAGAGATTGTGCAGGACGTCTTCATGACTTTGATCCGCGAGCCGAAAAAATACGACCCAACGCGCGGCTCAGTGGGCGCACTGCTTTTTGGGATAGCTCGCAACCGCGTGATGAAACATCTGGAACGGACACCGCGAGAGGTGCCGCTGGAAGAAAAGAATGAGGACGGCACCGGCTCGGGAATCGTATTGCAGGATAACTTCACGCCCGCCAAGTGGGTGGAAACCCGGGAACGCATGCATCAGGTCAGAGCGGCTGTGCTGGATTTGCCGCCGGAGTTTCGCGAAGCCGTGGTGATGTGCGAGCTCGAAGAAATGAGTTATGAGGAAGCCGCGCAGATGACTGGCTGTCCCATTGGCACGATCCGTTCCCGGCTGCATCGCGGACGAGCTCTTTTGCTGGCCAAACTCGAGATGTTGAGGGATGTGCCTCGGCGTATGAAAGTAGCGAGGTGAATGAACCTTGGAAACTTTTGGAAAAATGGAAATGAATTGCGAGGAAGCGGAAGCGATCGTACTAGATCTCGATCGTGATGACACGCTGGATTCTCTTGATAGAGCGGCGGCGTTGGCGCATGTGAGCCATTGTTCGCGTTGCGCGGCGCTACAAGAGTCCTGGCAAGCGGCTAGGGAGGAATTGTGGGCGCTTAGCGAGGAGACTTTGGACGCGGTTGCGCCGGCGCGCGTGGAAATGCGGCTGCGGCAGGAGTTTCGCACCCGGCATCGCAAGATGACGGCGCGGCGCGGCGCGATGGTGGCGGCATGGGCCTTGGCGGCTGCTGCCTTGGTGGCCGTAGGGTTTAGCTGGAGAAATTGGGAGCAATCGCGGCATCCGGCAGTGGCGAAACAGAACGTCGTGGCGCACCGCGAAACGATCGTGGCCGCCGCGCAAAACCAGGATTCGGACAACTTCTCCGCCGAAATCTCGAATGGAGATGATTTGGGCGGCTTTACCCCCCTGCCCGGAGCGCTGCCGGACGTAACCGATGAGGCGGAGATACTGCGCGTACGCATGCAGCGCGGCTCTCTTGGCGCATTGGGATTGCCCGTGAATGAGCAGCGCGCAGGCGACTGGATCCAAGTGGATCTGTTGGTTGGCAACGACGGCTTGCCGGAAGCCGTGCGGCTGGCGCAGGAAGAAAACTGAGACGGGATTGCTGCGGTGAGCGAAACATCGCGGCATGGGAGAGAAGAGGAGAGGGAATGATGAACTCGAAGATGAAGATGTGTTTGGCTTTGAGTGGAGCGCTGGTGTTGAGCGCCATGGCAGTTCAGGCCCAACGACGCGGCCCCGGCGGCCTCGGTCCCTTCGGAGGCCCGATGGAGCTGATGGGCTTTGAAGGTATGCATGGCGGAAAGACGGTCACGGGTGCGCCATTCACCGCCACCGCTACGTCGGAAACCACGCAGAGCTTACAGGATGGCTCTACGATTCACCGAACTTCGCAAGTAACCATGTACCGGGACAGCCAGGGAAGGTCGCGTCAGGAAGCGACCTTTACTGGGATCGGACCGCTGGCCGCCTCGGGAACGCCGAAAACCATGGTAGCGATTTCCGACCCGGTGGCAGGCGTCCATATCATGCTCGATACCCAGCAAAAAGTGGCGCACAGGATGGCCTTCCGCGCACGCGGCGCAAACGCGAGTTCCCAGTCTACTTCGTCGTCCTTCGCGGCGAAAATGCAGGCGCGCGAGCAGAAGGAAGAAGCCGCCGGTTTGCTGAAGAAAGAATCACTGGGAACGCAGATCATCGATGGCGTGGTGGCGGAAGGAACACGCACCACGCATATTATTCCGGCCGGTCAGATTGGAAACGAAAAGGCCCTGCAGATCGTTTCCGAACGGTGGTATTCGCCGGACCTGCAGATTGTGCTGAAGAGCACGCGGACCGATCCGCGCTTTGGAACCACAACCTACACCGTGACCAGCATTCAGAGGACCGAGCCTTCCGCCAGCTTGTTTACTGTGCCGAGCGATTACACGGTGCAAGCCGGTGGGCGTGGCCCTGGCGGTTCTGGAGCCACTGGATCCCCGGTGTTGGCGCAGCGGCCGATCGACTAAACGACACACACTGCGCTGGTGCCCCTAGCCATAGCCGGCGAGGACAATTTAACGATCTTCTCTCCTGAAGACGGTGCGCCCTTTCTGCATCTGCCCCCATCAATGCGGAAGGGGCGTTGCCGTCTTTGGGCGGAGAGCTAAACGCGGTTGACGCGCTAGAAGAAGCAAAGAGAGTTTGCGAAACCTTACGCAGAGGCCTTCCGTGCGGCCAGCGTTGTAGAATGCCGCTATGGACGAGAAAACTCTAGCGCAGCAGTTGGAGAGAGAAGGATTCAGCCACATGTTTGTTTGGCAGGATGCGCCGAACGCGTTCTATCCAGAGCATACCCACGAGACGGAAACCGCCCACATCATTTTGAGCGGCGAAATGACCCTGACCATGGACGGCCGTTCGGCAACCTATTCCGCCGCCGGTCGCTGCGACGTTCCCGCCAGTACCGCGCATAGCGTGAAAATCGGGTCGCAAGGCTGCCGCTACTTGATTGGCGAGCGCTAAGTTCTGATTGCCGAGATGGTGCAAAAGCCGGAGAGTGGACGGCCTATCATCCATGGCGAAGCCTGCTCTGCCAACTGTGAACAGCCAATCCGCGGCGGAGTATGTTAGTGTAATTTTCCAAAAGTTGCGGAGGACGGGAGAAGGAGAACGATGGCGAAACCGAAAGTGCTGGCGACGCGGCCCTTGTTCCCCGCAGCGCAGGAAATCCTGAATGCGGGCTGCGAAATGGAATATTGGGCAAAACCGGAGAGCATTCCGCGCGAAGAGTTGTTGCGGAGAGTGAAGGACAAGGAAGGATTGGTGTGCCTGCTGACAGAAAAAGTGGATATGAGCTTGTTGAGCGCGGCGCCGAAATTGCGGATTGCGTCCAACGTCGCCGTGGGATTCGACAATATCGACGTGCCGGCGTGTACGAAGCGCGGCGTCGTGGCGACAAATACTCCCGGCGTGCTGGATGAAACGACGGCAGATTTTGCGTGGACGCTGATGATGGCGGTGGCGCGGCGTCTCGGAGAAGGCGAAGCACTGGCGCGCTGCGGAAATTGGAAGGGCTGGGACCTGGATCAACTCGTGGGCACGGACGTTTGGGGCAAGACGCTCGGAATCGTGGGCTTCGGGCGTATCGGAAAAGCGATGGCGCGGCGGGCGATTGGTTTTCAGATGAAAGTCGTGTACGCGGACGCAGTGCAAGCGCCAGAGGCGGTCGAGAAGGAACTCAAGGCGACGTACCGCGGGATGAACGACTTGCTGGCGGAATCTGATTTTGTGAGTTTACATGTGCCGCTGCTCCCGGAAACGCGAGGGTTGTTCGATGCCTCGAGATTTTTCCGGATGAAGCCGACGGCGTTTTTGATCAACACATCCCGTGGGGCCGTGGTGGATGAAGCGGCGCTGGTCCACGCGCTGGAAACTGGAAAGATCGCCGGAGCGGCCCTGGACGTTTTCGAAAATGAACCGTTTATCCATCCGGGGCTGAAAAGGCCGAACGTGGTGCTGGCGCCGCACATTGCGTCGGCGTCGATTGAAACGCGGACGAAAATGGCGTGCATGGCGGCGGAAAACGTGGTGGCGCTGTTCAAAGGGCAGCGTCCGCCGAATATGTTGAATCCGGAAGTTCTGAAAACAAAATAAAAGTGCGGTGACAAATCTCGTATGGCGGAACTGAAGCAGCTTGCCCGCCGGATTTTCCAGGAAACCATTTCGGCGCTCGATATTCCGGAGGCGATGCAGCGGAAACTGCCGCTTGCGGGAACGGTGCTGCGTCTGGAAGGTGCGCAGGTGGATCTGCGCGCGTTCAAGAACGTTCGCGTAATTGCGATCGGAAAAGCCGCGCATGCCATGGCGGAGGGTCTCGCCGGACTGATGCCTGGAAACTTTTCGCTGGAAGGAATCGTATGCGCGCCGACACCTCCCGGGCGCGCGGTGGAAGGGATGAAGTATTTCGTCGGCGGCCATCCTACTCCGGATGAACAGAGCTGGAAAGCGGCGGAAGCGATTCTGGCGTTCCTGAAAGAGTGCGACGAAACAACGATCGTGTTTTTTCTTCTGTCGGGCGGAGGCTCGGCGCTGGCCGAGTTGCCGCTCGATGAGCGCCAGACGCTGGACGATGTGCGGCAACTCCATCGCGCGCTGGTGACGTGTGGCGCGCCAATTGATGCGATGAACGCGGTCAGAAAGCATGCTTCGGCTGTAAAAGGCGGACGGCTTGCAGTAGCCGCGCGACGCGCTACGAAGATCACGCTCGCGGTGAGCGATGTGCCCGTCGGAAAAGAGTCGGCGCTGGCTTCGGGGCCCACCCTTCCGGATCCGACGACGATCGCGGATGTGCAACGTGTCATCGCGGAGTTTTCGCTGAGGGGGAAACTTCCGGCGGCGCTTTTGCGATGGCTGGACGACGGCAAAATGCCGGAAACGCCCAAAGAGGACGACCCAGCCTTCCGCAACGCCCACTTTTCGGTTCTGCTTGGATTGGATGATTTGTTTCACCCGGCGCACCACGCGACGGAAGCGGAAGGATTCTTGGCGTGCTGCGACAATACGACGGACGATTGGCCGGTCGAGAAAGCGGCCCAATATTTGCTCGAGCAGCTCGACGCTTTGCGCAAGGCGAATCCAGGCCAGCCGGTAGCAGTGATTGCCGATGGGGAAGTGAGCTCGCCTGTTAAAGGGAAAGGCATTGGCGGGAGGAATGCGGCGTTTGTGCTGGCCTGCGTGAAAAAAATTGCCGGAAAGAAAATGGCGGTGCTGAGCGCGGGAACGGACGGCGTCGATGGAAACAGTCCGGCGGCGGGAGCCGTGGCGGACGGAGAGACGTTGGAGCGGGGACGGGCGATTGGGCTGAACGCACGGTACATGTTTCGAGAGAGCGACTCGTACAGCTATTTTGCGAGATTGGGCGATACGATCATCACCGGGCCAACGGGGAATAACATGCGGGACTTGCGCATCCTCTTGGCGGAAGCGGAGACGAAGAAGAAGTAAGGAAGTAGTGATGCGACGACCAAAAAGAAAAGTTTCTTACACAGAGAACGCAGAGAGCACTGAGAAGAATGGTCGCCGAGTCTATTCGGCGCCAAATTATTTAGCGCGACAAAAAGTTATTGCTTGGGCGGTGGCAGGCGCGTCTCGATGGTTTTGAGCCGCTCGTTCATTTGTTCCATGAGGTGCTCGAGCCGTTCGAGGCGCTGGGCGACGGCGGCTTGATCGTTGCCTGCCACGGAGGCTCCCTCGGCTCGTTCGCCTTCCTCACCTTCATCGCCGGAAACGGCGCCCTGGCCGCCCGCAGGCCTCTTCAAACGCGCGATCTGGCGTTTGATCATCGGGGCCATTTCAATGCTGAGGTCGTTGCTTTTCAGCAAAGCTTCAAGAGCGGGAATGACGGATGCGTCGCCGCGCGCGCCCAGAGCGAAGATAGACGCAAAACGAACAGTAAAATGCGGCTCATAAAGATAAGAAGTGAGCCGCTGGGTGATCTGCTTGTTGTCCTTTTGAAGATTAGCCAAGCTCGCTATAGCCGCCGTGCGCGATTCGATCGGTTTACCCAGCTCAGACCACTGAAGAAGCAGAGGCACGGCTTTGTCATCGCCGAGAGGCCCCATGGAACGAAGCGCGGCGTCTCGCAGAAACCCGTCCGGAGAATCGCCGCTAACCGCAGCCTCAAGCGTGGCCAAAGCGCCGGGCGCTTTTAGACGGCCCAGCGCTTGAAGCGCCGCTGCTCGAGCGCGATAGGAGGTATCTTCGCCGGCAAGGGAGTTGAGCCTCCCGGCGATGGTGGTGTCATCCTTGAAATTACCCAGAGCGGTGACGATGTACGCGCGCACCCAAGGCTCCTTGTCCGTGTTCAGCGCGTCAAGCAACTGCTCGGACGCCGAGGAACCGCCCAATTGGCCGAGAGCCGCGGCGGCATTGGCGCGGATACCCCAGGCCTTGTCATTGCGAAGCGCGTCGCCGAGAGCCGCAACGACGTCCTCGTCAGGCTTCATCTTTCCGAGAGCAACGATAGCATCGGCGCGGTCGGCCAACTCGGTGGCGTTCTTCAATTGATAGAGCCACTCTTTCTTTTCCTTGTGGAAGTCGGCGGATTTGAGGACTTGTCCCCCTTTATCGAAAAGAACCATCAGAGGAGCCGAATCCGTGGGAAACGTGAACACTTGGGATTCCTTCGACACGGTGATGGGAAAAAGCCTTGGCCCGGAGGCAGTCGTGATTTCGACATCGACAGGAACATGGAAGAGGCCCACGGGGCCCTCGACCTTTTGCGTTTGTTTGACGGTGAGCGCAACTTCATGTTTTGCGTCGTCGTACGCGTAGTTGAGATCAAACTTGGGAGCGCCGGCGCCGTAGAGCCACTGGTTGAAGAACTGATCGACGTCGATGTGCGTGGCTTCTTCGATGGCTTTTGCGAGATCGGAAGTGACGACGTTCTTGCCGCGATTGACTTCCAAATAGTGCTTCAGGCCCGCATAGAAAGGATCATCGCCGAGCTGGTGGCGCAGCATGTAAAGAACCCAGCCGCCTTTGGTGTAGGCGTTGCCGTCGAATTCGCTGGAGTCGTTGAAATCAAAGCGAACGATGGGCTTGCTAAAAAGATTGGACTCCGCGAACCAGCCGCGCGCGGCCTCCCATCTGTCGTAGTCGGCTTGGTCTTTGCCGAAGTGCGCTTCGCTCCAAACCGTTTCCATGAACGTGGCGAAGCCTTCGTTGAGCCAGATGTCGCCCCAGTCCTTGCAGGTGACCAGGTCGCCGAACCATTGGTGACCAAGCTCGTGAGAGATGAGGTCGTCCTCGCCAGTTGGATATTCAGGAACGAGTTTGGGGTTGCGAAGTGAAGAGCTGGTATTGGTCGTGGCGCTGGAGTTTTCCATGCCGCCGGCGACGAAATCATCGACCATGGATTGGTCGTATTTTTCCCAGGCATAGTTGACGCCGAGTTTTTTGCTGAAAAGATCGATCATTTGCGGAGTGCGGCCGTAGTTGATTGCCAGGCGGTCTCCGCGGCCTTTGGGCGCGTAGTAGTCGACGGGGATGCCGAGCCAGGAATCCTTCACTTCATCGAATTCGCCCGCAACGGCGGTGATGAGATAGGTGGAGCTCGGCAAAGATTCGCGCC
Source organism: Candidatus Acidiferrum sp. (assembly GCA_049800195.1). Lineage (GTDB taxonomy): Bacteria > Acidobacteriota > Terriglobia > Acidiferrales > UBA7541 > Acidiferrum. The sequence goes on from JBARJI010000077.1 coordinate 13,039, forward strand.
AGGTCCAAGTCTTCATGCCATCGTGTGCATCCGTGATACTGATGAGCTTGCCGTTGGCGACAGTGATCCAGGAAGCAGGAACGGTGAGAATGGTTTCCGTGGTAAGCCTGTCGTTGGGGTAGTCGTAGGTGGGAAGATAGAAATGCGTGTCCTCGGACTCGCCTTGCGTCCAGATTTCCTTTGGCTGATCGGGGTAATCTTTATCGGGCAAGATGAAATAGAGGCCTTTGCTGGGCTTGCCTTCGTAACGAATGTTAACGTCGAATTTTTCTCCGATATGAGCCGGTGAAGAAAGCGAAATGATGAGCTGGTCGTCCTTGGTCTCGAATTTCGCGCGGGATTTGTTGATGGTAACGCTTTCGATGGTGAGGCCTGCGGAGTCGAATGTGATTTCCGATGTGCCATCGCGGAGCATGGTCAACGTGTGAGTGACGTCGCCGATAACCTTTTTCTGGTCCAGATCGAAGCGCAGCGCAATGCGCGAGTGTTGCAGGTCGTAATCGCGGCTCGGGGCGTACGGTCTGTCGGCGCGAAGCTGGAGCGCAGCGAAAAGGACGGCGAGAATGGCGCCCGCTGTCACAGACGTTATGCGGCGTCGCTGAGTTTGAGGATTTGCAAAGAGTGAGACACTCACTTGGATGAACTCCTTTGAAAAGAATGTCCTGCTCGTTCGAGGGTAGAGATAGCCGCAGCCAGATTTTCGGATGCCACAAGCAGGTAATCGGTATCGAAAGTGGTGACGACCAGCAAACTGATTTTTGAAGCGGCCAGAGGCCCGGCGAGCGAAGCTAGCACGCCGACTTCCGACAAGACAAAAGGGCCGTGTACTTTGATGACTCGCCAACCGGCTTGGGATTGCACGCCGCCGGGGACGCGAGACTCTTCGACGATGACCGACAGCTCGTCACTGGTGCGCGTCACGGAAAAGAAGGGTCCTCCGATGGCCCAGGCGGGCAAATCCGCGCGCGGCGAGAGTCCGACAATGGCGAAGCTTTCCGGCAAAAGTGATAGTTGAAAGCGCCGCAGAGAGAGACTCATCGCGCTAGAGGAGGCTCCTGACCATGCCACCATCGACAGCGAGGGAGACGCCGTTCACGTAACTGGCTCGCTCCGAAACGAGGAAGGCCACGACGGCGGCGAACTCTTCAGGAGTTCCGATACGGCCCGCGGGGATTTGCCGGGTCCAATCGGCAAAGACAGATTCGGACGGGGTTCCGGTGCGCGCGGAGATCGTTGCAGCCAGACCATCGAGACGCGCGGTGCGCGTGTAGCCGGGGCAGACATTGTTGACGGTAATTCCGTGCTTCGCGTATTCATTCGCTAAAGTGCGCGCCAAGCCAGTAACCGCGGCGCGAATGGAATTAGAGAGCGGCAATCCGTCAATGGGTTGCTTCACCGCGGAGGACGTGACGGTGAGGAACCGTCCCCACTTATTTTTTTGCATGCGCGGCAGTGCCTCTCTCGCGAAGAACACGGCACTCATCAGAAGGAGGTCGACGGCGGAGCGCCAATCGTCCGGCTGCGCGTCCGCGAACAGTTTAGACGGCGGACCACCGGAATTGCTAATGCAAATATCGAGGCGGCCAAAGTGGTCCTCGACGCCGGCCACGAAATGAGCGACGGCGGAGGGATTGGTGACGTCGACGGCTTGATGGAAGACTTCCCGGCCCGTGGACTCCAGAATGTGAGCCGCGGCTTGTTCGAGTTGGGATGCGCTGCGCGAGCAAATAGCCACTCGGGCGCCTTCCCGTGCGAGTGCTTCCGCGACGGCGCGGCCGAGCCCCTTGCTAGCTGCGGCTACGATGGCTACGCGGCCTTCTAGGCCCAGATCCAATTTTGCTCCTCGTTGAAAGTTGGCATGGTCTCGCGAAATGCGCCATGCGTCAAATTCTCCAGATGCCGCTCGGCCTTCGGTTCTTGATTAACGTGCCAGTGCGGGCTGCCAATTATTTCGACTACGTCTCAAGCCAAAAACTCGCCGCAAACCTTGCCGCTCGGGCTAGAGGCCGCGCGGATTGCTACGGCATCCGAGGAGAAGCAGTCTGCAGACTCCTCGCAATCCAATCGGCATGAGGCAAACCACAAGAGGAAAGAGCCTTCAACTCCTTCGCAACGTCGTATTCGACGCGGCGGATCATTGGATTGCGCCCATCTAACAACAAGTAGGAAGCGCGGGGATCGCCGTCATAGGAAAGACTGAGGCTGCCAGTGTTGATGACAAGCCTTTCGCGAACCTGCGGGCTTGGAATGGTCCGAATAAAGGGACGATGAATATGGGCATAGACGGCAATCGGTTGGCCGAGAGGTCCAAAAATGGATTCCAGTTCCGTATCGGCGGCTTCCGGCGACGGAGCTCGCCAAAAACTCTCAGGACTTGCGTGTACCAGCGCCATCGGACCTTGCAACTGCACATGCGGCAGGCCGCTGAGCCACGCGAGCCTTTCTTCTCCCAGAAGGGCGCGCGTCGCCGCGGCCATCTCGCGGATCGCGGCCCAAAGCGAGGGCGGCGCCGAAGATTGGCTCGCAAATTCTTCCAGTGACTCGGGCCGGAAGAGCAGTTCATCCGTGTTGCCTACGACGCCTTGCCAGCCCAGGCCGCGAATGCGATCGACAATGTCGACCGGGCTTGCACCGGCGTCCGCGAGATCGCCGCCGTGGAGAATCATGTCGGGAGAGGTTTGTTGCAGATCCTCGAGAACTGCTTCAAACGCCGTTCCATTCCCATGGATGTCCGATAGAACCGCGATGCGCATCCTGGAATTCTAGAGCGTGCCGCGCTACAACGGAAACTCTCCTTGCTTGAGGTTAGTCCCCTTTCGGGATTGCCATGGACCCTATTGGAGTGGACCATTCGCTGGTATAGCAGCGTTTCCGGAAACGAACTAGCATGGGGAAGATGCAAGGCTACTACCTCTTGCGAAGGAAGAGACTTGCCGCAGCAGTCCTGTGTCGCAAACGCCCCCGGTCTATTCCGCCAGCCATCCACCCGTCTGTGACCTCTCCTGCCCCACCCCCCCTGTTTTTTGTAAGAATATGATTCAACGATAGTTAAAGGAGGGGGTGTGCAAAGAATATGATTCTAAAGAGCTTACAAACCTTTTGTTTTTATATATTTGCAAGAGATGACCGAGAGCAGACACTCGGACCTTGAGACTCCAAGAAGGGTCGTGTGGGTCTCGCACTCTCGCAAGCATTGGCTAGCAATCTGGGATATCGGAACAAGAAAGACGGGAAAGGGCCAGCCGGAGACGAACGAAATTATCTCTGAGGCCTATATTAGCTTTGAAGGTATCAGATTGCAATCGGAAAAATGGAGCGTGGCGGAGAAAAAGGGGCGCGTCTTCGAGGGGTATGGGCGAAAGGACAGGACTGGATAGACAGCGGTGAGGGCGGCTTGACACCGGATGCGGACCGGGAGAGGGAGAAAGGAATGGCTGGAAGGACGTAAGGAAGGCTTTACGGAGGAGGGAGGTAGGTGAGCAGATTGGGGAGACTGAGAATCCTGCCAGCGGCGTTCAGAGTGGCCTGCTCGTCGGTTTGCGCCTGAGCGAAGTTGGTAGCCGCCGTTGCCAAGTCCGCTCCGATCAGGGAGTTTTCTTGGGTGCTGAGGTTGACGGTGTCCTGATTGAGAAAGTCTTCACTGGTATTGATCTGATTGAGGGCGTTGCCATAAAACACCCGCTGGGTGGTGACTGTGTTGAGCGCATTTTGGATTTCGGTTACGGCGGCACCGATGTTGGTATTGGATTGCAAGGCGGTATTGAGATCCTGGATGGCGGTGAAGACGTTCCCATTGGAGTTGAGAAATAGCTCGCTGCCAGGCACGTTGGTTTGAATGGCATTGCCATTGGAGATTTGAACGGAGTTGACGTTGGTATTGCCATTGTAGGTGACGGCGCCAGTGGTGGAGTCCAGAGTGAAAGGCTGAGTACCCACGGCGGTTCCGCTGAAGAGATAGGCGCCCTGAGAGGTGGCATTCGCCAAAGAGACGAGTTGCGATTGAATCCCCTGTACTTGAAGGGCGACGGCTTGGCGGTCCGCGTCATTCAAAGTGCCGTTGGCGCCTTCCGTTCCCAGAGAGAGGGCTTGCGTTAGGGCGGTGACGACATCGTTGAGAGAGGAATCCGCAATCTGAAAGTTGGGCTGAAGCGTGTTTATATTCTGCAGATACTGGTCATCCTGGCTGGTTTGATTGTGGTTTAGCACGACAGCAGCAGCGGCCGCCGGGTCGTCGGAAAGCTGGTTAACACTTTGCCCGCTGGAGAGCTGGAGCGTAGCGGTGTTCATGTTCTGCTCGGTCTGCTGAATCGCGGTGAGCAGATCGGGAAGCGGATCGGGATTGAGTCTTATAGACATGTCTTATGTCGTCAGGGGGACCATATCGATGGTCGTGGCGGATAGGGCTCGCAAACCGGCTTGCAGATGTGTAACCCATTGCCGCGTTTCCGGCATTTGCGCTGTCGCGTCGGCGAGAAGCCCCGTGAACAATTCCATGCTTCCAAGAGGATTGCGAATCTCGTGAGCCAGCACAGTCGCGACTTCTGCCAAGGCATGGGAACGTCTGGCAGCCTCCCGCTCGCTCGCGAGCCTTTTTTGTTCCGTCAAGTCGCGCACGATCCAAATCGTGTCGCCAATTTCGTTCGTTTTTTGACTAACGTTTGCGCGCAGAATGCCGATAGTACGATTGCCATTAATTTCCGCCATGGTGCATTCCTGTTCGGAAAAAAAACTATTCGCTGGAACCTCGGCAATCAGCTTCGCAAACGCCGGCGGCATTCCGGCCTGGCCTCCAGAAACCCAATCCTGCGCCACCTGAAGCAGCCGTTTGGCCTCTGGATTGATGATCTGCAAGGCGCCGTCCACAGAAACCACCAGAACACCGCACGGCAGATCCTCTAGCAGGCGCGAAAGATAGGCTCGCACTCTGGCATTCTCCTCAAGGCTTCGTTCCAGTTCTGAATTTGCGCATTGCAATTCACGATGTAGTCTTGCGACTTCCGCCTGTAGCTGCGCATACGATTTTTCCAGAGATCCGGCTGCCTGCGTAAATGTCATGAAGGCGCGGGTCAAACTTTCCTGCGCCGCCGCGCGTCCATTCGCGTCCATCGCGGCATTGCCCGTTCTTTGCCGGGTTCTAGGCAATTTTGGCATCATCGAAACCGCTGCACGCTTTCTGCCAGGATTCTTGCTCCCGGCTTAAATTTCTCTAAGTTGAGTGCCTTCGCCGAACGGCTGGAAGTGTTCGATGCGCAAAACGTTTCCGTTTCCGGCAAGGATGAAAGCTCGTTCGATAGCATGCTGCAGCTCTCTCACGTTTCCCTCCCAGGCCGCGCGCTGTAGCAGGGCCAGCGCGCCCTCCGCGAGGTATTTGCACGGAACTTTATTTTCGGTGGAGAGTTTCTCCAGAAAATGCGCGCAAAGTACGCTGATATCCTCCGCGTGCTCCCGCAATGGCGGCACCACAAGCGGAAAAATCGACAATCGATAGTAAAGATCTTGCCGGAACTGCTTGGTTTGTACGTGGTCCAGCAGACGCGAATTAGTCGCGCAAACAACACGTACATCCACGCGGAACACCTCAGAGCTGCCCAGGCGCTGCACTTCGCCGTTTTGTAGAAACCGCAAAAGCTTCGCTTGCATGCTCAACGGTAGCTCGCCTATTTCATCGAGAAAGAGCGTTCCGCCTTGCGCGACATGTACACGTCCGAGCCGCGACTGCACCGCGCCGGTAAATGCCCCGCGAGAATACCCAAATAATTCGGATTCGAATAAAGCCTCGGGAATGGCCGCGCAGTTCACCACGACAAACGGATGATTTGCTCGTGGGCTCAGTTGGTGAATCGCTTGAGCTACAAGCTCCTTCCCCGTTCCCGTTTCTCCTGTGATCAGTATGGTCGTATCGCGCGGAGCGACCATGCGCGCCATCCGGTAAACGCGTTGCATGCCCCGACTCGATCCGAGCATCCCTGGCAGCGCTTCGCCGGATTCCGCCGAAAACGGCAGTGGTTGGAAATCAGGAGCGGTAACTTCGTCCAGAATGGACGTTGTCGAACCATCTTCATTGACTAGTTCTAGTTCTGTTTCTGCCGTTGCGGTCTTTTTTGGGAAGGCGTCATCTGCCCTGGAATCGACGAATTCCACTTCAGTCCGTGGATACCGCTGACGAATCAATTCGGCAACTTCGCGCGAGTCTAGATCCGGCAGATTGCGGTCTAGCAGGACACTGTCGCAGGTGAACTGGGCAAGTTTGGCCAGCGCATGTGCGCCGCCGACCGCCTCTTCGCGGAACGCCAGCAGATAGGCTCGACTTTCCATCAGGCGTTTGCGAAAAGAGGAATCCGCGCTGGCAACAAGAATGCGGCTGGAAGAACGAACAAACGCGGTTGTGGCGGCAGCGGCCATAGTGCATCCCCCATCGAATAGTTCTGTCCGCAGATAAGCTGCTCATTCCTGCGAGCTGCGCTCGGGAAAATTTTCCGGGTCGCAAGCGCGAATGGTGAATGCTATTGGATGGCCAAATTGGAGAACTCTGTCCGATTGAAAAGAAAGCGCTTACGCGAGGGCACACACACACAGCCTGCTCCGCTGCGGAACAGTGTTCCATGCAGGCGCACAAATTCAACGCGCAATTCTTGCCGTATTGCTTGCTGTTCCTTCCCGGTTGGCTCGCTGCGGGTGAGACCATTTCCGGAAGTCTTCTCCCAGCAGTCATCGGCGCGCCGCGCAACAGCTTTAGCGAGCCGTCCATTTTACGCATTAAACTTCGCAAAGAATCCGTTCCAACCGCATTGGGTGCGATCCTGCGGAATCGCCTCGCGTCATTGGGCTTTAACAACCTCGCTGATCTTCGTTGCCTGCCACGCGACGGCTTGCCAACGCCCACTACGTTTGAGAAAGGTCCCTGTGTTCCGGTAATGAGACGTCTCGACTTTTCCGTCCGCATATTCCGTGCGGCCTTCCAGCCTAAAGGCCACAATCACGGTTTCGCCGTATTCGTGAACCGTGATGTCCTCCGCCGAGTAGCTGGTCTTCCCTTCCAAGGCCGCCGCCGGCTTTCCAAGGCTCTTCATGATGTCGGCTTTTGTTATGACCGCCCCAGTCGCTCTCGTATAGATCACGTCATCAGCAAAAAACTCTCCAAATACTGCCGGGTCGTCTCGCCCAGCGGCCGCCATAAACTCCTGCAACAACGCGGTAACTTCTTGGGCGCCCTTCGTTTGCGCTGGCGTCCTGGCTGCAAACACTGAGCAAAATAAGGCCGTTACCATCGTCAATTTCGCGAGATTCATCGTCGCGCTCCTTTTTTTGGCGGATGTATTTATCACGTGCCATCCTTTTCGCCGCTCGCAAAAAGCTATTGCTTTCCCTGCCGGTCGTGTCCTGGTGACTTTCAAGCAACAAGCGGTTTAGCAGCGCTCACTGCATCCTGGATTATAATCTCTCGCCCATCCGTCTTGTGTCATTTCAGTATTCCAAGAGCCTCCCCATGCTACGTTTGCTATCTTGTTTTTTGAGAATAGATTCTTCCTGTTAACATAGAACGTTTGCGAGGGTCCAAAAAGGACATCCATGGACGCTGCTTACATTTGCGACGCCATTCGAACGCCCATAGGACGCTATGGGGGATCGCTTTCCTCGATTCGTACCGATGATCTGGCAGCCATTCCCATCAAAGCGCTCATCGAACGCAATCCCCATGTCGATTGGAACGCCTTGGACGATGTCGTTTACGGCTGCGCGAATCAGGCTGGCGAAGACAATCGCAATGTTGCACGAATGGCCTTGCTGCTCGCAGGTCTTCCCAAAGAAGTCCCCGGAGTCACGGTCAATCGCCTCTGCGGTTCGAGCTTGGATGCGATTGCCACCGCCGCTCGCGCCATCAAATGCGGCGAAGTCGGTCTCATTATTGCGGGGGGCGTGGAAAGCATGTCGCGCGCTCCTTTCGTCTTGGGCAAAGCCGACTCGGCCTTTTCCCGCGCGGCAAAGCTCGAAGACACCACGATTGGATGGCGCTTCATCAATCCACTGATGAAAGCAAAATATGGCGTGGACTCTATGCCTGAAACAGCGGAAATTGTTGCGGAAGAGTTTCACGTCTCGCGGGAAGATCAAGACGCCTTTGCGCTGAGAAGCCAGCAACGCGCCGCGAACGCGATCCACAACGGCTATTTCGCACAAGAAATTGTGCCTGTCCCCATCCCTCAGAAAAAAGGCGATGCCATTCTTTTCAGCGCCGATGAGCACCCTCGCCCCGACACCTCTTTGGCCGCCCTTGCAAAGCTGCCGGGCATCGTGAGGTCCGGTGGCGCTGTGACAGCCGGAAACGCTTCTGGCGTAAACGACGGCGCGTGCGCCCTTCTTCTTGCTTCGGGACCGGCGGCCAAACGCCACGGCCTGATTCCCAAAGCGCGCATCGTCGCCACTGCGGCAGTCGGCGTTGCGCCGCGCATCATGGGCATGGGCCCCGCTCCCGCCTCCCGCAAAGTCTTTGCAAAAACAAATCTCAACATTGCCCAGATGGACGTCATCGAACTTAACGAAGCCTTCGCTTCGCAAGCTTTGGCCGTGCTTCGCGAACTGGGCGTCGCCGACGATGCGGCCCACGTAAACCCCAACGGTGGCGCGATCGCTCTTGGGCATCCTCTGGGTTCGAGCGGCGCGCGTCTTGTTACGACCGCGATGTACCAGTTGCTTCGCACTGGGGGGAAATATGCCCTTTGCACCATGTGTATTGGTGTTGGCCAAGGCATTGCCGTGATCCTCGAGCGCGTTTAGAGCTAGCGGTCCACGAGGAAGAGCGACGGAACACTGTTAATGTACGGACCGTGCGCTGGCCTTAATCGGCCGTGCAAGCCGTCAAGGAAACCGTTTTCTTTCCCTGCCCGGAGTGATTACACTCAGCGCATGAACTTGCTCGACCCGTTGTTTCGCTCGCTAGCTGTCGAGAAAGCCTTTTCGAATCGCGCCACGCTGCAAGGCATGCTCGATTTCGAGGCGGCTCTCGCCCGGGCCGAGTCGCGGGCCGGGTTCATTCCTGCCTCTGCTGCACCTGCCATCGAAGCGAAATGCCGTGCTGAACTTTACGATATGACCGCGCTGGCCCGGGCCGCTGCCAATGCCGGCAATCTCGCCGTTCCTCTCGTGAAACAGCTCACATTGCTCGTCGAGCAAAAAGAAAAAGATGCCGCGCGCTATGTCCACTGGGGCGCCACCAGTCAGGATGCCGTTGACACTGGCCGTGTGCTTCAACTGCGACAAGCGCTCGCTCTGATCTCCGCGGAACTCGATCTCTTAGCCGTCGTGATCGGCGAGTTGGTCCATAAGAATCGAGCGACGCTTGTAGCGGCCCATACTTGGATGCAGCAGGCACTTCCAACTACCTTCGGACTGCAGGCGGCTGGCTGGCTTGACGCAGTCGACCGCCATCGCGCACGCCTGGCGGAAACGCAAGAGCGTTGCCTCGTGCTCCAATTTGGCGGCGCAGTCGGCACCATGGCCGCCCTCGGCGCCCGCGGTTTAGATGTTGCGACGGCTCTCGCCAAGGAATTACAACTTCCTTTGCCAGAACTCCCCTGGCACAGCCATCGTGACCGCATGGGTGAAATCGCCACAACGCTCGGCCTGTTCACCGGAACGCTCGGCAAAATAGCGCGGGATATCTCCCTGCACATGCAAACCGAAGTAAACGAAGTATTTGAACCTTCCGCTGACGGCCGCGGCAGCTCTTCCACCTTGCCGCACAAGCGCAATCCCGTTACCTCTGCGGTCGTTTTGTCCGCGGCTTTGCGTGTGCCTCCTCTTGTCGGCACCATGCTCGCGGCGCTCGTTCAAGAACAAGAGCGCGGTCTTGGCGGCTGGCACACAGAGTGGGAAACCTTGCCAGACATCGTCCGCCTAACCGCGGGCGCATTGCACCACCTTACCAGCACGATTTCTGAGCTGGAAATCGATGCCGAGCGTATGCGTCAGAATCTCGAAGTTACTCGGGGATTGATCTTCGCCGAAGCGGTGACGATAGCCCTCGCCGAAAAAATACCGCGCTCGGAAGCTCACGAACTAGTCCAGATGGCTTGCAAACGCGCGCGTGGCGCGCGTCGCGATCTCCGTTCTGTTCTCGGGCAGGATGCTGTGGTCAAGGCGAGTCTCTCCGACGCCGAGCTTGACCGTCTCTTTGCGCCCGGCAACTATTTAGGCGTTGCCGATCAATTGATCGATCGCGTGCTCGCTTCGCGAAATGTGCCGCGCGAGCAGAAAAAACAAGGGAAAAAGTGAGACTTATGCCCTTTGCTGAGCTTGAAGACATCCGCATCCATTACGACCTCGCTGGCCCCGCGAACGCGCCCGTGCTCGTTCTCTCACATTCCCTTGGCGAGAACTACTCGATGTGGGATCCCCAGGTACCAGAGTTCCAGAAGCAATTCCAAGTCTTGCGCTACGACACGCGTGGCCATGGCCAGTCCTCCGTCACCCCCGGCCCATACACCATCGAACAGCTCGCGCGTGACGTCCTGGCCCTCCTTGATAAATTGAAATTCTCGACTGTTCATTTTTGCGGCCTGTCCATGGGCGGCCAGATCGGCATGTGGCTCGCCCTGAACGCACCGGCCCGGCTCAGAAAACTCGTTCTTTGCAACACTGCCGCAAAAATCGGCACGCCGGAAATCTGGAATGCTCGCGTCGAAGCTGTGCGCAAGGGTGGCATGAAGTCGATCTCAGCCGCTGTGATGGATCGCTGGTTCTCCGCGGACTACCGGGCCAACTTTTCTGAAAACGTGGGCAAAACCCGCCTCAAGTTCGAAGACAGCGATCCCCAAGGCTACACCGCAAACTGCGCAGCCCTTCGGGATTTCGATGCGCTTGAAGCTATCGGCGCCATTCGTGTTCCAACTCTTGTGGTTACAGGAACACATGATGCCGCCACGACTCCCGCCGACGGCCGCTACCTTGCCGATCATATCCCCGGCGCGCGCTACCTACAGCTCAACGCCGCCCATCTTTCGAATATCGAAGCAAGCCCCCGCTTCAACGCCGAAGTCCGTGCCTTCCTTCTTTCCTAGGAATTTATTGTGGTTGGCCAACTCTTCGTCGGGTTCTTTCGGGTCCAGAATGATTCCACCGTGATATCCGCCGCTGCGTTTCTTATTCAGCTGCGAGGCGCTCCTTGATCTGCTTTGAAAGCGCCTGAATCTGCTCCCGGCTGATTCTGCCTTCCCCATCCAGCACAACGATCAAGCGTCCGGATCCCCCATCCTTGAACTCAGCATTTTGGATAGTGGCTCGCCCTTGAATTGCTGGAGGGAGCGTGACGCTCAGGTCCGTCCCTTTTTCCATAGCCGAGAGAATCGACGTCCGTATTTTGTCCCGCAGCATCTCCCCAAGCGATCCTGAGCGCAGCAGCTCTCCCAGCGACCCGTCCGCGTCGATTTTCTGAACCTCCGGCACCAACCGCAATTCCGTATTGTTCTCCTCGATGGCGGGCGTGAGCTTTATTTCAATGACCGCGTTCCCGCCCACTAGCCTTTTGCTTTTTTCTCTCCCGAACACTTTCGCGCATGCCCATCTTTCGTAGTGCAATTGCACAGTGGCAAGACTCGCGGGATCGATCGGAGTGAGGTCGGCATGCTCAATCGATATGCGCTCACCACAAGCGTCATCCTTATCTAGTTGGGCTCCCAACAGGGCCGTCGTGTTCTGCTGCAGTTCGCCAAGGTCGGCCTTCAGCTCCAGCTTGAAGATACTGGTGTCCTTGTTCTCTGAATGTATGGACACCGCTCCGGAAGCTGTAATTGCGATCGTCTGATCCTTAATCTTAATCGGTATCTTTACCGGCGGAATCTTGAAGCTGGCATTCTGAGCGCGCACAGGGAAGCAGCACACCCCCGCCGCTGCGCACAACACCAAAGCCGCGAGGCGCCCACCCAAAACATGGTCTCTACTGCCGCCGTTTGTGCCAAACAACAAACTATCCGCTCTTCGAATGCAAGATTTCAAACTCAACGAAGCAGAATAGGGCAATAATTTCTCCTTCCGTCTAGGGCGACACAATTCGCCCAGATGGCAGTTCTCTCGTCAATGATCGGTCTGATAGATGAATTGGCACCCGTATCGGTTGCCGGAGCTTCATGCAAGAACATCGTATCTCTATCTACCTTGCCGTCTTCTTGCCAACCCAGGCTACCCCTGCCAGAGCAGAAACTAAACCCGTGTAACCTTTGGGGTTCTAATGCGTCAAAGTTCATAGTGCTGCAGGCGACGCCTATTGGCGCACAGGCTTCAAATGAAAAATATGGCCGGACGCGGCAACCTGGGACGGGGGCTCAGAGTTCTCGATCGGATTTCAAGCCGTTGGTGCACATGGGAGTGCAAGCATGGGTGCTTTTGGCAGAAGCTACCTACGAGATCGTACCTCCGAACTCTTACCAAGCGAAGTCATTGGCATAACTCACAGCATCCGCCTCAGCCTTATCTCGGATCAACCAGGAATCGTCGAATTCCGTGGCTCCCGCCAGGTTGTGGTTTCTGTTCACGTCGGACCTTCCGTCAGCGTTGATTGTCGCCGCGGAGACGAAAGATATCGCGGAACCACTATTCACGGTGATCTCGAGATCATCCCGCCGAATCTCGGCGGCATCTGGGAACTCAAATCCGCGGATACCGCTTTGGTGATTGGCCTCAAACTTCGAGTACTTGAACGCGTCGTCGAAGAATCGGGCGGAGATCCAGCCAAGCTTCGGGTAAGCAATCGCTTTCAAGCGCGTGATGCACAGATCGAGCATGTCGGTTGGGCTCTGAAAGCTGAAATGGAAAGTGGCTATCCCAGTGGCCGCCTTTATTTGGACGCCCTAGCCACGGGCCTCGCGGCAAGAATTGTGCGCAACCATAGTTCACTGGCGAATGCCGCTCGGAATGTCAGAACCGCCATGCCAGGGGGCAAGTTGAAGACCGTGCTCGCTTATATTGAAGACAATCTTCAGCGCGATCTGGGTCTTCAAGAGATTGCCAGCGTCGCTGGTTTAAGCGTTTCACATTTCAAAGTTCTCTTTCGGAAGTCGCTAGGTCAGCCTCCGCATCAGTATGTAATCCGACGACGCGTCGAGCGCGCTGCGATGCAACTGCGCCAGGGGAAAATGCCGATTGGCCAAATTGCCTTGGACAACGGCTTTTGTCACCAAAGCCACCTTTCGATGCATGTGCGCCGCATCCTGGGAGCGTCGCCGCAAGAACTCAGAGACGCGTGCTAAAAGGTTCTCTCATGGATGCAGGGAATGCACGTGGATGAAGCCAACCATTGTTTTTCGCGTTTGAGCGCGCGGTTCTCCATTGCCACCCCTCGTTCCTATCCATCCTGTCTTGCTCGCGCCCGTCTTTTCTTGAGCCACGCCCTTTTCTCGCAGACTCATAATCCTGTGCCGGCCGAACTGCGCCTGGCAGTGAAAGCGAGTCATGCTCTGCTCGGGAAAACTACCCTCCTTCCGCTTTGGGACGTGGAAAGTACTCAGATCAACTCGCAGCGGTCGATCGAACTTGGTGTTCGCTTCGGCTTCTAACCTCTTTTGAGTAGTGTCACTCGCCCTCCTTTAGCGCTTGGGCAAGTGGCGCTTCCTCGGGGTCTGCGGTCATACGCGATAAGAGGTCGATCAAACGCCAGGGACTCTTCACGAGTTTCCTGGCGTTTTGACTCTGGAGGTTCTCAGTTTCTGCTGTCCAGCTGCCCCGTTTGTACTGTTCTACTGCGGCAAGTCCTTGCTGAACCTTTCCACCACTTCTTTTGGCTCCGTCACCGGTGGATTGTTCAAGTACTTCCCAAAGAACACTAGATACCTCTGCCACCGGTCTTGAATGTGTCGTGGCTCGACAAATCCGTGATTCTCCCGCGGGTACGTCACATACTCGACCGGCACATGTCTCTCATAAAGCGCTTCATAGAACTCCTCCGCCTGCGCTATCGGCACTCGCGTATCTGCCTGCCCGTGCAGGATCATCGTCGGGGTCTTCACGTTCTCTATGTATTTCATCGCCGAATGATCCCAGTACTCCTGGAAATTATCCCAAGGCGCCTTCATTCCCAGGAACATCGTCAAGTACCGGTGAATGTCCGTCTGCGAATACATCGAATAAAGGTCCGGCAGCCCGGCTCCCGGTGAAATCGCTTTGAAACGGTCCGTTTGCGTATCGATCCACATGGTCATGTATCCGCCGTACGACCATCCAAAGGCACCCAGACGATCGGGATCGGCCCAACCTTTATCCACCATCGCCTGCACACCACTCATGTCATCCTTATAATCGCCGTCTCCCCAATCGTTCTGGTTCGCCGTCGCGAATTTTTCTCCGCGCCCCGTCGACCCTCGGAAATTGGGTTCCAACACCATGTAACCGTTCGCCGCCATAATCTGCTCGGTTGTATTGAACGTTAGCAACGAAGCTCCTGTCGGCCCTCCGTGCGGGTTCAAGAGAAACGGAACCTTATGCGCTCCGTCAAAGTCCACCGGCTTGGTCACAATTCCATCAATTTCCATCCCGTCTTTGCTGCTCTTCCAACGCACCACCTCGCTCGCTCCCAGCCCGTAATCGGACAGCCATGCATTTTGATTGGTGATGCGCTCCAGCGACCCAAAACTCAGATCGCTGCGGAACACTTCGTCCGGATGTGTCGGGTCGCCCAATGTTCCCACCGCTGTTTTCCCATCGGCGCTGATCTCGGCGATATCTGCCATTCCCGTCGTACCCGTAAGCGGCCGGATCGTCGCCGTCGCCACATCCGCCCCAAAAACCCGTAACGCCTCGCGGTCATCGGTGCTGAAATAAATCTGCTTTCCATCAGGCGACCAAATCGGTTCACCCGCATTCAGCTCAAAGGACTCGCTTAGTTTCTTGGGAGTGCCTCCACTGGCTACGACAACGAACAAGTTCTCCTTATAAATCAATAGTCCTGGGCTGCTCAGATACGCGATCCACTTCCCGTCCGGCGACCAGCGGGCCGTGTGCGTCGGATCAGCCGTCTCTGCCAACTTTCGCTTTGTTCCGCTCGCAACATCCATCACCCAAGCCGTCTGCAACGCGATGTCGTCGAGGCGTGGCGTTGGATTCGTCGTAAACGCGACTTGCGCTCCGTCCGGTGACCAGCGCGCGTCGCTCACCGCAAAGTCTCCCTTGCTGATCTGTTTTTCGTCGCCCGTCACGATGTTCCATGTCCACAGTTGGGCCATCTTGAAATCGTGGTCCACCACCACCGCGTCCTCCTTCTCCTTTGTCAGCTTTTCTTCTTCCTCGCTCACCGGCGCCGTGGCCGTCAGCAGCAGCGTCTTCCCATCGGGTGAAATTTGAAACGCGCGCACGCCGGACTTGTGCTTCGTCACTTGCCATGGTTCGCCGCCATCCGCGTACATGAACCACACTTGCGGCTTGGCGTCCTTGTCTTCTCCCGCTTCCATCGTGAACGCCAGCAGTTTTCCATCGGGCGACCACTCCACATTTGATACGCTTTTCTCTCCCCGCGTGAATTGCCGCGCCGCGCTCGCTGGTCCCGCCGCAGGCACTACCCATAGGTGCGTCACAAACTTCCACGCCTGCTCCTTTTCCGTGTCATTTTCCGAAACCAGATAGGCCACGCGCGACCCGTCTGGTGAGATTCTCGGCGAACTCACTCGGACCACTCGCAACGCTTCCGCGGAACCGAACAGTTTCTTTCCGTCCTTGCTCCGGGCCGCCGCCGCGTCTGGGCTGGCAGTATTTCGATCCACCTTGGCTGTTAGCGGCAATGCTAAAACTGTCGCAAACAAAATTCCCCAAACCACTTTCGGCATCCTAAGCTCTATCACTGGAAGGTCTCCTCGCTTGTGAAACATACGTTTCACGCTTCTTCATCGCCGCGAAGTATATTGGCAAGCCCCCGCTCGCGCAAGGCAAACGCGCAATTTGCCCGCATTGCACGTAAGCAGCGCTCCGAGCCGGGCACCCTGGCGGAGCTGAATTCCTGTGCTCAGCACCCTTACTTCCGCTCTGCTGAAGCTCCAAGAGATCAATTTGTTGCAAGCAAGAACTCCGTTCATCCGGCAAAATCTACACGCTTTCAATTTCACTTCCCCTCCGATGGAGCTCCTTCAAATCTTCTATGCTCTTGAATCTAAAGTCCCTTATGAAATTTAGTTCATCTCTGGTCGCAAAGTTGCCTCGTTAAACGCGGGACCCAAATTTACTCTCTGAGAATCCGCCCGCTCGAGACTTTGCAGCTGCGCAGCAAGACCAAGCGCATATCTCTCAAGGAGGCGTAAGCATGAAATACGCAAATAGCCGGGTACTCTTCACCGCGGGTCTGCTCGTTTTCGGGTCATTACTTTTTGCAAAAGATCCCGTCAGTGCGAGAGACGAAGACGCTCGCCTTCAAAACTCGGGGATGGTTATGCAGGAAATCCTCAACGTCCCCGACGACATTCCTCAAGACCTCATCGACAAAGCCCGCTGCGTCGTCGTCATGCCCTCCGTGCTGAAAGCCGCGTTCGTCGTTGGCGGCAGCTACGGTCGCGGCACGATGGTCTGCCGCACCGGGAAGGATTTCACCGGGCCGTGGGGCGCTCCTGCCATGTACGCCCTCGAAGGCGCTAGCGTTGGCCTTCAAATTGGCGGTGAAGCCACGGACTTTGTTTTCCTGATCATGAATGACCGTGGCGCCGGCAGCCTTTTGCATAGCAAGGTAAAACTCGGAGCCGATGTTTCGGCCGCCGCCGGCCCCAAGGGACGCTCCGCCGCTGCCGACACTGACGCATATATGCGCGCTGAAATTCTGAGTTACTCCCGCGCGCGCGGCGTTTTCGCTGGCGTTTCCCTCGATGGCTCAACCTTGCGCCCCGACGATGGCGCTAATCGCAAGCTCTACGGCAATTCCATTTCAGCCGCGGAAATCGTCTCCGAATCTCGCGGGTCGGCTCCTCCCGCCGCCCATCAACTGATCGCCGCCCTTCAAACCTCTTCTCCGCAGCTTAAGCGCTAACCTCACTTGCTGCGAGGAGACCGCAACGTTGCGAGTCTCCTCGCACACTTTTCCGGGGCTTGAGTCCGCTTTTCGATTCAGGGAGATTCGAGCCGTCGTCATTTCGCGCGTTGCCCGGCGCCCTATCCACATCTCACACGAAGCACGAAACAGCTCGTGTTCAATTCTTTATCGGGGAGAAAAAATGATAAGTCCACACGAAAGCGAACAACGTGAATTCACGGAGCACACAGACGTCCCGGAACACGGTCGACCCCACATGACCGAATTGTCTGAGCAAGAAGCGATCACACGCGCGCAGCAAGGAGACGCCCTCGCTTTTGAGCGCATTTACCGCATGCACAGCCCCCGCGTTTACGCCGTGTGTCTTCGCATGGTCGGGAATACCGCCGAAGCTGAGGATCTCACCCAGGAAGCTTTTCTGATGCTCTTGCGCAAGATCCACACGTTCCGTGGTGACTCTGCTTTCTCAACTTGGCTGCACCGCATTACCGTTAATCTGGTCCTCATGCGTCTTCGCAGAAAAACTCCTCTGGAGACTCCTCTCGATGACGCCGATGTTCCCGGCAGCGACCGTCCCAGCCTCGGCGAAGAGCTCGCCAGCGCCGACCTTGTATTAGCGGGCTCGCTTGACCGCCTCAACCTCGAACGCGCCCTGCAACAACTTCGCCCCTTCCAAAAACTCGTCGTCATTCTCCATGACGTTCAAGGCTACAAACATACCGAAATCGCTCAAATGATGGATTGGACGATCGGAAATTCCAAGTCTCGCCTTCATAGGGCTCGCGCGCGCCTTCGCTCGCTTCTGCAAGACGGTCTGAGCCTGACTTGCATTTCTACTTCACGAACCGCTCAGGCCGCGTCTGGTGCCTGATTAACGTCTCGAATCAGTCCGGAGCAAAAGTTCCACTCTGACATCGCTTAGGGCAACCGGCATTTTGGCTTGAGCATCCCTCTGAGGGTATACAAAGACCAGCTCTCTCCAGCCTATCCCCAGCCGAACCCCCAGCCTATTTCAATTGGAGGTAAATAGCATGCGTTTCGTCAAAGCAGTTGAATTGTTTCTCTGCGCTTTTATGCTTTGCGCCATTCTGGGCACTGGCACCAAAGCGGACACCTGGAACAGAAAAACGATAGTGACCTTTTCTGACTCGGTGGAAATTCCCGGCCAAATCTTGCCACCTGGAACCTACGTCTTCAAATTGTTTAACAGCATTGCCGATCGTGATATCGTGCAAGTTTGGACTGGAGACGAAACTCAGCTCCTGGCCACTCTCATGGCCGTTCCCGATTACCGCCCCGAACCTCCAGATGAACCCCTCTTCTGGTTTGATGAGCGCCCCGCTGGGTCCCCCGTGGCGATTCATAGCTGGTTCTATCCCGGAGACACCAAGGGAGAGGACTTTATCTATCCCGAATAGAGTTGGGCACGCTCAACCGCATTAACGGCAGCCCCTCACAAACATCAACAAATCTCAGATGATATGAGGCTCCGAACCACAACACAAGGAGCCTCATCCCTATCTTCTATGCCGGCTATCCGTCCGTGTGTGCTTACTCTTGCCGCAGAGCGATCACCGGATCCACTCGACTAGCCCGCCGCGCTGGCAGAAAGCTGGCCATCAGCGCTGCGGCAACAAGAATCGGAATCGTGATGGCGAAAGCCGACGGCTCGATCCCCTGCATTCCCTCAACCAGCCGCTGCAATACGCGCCCTGCTCCTAATGCCCCAGCCGTGCCAACCCCCACCCCGACGAAAATCATTCCCATGCTCTGCCGCAGCACCATCCACATAACGGCCCTCGGCCTTGCTCCCAGCGTCATTCGCACGCCAATCTCTGGCACGCGCTGTCCCGTCAGATACGCCAGCACACCATAAATCCCGATGCATGCCAGCACCAAAGCCAATCCGGCAAATATGCCGAACAACAAAAGAAGAAAGCGTTGGCGCGCAAGCGAATCGCTTGCCAGCTGCTCCATCGTGCGAACCTCATAAAGAGCTTGGTCCCCGGCTGCTCCTCCGGCGGCTACGCGCAGTGCTTGCCGTAGTGCTTGCACCACGCTCAAAGGCTCCATGCTTGTTCGCACCGCAATCGACATAAGCTCCGACCAGCGCCGCAACAATGGGTCTGCCACCTGCGCGAACGGATAGTAAAACTGCGCGCGCACTTCGGCTTGGTCGTCTCCCGCCAGCCCCCAATACCGGACATGCCCCACGACACCCACCACGCGTGCGCCGTCCGCGCTGTCATTCCCAGACGAGAATGGACTGTCTCTGCCCGGAATCCAGAGACGCTTCCCGACAGGATTCTCGTTTCCGAAGGCAAGCTGCGCCAAAACATCATCAATCACGACAACGCGTTCACTGCCCTGGCGATCGTGCTCATCGAAAAATCTCCCCCTAAGCAACGGAATCCCCATAACTTTCAAGTAGTCTGGTGTCACGCTGCTTGCCAGCGCGAGCGGCGTCTTGTCTGCCGTCGGCACGTCCGCCGAAGTCCAATACCCGATACGGTTGTTCCCATCGCGCATCGGCACGGTATCGACCATCGATACGGATTCGACTCCCGGTACACTTCGCGCGCGATCCAGCACATCCTGCCAAGCCTCGCGGATCCGATCTTGGTTTGCGAGCGTCGCGGGCGAAAGTGCCATCCGCGCAATGAGCACGTTGCGAACATTGACGCCTGGATTGCGCGATGACAGTTGCATCAGCGTTCGTCCCAGCATCCCTGCTGAAACCAACAGCACGACCGCCAGGGCAATTTCAGAAATGACAAAGGCCCCATGCAGACGGCGAGAACTTCCCGCAACCGTGCGCGCTCCCGCACGGAGCGTCTGCTCCAGTTCCAGCGCTGGTGCTCGGAATGCCGGCGCCAGCCCGAATACAATTCCGCTCAAAAGGGACACGGCAATGGCGAAGAGCAGCACCCTCCAATCGAGCCGCACTTCATCCGCACGCGGCAAACTCCCCGGCCAAATTCTCAAAAACGGTCCTATACCGTTCGCCGCAAGCAAGATGCCTAGCATGCCACCCGAAAGTCCCAACACCGCGCTCTCCGTCAAACATTGACGCACCAAGCGGCCCCGGCTCGCTCCTAGCGCCACGCGCATGGCCAATTCACGCTCGCGCGAAGCCGCCCGCGCCAGCAACAAGCTTGCCACATTCACGCACGCAATCAGCAGCACCAGACTCACTGCGCCCAGCAACAGCCATAGCGTGGACGCCACATCCCCCACGTCCGCGCGAAGCGGTTGCTCTAAAAAGCTGCGGCCTTTATTCGATTCCGGAAACTGTTCAGCCAGATGATGTCCGATAAGCGACAACTCCATCTGCGCTTGCACCGATGTCACTCCCGGTCGCAGCCGTGCAAACACTTGAATGCCGGGATGCGCGTCGCGCTTCTGCATGTTCGGCGAAGTGTCTTGGCCGATCGGCGTAAACACATCGTATTCGTCTTCGTTGATTCGAAAACCCACGGGCATAATGCCAATCACGGTGTAGGGCTTTCCGTCAAAAGTTAGCGACGCGCCGATGGCTCCGGGGCTTCCTGCGAAGAGGCCCTGCCACAATCCGTTGCTGATGATGACCACGGGCGCGCCGCCCGGCCGGTCATCCTCGGCCGAAAACGCGTGCCCTCGAACGGGTGCAACCCCGAGCACGGAAAAAAGATCGGAGCTCGCCTCTATGCCGTCCACGTATTCGGCTGCCTTGTTCACGCTGACCGTGCTTCCGTTATAGCGCCACGCGGCCATCTCCAAACTCCGGCTGTCTCGCTTGCAATCCAGATAGTTTGGGTACGCAAACGCCCACAGATTTCCCCAAATTCGGCTGGTGACCTGTTCCGTCTGTTCGCTGAGCCTAACCAGCCTGTTCGCCTCCGGATACGGCAGCGGCTTCAGCAATACGCTGTTCACGACCGTAAACATAACGGTTGTCGCTCCCGTGCCCAGCGCTAGCGTCAATAACGCGATCGCCGCAAACCCCGGCCGCTGTCTCAGTGTGCGCAACGCATAGCGCAAGTCCTGCCAGAAATCTTCTATCCACCTCGTCCCGCGCGCGTCCCGGCATTCCTCCTTCACCTTTTCCGAGCCGCCAAGCTCCAACCTCGCCCGCCGGCGCGCTTCCCCCGCATCGATTCCGCCCTTTATCAACTCCATCGCATGTTGTTCCAGATGAAAGCTCAATTCCCTTTCCAGTTGCTCTTCCATCTTCTTGCGTCGCAACAGCCGCTGCCACCAATTCATTCCGCGCCTCCTTCCGACAGCTTCATGATCAGCGCGACCGCCTCCGTCAACCGCTCCCAGCTCGCTGCCTCCGTCTCAAGCTGCGCTCTACCTTTTCTCGTCAACCGGTAGAACTTCGCCTCACGCCCCGTCTCCGTTTCTTTCCAGTCCGCCGCTAACAGCCCGCGGTTTTCGAGCCGGTGCAACGCCGGATAAAGCGATCCTTGCGGCACCTGCACGACATGTTTCGACACCTGTTCCAGCCGCTGCGCGATGGCATATCCATGCACCGGCCCCAGCGCCACCACTTTCAGTATTAATAAGTCCAGCGTCCCCTGCGGCAAATCCGACTTCAGCGCCATTCCTTATACCTCCGTCTTCTGCATATATAAACCACAACCTGTAGAAGGTCAAGGTATATCGCGATCCCTCGCCAGGCCGGTTTGCCAGGCTAGTCGTACATTGCTTTCGGATTGCCGGCGGTGCGCAACATGGGTGCGCGCTTCAATGAGCTTGAGGGGTGGGCGCCTTCATCAATTCCACAAACATCTTGTCAAATCTCGTCAGATCCAAATCCATCTGGATCTCTACCGGTCGTGCGCCCAGCTTCGGGTTGTCCTTGTCTACCCATGTCAGCGTGTTTCCGTAGCCCGCGCCGTGGTCGATGTCCACGCTCATGTAGCGGGTTATCGTTCTCGTGATGAGCGAGGGATCGATCCACACAGCGGCTGCTAGTTCATCCCACATATAGGAACCGCCTTGATCTTTCATAAAATATTTCACCACGTACTGTGCCGCCGGGCTGTCGCTCTTCTTGATTTCGGCAACCATTTCGTCCGTAATTCTGGTTTTGACCGAGATGTCCACCGGCGTGCACACAATCTTCTTCCATGGGGCCTCGAGCACGCTCTTCGCGGCTTCCGGATCGAACCAGAAATTAAATTCGTGCCGCGGGCTGCTGATGAACTCTGGATCGTCCGTCTGTGGGCTCAGGCTCCCGCCCATAAACACCAGCTCTTCGGCCAGTTCGGCAAAATGCGGATCGATGGCGTTCGCGAGCGCCAGATCCGTCATGGGCGCGCCTTCGTAAATCGTCACTTCATGCGGATATTTGTGGACCATGCGGATCAGGAAGTGAGCGGCGTCTTCATCGGCAGGCCGTATAGTCGGCTGTCCTTCGAGAAGCGGAGGAATCACGTCATGTTCGTGCCACCAGCGATCATCCCACGCTCCCGCGAACGCCACTTTCCCATATCTTGCCTGCCACAAAAGGGCTTCTTTACGGCGATGCACCAAAGGAAATACCGCCCCCGGCACGACCGGAATGTCGGTGCGGCCAACCAGCTCCAGCAGCCGCAGCGTATGCGCCACCTCTTCATCGCGCCATTGATTTCCGCTGGCAACCGTTATTCCCAGCACTTCCACCTGAGGCGATTGAATTAAGGTCAACAGTGTTTGCATATTGCTGCCGCCGGGCCCCGAACAGTCCTGATCGATGATGACTTTCCGCGGTTGCTGCGCGAACGCCGCAACGTTGGCAATCAGAAATAATGGAACAAGTAATAGTAGTCTTAAATTCCTCATCACAAGCCTCTTCGGGTATCCGTAGTCTCCAAACAACCTGTCTGTTCGCTTCACAGTGATTCGCTGGCTTTCAGCGCATCCAACCTTCCTGAACGCCAAACTCCAGGCCGATGCGCGATCCGCCGGCAACCTTTATCGCATATCTCATTGACCAGCGAAAATTCGCAAACTTCGAAATGAGAAGCAACAGGGAGAAAACTCGCTTCGCTAGTCAGCGCAAATGAAAATACACGCAATGCCTATCCGGACCACAGATAAAAAAACGCCTCCCAGTGCTCGATTTGTGGCTTTACAATCCTCAGGAGAAACCGGCCACAAACAATTCGCCGAAGCCTCCTCCGAATCTGGCGAAAGCGATGAGTCCACTCCGGAACGCCCCCAGCAGCACAGCCAGCAATAACCGCGATTCGCCTTGCTCCTCCTCAGCGAAAGCTCTTCTTAAATTGACGAACTCGCCGCAACCTGCGACATTACTATCCGTTCCATCTCCAACCGCGGAAAGGCGCGAAATTTATGGCTTCCAAACGTTTGGCTGCCCTCGTTCTCTTCCTATCTCCTTTCACCGGCGTGCTCCTGCTCCACGCCGCCGACGTGCTCACTCCCTCCCCTGCTCTGCTTGTCCTCGCCAAATCCGATCACGCCCTCTTCATCGTCGATCCCGCCACTCTGGCCGTCGTCGGCAAAGTTCCTTCCGGTCCAGACCCCCACGAAGTCATCGCCGACGCCGACGGAAAACTCGCCTATATCTCCAACTACGGCGGCGGTGCCTACAACACCATCACGCCCGTTAATCTCGCCGATCAAACTGCTTTGCCCGTAATCGATCTCGGTCCTCTTCGCGGTCCTCACGGCCTCGCCTTTGTCCATGGCAAACTCTGGTTCACTGCCGAAGGCGCCAAGGTCATCGGCAGTTACGATCCCGCCACAAAAAAAGTCGATTGGGTCATGGGCACCGGCCAGGACCGCACGCACATGCTCTACGTTTTCCCCGATCTCAACCGCATCGTCACTTCCAACGTCAGTTCCGCCACCATAACCTTCATCGACAAGGTCAACCGTCCTTCAGGCCTTGGCCCCGGCTCTGGCGGTCCGCCGCCAGGCGCAGGAATGCCCAATGGCCCGGGCGCACCCAATGGCGCATCTCCGCCCACACCTTCTGCAACAAATTGGACCGAAACCGTTGTCCCCGTTGGCCGCGGAGCGGAGGGCTTTGATGTTTCGCCCGATGCCAGGGAAATTTGGGCCGCAAACGCCCAAGATGGCACGATTCCCATCATTGATCTCGCCACCAAAAAAGTGACGCAAACTCTCGACGCCAACGTGAAAGGCGCGAACCGCCTGAAGTTCACTCCTGATGGCAAACTGGTTTTTGTTTCTTCATTGGGCGGCCCCGATTTGGCAATCTTCGACGCCGCCACGCGCAAGGAAGCCAAGCGCATCAAGATCGGTCACGGCGGCGCAGGAATTCTCATGCAGCCCGACGGCGCTCGTGCCTACGTCTCCTGCTCGCCAGATGATTACGTCGTCGTCATAGACGTGCAGTCTCTCGAAATGGTCGCGAAAATCTCGGCTGGCAAGCAGCCCGACGGCTTGGCCTGGGCCGTCCAAAAATAATTCGCGCCCTCTCGTCGGCGCAAGCATGGATAGTCAGCCTTGGATGCTCAGCCGGGAGGACCTCAACACGCGGGGATTCCACTTACCAGACCTGCGCGTTATCGCGCTAAGGGCGCGCCCGCGAAGTCGCTTTGTATGGAAAAGTACTTGACATAGAGAAGTCTCCAGATATACTGGCCCTATCTCACCCCATCAGAAATTGAGGCCGCTTCCATGGATGCTGCTCATTCCACTCAATCAGAAAGCTCCGGCAATTCTCCAACTGGCTTGTCTCGTGAGCTCCTCTCAGATGCCATCCATTTTTGGGAATTCCGACGTCTCTTCTACAACTTCGCCCTCGCCACCGTTTTTGTCCTCTGGGTCGTCGCCAGTTGGCCTCATTTCCGTCACGCTTTCACGCTCATTTCACTTCTCCAGCTCACCGTTCTCGCCTTGCTCGCCAATGCATGCTACTGCGCCGCCTACCTTGTGGACATCCCCATGCAACTCTCCGCTTTAAGCGCGTTCTGGAAACATCGCCGCTGGACCCTTTGGCTCCTCGGAACGCTCTTTGCACTGCTCGTCGAAAACTATTGGATCGTCGACGAGATCTATCCCTATGTTCACCGGTGACCGGCCATTCACAAAGCTCGGCTTCACCATCAGATTGCACGATGAGTCGTTCCCGCAAATCGCGCCACACTCAGCGAAATCGGCAGCCCGATCAACACCATGTGTATCAACAGCCCCTGAATCAGCGCTTCAAGTCGGTACGGTCCCATCGCATGCAGCGCCGAAAGCGGCAGCACGATCAAATTCATCACCAGAAAAACCGCAATCCCATAGAACATTCCGCAAACCACCGCGTGCTCCGTCATGAACTCCAGCTTCCGGCTCGCCGCGTAATAAATCGCCGCCGCCGAGCACGCGATAAAAAATTGCAGCAAAATCCCCAGTACATACGTTCCCGTTCCTCCATGAAAGGCCGACCGCCCAAGCAGCCCTCCGGCGATTGCCCGGGGCACCCCCATTCCGTAGCTGATAAAGGCCGACGTCAAATCCAGCGCCCCGGCAATTAACCCTCCCACGAAAATCGCCAGCACCCCCTTCGATTCCCCCATCGTCAGTGTGGTCGCAGTCGCACTCATCTTCCGCCCTCCTCCATCCAATTCGATTCGTTCATGCCGTTTCGCCTTTGCCAATTCGTCTATCTCGTCTCGTCCATTCCATTCTTTGGAACCCTTTGTCGCACAAAGCGCTCCGCTTCACACGACGGCCTCGCCGCCCGCACCAATCCTCTCGCCAACCACCCCCGCCCGTCGCTCACATTCGTATGCTCCACAACAAATTCGGCCACCTTTCGCAGCCCCTCCCTTTAGCGCCGTGACAGCCTCCCACCCTGCCCCACACCCGTCGTTAGCTCTCGGATTCAGTACTTTCCCTGCCCAGAAAGAAAGGGGTTTACCTGCTTTTCAGTGAACTACTCTCGATGTACAAAGAAGATGTACGCGCATCGTCTGCCCTTTAAGTCAGGGCGTCACATTCCTGCCCATCCCAACGAAAGCTCATGAGAATAGTCTCGAAAACTGCTCTTTTCTTTTTGCTCTGCCCAATCTCCGTCATGGCGCAAGGTCCTCCACCGTCCTGCCAACAAACCTCTCCCCCCTCTTGCCAATCTGATCTGCCTTCACAAAGCTCCCCACAAGCACCAGGGGTCTCCCCCGCTTCAGACTCCACAGCTCCCACTCCGTTACTAACTCCCCTGCTTCTGCAGCCTCAGCCTCGCTCGTTCCTTTACCTCAAGCCCTTGAAACACACCCCTCCCCCCGCCGGATCTGCTCCCGTATTGAAATTTGGCGCTGGCTATTCGGTTACCAGCCTCGGCTTACCCTCCTCGACCCGCCTCGCTCTTAGTGGAGCGAATGTCACTGTTTCCGTTGATTCCGGCGAACGCTTTGGAGCAACCTTGGACCTCGACTATGCGCTTACCTCAAACGTCTTCGACAGCGGACATCATACGGACATGCTCACCTATCTCGTTGGCCCTGTTTTTCATCCCTGGACTGGCAACTCGCTGACAACCTTTATTCATCTTCTTGCCGGCGGAGCACGCGTTGCCGGACCCTTTCCCATTGAAACCGGCGGATGGGACCTTGGCCACGTTAACTATCCTGCCTGGGCTGCCGGTGGCGGCATTGAAGTCCGCCTTTCTTCCTCTTTCGGATACCGCGTCACCGTCGATTATCTGCAATCCCATTTCTACAATCCCTCGGTAGCCGTTCGGCCCCAAAACGACATCCGCATCGTGAACAGCATCGTCTTTTACCCCGGCATGCCTCCTTTCCGCAGGCCCCACTAAGCGGTCGCCAAGAGATACCCGATGACCGAACTCTTCGCCTAGCCTTGCATCGCTCCTCACTCCCTCCTAAAACGCTCCAACCTGATTACTCGATCGTTTCTCCCTCGAGCGCCTCATGCACTTCCTCGCCCGCCTCGGCTGCGACATTGAAATCCTCATCCGCCTCCGCACCAACTCCCGCTCCAAAAAACCCTCCCGCATCCTTGTCTCCGCCGCCTAACCGCCCGCCACTGTTTGTCCCCTTTGCTTCAACCCCGCAGGCCAGAGCCATCGGGTGTGGACAGTACCACCGAGAAGGTCTTACAATTTAACGTACCTGGCCCGTCCGGATTGCGTGACGGCTGGAAGAGTGGTTCAGACACATATGAGCCTCAGCCCAGCCACTAGAATTGTTGCAACTATCGGAAGTGGCAGCGTGAACATAACCCATTTAGGCTACTTCTCTTGCACTCATTTGAGCTTACGGGCGGGTGCTTCCGATACGGAAAACGTCAATCAGATCACCGAGTATGACCGAATTTTGGTGGGTGCTTCAGTTAATCGTGTCGCTGGCGAGACCGCGGGATGCGTCCTCTCGTACGACATCACGACCGGCTTTCCTTTTGGCATATCTTTAGCCGTGCCCCCTCCGCATACTGCGGAGCCTGCTGGAATAAGTGGAATTATCGTGGAAAATGTCGCGGATGAAAGTACCGAAACTAAACTCACGACAGACATTTATTCTCCGAGAGCACAGACTGGCGGAGTCGGTCAATCCTGCAACAAATATTCGAGCGACACTGTGTCAGGCAATTATGCAGTAAATTTTACGCAAAGCGTTCTGCGATGAAAGGCGCGACTTACGAAAGCTATGATTCTGCGAAAAACGGCCGGATGTTCCTTGGCGTCAGGAGCTGACTCAATGACCTCGGACAACTTAGAGAGGCACGAATCGCGTGAAGCTCCCGCCGTTAAGAAACCCTACAAACCACCGTCTTTCCGCTTCGAAAGAGTCTTCGCAGTGGCCGCGCTGTCGTGCGGTAAGGTTTTCAGCGACCAATTAAGTTGTCACCTCAATCCGAAGGCGTCGTAAGAAGTCAGTCGCAAATCTGCGGCGCTCTGGGTTATGCGCATTTTAAGCTTGGCCCCGTGCGATTTCTCCCGCATGGGACGGCCAAGTAAAGTGGGGTATTTGTTCACGCTTAAATGTTTTTCAACTCCCGGATGGCAGAATGTCCGTTTCGGAGGATTAGTATGAAGCGAATTAGGTCGCGGGCAGTCGTATCTTCTTTGACAATCGTCGGGATGGCACTTGCGTTCGTTCTCTTCGTGCGTGCCACCGGCGCCCAAGGCCCCGCTCAGCGGATTCCGCTGATCTCCGATTGGAGCCACCGGCACGTGGTTTTCTCTCAGCCTCATAACATCCAGGAAGCCTGGAGGCTCCAGCGGGAACCCCGTTACTGGCTGCAAATCCTAGGACGCTCCGGTAGACGAAATGCCGAGACTGGCGCGGACCTTGCGAATGGCGACGAGACCTATTTGGATTTCGAGCGGCGCCGCAGAGAGCGCGAACCCGCTTTTCGCAGAGATTGGGGCCAGTCGCTGGGAGCGGCTGGGTCGACCGGCGTTCCCCTTTCCGGCGGCAGCTGGTGGCCCGTATTCCCGGCAAAATTCTCGTTCAATTTGAACGCTGCTCCGAGTTGCACTAACGACTATGCGGTTTTCCCCACGAATCTTGCGGGCGCGGAGGCCGGACAGGCCAGTATCATTGCCTTCAATGAACTTTACGCCGGGACGGGCACTTCGTACTGCGGCGTCACCAATCCCTCTGTGTATTGGTCTTATGACACGAACTTCGATGCAGGGGGCGTAGCTACGACGGGAACCGTGCAAACCTCCCCCGTGCTGTCACTCGACGGCAGCAAGCTTGCCTTCGTCGAGACCAGGGCGGTCGCGGGCGGCGGGGCCATCCTACATCTTTTGAAGTGGCACGCCGGTGATGGCGGTGCCATCAACACGGCCGCCGCTCCGACGATTGCCACCAATTGGACAGCCGATGGGCTGAGCAGTGATTGCCCTCTGACTGGGGCCTGCATGATCAGCATCGTGCTTCATGGTCCTCAGTCCGATACCGCCTCCTCGCCCTTCTACGATTATCAGCGCGACGTAATTTACGTTGGCGACGACAACGGCGTCCTCCATAAGATTATCAATGCCTTTGGTCTGTCCGGCGCGACCCCAAGTGAGTTGTTGACGGGTAATTGGCCCATCACCGTCGATAAGTCAACGATGTTGACTTCCCCGGTTCTCGATTCCGTTTCCGGCAATATCTTTACCGACGATTCGAGCGCACGCTTATATTATGTCCGGGAGACTTTCAGCACTGCGGGGACGTGCACATCGGGGTCTCCTCCGTGTCTCGGCGCGACCAGCGTTTCCAGTCCTGCTGTCCACGTCGTTACGGATGCCCCCATGGTGGATTCCTCCACCGGAAAAGTATTCGTATTCTACGGCAACGATGAAGAGCCCACGGTCGCAGCAGCGGTAGTTCAGTCCGATATCACGTTGAGTGCCTCTGTCCTGGCCACCCTGGGAGCGGGCACGGGCCACCATATCCATTTGGGCGCCTTCGACAACGCTTACCTGACCGGCAATGGAAGCGCGGGGAGGCTGTACGTGTGCGGCTCGTCATCCAACAGCACTCCAACGATTCAGCGCATCGGGTTCTCGAATTCGGGCGGCCCTTTCGCAAATCCCGTGGGCACGATGAACAGCGCCGTGGACGCGGCTGAGCTCGCTGTTGCCACTGCCAGCGCCGAATGCTCTCCGGTGACGGAGCTTTTCAATGCCAACGCCCCGTCCACCAGCCAGGATCAGATTTTCTTCGGCGTTCAAAACCGGGGTTCTGGAGCCAACTGCGCAGGAGGCGGCTGCGTCATGTCGATCAACATCACTAACATTCCTGCAACCTTGTCCATTGCAAATTCGATCGCCGAAACCAACGGGCCAAGTGGAATCATCTTAGATAACGACGCGAACACCACGACCTATCCGCAAGCCTCCAGTCTCTATTTTTCCAGGCAAGCCAACAGCACGGCGTCGGTCCCCTGCGGCACGGTCGTGGGAGTTGGCTGCGCCGTCAAGGTCACCCAAGCCGGCCTGAACTGAGCTGCGCTAAGAGTTGGCGCGCGGATCGAGCATTCTTAACAGAGGACCACGCTCTTCGGCCGCGCCGCCCATCAAATCGACTAACCCGAGCAGCGCCATCCACTCCGCGTAGGGGCACGATACATCGTGCCCTCTTCCCGTCTATTTCCGCCGAACAGGCAGTGCCGTAGCCGCGCCACATTCTTCGATTGCCAGAAAGCCCACCCACTTCGCCACAAAGCCAACCAAATCCCCACCGGCAACGCCCGCACACGCAAATCCCCTGTCGAGCGCCTAATGCACTTCCTCGCTCGCCTCGGTTGCGATATCGAAATCCTCATCCGCCAGCGCCCCAACTCCCGCTCCAAAAAACCCTCGCGCATCCTCGTCTCGCCGCCTGGTCTCCGCCGCCTAGCCCCCGCCGCCCAGCCCAGCCTCCTGCCCCTACGGTCATCCTGAGCGAAGGATCCCGGCAGGAACGCGCCCCACTCCTAATCGCCATTGCCGTCATCAGCCGCTCACTGCATCCCCGCGCTGCCATTTCGATTGGAACGACGAACGAAGCAAGCCGGCGCTTTTTCTTTCACGTTTGCTCCTGCCCCTCTGCCCCATCCCGCGATTCCTGCGAGCGGTGAATTCTCCCCCAGCCGCCTCTTACTCCGGCGCTCTGCGCAACCCCGCGTGGTACAATCCGTTCATGGGCGTCATCGTCAAAAATCCCGAGATTCTCGGTGGAGCTCCCGTCTTTCGTGGAACTCGTGTGCCCATCCAAACCCTCTTCGACTACCTCGAAGGCGGTGAAACTCTGGAAGACTTCCTCGAGGGATTCCCCACCGTCTCGCGCGAATCAGCCGTCGCCGCCCTCGAAGAAGCAAAACACCTGCTCCTCGCCCGTCCATAAATGCGCATTTTAATCGACGAGTGCATCGATGAACGCTTCCGCAACTTTCTGCGCGATCACGATTCCCAAACCCGCCCCGTACCGTCATTTCGAACGAAGCAAGCCGACGCTCTTTCCTTTCACGTTTGCTCCTGCCCCTCTGCGCCATCCCGCGTTTTTCGCGGGATGAACCGTGTCGGCTTGCGAAGAGAGAAATCCCTCTTCTCCCCCGCGCCCCTCCAATGCCACAATCCACCCCCATGGACCGCGTCTTTCACGTCTACTTCATGGCCGGCAACTCCGGCGTGATCTATCTCGGCGTCACCAGCCATCTCGCGGGCCGCGTCTTCCAACACCAACAAAAACTCCTGCCTGGCTTCACCAAAAAATACAACCTAACCAAACTCGTCTGGTTCGAGCCCCACGCAACTGCGCGTTCCGCCATCGCTCGCGAAAAAGAAATCAAAAAGTGGCGCCGCTCCAAAAAGGTCGCCCTGATCGAATCGCTCAATCCACAGTGGAACGACCTCAGCCCCACCCTCTGATCCCCACCCCCGTCACTTAATCCCCATCTCCGTCACTTAATCCCCATCTCCGTCATTTGATCCCCATCTCCGTCATTTAATCTGTATCCCCGTCATTTCGAGCGTAGCGAGAAATCCCTCTGCCCTCTGTACTCTCCCCGCCGTCATTTCGAACGAAGCAAGCCGACGCTCTTTCCTTTCACGTTTGCTCCTGCCCCTCTGCGCCATCCCGCGTTTTTCGCGGGATGAACCGTGTCGGCTTGCGAAGAGAGAAATCTCTCTTTGCTCTTTTTTTCGCCCCGCCTTCATCACCCCTTCACCAAAAACCCGACTACCTCACCAGCACCAGCATCTGGAAAGCAGAACGCGAAAACGAAACCACCCAAGCCTACCTCTACGACCCCATCGGCCCCGTCCCCCCTCTCTGTCATCCCGACCGAAGTGGAGGGACCTCTCCTCCCTCTTCGCTCTTCGTCCCCGCGCCCAAGTCGCCCTCAACGCCAGCCAAACTCTCCTCGCAAGCTACCTTAACCTCAGTCCCAACGCCGTCCGCAGTTGGCAACAAGGCACTCGCCGACCTCGCCAAGCCGCCCTCAAATCCTCGCCATCGTCAAGAAAAACCCTAAGGCCTGCTGGTCGCTTGAGCCAAGGGTGGCCAGTTGCAAATAAAGGCGAGAAACGCGATCTGCCGAGAAACTATCCGAGAATCAAATTGCCGCGCGCTGTGATTCTTGTCAAAGATCAATTCGAAGCTCGGATCTTAATCCCGGACGTGTAAACTTGGGGAATGGAAGCCGTCTCCATACCAAATTGGGACGCATTCACAGCCGAACTTCAGAGACTACGCGACGAGCTTACCAAGACTTCCCCAGGCAGACCACCCGAGCTGCTCTTCCGAGGTCAAAGCGATTCGTCGTGGTCGCTGCAGACGACTCTGGAACGCGCTGACTGCGGAGGGATGTCCTTCGACGACTACTACCGTTTGACGGTTAATCGTGTAAGGCCGACCGTCGAAGCACTCACGGGAACGATGTGGGACGTGCCTGATTACGATCTCGCAATGGCGCAGGCGTTTCATACTGACCGCGAACTATTCTCGTTGAACAAGTTTCCCTCCGTTAGCCTTTATCGATACATGGCATACCTCAGGCATCACGGATTTCCGTCGCCGCTTCTGGACTGGACATCGTCAATGCACGTTGCCGCCTTTTTTGCTTTCAGTGCGCCAGGCGAGGCAGCGAGGTCGATCTACGTATATTGCGAGCGACCCACCGGCATCAAGGGCGGGGTTGTTGGCGAGCCAGCGATTCGCGCAATCGGGAAATATGTTCGCACCCATCCTAGGCACTTCCGGCAACAATCGAACTACACGATCTGTGCTGCCTTCGACGAGAAGGGAGTCGGCTGGCGCTTTCATCCGCACGATCCGGTTTTTTGGAACCGCGGGCGACAGGACTATGTTTGGAAGTTCGATCTGCCGCCGTCGCAGCGGATCGCGATCCTCAAGTCGCTCGATCAGTACAATCTGAACGCTTTCTCGCTTTTCGATTCTCAAGAATCCTTGCTCGAAACGATGTGGCTCCGCGAGCAGGCCCTGGACACTGAGGTCTTGCCGGTGGCTCCTCCTTCAGAAACCGAGATCCCTTTAACGGGCAGGAAGCTAGCCGAGTTGCTCAAAGAGCGCGGATACGACACTCATCCGAAAGGCATGGCGCAGCCCTTTGGCATGGACTTCGAGAACAGCCGTGACGGACATACCATTTCGTTCGATGTGAACGCCGAGGCGGTCAGGCATAACGGCGAGGTTCCCGACCGTCCGATTCGCCTGACGTTTGAACGCGCCGGAATGCGTGGCGACAGGCCTGTTTGGCGATTGAAGTCGGTCGCAGAGTTGGCGCCAGGCGTGGCATCAAGGGCGCTGGACCGGCAGCCGGACACGCCGAAGAGGAATGCGCGTTGGCCAGATTAGAGATTCAGCCTTTCCGATGGCCTTCGGCTTAGGGGGGTAGCAGCGCCTTTACCTCTCTGGCGGCCCATCGTTTGCCCATTTGTTTCTCGCAAACGGCGGCCGCGTGCGCCAGACTTTTGAATCGGGAGCCTTTTTTTCCTGGAACAGCGTTTTCAAAGTCCTAGGCGCTTTCGCGATGTACCTTCAAAGGAGTGCTATGAATTCCTCGACCGTCATTCCCGCCGCTCGGATCAACGCTCGCAGCGTTCCGGTCGAAAGCTCTTTGTGCTGCGGGACCGATAAATTCGCCCGCTCTCCAGCTTTCGTCAGCACTAAATGACTTCCCACTTGTCCCAAAACTTGCCAGCCCGCCTTGCCGAAGGCCTTCGCCGCCTCTTTCCCGGAAATGTTGCCGAGTCGCCCCATGCGCTCTCGCGTCGAACCCCGTCAAACCGCGACGACCACTGGAGTGCGATCGGACCCCAACGCCTTCACCGCCTTTTGATCCTCAGCCCACAGCCAGGCGGTGATCGCCTCCTTGATGTTTTCCAGTGCCTCTTTCTCATCTCGCCCTTGCGATACGCATCCTGGCAGCGCTGGGCACTGCGCCACGATCCAGCCGTCTTCCGCCTTCTCAAGCGAAACATGGAAAATCATTGAGCCTCTTTCCTTGACTGCGGAGGGCAAACTCCAGTACTGAAGTCTAACACGAGAAGCTTGAACGGGCGGGTCGCCGCGTCTTTACCCCTCGGGGGCTCATCGTTTGTGCATTTGTTTCTAGCAAACGGTGGAGCACTCCTGCCCTACTCACTGCTCACTATTCACTGCCGCTCCCCACTTTTCCACACATTTCCACAGCCGCAACAAACCCATCACTCCCCTTCCAACTCTCTCAATCCTCTCGACTTCCCTTCACCCCATTCCAATCCGCCCCTCTCGTTCGAATGAATCACTCAGTTAGAAAAATAGCTATTGACAGATAGTAATTATCATGCTACCATTCCCTATGACTCGGCGCCGCTCCACGCCCCTGCATTCCTTCTACTCTCCATTCACCACCCGCCGCTCCACTACCCCTCTCCGCGTACACGCAGGAATCGCCGCAAACCCTTTCCCCTCATGCGCTTACTTCATAACTTGCGGATACCCCGGGGGTGGGGTCACCCCGCCCGCTCATCGATCAACCATGCCGAAATCGGCCTGCCCCGCCGAAATCCCAAGTCTAAACCCTTCGCTTTCATACTCTTCCCCACTCTTTTGCCTCGCGCAAATCGCTATCTCCAATCCCTTCAATGCTTTCCGCGCTCTTTGTCCAAAACACCCGGGGTGGGGGTCACAACCTCAAAGCCAAATTCTCGCCTCTCGCAACCCCACCACTCGCCACTCGCCGCTCTCCTTCACCATCCTCACCTCCGCTACCACCCCGCTCGGGTCAACTCGCCTTCACCTTTTTGCCCCTGCGCGTTCCTCACGGACCACGGTTCACGCAACACGCGCCACGCTTCCTCCATCCACTAGCCACTCACCACTAGCCACTATCCCCTTCAAATTCCACACTTACAAAACCGATACAAAACAAACGACTTTATCCACCTTTAGAATGAACACTTACGAAAAAACTAGGGGGGCGTGGCAGTTATTGTTAACCAGCGACCGGGCAAAAAGCTTCTGCCCCGAGAGCCCGTCACTTCTTGAGGGTCGAGCGGAACGCCGCTCCATCGAGGAGCGGTTGCAGGCTCTGCAAGACTTGCGGAAGATCGCCGGCCAGCGTCGTCACAGTCAAAACACCGACCGACGGCCCGCTTCGCGCATAAATCCGCCGGTAGACAAGTTCCTTGCCATCCTTGGTCGAGTGGCGCACATCCACCGCCAAGGTTTCTTCGGCGTTGGCCACTCGCGGCGGCATCGTCGGCTCAATTTTGGGCTCGCGCAGGTACCCGCGCAACATGCTGATCTGCGATTCCACGAACTGCTGCAACGAGATTCCGCCAAGCACTTCTTCGCTAGCCGCCACGCTGCTAGGAAATTCACTTCCCGAATTTCGCTGCAAACCGAATTCCTGTTGGACCTCCCACTTCTCCGGTATCGCGGAAAACGACCACCCCATAACGGAGAACGCCGCCGCCTTCCCTGCTCCGCGCGCATCGGCAGGAACGCCTGGCTTCGGAACGGCCGCAGCAGGCACCGCAGCGCGAGGCTCAACCGCTGGAGCTTGCGACGCGACTGGAACCTGCGAAGCAGGCTTGACCTCTGCGGGCCGAACAGGCTCGGGCCTGACCGACGCGGACCTGGCTTCTTCCGCTGGCCGAGCCGCGGGAGCAACTGCGGGCGGAGCCAGCACAACTTCGCGTGCTGTCGGTGGCTCCTGACCCTTCTGAGCCTCCGCCAAATCGGCAAGTTTCGCGTCCGCAACGATTTTCACGGCGAAAACCGTCTGCCCACCCTTGATTTCGTCGCCGTTGGCCAGCATCGCATCTTTAGTCCGGGCCCCATTCAGAAACGTGCCATTACTGCTCTTGCGGTCCTGAACGCGGCAACCCTGCGCGGTACACTCAACAGCAAAATGTACGCCCGACATAAAGGTGTCGTGCGGCAAAGCAAACTCCGCGCGCCCCTCCGCGCGGCCCAACGTCACCGTTTGCCCGGTCACAACGGAAATTTTCTGGCCGGCAAACGGCCCTGCTTTTATTTCGAGGATGACTGCCAATTCTTCTGTCTCCTCACTGGAAAGGATAGTTTATCAGGGATTGTGAAACACAGAATCCAATGAGCGTTGCAAATAATCTGAATGCCCGGAAAACAATGGAAGACTTCATCGCCACGGATAATCTGTTCCCGTCAGTCGTCGAATTTCGTCTGGAGCCTTTCAAACAAGAAGGCATCCTGAAGGTTCTGCCGGATGCGCTTCTTTCCTTCCGGGGTGATGAGATCCGTGTCGTTCGGCGCGTCCCAATGAGCAGCCTCCTTCAAGTAAACGTACACAGTATTCTTATTCGTGTATTCGAGCTCGATGGTAAGCGTCCGCTTGCCTTCGATGTAACGGGCCGTCGTACGATCTTCAAACTGGACCGTGAACCCGTCGCTGTTTTGAAGGCCTTCTTCCGTGATTTTCCATGCGCTCATAGGATCAGTCCCCAACCTTGCTCAAGGCGCGCCACCGGCTCCGCCACCAAGAGTCAGCACGATTGTCGTGACGCTCTTGTTCTTGGCAAGCGCCGGCAATTCCTTCCTGTTAAAGATGGACGCAGCTCTCGGATGATTCAGCATCACTTTCACTTCGCCGGAAGCACCCTGGGCGTAACGCTCGGACATACGCTCCCAGACTTCATCGGCATTTCCGGGGCCCAATGCATCCGCGTTGTAGAGTTTAAGGTCGTTGAGCCACTTCCCGTCCGGCAAGGTCTCGACGGTAACCAGCTTATTATTTTTCACCAACGCGCTGGCAGCTTCGTTCATGCCCTTGCCCGAATAAAAAACCGCCTCATCCGGCGGAGATTTTACGTCCAGTTTCTCCACGACTTTCAACAATTTGTTTTTCAGCGCTGTACGTCCAGCCTCGTCCGCAACGCCCGTTTTCAGCTGTGTTTCGCGCAGTGCCTTCAGATCATTCTCGACCTCTTTTTTGAGCTCGGCAACGGTCGGCTCCGGAGGCGCACCTGCCGTACCTGGCGAACCTGCCGCGGCGGCGGGCGTCGCAGCACTCGCGAGCGTGGGAGCAGAAGGAACCGAAGGCGCGGACGGTGCTGACGGAGCGGGCGTGCCCGCTTCGCCGATGATGACGGTAAAACAGCCGAGGACGATGACGCCGCCGTGAACCGTGGGATCGCCTATGCGAGCGGCCATCAAGCCGCCGATGAGAACGGTGGGAGAGCCCATGGCGATCACGTCTGGAGGGCCGACACAAGTCAGCATGTCGGTTATGCGCGCGGCAGGCAATCCGCCTATGAGGACCGTTGGTTCGCAAGGCGGAAGGATCGGTCCGCCGACATGAGGGACGACACCGGTGACCATGGGGCAGGTGTGCATGTCGGTGATGCGCGCTGCTGGTGGCATGTCGTTTTCAATCCTTAGTCTGGCTCATTCCGTTCTCGGCCTTACTCGTTCGATCCTTGGCCTCGCTCACTCGGTCCTCGGCCTGGCTCACTCCGTCCTTGGCCCGAGTGATTCGGCTCTCGGCCTGACGCAAGCGGCGAGGAAAGCCGAAGTTACATCTTTCCGCCTTTGCTGCCGTCGTCGGCGGTGTCCGGATCTTTGGGAGCTTTGGGGCTTGTCGGATTCGAGGGGCTGCCGGAGCCTGCCGCGCCGCCGCTATTAATAAGGACCAGCGTGCCGGAAATGGCCACGCCGGCGGGGCCGATGTTGATGAAATTTCCCGAAGCCATGATGGTCAATTCCAGACCGGCTTCGATGACGACGTTCATTCCGGCTTTCAGGTGAATTTCCATGCCGGCTTGGTGCGCGTAATTTTGGCCGGAGGTTTCCTGAAGGTTTTGGCCGACTTGCAGAGACATGGTTTGGCCGACTTGCACGTTCTGATTGCCGGTGACATTCAACGATGCGTCTCCGCCGACGGATTCATTCTGGTCCTTGGCGATTTGAATGTCCTGTTCGCCGCCGACTTTTTCTTTTTGGTCGTTTTGCACGATAAGGCTTCGGTCGTTGCCGACGAATTCGCGGGAATCATGCTCGACGCGGAGGTCCATATCCCGCTCGGCGTTCATGAAAATTTGCTCGTCGCCTTTTTTATCCTCGAAACGCAGCTCGTTCCAGTTACTCGAGCCGCCGTTTTTGGTGCTGCGCGTGAGGAACGTGGTGCGCGTCATGTTGTCTGGCAAAGTGTAAGGCGGCATTTGTTCGTCGTTATAAACGCGGCCCGTGATAATGGGACGGTCGGGGTCGCCTTCGAGGAATTCGACGATGACTTCCTGGCGGATGCGGGGAATGTTGATGGCGCCCCAATTTTTTCCAGCCCATGGCTGGGAAACACGAATCCAGCAGGAGCTGTTCTCGTCCTTTTTGCCCAAACGGTCCCAGTAAAATTGAACTTTCACGCGGCCGTATTTATCCGGATAAATTTCTTCGCCAGCGGGGCCGACGACGACGGCAGTTTGCGGACCTTGCACGATGGGCTTGGGCGTGACGCGCTGCGGCCGGAATGGAACTGCGAAAGGGATACATGTGAAATGGTTGGTATAGGTTTCCTGGGAACTGCCTCCTGATCCGGAGTAGCTGTCGCCCACGGAAGCTGAATGGGTCAATTCGGTGAGGAGATAGTCGCCGTCCTGGTCTTTGCGGGAATGCTCGTCGAGATGAAATTTGTAACCCGAAGCAAAGGAACGGCAGTTGCTCGAGCCCGAAATCACGTAGTGGACGGCTTCCTCCTCTTCCATGCGAATTTTCGTGAGGCTGTCGCCTTCGTCTTTTTTGGTGTGGATGCCCGGGTAATCGTAAATCTCGTACTTAGTGTTGCCGCCAATCTCGTCCACGGTCTGCACTTTGGCCAACAAGGATGTGTTGGGAGTCTGAAAATTGTAATCGTTGAGAGCGTACTTGCCAGGCCGAAGTTCCTGTTCAGGGCCCCAGGTTTGCACGAGGTCTTCGTTTGCATGCGTGGTGCCGGGATTGTAGCCGAAGCGGACCTTGTATTGAACGGGGCAATTTTTGTGAACCTGGGACTTATCGGCAAAGATGAGCTTGTGAGAGTTTTCATCGTGCTCAAAAAAATAGAAAATGCCGCATTCCTCCATCAAGCGAGAAACGAAATTGAATGCGGTCTCGCGGTATTGGACGACGTATTCGCGCTGCGGGTAAGTGGCCTGGGTACGGTCCTGAAAATCCTGGAAGCCATGGTCCTGAAAAACTTTTTTGATGATTTCGGGAATGGTCTTTTGTTGAAAAATCTGGCAGTCGGCGGTGCGCGTGAGAAACCAAGTCCAGGGAACAATCTCAGCCTGATAGTGGGTGAAGCGATCATCGCGGCCGGAGCAGGAGAAGCGGCTGACGAAACCGTTCCAGTAGCGCTTTTCATCGTTGAAAAGCTGAAGAGAGATGGTCACCTGTTTGCCGATGATGTCCTTGAAGGCGATGGAATGGTTTTCCGAAATGAGTTCCCCCGAAAAGTGAAAGAGCTGTGAGATTCCTTCAAGACCATTGAAACTCCGGAGGAGCAAGACGTCAGCGCCCAGCGGTGTGCGAATCGAGATGAGCCGGTGTTCCTGCGTGTAAGGCATCGTTATCGCTCCCGTTCCTAGTCATTCAAGTCCGCTACGCTGGCCGCATCGCCAACTGCCTACTGAGCTTGGCAGGCCGACGACGGTTATTTCCAACTCTACCCGATTTCCCCAGTAGCGGCCGATGCGGTGCTGCAGAGGTGGAGTGCGCCTTCCTCAAAATCATCCACGGAAAAGTAAGGAGTTCCCGTGCCATCCTCTTGGAGGCCCGTTGCTGCTATATGGCATGATTAGGACGTGAATCCCCGCTTTCAAATACCCGCGCTGCATCATTTCGTCCCGGTCTCGAGGAAGCAAGTGGACACAGCCGTGCGACTGACCGATCAGCGTGAGATACGCATCTTGATCTAATGGGAGTCTCTTGAAAGCCTCGTCCTCCGGAGTGGTGTGCACGTAGTAGGCGGTTCGTTTTCCAGTTCGCATGAGATTCCACGACCACTCGCCAAAATCATTCCATATCCACTCGGCCCTAAGCTCACCGTTTTTGTGGTAAGCAAGGTCATGGAAACCGGCCAAATCAGCTTCCGTAATCACGCCGGGCTCACCGTCCCTTTTCTTGAAGTCGATGGTAGCCTTGGTCCATGATCCGTGCGGACCATTTGCGCTTTTCCACTTTCCGTGCTCGAAATATTCAATAAGCCCATCGCTGCCAGCCCGTAACTTCGCGCCGTAAGGTATCGCTGACGCGGGCCAGCGAAGAGTTGTGTGATGCTCTTGGGGCCCAAGAGTGAAGAGCCCCGAGGGCGTGTGGCCGGCCCTGTGCCCGCCGGAATCTTTGTATCCCTGTCCTGGCGGCGGCCCCCCGACCATTTCGTATCTCTCATTCCTTCCGCCCATAACATAGATATGGCCGTAGGTCGTCTTGTAGCTGGTGTTGGCCAGGTCAACGAGTTTGCCCTGGCGCGTGAGCAGAACGGTCCTGTAGCCTTCGCCAGGATAGATAACGAGATGCACTCTTCGATGATGGTGATGATGGTGCGATCCGGAGCCAATGGACCCGGCAAGGCGAGTTCCGCCTTGCTCATCAAATCTTGAGTCGCTGTGGCCATCATGTCCAGCCGGGCGGCCTGATCGGTATTGTTGTGACGGATGAGAGGCCATTAGGCACTCTCCTTTCTCAGTCGATACTCTCTGCCATGCCGTCCTTCCGTGTTAAGGATTCGTCGATCCTGGTAGTGCAGACCGGTTCACTCAGCATAGGTGAAGGAGCCATCGGAGCCGACGGAGACGTGGATGGATGCGGGTTTTTGGCGTTCGGCCATGCGGCTTAGGAGGTAGCGGGAAACATCCGGGAGCATGGTGTTGGTGAGGATGTTGTCGACGTTGCGGGCGCCGGATTCTACTTCGGTGCAGCGCTTGGCGACTTCGGCGACGACGGCTGGATCGTAGGTTAGTTCGATTTTGTGGTTATCGCGGATGCGGCGTTGGATTTTGGCTAGTTTTAGCGTGACGATTTGCTTCATGGCTTCGTCGCGGAGAGGGAAATAGGGGACGGTCACCAGGCGGCCCATGAAAGCGGGCTTGAAGATTTTGTTGAGTTCGGGCTTGAGCGCTTTGGCTAAGCCTTCGGCGCTGGGGGTAGTTTCCGGATCGGCGGTGAGCTTCATCAGCAAGTCGGTGCAGGCGTTGGAAGTGAGAATGATGATGGTGTTTTTGAAATCGATCTCGCGGCCCTCGCCGTCTTCCATATTGCCTTTGTCGAAGACCTGATAGAAGAGTTCGAGGACGTCGGGATGCGCTTTTTCGCATTCGTCGAGCAAGACGACGGAGTACGGGCGGCGGCGGACGGCTTCGGTGAGGACGCCGCCTTCGCCGTAGCCGACATAGCCGGGAGGGGCGCCTTTGAGGCTCGAGACGGTGTGCGCTTCCTGAAATTCCGACATGTTGATGGTGATGAGATTGCGCTCGCCGCCGTAAAGGAAATCGGCGAGAGCGAGCGCGGTTTCGGTTTTGCCGACGCCACTGGGACCGACGAGCATGAAGACACCGACGGGCTTGACGGGATCGTCCATGCCGGCGCGGTTGGTGGAGATGCGCTGGGCGATAGCTTCGAGAGCGTGATTCTGGCCGATGACGCGCGCGGCCATGAGATCTTTCAGATGGAGGACGGTGTTGATTTCGTCTTGCTGCATTTTGCCGACGGGAATGCCGGTCCAGGCGGAGATGACTTCGCCGACGATTTGCGTGTCGACGCAGACGCGCATGAGCGGGGCATCTCCTTGCAGAGCGTCTAGCTCGGCGTTTAATTTGGCAAGTTCGGCGCGCAGAGCCGCTGAATCGGTGGCGGGTTGAGCGGCGGTTCCCGCGGCAGAGGACATAACTGTAGGAGAAGCCGAAGGCGGAGACGCAGGAGGCGCAGCGGGGGGAACAGCAGCGTTTTCAAGCTGCGCGCGGATATCGCGAATGCGGGAAACGAGCGAAAACTCCTTGTCGCGTCGCTCTTCGAGAATTTTGAGGCGAGCGGCAACTTCGGTTTTTTGTTTGGCGATAGCGGCGAGGCGTTCGGAATGATCGACGCCGACGGCGGCTTCGCGTTCGAGGACGCGCTGCTGGACTTCGAGGTCATCGACCTGGCGCATGGCGTCTTCGATCATGGGAGGCGTGGCGTTTTGTCCGAGCGAAAGGCGCGCGCAAGCGGTGTCCATGACGCTGACGGCTTTATCGGGAAGCTGGCGGCCTGCGAGATAGCGATGGGAAAATTTAGTGGCGGCGTGAACGGCTTCGTCGAGAATGCGAACATCGTGATGTTTTTCGAGAGAGCTGACAATGCCGCGCAACATGACCATGCACTGCTCTTCTGTAGGCTCTTCGACTTTGACCGCCTGGAAACGGCGAGCGAGCGCGGCATCTTTTTCGAAGAATTTTTTGTACTCGGACCAAGTGGTGGCGGCAATAGTGCGGAGTTCGCCGCGGGCCAAGGCGGGTTTGAGAAGATTAGCGGCATCGCCCTGCCCTGCCGCGCCGCCGGCGCCGATCATGGTGTGAGCCTCGTCGATGAAGAGAATGATGGGAGACGGCGAGGATTTAACTTCTTCGATCAGACCCTTGAGGCGATTTTCAAATTCGCCTTTGACGCCGGCACCCGCTTGCAGGAGCGCAAGATCGAGGGAGCGGATGGTGACATTTTTGAGAGGCGGGGGAACATCGCCGGCAGCGACGCGCAACGCGAAGCCTTCGACAACGGCGGTTTTGCCGACTCCCGCTTCGCCGGTGAGGATGGGATTATTTTGCCGGCGGCGCGTGAGAATGTCTATGATTTGGCGGATTTCGTGATCGCGGCCGAGGACCGCATCGATTTTTCCGGCTTTGGCGTTGGCGGTGAGATCGATGGTGAATTGATTTAGATTTTGCTGCTTTCCTCCGGCGGGAATGCCGGCAGCGCCTTGCGGCATGCCTTCGAGGCCAAGTGGAACGGCTTGCGCGGTTTCCTGATCCTCGGGCGAACCGGCGACGACGGTCCAGAGATCGTTGTGAAGCGCTTCGGCGCTGATTTTTTGAAATTCGCGGGTCGTTTCGCGCATGAGCCGCGAAAGATCGCCGGAACTAGCGATGGCGAGAATGCAGAAGCCGGTGCGGACTTGCGCGGAACCGAAATCGATGGAGCCGATGGTCCAAGCATCGGCGAGCATGTCCGTGAGCGAAGGGCTGAAAGAAGGAGTGCGGGCATTGCCGGATTTCAGTTTGTCGAGGCTGCGGGTGAGATCGCCGGTAAGGCGGGATTTATCGACGCCGAAATGCTTCAGGATGCGGGGAAGATCGCTGTCGGTGAGGTCGAGAAGCTTGAGAAGAAAATGCTCGACTTCGATGTCGTAGTGAGTGCGAGCCAGGCAAAAGCCGGCGGCGGCTTCGAGAGCGTTTCGAGTGGTGTCGTTGAGCTTGCCGATGAGACCTTTTAGATTTGCCGTCATGACGACCTCGCTTCGCTAAACATTGAAAATGGTTTCCTCGGGATGGCGATCCATGGGTTTTGATTTCATCCAGGTGAGCCAGCCAAGCTGGGGAGCGGCGTCGCCTTCGGCACCGAGCTGGCAACGCGGGACTTCTTCACGCTCGAGAATGAGCTGGACTTCGAAATCGATTTCTTCGTTGGTCCAAAAACGGAGAAGAGCGCGAAGCGGTTCGTAAGCGGAGCCATTTGGAAGGAAATCAAGATAGCCGTCGAGATCGAGCGGGCCAATGCGGACGCGGGCGCGAGCTTGCTGGTTCCAGACTTCGTCGCCGACGACAGCACCCAAACCCAATTGTTCGGAGGGAGTGGAGCGTTCACCGATGCAGCATTCCGTCGAATCATCGAGGCGAAACCAGCCGCCGACTAACTGGATGACTTGGACGGGGACTTCGAAGTAGTCGTTCAAGAGGAGCTCGAGAGCGTGCGCGGAATGCGGACGCTG
The DNA here is from genome assembly GCA_049800195.1 of Candidatus Acidiferrum sp. Classification (GTDB taxonomy): domain Bacteria; phylum Acidobacteriota; class Terriglobia; order Acidiferrales; family UBA7541; genus Acidiferrum. The sequence continues at coordinate 56,891 of JBARJI010000077.1, forward strand.
GCCGAGAATTCCGGCAAAGAAAAGAAAAGCGTCATCGGGAACGGAGAGGCGTTCTTGAAGGCCGGCGGTGCCGAGGCCGATGAGATCGAGCAGATGATGAGAGAAGCGATCGCGCTCGCCACGCTCATAGGAAATGGCAAAACGATATTTTTCCCAGGCCTGATAGAAGAAAGAGATCAAGCGGTGATGAAAAAGATCGAGAAAATCGCGCAAAGTTTTGTCGCCGGAGCGGAGACGAGCGAGGATGAGCGTGGTATAGAAATGCGGGAGAGGGCCTTGCGGGCCGGTGGCGCCCATGAAATTGACGGCGAGAGAAGGCGGCTGGCCATCGGGCCAGTCGATGGACTGAATTTCGCTGGCAGGAAAAGCGAGAGAAGGATGAGCGCCGAGACGAGCGACTTCCTCGGACGGATTGGTGAAACGTCCGAGGGGCTTGCGATCGGGCGCGAGGCGCTCGAGCAAACGAATCGCCTGAAAAAATTCGAAGCGATAGGGCTCGGTGCGAAGCAGCTCCTCGACTTCCGAAAGGTCTACAGGAGAATCACTTCCCCCGCCCGGGGTGGCCATTGACGGAGAACCTCCTTTCTTTGCTGGGTGCGCACGGCGAGCTGGCTGAAGCTATTCAGCGAAGCGTAGTGGCCCAGAAAACGTTCGAGCACGCTGGCGAAGAGAAAAACTCCGCCGCCGACGAATTGTTCCTCGTCGAATTCCATTTCCACGCGATGGCCGCGGACGAAGCCGATACCATTTTCAGAGATGACGCGCGCGAAATGGCGCGTGCTGGATAAGTGCATGAGCCCGGCGACCTGGCGTTCGTTGTAGCCGGATTCTCCAAAGGTGTAGAGGCGAAGAATTTCCTGGAGAGACTCCTTGCCTTCCTCGACGATGGAAAGATAATTCAACGAAAGATGCGAGATGAGGCGCCAGAGCATGCCTTTGCCAGTGGGCGGGCGTACGGAAGCGGAAGGTTTGCGCAGAGCTACGATGCGTTTGATGGAGGAGACGCCCTCGAGCTCGAAATCGCCGCGCTCATTGCCCATGGGAAGCCGATGCGGCAAATCGCGATTCGAACAGGTGCAGTGAATGGTGGCGGTATCGGTTTCGGGATGGAGCGGGCGGCCGCTCAGGTCCAGGAAAGAGATGTAGACATCGGTGCCCTCGTCGTCGCGGCGGGTGGAGGCTTGTCGGCGGGAATGCCAAAAACCTTTGGGGCGTTCGCGATGGCGCGAAGTGGTGTGGCGGAAACGGTAGAAAGGCTCGAATTTCAGGACTTCGTGCGTTTGCGGATCGGGGGAGATGACTTCCTCGATGGAGAAAATTTCCATGGCGCGGCGGCGGCGCACATCGGGAGTGATGAGGTATTCGGTGTGAGTTTGATCGAGGCGAATGGGTTCGGCGGTGTGCGGAAAAAGATTGATGGCAGGCGAGCAGCCGAGGCGGAGAGTTTCCTCGGAAACGCTGAGCTCGAGAGTTTGCTGGCGCTCGGCGCGTTCGAAACGCGAGATCAGGAAGACGACTTCGATGCGGGGGCTGAAGCCGGAGGCGCGCAGAGTTTCGAGACCATTCAGGTCGATGAAGAAAAATTTTTCGGGGAAATGAAAATATTCCTGGAGCAGGCGGTAGCCGGAGAAGGCGCGGCGGGGATATGGCAGGAGAGCTTCAGAATCGGTGAAGCCGGCGGGCTGGAGATGCGTGCCGGGAAGAGAAATGGGATGCTTGCGCGTATTGGGGGCGCGGTCGCGAAGGAGAATTTGCGTGCAATTGTTGGCGAGGAGTTCGTAGAGCGTGTGAATGAGGCTGCTCTCGCCGTTGAGATAGAAACGCAGGGAGCTTAATTCGAGCTTATCGAAGGTGACGTCGGGAAAACATTCGAGTTCGAGACGCAAGGCCGCGACGGCGTCTTGAGATTTGACGGCGGGGCGAAGGCGATCGGGGGTGAGCCATTGCGCGGCGGCGATTTTCAGGGGCCAGAGAGTGGTGTCGTAGCAAGTCTTGAATTTGCAGGGATAGCCGTCGACAGGCTGGGAATAGAGCATCGAGTCGCGCGGGATGGGGAGACCCGTGCTGAGTTTCCCCTGCTCGGGATCGAGATGAAATTGCACGATGGTGGATGACGGAATGGGGCGGATGTAATGCGGGTAGAGAACGCTGAGCAAGGCTTCCGTGATTTCGGGAAATTCGTCGTCGATTTTTAGGTGGACGCGCGCGGCTAGAAATGCGAACGATTCGATCAAACGCTCGACGTGGGGATCCTCGCAACGGTTGGGATCGAGAAGCAGGCGCGAGGCCACTTTGGGATATTTCTCGGAGAACTCCGCGCCCATCTGGCGGAGATAGGTTAGTTCGCGCTCGTAATATTCGAGCAGCTCGTCACGCACGGTCGTCTCCGGAAATGGAAACTTCGAGGCTGGTGAGTTCGATGGAGGCGTCGTAGACGACGTGCTCGGGAAGCGGGTCGATGCGGAGCATACCGTCGATGACGAAACGCAGAACGCGGGACTGGCCGGCGACGGGGACGAGGGAGACGCGGACGCCGTCGAGCCTAGGCTCAAAGGTTTTTACTGCGGTTTCGATGGACTGGAGCAATTTGGTTTGTTCGTAGAGAAAATTGGCGGGCATGGAAGTGATGTCAGGCAAGCCGTAATAATAGACGGAACGGAGAATCTCGACGGAGCCCTCGGGAATGTAATCGGGAGTGCGGCGGGTATTGAGAAGATTCTCGAGATCGCGGCGGACGGCGGTCTTGAGACGCGCGAGGGAGGTGCTGCGAGACATGGGCGCTTCGGATTTGATTCTGTGCTCGTCGTCCAAAAGGCGGTCCAGGAGCGGCAATCGGAGAGGCGCGTTGGAATCGTAGTCCGGCATCGATTACCTCAGAGAAAGCGCTTGGCCGGGATCGAGGCGGCAAAGCTTCTGGTAAATTTTTTCTTTTTCGGCGTCGTCGCGGCCGAGTTTTTCCGCGCAGCGATAGAGCAACGCAAGAGGCTGCGCGACGATGGCGGCTTCTTCCCATTCCTCGAGTTTGCGGCGCTCGATTTCTTCAGCGAGTTCGACAAGGATGGGGTAGGCGATGGCTTCGTGCTTGGTTGCGAGAAAAATGTTGGCGAGCTGGATATGGCGCTGAAAGCGGCCGCGGCCGGTGCGTTCGTTGTTCATTTCGCGGGTTAAAATGCCGATGGCTTCCTGGACTTTTCCGGCGCGGGCGGCTTTCATGGCTAGCTCGATGACGCCGGGAGTTTTTTCACCGTTGGCGCTTTCGGAAGGCGAATTCGATAAGGCCGGCGCGGGGGCGAATTCCGGTTCGCTGGGCTGCGGCGCGGCGGGCGGCGGCAAGATGCTTTCTTTGAGCCAGGTTTGCGTTTCCGCGTTGGCGGCAGGAGTGTCGTCCATGAGGGAAGAGTTCAATAGATCGGGATAATCGGCGAGCAAGGCTTTCAGTTCGGAGCGGATGCCGGCGGCGACGGGTTCGTAATCCGAGCCGAGAGATTCGCAAGCGCGCACGGAATAACGCTGCAGATCGAGCCAGCCGCGGCCGCAGGGCAAGCTCATGGCTTGTTCCGCGTTCTCCAGGACTCCGGCCCAATCGCCTTCCATTGACATTTTCTTGATGAGCGTGCGCTTTTCGGTGGGAGGCGCTTCGAGCATCGCAGGATTGAGCGCGGCGCCCGCAGCGCGGAGCTCTCCCCAGCGCAGGGCGCGAAGCAACAGATACGGCACGGGATTGACGGGGCTTTCGTGGCGCAAGAAGTGAGCCACGATGGTGAGGCGCTGCATAGCGTCGTCGCGATCAGCAGGTTCAGCCGAGACGGAGCCGGAGCGCTTCTTGGAGGCCGGCGCGCCCGTCCCGGCTGCGGCGGCGTCTTTTGTAGCCTCACTCGCTTCGGTTTCGGCCGATGCGTCTCCTTCTTCGGCTGGCGCTGCAGGCTGATGATACTGCTTCACCAAATCCTGGAGCTCATCGAGAGCGGTGCGAAGGTTGGCGAAGCTGGGGGCTTCGCGGCCGAACTTCTCGTCGCTGAGGCTCTCGAGAGCCTGCAACGATTCGAGGGCGGCGACCAAGTTGGCGGCAAGTTTTTCGTAGTAGGCATCGCCGGTGGCTCGGACAGCTTCGTCAAATTCCTCGGCGGTGCATTTTTTTTCGGCGATGGCGGCGGCTCGCGCGGCGGCTTTTTCTTCGCTGGCGGCGTCGGCTTCGTATCCAACGCGGCGAGATTCCTGGTATTTGAAATAATCGAGCTTATTCTTGGTGATGGGCAGGCGGCGCACCGCTCCATCGAGTTTGGAGCCGACCCAAGCGAGCGGGCCAGCGCGAAACTCCAAGTCGCCGTCATCGATTTCCGGGTAGAGAGTGTCCCAGAACGTTTCCATGAAACCGCGGAGGAGATCGAGCCCCTCGCGAAGGCCCGCGATGTGATCGCGAAACAGAATGGCTTCGGTGAGCCAAGCGGCTAACTGCAAATCCTTGCTCTTGGTGGAGAGCGCTTCCGTGGTCAGCTTGATGACGAGCGGGAAATCGGCTTTCTTGACTTCGCGAGACCAGTCACCCTGCGGGAGAACATCTTCTTCGCGGCGCGCCTCGCGAATTTTGTCGTAGACAGGATCGTAGCGCAGCGTCTTTCCGCTTGGATTGTCCCCGGGAATGGGGTTTAGGAGACCTTCGGGGAGCGGCATGGCCGTTAGGAGGCCGTCTGGGCGATCGCGATTTGGATATTGCGCAGCTCCAGAATGGGCCATTCCTCGTCGTCATCGGCAAGCAGAATCTTTTGGCCAACGGGGACGACTTCCGCGTCGTCAGTCTCTTCCCAGACCGTGGCGCGGCCAAGTCGAACAGCCGGGTCCTTATGCTGGCCGGCAAAAGGCGTGAGCACGGGGAGCAGAACTTCGCCCAGCTCGCGGTCTTCATACTTATCCGAGGTGCGGACCTTCGCGGGTAGCCACAGGAGGTCGCGAAGGCGTTTTGGCGGAGCAATCTCGATGGAAGTGAGAAGCGCAAAAGGGATCCACATGTAACTGCCGGCGGCGAAAACTTCAAGATTCGAGCCGATGCGCGGATCGCCGTCGGTCAGGGAATGGAACGGCTTGCCGTTGATGCTGACAGATAATTGTCCGAGCGCGGCGGTATTTTTCGAAATGGGATATTCCTTTTTGCTGAAAAGATCGTGGCGGGTGCGCTCGGCATGAAGGGCGGCATGATAGAGGAGAGCGCCCATTTCGGCATTGCGGCCTTCGCTGCCCAAAATATCGAGCTGTTTTTCCGCGCGGACAAAATCGCCGGAAAAACAAAGCAATTCAAAAAGAAAGGTGCGGCGCTTGGCGTCGGTAGGGTTATCCCGGACTTCCGCGTTCAAAGCCTGAATGGCGTCGTTGAGACGCCCAGCCTGAAACAGTTGTTGGACTGACATGAGACCCCGGATTCAACGCCGCGACTGCGGAAGACGATGACGCGGACGGTCAAGCACCCTCCGGCTGGGCGCCTTCTTGCGAAGAAACCCAGCCAGAAGAGGCGAAACAAACGATTTATATTTTGACGTTCTTCTGCAGATCCCAGCCGGTCTGGGTGTTGGCCCCTTGCGTGCCATCGGAGTTCTGGGCCATGTAGTTGTAAGTGATCTTGGCGAAGTTGAGGTGGAACGTGTCGAGGGGAAGAGTATCTTTGAAAGCAGCGTCTCCTCCAATGGACTCGTATCCGGAAACGATCACGTTTTCAAGCTTGATCTTCAAGAAATCCGCTTGGCTCCCGCCCGCTCTACGGCAAGTCAGCGTGACTTCAGGAAAATGCTGTCCGCTAGCGCAGGCGAGCATGAGCTTGGCAGAAGCGGAGTCAATGCGCTTGGTGAATTCGAATTCGCCAAATTGGGCTTTGCCGACTCCCCCGCCGGCCCCGACAACAGCCGAGCCGCCGGGCTGCCGCACGTTAAACCGGAAGGTCATGAGATCGATTTCGCCCTTGTGTTTGTCGTCCAGGGATTCTCCCTTGATGTCGCCGAGTTTCAAGAAAAAATCGGAATGGCTTGTCATCGGCGCCATCTTGGTTTCATACGCAGGCATTCTTTTGTCCTCCTAGTATTCAAAATCTAGCAAAAATCCGTGTACTACCTGGCTTTTCGACATGACTGCTAAAGCGTGAAAGCGCAGTTCCCTTCCGGATAGCCAAAGCGTCCCCGTGCGGCAGTTACTTTGCCGGCGCAGGCAGTTCCGCAACCAGCCTGAGCGAAACGGTCAGCTCATCCAACTGGAAGTGCGGCCTCAGAAAAGCAATGGCGCGATACGCCCCGGGCTTGCCCGGAATCTCACTGACTTCGATTTTGGCCTCGCGAAGGGGGAACTTCGCCTTGGTGGCGGCACTCGCCTGATCGTCATCGGTGACGTACTGCATGATCCACTGGGTGAGAAATGTCTGGCACTGCCCGCGGCTCATGAAACCGCCGATCTTGTCGCGCATGATGGACTTCATGTAATGAGCAAACCGGGAAACCGCGAGAATGTAAGGCAATTGCGCGGAAAGGCGGGCGTTGGCGTTGGCAGCGGCCTTATCGAACTTTTTCGGTTTATTGGCGGACTGCACGCTGAAGAAGGCCGCATAGTCCGTGCCCTTGCAATGGACCAGAGGAATCAAGCCCTGATCCGCAAGTTCTTTTTCGCGGCGGTCGGTGATGGCGACTTCCGTGGGGCATTTCAAGGCTACGTCGCCTTCGTCCGTCCGGAAAGTATGCGTCGGCAAACCCTCAACCAGGCCCCCGCCTTCTACGCCACGAATCGAGGCGCACCAGCCGTATTGCGCGAAGGCTGTCGTGAGGCGCGCGCCGAGAGCGTAAGCGGCATTTCCCCACAAATATTTGGAATGATCCGTTCCGTCCACGCCTTCCTCGTAGTTGAAGTCGTCAACGGGCTTCGTATCTTTTCCATAGGGGAGGCGCATGAGAACGCGCGGCATGGTCAAGCCGACGTAGCGAGAGTCTTCGCTCGCACGGAAGGATTTCCATTTCGCGAATTCCGTGCTGTCGAAGATTTTGCCGATGTCACGCGGATCGCCCAATTGCGAGAAACTGTCCAGATTCAAAAGCTCCGGAGCAGCGGCCGTCAGAAAAGGAGCGTGCGCTCCGGCAGCCACTTGCGAAACTTTTTCGAGCAGCTCGATGTCCTCGGGATGCTTGCTGAATTCGTAGTCGCCGATGAGCGCGCCAAAAGGCTCGCCACCGAAGATTCCGAATTCATCCTCATAGACCTTTTTGAACATCACGCTCTGATCGAATTCGGGAGCGCGCTGAAGGTCGCGCAGCAGCTCTTTTTTGCTGACATTAAGAACGCGAATCTTGAGCATCGCGCTGGTTTCGCTCTGATCCATCATGTACTTGATACCGCGCCAACTGGCTTCCAGCTTCTGAAAGGCGGGATGATGCAGAATCTCATTCAATTGAAGGGAGATCAGATGATCGATTTGCGCCACACGGGAATTTATAGTGGCGTCGGCGTCGCGCGAAAGCTTCATCTCGCCTTCGAGAACCTGGGCGACGAATTCCTTAACCATGTCGCGGCCACGCTCGCGCGCTGTTCCCTCGCGGCCAAACCGCCCTTGATCGACTATCTGATCCAGCAGGCTCGATTCCGTCGTCTTGGCTCCCGCCGACTGCGCGGCCGCCTTCTCCGGCTTACTCATCGGAGCCTCCCTTGGGCTTTTCCTTTTCGATCTCTTTTTTCAGTTGGTCGGCTTTTTGAGTATTGCCGACGGCTTCCATCAACAGGTCGTCCAGCTTGTCGTTTCCTTGCAACGCCCCGCGCAAGTCTCCCAGCTTTTGGCGCAAGTCGAGGAGCTCCTTCAGCGGTTTGACGTTCTTTGCTACGTTGGCGGGGTCAAAGTCGTCGAGGCTCTTGAAATCAAGATCTACTCGAAGCTTGCCCGCGTCGGCTTCGTCACTGAGTTTGTTATCGACTTCGAGAGTGAGGTGCGGCTTGAAGCTCTCGAGCACTCCGTCGAAGTTATCGGGGGTGATCTCGACGAACCGCCGGTCCTTCAGCTTCGGCAGCGCTTCGGTGGGCTGGCCGCTGAGGTCAGCTAAAACACCCATGACAAAAGGTAGCTCTTTTACCTCGATGGCGTCGCCAACCTCAACATCGTACGTGACATGCACTCGAGGCGGACGCACCCTCTCGAGCTTCTTATGGACGCTTTCTTTGGCCATGTGTTCCCCTTAAAATCTTCCTCTCGGTGCGGATAGTGTTTTGAGAGCGAAAACCGTATCGGCAAGGCAGGACACCCTGTTACATCGGCACGGTTTATCACGATTCCCACTGTCCGTCAATTAGTTCTCTAGTCCTAGAACTGGGCCGCGATCGCCCATGCGCTAGCAATAAGTGCCTGATCGAGAACAGTTTGTGACCAACTTTGGGCATGTTGCTTCCACTTAGGCCCCGCAGGCAGCCTCTTCCTGTGGCGAGCTGGTGCCAACAACTCTGCACTTGAAAGGCGCCGGGAACGAGCCCCTCCAGCCTAAGTTTGGTTGGACCACCTTCGGGCAATCCGTCCGCCCTGAATTTGGCTAGGTGCTCCACGCCTGACTGGATGCTCATTGCCCGGCTCAGCCTTCGCGGCAGAACATCCTTGCCTGTCCCAGGTGTTCTCAAAGGCACCAACATCCCGCGCAGTTTCACGCAATCTGCCGGAGATAGCAATGCACTGGCGCTGAACTCTGGACGAACTTTAGATGAACAAGCAACGCACAGAAAACAAAAGGATTAAGGTCTCAGGCAGGGGATTCCATCACAACAAGGTCCGCGGCGGGCACGCTCATATCGGAGCCCGGAGAATTGGCATTGGCAGGGGTGCTGCGTGATTTGCACTTTGGACTCACTTGAATGAGCCTTTCCGACCGCCTAAGCGACCTAAAAGAGGAGTTCCGTTAGTCGTTGGTAGCCCGCTAAAAATGGAAATGGGCCACAATCGAGCAGCGCTCCAAAAACCGCACGGCACAATACGGCGGGGTCCACCTCTCGCTACCGAAATCTCGGAGTAATCTCTTTTGACTTCCACGCACCGCTCCTGCTAGCTTTAGCCGCAAACCATGCGCCAGCTTCAACCTGTCATCTGGTCAAAGGGCACCTTCCTCACGCCGCAACATTTGCAAACTCGTGACCGCTATGTCGAGAGCTGCCTGCAGTTTCGATTGGAGGGGCTGAATTTCCGGCCCTGGGGATTCCTGGAATTGGAGATCAACCAAGAGGCGCTGGCCGAAGGCAATTTCGCGCTGACGCGCGCTTCCGGCCTCTTTGCGGATGGCCTGCCTTTCGAGATTCCGGAGTCGGACGCCGCGCCGGCGCCCAGACCGATCGGTCTCTTTTTTGAGGCCGAGCAGACTTCCCTGGATGTTTTCCTGGCCATTCCGGAGTACAGGCCACACGGATTGAACGTCTCTATCGCGCAAAAAAACGCGGACGTGAGGTATCTCTCCGAAATCGTCAATTTGAAGGATGAAAATTCCGGCGTAACGGAAAAGCCGGTGCAAATCGCGCGAAAAAACTTGCGATTCCTGCTCGAGGGCGAGTCTCGCGAAGGATGCAACTCCCTGCAAATTGCGCGGGTTCAGCGTACTTCCGCGGGCACTTTCCGGCTCGACTCGCAGTACGTTCCCCCTCTGCTCGATATCGCGGCGAGCGACTATCTGATGGGCATCGCGCGGCGCCTCATCGAGATCCTGGCGGCAAAAAGCAGCATTCTCGCGGGGGGACGGCGGCAGCGCAGCGCGGGTCTGGCGGATTTTTCCGCGGCGGACATCGCCAGCTTCTGGCTTTTGTACACCGTAAATGGGCACTTCCCTGCTCTGCGCCACATTCATGACGTGCGGCACGGACATCCCGACGTGCTTTTCCGCTTGCTGACGTCGCTGGCGGGGGCGCTGAGCACTTTTTCGCTAAAAATCCAGCCGAGGGATTTGCCTCTTTACGATCACGAAAATCTGGGCGTCTGCTTCACGGATTTGGACGAAAAGCTGCGCGAGCTTCTCGAGACCGTGGTCCCGAGTAATTTTGTGGCGCTGCCTTTGAAGCTGGTGAAGCCGTCCATCTACTCGACGAACATCGATGACGACCGTTATCTCGCAGGCACGAAATTCTATTTGGCGGTCAGCTCGACGATGAACCAGGCGGAGCTCATCAAGAGAGGTCCGCAGTTGATCAAAGTTTGCTCTGCGGCGCAAATCGAACAGCTCGTGAGACAGGCACTGCCTGGAATGCAACTCACGCATGCGGCCAGGCCGCCGGCGTCGATTCCGGTGAAACTCAACTATCAGTATTTCAGTCTGAATCAGGCGGGCATGGCTTGGGAAACGGTGACGAAAGGACGCAGCCTGGCGGCTTTCGTGCCGAGCGATGTTCCGGAGCCGCAGCTCGAACTGCTTATCCTGCTGCCACAGGCGATCTAGATTTTTCGGTCAGAAGAAATCCTCCGCTAATCAAAGTCGCAAGCAGCCTGCAGAATTCTTCCGATGGAGTGTCAGGAACGATCCAGCTATTTTCTTTGGCCAATTCGAAAAGGTCAGCGACAGTTGTGTTGCCATCGCAGCGCGGCAGGAGAGCCGCCATCCAAGGCTGCACTTTGCAATCGGTGGCGAAAGGCCGGTCGATGGAGAGAGTAAAATTCTCCGGCGTGATCTCGCCGTCGCGCAGGACGTGGCGGACAATAATCTCGACTTTGGGAGAGGCCAGAAGCCTGGCCTGGAGAAGATGTTGCGCCGCGCCTTCCATCTGCATCTCCGATTCCCACTGCATGGCCCACTCGATGGCAGCGGCAGAGGTATTGCTATGAATCGTGCGCCGAATGGTGAAGGCGGGGCGCTGAACATCGTGGCGCTGAATCACAACGATTCCAATCACGAGCTCGCGCACGTCGTTCTTTGTGAAGAGTTTTTCCCATTGCGCGAATTGTTCCCTGCCGCCGTTTTTGTTGATGGTTTCCTCGATGGCGAATTGGCGCGGCTCGAGGGTTTGGATGGCGAACAAGGCCACGTCAAATTCCGGATGCTTCTCGCCGAGCCACTCGCGAATGCGTTTTTCGAAAGGCTTGCCGGGGCGTTCGGTTCCCAGAGTTCGGCAATAAAGGCGGCCACCTGGCTTTAGTTTGGACGGAAGCTCGGTGATGATTCTCTGGGTGATTTCTTCGCCGACTTCGCCGCCGCCGTAGAAAATCTCCGCGGTTTTAAGGACGGGCACGTAAGGAGGATGGGCGGCGATGCGGTCGAAAGTGCGCTCTTCCACCGGTTGAAACAAATCGCCTTGGAGAAAGCTGACGTTGTGGATGCCGTTGAGCGCGGCGTTGAATTTGGCGAAGTCCAGGGAACGTTCGGCGATGTCGATGGCCCAGACGTTCTTGGAGGATCGCGCCGCGAGCAACGCGGCGGGCGCGGTGCCGGCGCACAATTCCAGAAAGTCGTCGCACGGTTCGTAAGAGGTGAAGTCGATAAACTGCTTCGCGGATTTCGTCAGAGCGGGGTAGACGATGTCCGCGAACATCGGTCGGGGAGAGTGATCGGGATTGGACCAGCGATCCGAGGCGAGGAACAAGTCTCGAATCGGATAAAGTGCGACGGTGGCAAGGCTGCGATGAGGATTGTCAGGGTCGGGCATCACCAATTGAATTTGCTGGAGAGCCTCCCAAACCACGGGCGGGAAAAGAGACACGGCTTCCGCGGTGGGGAGAGACTCGCCGAGAACAAATAGATAGATGAGGGCATCGAGGCTGTCGCCGACTTTGGGCTTCAGAGGAGGGCGGCAGGAAAGCCCGGCGAGGTCCAACTCCCTGCCCGGATGGATATCCAGCCTTTGGCGGAGGGTTTCCTCGGTGAAGCCCGCCCGGAAAAAATGCTCGCGAAGCGCCGCAAACTGTTCCGAAGTACCCATCTTTAGTGGAAGCATGCAGTCGTCTCGCGAACAGCGCGGGCATAATACCAAATAGCTGGAGCAGCGGGGCGAATGTCTTGACATCCATCCACGCAAAAGCCATAGTTAGGCACGATTCACGCCTTTAGGGGCTCTTCCGGGCTTTTCTTCCGGCTAGAGATCGATTACGAATTGCAGCCGGCGCCCCTGTCGGGCCGGAAAAGGCCGTACGAGCCGACCGGCGACGCGCCGATCATCGCACTGCCTCATTCATTAGGGAGCTGATTCGCGCCGGGTTAGACGCAGAATGCCGCCGCTGAACCGGGCATGATCAACGGAACAATGAAGCATCTTTCCAAGGTGGTGTGGCACGAGGGGATGTACCTGGGCCCCCATCACTTCCAGGCGCAATCCCAATCCTTTGAAGACCTCGTTCATTTCTCGACTTCGAGCCTGTGGTTCGCGCCTTATGGCTTGATCAGTTGCAAACTGGATCCGGATGCGCTGCAAAATGGGATGTTGTCGCTGGTGCATGCGCGCGGGCTGTTCCCGGACGGCTTGGCGTTTCAAATGCCGGATGCCGACGCGCTGCCTCCCTTACTAAACATCAACGATCTTTTCTCACCCACGCGAGAGTCCCTTCTGGTCCTCCTTGCCGTTCCGGAGAGACGGCCGGAAGGCCCGAATTGCGCGCTCGATTCCGAACCATCGCAGATCGAAGTGCGCTTTCGGGCGGAAATGCGCACTTTGCCCGACGACAACACCGGGCGCGACGAGAAAGAGATCCAGCTTGGCCGGAAAAATATTCGATTTGCGCTCGAGACGCAGGATAACCAGGGCCTGGTGACGCTGCCTGTCGCGCGCGTGCTGCGCGATGGCTCTGGGCGTTTCATCTTCGATCCGGGATTTATTCCGCCGTGCCTGCAAATAAGTGCGAGCGAACGTCTACTGGTCATGGCCCGCACTCTGGTGGATATTCTCGACGAAAAAAGCGCGTCCCTTTCGCGCGCGCGGCGAGCTACCGCGCAGGGCCGCGCGGGATACTCTTCGGAGGAGATCGCGAGTTTCTGGTTCGTGCATACGGTGAACGAGAGTCTCTCCGTACTACGGCACCTAAGCGTTTCCGAGCGCGGGCATCCAGAGCAGCTATATCTTGAGATGTCGCGCCTCGCGGGTGCTTTGTGTACGTTTGGGCTGGATTCCCACCCCGAAACACTGCCGGCCTACAATCACGATGATTTGGAAAAATGTTTTGGCCCGCTGAATCAGCATATTCGCGCGCATCTCGAGCTCGTGGTGCCATCGAATTGCGTCCTGATTCCCCTGGTTTTGGCCGGGCGAAATTTCCGGAATGGCGAGGTGCTGGATCAGCGCTGCCTGGATCGGGCGCGATGGGTTCTCGCGGTTCGCGCGGATACCGGAGAAGCCGAAATTATCGCGAAGACGCCGCGCCTCGTGAAAATTTGCTCGAAGGATCTGTTGCCCGAGCTTGTAAAAACGGCGCTGCCTGGCTTGGGCCTCGTCCATTTGCCAATCCCGCCTTCCGCCATCGCGCCCAAAATCGAGTTTCAGTATTTCGGCATCAGCCGCACCGGGAGTTGCTGGGAGCACATCGTGCAAACGCGCAAAGTCGGCGTGTATGTTCCCGACGACATCCCCAGCGCGGAAATCGAGCTTCTGGTTGTGTTGGAGTCCTAGGAGGAGAGCGTGGGAGCCACCATGTTCGGGGCCACGAACCTGCAGCCCCGCGAAGCGTCCACAAAACGGCGCACGGAAAATCTCGCCTATATCTACCAGCAAATTTTGACCGTGATCGTGCGCGTGCGGCAGAACCGTCAGGCCGTCGCCGACGCGAATGCCTTTCGCGCCAACATCCAGGCCGGCCTGCGCTCCGCGGAAAAGGACGCGGTCAAAAAAGCCTACGCTCCCGACGACATTCGGAATGCCACGCTCGCCGTGGTCGCCTTTCTGGATGAGTCGATCCTCAACTCGAACAATCCAGTCTTCAGCTCGTGGCACAGCATGCCGCTTCAAGAAGAAATGTTCGGACATCACGTCGCCGGAGAAACTTTTTTCGACAATCTAGAGAAGCTCGTATCCCGCTCCGATTCAAATGACGTAGCCGACGTGCTCGAAGTCTACGTGCTGTGCCTGTTGATGGGCTACAAGGGGCGCTACGGCCTCTCCGGCCCGGAAGCCACGCGCCCGGTAATCGATTCCGCCATGGAAAAAATCCGCCGCGTTCGCGGACCGCTTGTGGGACTCTCGCCGGCCTGGGCCGTTCCCGAAGGCGGTGTCGTGCTCGCCAAGCGCGATCCCTGGGTGTCGCGTCTGGCCTTCGGAGCGCTTGGTTTCGTGATTTTAGGAATTCTCCTATTCGTCGGTTTCAAGATGCGAATGTTGTCCGCAGTTTCTGGCATTCACGCAATGGCACCTCTAAACCACCCGTAGGGAGTGGAGATGCGATTTCAATGGGAATATCTTGCTGCCGGAGCGGCCGCCATCGTGGTCTTGATGCTGACCTGGTTCGCCGGGCCAATTTTTCATGTGGTCGGCACCAACGCTCTCGTGTTGCGCGCAGGTATCCTCCTGCTGGGCGTCATCGCGATTATTGGATTGCTTCTCTGGGCCCGCTCCTCGCGTCCTTCCTTGCCCGCCGCTGAAGAAATTCACGCCCCGGCCGCCCCGGCGGCTGCTTCCGCGGGCGCGTTCATCGGCGCTTCCGCCGGAGCTTCCCAGGACGTGGACATCCTAATTCGGGAAGCCTCAGGCAAGGTCGCGGCCGCGCGTCTGGCTGCTGGCGCAAAGCTGTCCTCGCTCCCTGTGGTTTTCCTGCTGGGAGAAACCGGCGCCGGCAAAACCAGCGCGATGGATCAAAGTGGCTTGGATGCAGAACTCCTCGCCGGCCAGGTCTATCAAGAAAGCAGCATCGTGCCCACGCGAGTCGCCAATCTCTGGTTCGCGCGCAAAACGGTTTTTGTCGAAGCTGGTGGCCCGCTCCTCGAAGATCCTGGCTCGTGGGTCCGACTCATCAAGCATTTCGTCCCCAGCAGTCTCAGCTCCATTTTCGGGGGCGCAAAGACGGCTCCGCGCGCCGCCGTCGTCTGCGTGGACTGCGAAAAGCTCATCCGCGAAGCCGCGCTAGACAAAATCGTCGCGCAAGCCCGAAAGCTTCGCACGCGCCTCGAAGAGCTTTCCTATCATCTGGGTGTCAGCCTTCCCGTCTACGTGCTCTTTAATCGCTCCGACCGCATTCCATATTTCGACGAATTCGCCGGCACTTTTAGCAACGAAGAAACTTCGCAAGTCCTCGGCTCCACTCTGCCGCTCGTTGGTTCCACAAGCTCCGGCGTCTACGCCGAACAGGAAACGCGCCGCCTCACTGCCGCATTCCAAGCCATCTTTTTCAGTCTGGCGGAGTGCCGTCCCGGACTCCTCAGCCGCGAACGCAACGGCGACCGCCAGGCCGGTGTCTACGAGTTTCCCCGCGAATTTGGAAAACTGAGCAAGCCTCTCGTGCAGTTTCTGGTGGACCTCTGCCGTCCCGGCCATCTCCGCACCGGTCCTTTTCTGCGCGGCTTTTATTTCGTGGGCCAGCGCGTGATCACGGTTTCCTCGAACTCCGGGCAAACCATGCTCGGCTCACGCACGGCGCTTCAACGCGCTCCCGGCGGTTTCAACCCTGACGCGACGAGCTTGATCAACGCGAAGGATCAGTCCGCAAAAACGTCCTGGGCCGCGGGCACATCGCTGGAAGGCGCGAGCGAAGCTCGCAGGTCGATGCAGCGTGTTTTCCTGAGCCACGTTTTTAGCCATGTCCTGTTGCAGGACCGCGCTGCGCTGGGGGCCAGCGGAAAAAGCACGCGCGGCGATTTTGGGCGCCGCATTCTGTTCGCATCCATCGCTGGCCTTGCGATTATCTGGACCATCGCAACAGTCATCTCTTTCGTCGGAAACGAACAGCTCGTCTCCAGCATTCAAAGCGCCGGACAAGATCTTTCTCTGGTGCAGAATCCCGGCTCGCAGCAGCCCACGCTCGATTCTCTGCGGTGTCTCGATGCCCTCGGGAAAAATCTCGCCGAACTTCGCGGCTACGACCAGAATGGCGTCCCCCTGCATCTTCGCTGGGGCCTCTACACCGGCGATTCCGTTTTCGACGATGCCCGAGCCATCTATTTTCATGCCTTCGATCAACTCCTTTTCCAACACACCAAACGCAATCTCCTCGCCGATTTGCGCAGCTACCAGGGCGATCCTCAAGCGTCCGCGGATTCCGGCTCAGCCTACGACGCCCTCAAAACCTACCTGCTCACCAGTACCGAATTTCAGCGCAATTTCGGCGAGTTCCTGCAAGACTTCCTGATGCAGGAATGGAAAAAAGATCTCGGCGATCTGGATCAGGACCACAGCAGCCTCGCCGCGCAACAATTTGCCTTCTATAGCTCTGAGCTGACCATCGACAACCCTCTCTCAAAACAAAACGATGCCAGCTTGGTCCTGCAAGTCCGCACCTATCTCAACAAACTCGCCGGGCCGCAGCGCATCTACCTGAGCATGCTGGCCGACGCGCGCCAGAAAACGAAGGACTACCGCTTCGCCGCTCAGCATCCCGACAGCCTCGACGTCATGCGCGCCTCCGACGACGTTTCCGCGGCCTTCACCTCCGATGGCTGGAAAGTAATGGACGCCGACATTCAGAATTCCAAACGCTTTCTCCAAGGCGAGCCTTGGGTTCTCGGCTCGACCACCAGCACCGACCTCTCCGCCGCGGACCTCAGCAACACGCTTCGTTCCCTTTATGAAAAAGATTTCATTCAGCAGTGGCGCAAATTCCTGAACGCTTCCAGAGTTTTGCCTTATGGCTCGGACTCCGACGCCGCGACAAAACTGATGAAGCTATCAGCAAATTCCTCGGCGCTTCTGGCCCTGATCTGCGACGTCTCGGACAACACGAATGTGCCTTCCGCCACGATTAAGCTCGCCTTCCAATCGCCGCAACAAGTCGTCTCCCCCGGCTGCGGCGTGCAGAAAAAATACGATCAAGCCTCGAACGATGCCTACATGAAGGGCCTGCTCAGCCTTCAGCAATGCGTACAGCAAACGGCGAGTTCTCCTCCGGATCAAAAAGAGGCTTCCAAAACTTCCTGCTTGCAGACTGCTGGGCAAGCTCACCTTGCCGCCGCGCAAATCGCGCAAGGGCTTCCCAATGACACGGAAGGCCACGTCGATACCATGGTTGGCACGCTTCTCGAAGAGCCGATAAAAGATTTGCAAAGGCTTTGGGCCAACAGCGGCGGCTCGGCGGAAGGTCTCTGCAAGCCCTACAAAGCGCTTCAATCCGTCTATCCGTTCAACGCTCGGAGCAGCCGCGATGTCACGCTCCAGGAGTTCAACGAGTTCTTCCAGCCCGGCAAAGGCCTGCTGTCGCAATACCTGGCCGCGCAAAAGAGCACGCTTTCCCTCGAGGGCACGACCTATGCCCGCGCTCTCGGAAGCTCAACGCCCGTCGGTCCCCGCTCTCTTCGCTTCATCAACGAAATGTACGCTATTCAACTGGCCGTCTATCCGAATAACGCCACGGACCCGCATTTTGAATACTCCGTCTCGGCGCGTTTGCCGGAAGCCGGCGGCTTCAAGAGCGAAAAACTTTCGTTTGATGGGCAGGATTGGACCATCACGGGCAATGGCGGCACGCGCAAATTCACCTGGCCCGGCACTGCGGTTCAGAACGCCACTCTCAGCTTGAATAGCGGCGGCGGCGACCTCGAGCTCCAGCGCGCCTCGGGCTTCTGGGCCGTCGCCCATTTCTTCGGCGGCTACAAGTGGCAGCCCAATGGCAGCGGCTACATCATCCAAGGCCCTCTCCACGGCCCCACCGGCCAGCCCATCATGAGCAACAACAAGCCCGTCGAAGTCCGCTTCGACGTCGACCTGAAAGGCGTCCCCTTCTTCCAAGAAGGCTACCTATCCAACTACGGCTGCCCCATAAGAATGAACCAGTAACCAGCGTCTATCAGGCATCTGAATTATTTGCGAAGAAGCTGTGATTCCGGCGTTCGGTCGCCCGGCGTGCTAGGGCAAACGGTACAGCGTCAGCTTTAGCGGTGAGCCGATGACAAACATCGAACCATCAGGAGAGAACGCAGTCCACGACTGCCCCCGGGCAAGTTGATCCGGTTTCACTTCGGCGATAGCCTGGCCCGTGTCGACGGAGTAGATTACAAAGCGTTCGTGTTTGAGCGAACCCGTGCTAGAAAAACTGGCGAGTTGGAGTGCAAATCGCTGCCCGTTTTGCGAAACGCCTGCATACGAAAATGAACCGTTCACCGAAATCGTTCTGACTGGACTACCGTGAATATCAACGATCAGGGGACTCTTGCAGCCGGGCTCAAAAACGAGATCGTCAGTCAAGAACTGTGGCCGACCGCCGCATGCGCCATGATAAAGCAGATGCTGTCCGAAGGCGTCCGTGTAAGTGACGAACGCCAGTTCCCGTGGATAGTCGCCGGTCCAATGCACGTTATCCGTGACAAAGCCCTTGCTGTTCACTGAGGTGTCGACAGAGGGATTCAACGTAAGTTCTGTAGCTTTCAAGGTCCGGGTATCTATCAGTTCAAAACCCGGGCTTGTCTCATTCCCTAGCGTGGTTCCCTCGGGTGAAGCATTCTCCACATTTCCAAATTTATGCCCAGTCGCGTGATAGTCAAAGCTGCCGTTGTCTTTCAACTCCGGAGTCAGCCGCAACATGCTTCTACCGGAGACGATGACATGAGCGTCATTTGTAGCGAACACCTGGACCGATCCAAACGCAGCGATTTCGCGAGTGTCCTCGACTTTCCCAGTATTGGCGTCGAGCGACAGAAGCTGATACACCTGTTCCAGGACCTGTTTACCCTCGACCTTTCGCAGTCCCACCATCGACACGACAACAACGCGGTCGTCCGCGAAGATAACGCTGCGAGTCGCCGCGAATGTCGAGCCTGTCTGGGAATCCACGTATGGCCCTGTGATGGTTGCGCCTCCAGCTCCAAAGGCGATACCCATCACGGGTTGGCTTTTCGTCAGCGGCCCCACCGACCACACACGTATTGGCGAAGGCAATTTCTGGGCGAAGGCTGGGGCAACCGACACCAGCAGCAGTAACGAGCCTCGCACAAAACGCTCTAGGGGTCGCGATCTACGATTCATAGGAAACCCATTTTGCTACTCGCGGCAGGCCAATATAACCCAGTTGGCTACACTTCGCAGCCTGTTGTATTCGTTTCACAACGACACAGGATGTAGCATTTCGCCAAGTCCCGACTAGTCGAGTTGCCGGGCACCAGCCGCACCACCGGCAACCCGCCTCTCCAGCAGAAACGCAATCCCCACCACAACCAGCACGACCGGCCATAGCACCGTGTTGCTCAACTTCCACACGCCGTATGTCTCCAAACCCAGCGCAAGAGCCACAACGATAAAAAATGGCCCGGTAATGAAGCAATGGAAGGTTCTGTTCCGCGCAAAATTGAAAAAACACGCCAATCCCATCGCCACAAAGAGCGCGGTCCCCTGATATCGACCGAGATGTCCGAGATGTAGAGCGATCAGCCCAAGACCATACAGAATGAGGAAAGCCGCAATCCAAGTGCACGCCGCCCGCGGCGTAAGGCAACAGAACCGTTTCTCCTGCGCTTTCTCCATAGCGGGATCAATGCCCAACCTGTAGCTTAGCCGCCCAGTGCAATCAACGACTCATCACACTCACACTACCCGATTTCCCTTGACAAATCTCTAATTTCTGGTATTATGTCTCCCAGGTAATAGTGGGTTTTGTTTCGTACCGCCGGCATCTAGCCGGCTTTTTTGTTTCTCTAGGCTTCGCTGCGCCTAACTCTCTGGTTTTGCTCTCCTTTACCCCGAGCGGAGGCCGAAACATACGCGCAAGCCTTTGATTTCCCGAATTGTACCGAACGCAGATCTTTCCTTTACCGCTTTTACGAACATGACGCAACTCGTTCAAAACAAAACACCTTTAAGTCTCGCATTTGTCGCTCTTGCGAGCCGCGTCAAGCATAAGTCCTGTGTTTGCCGCTCTTACAAAAAAACACCGGGGGTGGGGTGCGCCCGGTTCGATCATCTTTCGCCCGAACCAGCCGCGTCATGCCAACACGCAGGAATCGCCGCAACCCCAATCGTTTCATAGGTTTACTTCATGACTTCCGTACACCCCGGGGGTGGGGTAGGGCGATCACGGTCTCGACCACCGTAAACTGGGAGCTCGCAACCGGCTAATTCGACGCGATGATGATCCACTGGCCGCTGATCCGTCTGAGTTCAAACGTGATGGGCTGTGGCTTGATGTCGCTGGCTTTGGTGAAGACTCCTACGCAACTGACCCTGGCGGTCACTCTGCCCATTTGCGGAGGGGTGCAATTTTGCAGGGTATATCCTTTTCCTTTAAGGCCGCTGAGCAAGTCCTGGAGTCTGTCTTGGTCTTTTGCGCTGAATTGCCGGACGGCTATCAGCGCTTGCATATCGCCTGCATCGTAGGCCGCCGCATAGCGCTTCAACACATCGTTGACGGCGGCCGCTTCACTGCCATTGGAATTCGCAACTCCGCCCGTGCCGCCGCCCCCAGGTGTCTTGCCGGCCTCGAGTTCCTTCAGGTCCGCGGCAATCTCCGTGACAATGACGCTTGCATCCTGGCTATGCCTATCGGCTTTGCCGGCTTCCGTAGTGAAATACGGCAACAGGGTGACCAGCGCCTCCTTATTCTTGCTCGCGTGGGCGCCGTTAAACGCTACTTTCATCTGGCCATAATATTGATCTTCCTGCCGGGCGGTCTCGAGCAGCTTTTTTAGCTCGTTGTAGTCTGGCTGCGTCGGCGGAACGCTGCTCAATTTCGCGCTGGCGTCGTCCCAGCGGCCCTGGCCGATAAGTTCGCGCACTTCTCCCATCGTTGCTGTGTAATCAGAAGTATTGTTCGAGGAGTTCGGATTGTGGCCGGGATCCGGAGTGGGCGGCGGCTCGGGAATCGCGCCGATGTGATCGATCTCGTTTTTTGCCGAAGCCACGAGATCCAAGTCGCCATTCGGAGCTTTTACCACGCGCGCAAATGTGTCCTTGGCCTGCAGCTTCTTTCCGGCGCGTTCCAGTTGCATGCCCTGATCGAACGCCTTCTTCTGTTCTTCGCGGTCGCGAAGGACAACGATCAACCCTTCGGCTTGCGCGTTCAAATCCTTCGAGACGCCGGTCGTGTGCGTGACCTGCTGGAAGTCTTGCAGCGCGCCGGCGTAATCCTTTTTGTCGAAGGCTTGCTTGCCTTCGTCAAAAAGAGCTTGCCAGAGCGGCTCCGGAGGCGTTTCCCCCGGCCCTTTGCTGGCGATATCGTATTCGTGGCGCGCCTCGTCCAGCTTCCAGGAATTCATTTGAATCACATCATTGAACTTCTGCGCGGCCTCGGGATATTTTTTCTCTTCGTAGAGCAGCTTCATGCCTTCGGCGTAGCGCTGCTCCACTGCCTCTTGCTGCTGCTCGATATCGCTCACGCGCTTGAGCGCTTCGTCGTGCAACGGGCCACGATGTTCGGCAAGTTTTTTCCAGTCGGCCAGCGAGTCGTCCAGCTTGTGGCCGTCCCAAAGCTGCTTGGCTTCAGCCTCGAGCCCCAAATCGTCCGCCGAAGGTTTTGAAAGCAATTTTGGTAGGAATCGCAGCGCGGCAAACACGCCGCCGCCAGCCAGGGCCACGCCAAGAATCACGAACGCAACTACGGTGAGAGTTCGCGAACTGCTTTTAGCGGCCGGTGCCGCGAGAGGCTGCAGAGTTCTCTCTTCGACGCGAATCTGTGTTTGAATCAGCGGAACCGTTGGCGGAGCGGACGGCGGAGGCGTCATCACGGGAACTGACTGGTTTTGCCGCGAGCGCGTGCTGGCAAAGCTGGTTGCGGGCTCGATGACCGTTGGCGCACCGGCGCGAGGCTCGCCCGCCGGAGGAAACGCGCTTGGCGGAGGGCTACTCGGCTCGGGCATCATAGCGGACCATTGATCGCTTTTGGCAGGGTCCGGCGCTCTGGTTCCAGGTTTCGATGGACTTTGCGCGCCTTGGCGTTTGCGCTCCTCTGCTTCCCTCTTGCTCTTTTGCGCTGCTGTGCCAAGCGCCGCTTCCATTTCGGCTATCCGAGAAAGCATCAGCCGAGTTTGCATGTCAGCAGGCTGGAGAATTCGAGCCGCGATGGCGCGGTCGAGCACTTGTTTCGCGCCGGCAAAATCTTCTTGATCGAGAAGAGCCTGAGCCGCTTCGAGCTGCCGCTTCCCGTCCTCGCGCTTTTTGTTGCGCTCGGCGGACTCGACTTCAGCCGCCTGGAGCAATCGCGTGACGTCTGTATCGGGTCCCATGGTCTCGAGCGATTGGCGGGCCAAATCGATGGCGCCCGTCAGCTCCTGGCGCTTGATTTTGCTTTGTATTTCCTGAACGCGCCGGTGCATTTCCTGCTCGGCTTTTTCGCGCTCTTCCTGTTCCTTGCTTTTCTGTTCGGCTTCGGCAAGAAGCTCGCGGAACACTGTCAGCTTGGGAAATTCCTGAAGCGCGCGCCGCGCCACTTCCGCGGCTTCCAGGTACCGATGCGTCTCTATCAATCCCTTGATCTGTTTTTCGCGGTCCTGCTCGCTTCTCTTTTGTTCTTGCTGGGCGATTTCGCCTTTCGCATAGTTCACCAAATCCTTGATCTCGTACTCTTGTGGAAACTCGCCGAGCAAAGCGCCGCCATTGGCCACCGCCTCGCGAAGTTTTCCCGCGGTCACCAGGCTTCGCAAATTCGCAAGCTCTGCGTCCAGCCGTTTCCTTCTTTGTTGTTCCTGTTCCTCGAGGCTCAGCAGCGCCTGCAAATTCTTGATGGTTGTATCCTGGGCTTGCCCCTTCGCCAGAGCGTCCAGCGCATTGCGCGCCTCGGCAAGTTTCTGCTGCCCCAGCAGCTTGCGTACTTCCGCGATATTTCCCTGTTTGTTCTGTTCCAGCTGATCTTGCCGCGCTGTCTCCTGAAGACTCTTCAGCTCCGGTTCATTCGGGAATGTCTTCAATCCCTCCGCGAGCAGCGCCAGGCATTCGTCATATTTCAGTTCCGTCCACAGGCCGCGCGCGCGGTTCAGCAAATCCATAAGCTGTTTCCGCCGCTCGCGCCTGTTTTGCTCCTCGGTCATCTGGCGGCGCAGTTCGAGCGCTTGCGGGTGGCTCGCGTCCAATTCGAGCGCCTGCCGCAACGCCGTCCCCGCTTCTGTAAGCGCTCCTTCCGCCAGACGCTGTTTCGTCAGCCGCAGCTTTTTCTCGAGTTGCTGAGCGCGGGCCGCGCTTTCTTCCACATCCGAAACCAGTTTCTGCGCCGGCTCGCAGCGCGAATCCAGATTCAACGCCGCTTCGGCCTCGGCCTGCGCTTCGCGCAACTTGCCGGATTCCAAAAAGCCTCGCCCGCGGCCCAGGTGTTCTTCGACTTTTGGCTGCACTTCCGTCCGGCGAATCTCAGCGGAGACTTTTTCGAGCAGGCTTTTCGCCAGCACGTTGGAACTGTCGATCAGACGCGCTCTCCGCAGAGTGTCTTGCGCGCGTGGTAGATTGCCCCGTTCGTACAGGTTGCGGGCGCGTTCGGCGAGCGCGCTGGCAGCCTCGGCTCGCATCTGATTCCACACCGGTTCCAACTCGAGCAAAACATCTTCCATGCTCTGATAGCGGTCGGCCGGCGGCTTGCGCAGCATGCGCTGAAGGATGGCGTCTAATTCCGGCGTGCATTCCGAAGAAAGCGATGAAGCCGCGGGAAATTCGTCCTCCGCGATGCTGCGAATGATGTCGTATCCGTCTCCCGTGAAAGGCCGCTGGTAGCAAATCAGCTCGTAAAAGGTAATACCCACGGCCCAGATATCCGTGCGCTCGTCCGCCTTTTTTTTGCGGAATAGTTCGGGCGCCATGTACGCCGGCGTGCCAATCATCGTGTTCGTATGCGTTCTCGAGAAATCGACGAGCCGCGCGATGCCGAAATCGACCACCTTGACGACGCCTTCGGTATTCACCATCACGTTGCCGGGCTTGATGTCCCGGTGAACGACGCGGTTCTTGTGGGCGTATTCAAGCGCCTGGCACACGCGCACGATGTAGCCAACTTTCAAAGCCAGCGGCAAATCGATTTGCTCGACGATGATTTTTTCCAGGCTGTTGCCGTCGATGAACTCCATGGCGATAAAGGGCGTGTCTTTTTCCTGGCCCAGCTCAAAAACCGTGACGATGTTGGGATGCTGCAGTTTTCCTGCGGATTGCGCCTCTTGATAGAAACGTTCCAGCAGATCGGGGCGATCCACGAGATTGCTGTTGATCGTTTTTAGGGCGACCATGCGGCCGATAAACGGGTCTCGCGCCTTGTACACCACGCCCATCGCGCCGTGTCCAAGCTCCGCGAGAATTTCGTATTTGCCAAGTTTCTGCAAAGGAGGCGACCCTGTGTCGTTAATCCTAGCAAATCTGGGCCGAAGCGGGGGATATCAGCGCTGGAAGGTAATCGTAAGAGGAAAGCGTACGGTCACCGGTTTTCCCTGTGATTTAGGCGTGGTCGTCTTCCAGTGCTTCGAGGCGTCTTTTACCTTTTTGAAAAAGTCTTTCTCGACGCTGCCTTCTTTATCGATCTTCACGTTACCATTCGGCTCGACGGTAACAATGACGGTGAGAGAATACGGCAGCTTGCCAGGCTGCTTCGCGACATCGGGGAAGTCCACCATGGGGCTCCCAATCCATTGCAGGCGCGCGTCCGCATCCAATTGCGCGCAAGAAACGGCGCCAGAGACGGAGGGAATTTCCGGAGCGCCATGGCCCGGACCGCATGACAGCGCAGGCAGTACAAGTTTCCCTTCGCTCTTCGTCAGCGATTGAACCGTGCTCGGAATCGTGGACTTGACGTAAAGGGCCGCTTGTTCGCGATAAATCCCGTTTCCGTTCGCTAATTTCTGGAACTCCTGGGTGACGCCGTGGCTCAACTGGCCGATGTCTCTGTGCTCCTTGGCCTGTTCAAAATGGGCGACAGCGGCCTCGAAAGCGGACTTATCGCTGCTTTTTTCGACGGCCGCCGAATAAGCTGCGTTCAGATGCTTTTCAAGGTCCTTGCAAGCAGCCAGCAAGGAAGGCTCCTCGACTTCGCCCTCGAATTTGTGAATATCGTCTTGAACATGCTGGATTCCGGCAGCGTCTCCCTTGGTATCCACGGCTTGCGCGTTGCTCTTAATCAGGTCGAATTGCTGCTGCTCCGCCGCGTGCAATTCCTTGAGAAGTTTGTCGTGCGTCTTGCTCCAGTGTTGCGCGGAATCAACGTCGGTTTTAGCGGCGTGAAATGCACCGGTATGAATGGATCCTTCGGCGGCGCTCACCATTTGCAGCGCCTTCTGGACCGAAGTCAACTGCTTCTTAGCATCGCTGCTCTGAGGACCCTTGCGTTTTATCACTTCCTGGAGCTGGTCCTGCGCTTCCGTCCAGTTTTCGTCTTTTACGTCCTGCACGGCGGTGTCGTAGAGCTTCTGCTCGTTCGCTGTCTGGCGTATTTTGCCGAGATAACTTTCCGCTTGCGGTTTTAAGGTGGACGCGGCGACGTTCAAATCCATAACCGCGCGAAACTCCTTTCGCGACTTTTCATAATCCTTCGCTTCATAAAGCTTCACGCCCTCGTCGAAATGCTCCTGCTCTTGTTTGCTGGCGTCGCTCGCGCCCGAGCCTATATTTGCGGCATCCAGCTCTCGCGAAGCATCCGCGGAATGCCACAAGTTCATCTGAATCACGTCTTGAAATGCCTGCTGTGCGCCCGCGAGGTCTTTTTTGTCCTTGAGCATAGCCTCCGCTTCGTCAAAGCGCTGCTGCTCGGCGGTGCGTTTGTGTTCAATTTCGCTTACTTGCTCGGCGGCCTCTTTTTGCAGCGGACCTTTACTCTGCGCTAGCCCCTGCCAAACTTGTTCGGATTGATCGAATTGCCGGTTTTGCCAGAGACCTTCCGCTTGCTGCTTGAGCTTCAAGTCTTTCGAAGATGGCGTGCTTCCATTCGCGTGGTGTACCCACAGAACCAGACCGAATACGGCTGCCGCCAGAATACCTATTCCCAACAACACGGGCGGGCGGCGCAAAATCTGTGGAACTTGCGCCGAAGAGCCGGTCGCGGGCTTGGCTTCGTCTGGCGATAGCGGTTGGGCAGCCGCCGCCACGCTTCTACTCTGGCTCGGAGATACGGGCACGCCAGCCGCCGTGGAGGACTGCCGAACAGGGGGCCCGGCAATGACGGTCGCACCGGCAATCTCCGTCTTTCGCCCGGCGGTATCCTTACCATCGGCCGCTGGTGGCCGCGGGGGCGCCGCTGGCTTCCGCGTAACCGGCGGCGTCTTACCAGGGCCCGCGACGCGGGTGGCGGAAAGACCGGCCGCAGGAATGTTTTGCGCAGACTCGCTGACCTGGGTCAGGTCGGCAGCCGGAGCCGCAGGATCGCCCGCGGCGGGCTTGGTCTTTTTAGCGGGCACTGCTGGTTTCGCCACTTGCGTTTTCGCGTTAAACAACTGCGTCGCCGCGGGTTGTTGGCCGCTGGCGAGGTTGGCAATCTTTCCGCGAAGCTCCAGCATGCGCGGGTCGGACGGCTGGAGCATCTGCGTGGCCATCACTTCATCGAAAAGGCGCGTCGCGGCCACATGGTCGCCTTTGCTGACAAGCGTTTGTAGCGCCGCGACTTTCTGTTCCTGCACTTCCTTCTTTTTCTTCTTTTCCTCGGCGCCTTGCAGCAATTGCGTCACGTTTGGATCCGGGCCGAGCGTCTCCATCGTCTGCTGGGCAAGATCGATGGCGTCCGTAATCTTGTCCATGCTGATCTTGCTGTTGATTTCGCGGACGCGACGCTGCATCTCGTTGCGCGCCCTCTCGCGGTCGTCCTGCTCTTTCTTTAACGCTTCGGCTTCCGTGGCCAGTTTGCGGAATGCATCCTGTTTTGGAAATTCCTCGATCGCTTTGCGCGCCGTTTGCAAAGCCTCGCCGTAGCGTTCGCACATCAGGAAACCCTGGATCTGCTTCTCGCGCTCCTCTTCCTTCCGCTTCTGCTCTTGTTGCGCCACTTCTCCGCGCGCGTAATTTACCAATTCCTTCAGTTCATACTCTTGCGGATACTCTTGCAGAAGGGGCTCTCCCTTGGTTACGACTTGCCGGTACTTCCCTTCTCCCAGCAAGGCGCGCAGGACGGTGATCTCCGCCTCCAGCCGCTTCTGCCGGTTCTGTTCTTGCTCTTCCTGCTGGGCCAGGTTTTGTAGGTTCTTTACGGCCGTGTCCTGAGGATATTCCTTGACCAGGACGTCCAATATTTTTCGCGCCTCGGCAAAATTCTGCTGCCCCAGCAGTCTGCGAACTTCCGCCATTTGACGCTGTTTCTGTTGTTCGGCCTGGTCCGTCCTTGCGGATTCCTGAAGTTTCTTCAGCTCCGGCTCGTTCGGGAACTCCTGCGTCGCTTCCGCCAGCACCGCAAGGCACTCGTCATACTTGAGTTCCGTCCAGAGAGTTCGCGCCCGGTGCAGGATTTCGCTGAGCTTTTTGCGTTTCTCCCGGCGGAGCCGCTCTTCGTCGATCTGCTTTTTGAGCTCCTGCGCCTGGAGGTTGGCATCGTCGAGCTCCAGAGCCTGGCCCAACGCCGCCGCCGCCTCGGTGAGCGCGCCTTCGGCCAAGCGCTGCTTGGTGAGTTTTAGTTTCTGCTCGAGCTGCTGCACCTTCGCCGCCGCCGCTTCTACTTCCGCCAAGAGCTTTTGAGCAGGCTCATGCTTGGAATCCAATCCCAGCGCGGCTTCCGCTTCGCGCTTTGCTTCTCGAAGCTGTCCAGCTTTTAAGAACCCTTCGCCGCGGCTCAAGTGCTCCTGCAACCTGGGTTGAATCTCCGAGCGGCGAAGCTCGACGGAAACTTTTTCGAGCATGCTCTTGGCTTGCGAGTTGCTCACATCAATGTGCAAAGCCTTGCGCAGGAGCGCGTGCGCCCTTTGCAAGTCTTTCGCGGCCACA
The DNA here is from genome assembly GCA_049800195.1 of Candidatus Acidiferrum sp. Taxonomy (GTDB): domain Bacteria; phylum Acidobacteriota; class Terriglobia; order Acidiferrales; family UBA7541; genus Acidiferrum. The sequence goes on from JBARJI010000077.1 coordinate 84,779, forward strand.
AGTTCCTGGCAGTCCGCAAGCAGCCCCGTGACGGTGCTTTGCTGCGCGATTTTCCAAATGGGCTCGATCGCGTGGAGCACATCCTCCATTGTCTGATAGCGATCTTCGCTCTTTTTCTCGAGCATCTTGCTGACGATGGGGGCAAGCTCGTCCGTACACTCCGGCGAAAGGCTCTGAAGGTCTTCAGGCTTTTCGTAAATGATATGGAACATCAGCTCGGCTTCGCTGTCGCCCGTGAATGGCCTGCGATACGCCAGCAGTTCATAGAGCGAGACGCCTAACGCCCAGATATCGGAGCGCGCATCGGCGCGTTCTCCTTTGTACAACTGCGGCGACATATACGCGCGCGAACCAATCATCATGTTCGGCTGCGTCAGAGACATGTCGGTGAGGCGCGCGATGCCGAAGTCCACGACCTTAACCACGCCCTCTTTCGTAACCATGATGTTCGCCGGCTTGATGTCGCGGTGAACCACGTTGTGCTGGTGCGCGTAAGCGAGCGCGTCGCACACGCGGACAACGTAGCCCAGCTTGACGGACAAGGGCAGCACGGGCTTCTGCTCGATGATGCGATCGAGGCTCTCGCCTTCGAGATACTCCATGGCAATGAAGGGAGTGTTTTTCTCGTGCCCCAGCTCATAGATCGTGACGATATTGGGATGCTGGAGAGCGCCGGCGGAGCGCGCTTCCTGGTAAAAGCGATCGAGAAGATTGGCTTGTGCGGTGGGGCCACCGGTGATGGTTTTTAGGGCGACGAGACGATCAATCAGCGGGTCCCGCGCTTTGTAGACGGCGCCCATGGCTCCGCGGCCCAGCTCGGAGATGATCTCGTATTTGCCTAAAAGCTGCACACGTACACCCCTAACGGCATGATGGTAACAAGATTAGGGCCAAACCACCCGCTCGTCTAGCTGGGACGTGCTCCCTTTGCGAACTGCCGGCGGTCGCCGCACGTCCCGCTCGCGAGAACGCCATTTTATCCCGCAAGCCGTTGAAAACAAGATGGAAAGCAGTGGCTGTAGAACAGATGTCTCGTTTCAATACCCCGGGAACGCTACGTCGCGCAGGACCGACAACGCACGGGGAGGAAATTTCCGGCGCAAACGGACACTTTTTGTCAGCTTCGACACGCCCCATTCCTACCAAAAATGTCACCGCTTTTTCACTCTGGGCCAGAGTCTGCATCCCGGCTTGTCCCAGTCATTCTACTAAGGTCTGGAGTGAATTTGTCATGTTGCTGTGTTCGCTTTTGCAACAAGCAAGATCGCAAGGAGATAGAAGAGGAACATAAGGGCCAGATAGGTTTTCGCTTGGGGCTTGGCTCCTTGAAATTCTTTCCAAGCCAGCACGCCCCACAGGGCCGCCACCATCGGCGCTGATTGGCCAATCGCATAGGAAATAGCCACGCCCGTGAAATTGGCCGCAACTAGATTGAACACCGTTCCAGTTCCCCAGATCACTCCGCCGAGCAAGCCGAGAATATGGCCCGAGGACGGGCCGCGAAAAAATTCGCCGAAATTCACGGGTTCGCCGACCAAGGGCTTCTTCATGAAATAAATATTCCAGAGGAAGCAGGAGAGAAGCGCGCCAAGCGTCAGAAAAACGCCCACGCTGTAGGGCCCCAGAGGCTTACCATGGCTCATGGCGTGCGCAACGAACGGAGACCACAGGCCCATCAGTACGCCGGAGACTATGCAAGTCGTGATGCTTTTCTTCGAGGCCGAGCCCGCCGCCTTCGCCAGACTTCCGTAAGCCTTGCCATCCATGATCACGGCGATGACGGCGCATGCGACTCCGATCGCGAGCAGGCCGGCATTTCCTTTCGGTTGCTGCAAGTAGCTTGCGATGACTCCCACGACCAGCGCGATGCCGATCGAAACTGGAAAAGCGATGGCGAGGCCGGCCATATCAATCGCCGCCACGAGCAGCAGATTCGCCAAATTGAAAACCGCGCCGCCCACAAGGGTGTAAATGATGTTCGAGCCGTCCGCCGAGCGCACATTGTTCAAGAAGCTGGCGGAATCGTGCGAGGTGCTCCCCATGGTGAACGCCAGCACGACGGAAATGAGGAAGATACCGACGGCGTAATCCCAGTAGAACAGCTCGAAACGGTAATTCTTGACCCCTTTAAACGTGTTCGCCCAGGAGCCCCAGCAAATCGCCGTGGTGATCATCATGAGGAGCGCAATTTCCAGGCTGTGCGGTGTGTACATGGACTGCAGGCTCCGCGTACGAATGGGTGCGTCCGTGCTTATAGTAGCGGCGACTGAGTGTGTCAAGGAGTTTCGGGCATCGGCGATGCGTTTGCGCGGGCGATTTTATGGCGTTCGGACGAAACCCCGCGCTCTGCTTTGGTCGGCACTTCCGCTATAATCCGCGCGCCCGGATTATTAGGAGCGAAAATGGCGAGACAATCCTTCATTGCCGTTGTAGGCAGCGCCAACGTGGACCTGACCACATTCAACGATGTGTTTCCGCGGCCGGGCGAAACCATTTTCGGCAAAAAATTCGATTTGGGCTTTGGCGGCAAGGGCGCCAATCAGGCGGTTGCCGCTCGCTTGTGCGGGGCGTCCGTAGCAATGGTCGCGAAAGTTGGCAGCGATCTTTTCGGTCCGGCGACTATTGCAAATTTTCAATCGCAGGGCATTGACGCGAGCCACGTAGGCATCGCGGAAGGCGTATCGAGCGGCGTCGCTCCGATTTTCGTCGAGCCCAGCGGCCAGAATCGCATCATCGTCGTGAAAGGCGCGAACGACACGTTGTCGCCGGAAGATGTCGATGCAGCCGCGCCGCTTTTACAGAAAGCGGACACGATCGTGATGCAGTTCGAGATTCCGCTGGCCACCGTGTATCACACGATTCGCTTCGCGGAATCGGCGGGCATTCGCTGCATTGTGAATCCCGCGCCCGCTCAACCAGTGGATTTCAAGCGGCTGAGCGGCGCAGATTATTTCATCCCGAACGAAACGGAGGCGGAACTCATTACCGGTATGCCCGTTCATTCTCTGGAGGACGCCAAGAATTGCGCCAATTTTCTCTTGCGGCAAGGAATCAAGCGCGTGGTTCTGACGCTTGGCGAGCGGGGCTCTCTACTCGCTAATGCTGAAGGAACGGCACTGATTCCCGCTTTCAAGGTCGCTGCCATCGACACTACCGGCGCGGGCGATGCGTTTATCGGGAGCTTCGCCGTGTTTCTCGGCGAAGGCCTGCCGGAAAAGGCTGCGCTTATACGCGCAAATCTATACGCCGCGCTTTCGACGACCAAAGTAGGCACTCAGAAATCCTTCGTGGATCGAGCGGAGTTCGAACGCCAATGGCAAATTCACAGTGTCCGCCTGTGAATCGCCCCGCAAAATGATAAGATTTGTTTCAGGGCCAAAGTCAACGCAGCAACGAGAGCCGTTCGCGCGCGTGAGCTTCCAGCATGTCCACCACCAATCGTGAACCGGGCGCCACCAGCCACCTCAACAATCACGCGCTGGACGTTTCCTTATTCGGCGACACCTCGATCGCGCAGCTCCGCGGGCGCGGTCTCCAACCCAATCAGGGCGTGCCGCTCAATCTCGATTGGGTTGAAGATGTGCGCGTGAACACCAGCGCGGTCGAACGGCGCGCGGCGACGCTCGCCACGCGCCGCACCGTGAAAAAAGATTGGCAAGCAGCGTGGCTTCTGCGCGCCATTTCGTGCATGGACCTCACCACGCTTTCCGGCGACGATACCGAGGAACGCGTTCGCAGACTTTGCGCCAAAGGCCGCCGGCCTCTACAGCAGGAACTCGTCGCAAAACTTGGGATCGAATCGCTCGAGATCAAAGTCGCTGCCATCTGCATCTATCATCTCTTCGTCGAAACCGCTCGCCGCGCTCTTGAAGGCAGCGGCATTCGCGTTGCTGCCGTTTCCACGGGGTTCCCTGCGGGTCTTTCTCCGCTCGCCGAACGCGTTGCCGAAATTCGCCGCTCCGTTGAAGCTGGCGCCGACGAGATCGACGTGGTGATTACCCGCGCGCACGTTTTTGGTGCAAAATGGCAAGCGCTCTACGACGAGATTGCCTCTTTCAAACACGCCTGCGGGCCCGCACACATGAAAGTGATTCTCGGCACCGGCGATTTGCTCACATTGCGTAACGTCGCGCGCGCCAGTGTCGTGGCTATGATGGCAGGCGCCGACTTCATCAAAACTTCCACCGGCAAAGAACCCGTGAACGCCACTCTTCCCGTTGGCCTGGTGATGACGCGCGCGATTCGCGAATATGCCAATCAAACCGGCTACGCTGTCGGCTTCAAGCCTGCCGGCGGCATTCGCACCGCGAAGCAATCGCTCGAATGGCTGTCGCTGATGAAAGAAGAACTCGGCGCGTCGTGGCTCAAATCTGAACTATTCCGTTTCGGCGCCAGCGGCATGCTCGCGGACATCGAGCGCCAACTCGAACACCACGCCACCGGCCGGTATTCGGCGGATTATCGTCATCCCATCGCATGAGACACTTCGAGTGAGCTGCATAGCATGAGCATCGTTGAAAAATTCGTGACCATGGATTACGGCCCCGCGCCGGAAGATCCGCGTGAAGCTTTCGCATGGCTCGACCATCACAAACGCCGATTCGGGCATTTTATTGGGGGCGCATGGCAAGCGCCGCATGACGCCAAGTATTTCGACTCTACCGATCCTTCGACGGGAGAAAAACTCGCTGAAGTTGGCCAAGGTTCCGCGGCTGACATTGATGCCGCCGTAAAGGCCGCCCGCGCAGCGCTTCCGCAATGGCAATCGCTTGCTCCGCACGCCCGCGCGCGCTATTTGTATGCTCTGGCTCGCCAAATTCAAAAACATTCGCGCCGCCTCGCCGTGCTCGAAACGCTCGACAACGGCAAGCCCATCCGCGAAAGCCGCGACATCGACATTCCGCTAGTCGCGCGCCACTTCTATCACCACGCCGGATGGGCCCAGCTCCTCACTCAAGAATTTCCCGACTTCGAAGCCTGCGGCGTAGTCGGCCAAATCATCCCCTGGAATTTTCCGCTGCTCATGTTGGCCTGGAAAATCGCCCCCGCTCTCGCCACGGGAAACACCGTCGTCCTGAAGCCCGCTGAATTCACGCCCCTCACGGCCCTAGCCTTCGCCGAAATTTGCCAGGAAGTTGAGTTGCCCGCGGGCGTCGTCAACATCGTCACCGGCGACGGTTCCACCGGCGAAGCTCTTGTCGCGCATCCCGACGTCCATAAAATCGCCTTCACCGGTTCCACCGAAGTCGGCCGCGCCATTCGCAAAGCCACCGCCACCTCCCACAAGAAGCTCTCTCTCGAACTCGGTGGCAAATCTCCTTTCATCATTTTCGAAGACGCCGACCTGGACAGCGCTGTCGAAGGCCTCGTCGACGGCATCTGGTTCAATCAAGGCCAAGTGTGTTGCGCCGGCTCGCGCCTCCTGATGCAAGAAAGCATCGCCGAGCCGCTCATCGCCAAAATTTGTGATCGCATGAACACTTTGCGCGTCGGCCCGCCGCTCGATAAAGCTATCGACATCGGCGCCATCATCGCGCGCGTGCAGCTTGACCGCATCCAGCGCCTCGTCGATCAAGGTGTGGCCGAAGGCGCCACCTGCTGGCAGCCGCAAATCCCCATGCCCTCGCGGGGGCTTTATTTTCCGCCCACTCTTTTGAGCAACGTTCACCCCACCAGCATCGTCGCTCAACAAGAAATTTTCGGTCCTGTGCTGGCGGCGATGACTTTCCGCACGCCCGCCGAGGCCGTCGAGCTGGCCAACAACACCGCTTATGGGTTGGCCGCCTGCGTCTGGAGCGAAAGCATCAATGTTTCTTTACACGTCGCTTCGCAGATCAAAGCGGGCGTAGTCTGGGTCAACTGCACGAATCTTTTCGACGCGAGTTGCGGCTTCGGCGGCTACCGTGAAAGCGGCTACGGGCGCGAAGGTGGCCGCGAGGGCCTGCTTGAATATCTCGAGCCCAGTTGGTTCAAAAACGCGCCGCCGCTTCATGCGCGTCCGCTTGCGATTGACCAACCGCCGCAACAAATCACCGAATCCGGCATCGACTCCTCAACTCCCGCCCTCACTCCACAAATTGATCGCACCGTAAAACTCTTCATCGCCGGCAAACAAGCCCGCCCGGACTCCGGCTACAGCTTCCCCGTCCGCGCCGCCGACGGCCGACTCCTTGGCGAAGCTCCGCTCGGCAATCGCAAAGACATTCGTAACGCCGTCGAAGCCGCCCGGAAAGCCACATCTTGGCCCAAATCCACCGCCCACACCCGCGCCCAAGTCCTCTACTACATTGCAGAGAATCTTTCCCAGCGCCGCGATGAAATCGCGAGCCGTCTCTCGGACGTAGTCGGCAGACAACAAGCCGAATCCGAAGTCTCTCTCGGCATCGAACGCATCTTCACCTACGCAGCCTGGGCCGACAAGTACGACGGCCCGATCCACAACCCGCCCTTCCGCAATGTCACTCTCGCCATGAACGAACCCATCGGAACCGTCGGCATCCTCTGCCCCGCCGAAGCCCCGCTCCTGGGTTTCCTGTCCGCAGTGATGCCCGTCATCTCCGTCGGCAACACCGTCGTCGCCATCCCCAGCGAAATCTATCCGCTCATCGCCGCCGATCTCTACTCGATTTTCGAAACCAGCGATCTTCCCGCCGGCGCGGTGAACATCGTCACCGGCCGCCCCGCCGAACTTCTCAAAACTCTCGCCGAGCACGACGACGTAGACGCTCTCTGGTGCTTCGCCGACGACACCACCTGCGCCACCGCCAAAGCTCTTTCCATCGGAAATCTCAAACAAGTCTTCACCAACGAGGGCCGCTCCATCGACTGGTTCAACCCCGCCGCGTCCTCCGACCACTTCTTTCTCCAACACGCGACCCAAATCAAAAACATCTGGGTCCCCTACGGCGAGTAGGCCATAGTCCATGGCCAACCCCGCAATTGTTATCCTCGTGGTCGAGGACAATGAATTCCTGAAACGCTCCCACCACGGAGCCATCTGGGGGACCGTCTATTTCCAGATTGGCGAGAGTCTGACTTTTCCCTGCGCGGGCTGGACCGACCTCGTGGCAGCGTTCGTGGTGGCCTGGCTCGACGGATTGCTACGCGTCGCTGAAGGAACCCCAGCGTGGAACAGAATTCCATTTTTTGATGGGCCTTGCGCTATTGAAATAACAACGCTTCAGAACGGTCTCGTCGAGCTGAGATTCTTTCACGAAGACAAAGTCCAAGCCTCCGCGACAGTCGCCCTCCGGGACTTGCTCGCCAACGCCCGATCAGTAGCTAAAGGTTTGCTTTCCAAGTGTCAGCAGGAAGGTTGGAGCAATATTGATACCGAGACCTTAGCCAACCTCATTTTCTCTCGCGAAGTGAACTGAGTCTCGCCGGCTGCCGAAGCCCTCGGTTTTAAGGTTGCGGACTTACGCCCCGCTTTGCCCCGCCCCTCACAACCAACCCATCTTCGCCACACTCTTCCTCGCACGCGCCCTCTACGCGCTGCGGCGATGATTCTCTTGCCGCGCCAATCGCTCCCAGATTCAGTCACTTCGCAATGACGTACTGCAATAAAGTACTAAGGTGTTTGCTGGATTGTATCCGTCACCAAGGAACGGTATCCAAGGGGAGACGCGAGGTACCTAGCGGCGTCTCCGAGGCGCTCACCGAAGTGGGCGCCGGAGTAGCGCAGAGCAACAATCGAGCACCATCTGATCGTCCGCAGACACGATCAGGATGCGTGTTTCTCAGTCCGATTCAGCGTGCCGCTACACCCCGAGGTTGTCCCGTCAAGGTACGGGCCGCATGTCCTTGGACCCGACAGTTAGCGGCAGAGCGGAGCGGCGGCTCCCGATCATCGTGGTGGTGCGCCTGGCTCCAGTGGAACGTGCCGCTGGCGAGGCAGAAGAAAGAACCTACACCGACAACGTTAGTGCCCACGGCGCCCGCCTGTTCTCGAAACGACCCTGGAAACCTGACGACGAGATTCTGGTTACCCCCAGGAACGAGGAAACCACGTCAGCAAAGGTGGTTTATTGCCAACGGCTGGCGGACGACCACTTTGCCATCGGAGTGAAGTTCCAGAATGGCGGCGGAGAGTGGTCCATCATTCACCGTTATGACGGCGCGCCCTTCGACCCTTCTTCCAGAACAAAATCCACCATTTCCGGCTAGTTTTCTCCCGCGCGTCTCTCCCAAACTCACCCAGCTGGAATCCAGAGAGCCTTCAAGTTTTCGATTTCGGACGATTCGGAGCCACAAGACTTGCCCTTCAGACCAGTTGCTCCAGTCTGCCTCGCTGGTATAATTGGCCCAGGAAGAATTACGAGAAATTCCCTGCGGCAGTCGCTCTGCCGCATTTTTTTTGGGGCCCAGTAGCACGCCACTCCTGGCTGTGCTCTTTCCAGAAGTTTCCCAATCCCCCGCGCGAATGTGCCAAATACGGACAAATGTAGCAAGGAGCGGGGCCCCGCGATTTTTTCCGCGCATCGCAGAAGCATATCAAAACAAAGGATTTGTAAGTGGTTTAGAATGATATTCTTAGCACACCACTACCAACTAAACCCAATCGAATCATATTCTTGCAAAAAAACAAGGGGTGGGGTATGCATCGGTACAAGGTACAGACACTCCTCCACGCAGACATTCTGAGCGTAGCGAAGAATCCTGGCTAGATCTCCAGAGGCCACAGAGCGACTGGACGCCACCTGAGGCGCCAGCTCACTTTCCGGAGCTAGAGGAAGTCCCCGCGGCCGGAGCGGCCTCCGGAGGCGCATCCTTAATTAGAATCGGCCAGCGCGGAAAAGCAAAATTGCCGGAGACATCATCAATCACATTGACCTGGCAAATATAGAGTCCGGGCTTCAGAGCGTGCAAAGGCAGATCGATTTGGAAAACGACCGCCTTGCGGCTTGGATCCGTGAACTCTGTTGCGGCCACTTGCTTCGTTTCGTATGCCTTCACGTGGCCCTGTAGAAATTCGATGTTCGTCAAAACGTGAATCTCTTCCCGCGTTTCCTTCTCCTTCGGCTCGGCTGCCTGCGAAGGCTGCGCGGACGAAGCTGCGGATGCGCGCTCGCCGCCGCCTGGTGTTGTTGAAGCGCTGACTTCCACCTTTCCGCGCTCGGGATCATAAATTTCGTACTGCAAATACAAATGCTGGTCGCGAGTAAACACATGCGTCACGTTCGGCACAAGCTCCGTCTGATCCAGAATCAAGGGGTCCACGTTTTTCTTCTTGCTCGCCCGCGTCACCGGCGCGCGCAAGCTGCTTAGCACCACCGAGCTCATGCGCAGCGGCGCCTTGCGCAAATCCGGAATTCGCACATCCGTCTCGAACGAGCCCATGCGCCCGGTTTGATTTTCTCGCACGATGAATTTCAGATGATAGCTACCCGGCGCGAGCACGAATCCCGTGTTGTATTGCACATTTTTCCGCTGCACGTGCTGGGAGCTGTCCAGCGCCAGCTTCACCGTGTCGCGAAGATGCCCCACCGGCACTTTTCCGCCGCCGGTCAGCCGCACTTCTCCAATGATGTCGATCGTGGCGTTGTCTCTGTCCTTCGCTTGCACGAAGGGAATGTGCGAACCCGGGACCACCAAGGAAACGGCGAGGTAATAGTGCGATTCGTTTTCGCGGAAATAATCCGTCCCGGCATAGAGCGGCACATCCGTCTGCGGCAGATCCGCGTCGAGCTCATCCTCGAGCTGCGCCTCCCGGTCAGCGCGGTTCAGGTGCAGGAAGTCGCGGCCGGCATAATACCCCGGACGATATTCAAGTTTCACATCGGGCCGGTTAACCGTCACGCGCAAGCGGCGATAGCGTCCATCTTTCAGATGGTTCGAGCTCGTGAAACCAAGAACGTAGTAGGCCGAAGTGTCTCTCTGCACTTGCGAAAAAACGCCGCTGAAATCGTTGGTATCGAAAAACGCTTTGCCGCCCGTGTCCGCCGCCAGCGTCGAGAGCGTTTCTTGCGAAGCGGCATTATTGTTGAGGTCGTTCAAAACGGCGTTTCCGTTATATGCCGATTGCCCATGCAAGCTCGCATTCTGCGCCTCGCCGCCTGGAGGAAAAGCCTGCAAGCCGCGCACGTCCACGGGATAAATCGACACGTTATTCTTCACCGCCGAAGCTGTCGCAGCCCGCAGTGCCGACTGATTGTCGTTCCCCGTCTGGCTAATTCCGTTGCTAAAGTAAATCAGGGACTTCTTTTGCTGAATTTTTCCCAGCGCATCCATCGTGGATTGCAGCGCCAGCAATTTCCAGTCCGCGCTGAACGTGTTGTAATCCGTATCGTCGGGCGTGTACGAGCCTCCCGTTTCTGCCGTCCCTTCCGCGCTGCCTGTATCCCCCATGGCAAAGCCCTGTCCGGAATCGGAGGAATAGGAACCCAAAACGCCGATAATTTTCGCCTTGTCGTCCGTGAAGTCGAGATCGACGTTCATATTCGTGGCCAGCGAAACCAAGGCGACAAGGTCGGCCGGGCGCATTTGTGCATTGATATATTTTTTCGCCGCGTCCACGCAGCGGTCGATCTGATCGGGTTCCATGGCGGAAAAATCGAAAAACAAAACGATAACGCGGCGGTCGCGTGCGTTCATTGCCGGTTCCGCGCTCTTCTTCAGCACGCCGGCCGGGCCGGCGGGTTCGGCCGCATGGGCCGCTTCTCCCGTAACGGTCTTCTCGGCGGCTCCGGCGGTCTCCAGCGCATCCACATTTTCAAAATCGAACGTCGAGACCTGTTGTTTCTTGCCGTCCTCGTAGAGCGTGAAGTCGTCTTTTTTCAAACCGCGGACAAGGTTCCCTTTCTTGTCGCGCACGACGACGTTCGCGAGAACCAATTCCGAAGTAATCCGGATGGAGGGCGTAGGCTCCTGCGGCTGCGAGTTCGCCTCCGCAGGCTTCTGGGGTTGGGCTTGCTGGGCGAAAGAAGGTGCGCCGAACTGGAGAAGCAAAAAAACACAAGCGCTGGCCGCGATTTGTTTTCGTGTGGCAATCATGGCCTTTCCTTTCAAAACCGGAATCTCGCCGTCATGGTCACGCGCCTCATATTCGCCGCGCCCGTGACTTGGCCGAATGTGGTCGAGTTCACCGTTGTGCCCAGCGAAGTGAAATTCACCATGTTGAAGACATTGCTGGCGCTGAAGCGCAGGTCCAGCGAGCGGTATTCCTTGATCGTGAACGTTTTATTCAGCGACATGTCCACCACGACGTCTCCAGGCCCTTCCAGAATATTACGCCCGGCGTCGCCGTAGGGAGAATCGGCCGGGTTTACGCACATCGGCGTCGGATTATTGAGCGTCGTTTCTGGTACGCAGAAAGCCCCGATATTGAACCATTCCTTGGTGGTCGGCGCGCTCAAATAAATCGACTGGCCGGGAACCAGGTTCGCGCGCAGAGATCCGCTCACGCCGCGATCGATATCCAGCGTGCCGCCCAGCTCTCGAATCGTGAAGGGCAGACCGCTCGCCACCGTAAAATCGCCGTACACCTGCCAGCCGCTCAGAATGCGCGAAATGGGGCCCTTTTGCAGGAAACGGCGGTTTTCGCCAAACGGCAAGTCATACGTCCAATTGCCCGTGAATTTATGGCGCTGATCGAAACTCGATAGCCCTCGGTCCGCGGAGATATCAAAAGGATTTTGCGCCACGACTACGCCGCCGCCGCCGATCGACGACGCGTCATCGATGGACTTCGAATAAACGTACGTGCCGCTCAATCCGATGCCTTTAGCCAGCCGCTTTCGGAATCGCACCGAGCCGGCCTCGAATTCCGAATTCCCTTCCGAGGATTCGTAGGTGAAGGGTTCCTGTCCGGGAATCAAGAGCGCGCGTTCCGTGTCCAACCGGGTTCCTTTCGATCCGTTGTAATCGATGTTGAGCAACCAGCCGCCCGGCAGTTGGCGCTGGATGTCCACATTCCAAAGCTGCACATAGGCCAGCTTGTAGTTTGGATTGACGGCAAAATTATTTGTGACTTCTCCAGGCGTTTGCGCGGGAAATGCGTTCGAGAGATTCAGAAAATTCGAGGTTGTCCCCACGTTTGTGGCCGTCGTCGCAAAAGGAGGTTGAAACGCGAAATTTTGAATCATTGCTCCGTACTGCGCGAGGTTGTAATTGATGCCGTATCCCGAGCGCACTACGGTGTCCTTGAATGGCTTCCACGCCAGCCCGACTCGCGGCGCGAAGGCATTCCGGTCTGGCCGCACCAGCGACGCGGGAAAGAGCCCGTTGTAAGGCCCAACTTGCCCGGGTTCCACCGGCACCGCAGGCTCGGTAGTAAAGCCGGGCGCAACATCGAGATTGACGATTTGATTGTTCGCTTCCGTGTAGGGGCCGTAGTATTCGTAGCGCACGCCGAGCAGCAGCGTCAGGTTTGCGCGAACGCGCCAATCATCCTGCGCGAAAGCATCGTACGAGTTCGAGCGGAAATTGTACGCAGTCGACCCGAATTGCGCGGTGCTTTGTTGCGGCAGGCCCAGCAGAAAATCCGCGAGGTCGCTGCCCGTCCCCGGCTGCTCCTGGGTGCCTATATACTCGGCCGTGGCGAAACCCGTGAACGTAAATGTTCCATTCGCATTTCGCGCGGATTGGAAGCTTTGCAGCAATCGGCGGTAGTCGCCGCCAAAGCGCCAGTTGTGTTTGCCATGATTCCAAATAATCGTGTCCGAAATGGTGTACGTCTGGGCAAGCTGGCGGCTCGGCGTGGGATCGCTCAGCCCGGAAAACGACGTGAAATTAATACCCGGAATTCCCCAGTCAAAAGGATTTGGCGATACGCCGCCGATTTGCGCCAAGCCAGCGACGTTCGTCGCGCCCGAATACAAGTTAGTCGTAGAAACGTGGCTGTGATTGTAAGTGAAGCGCAGATTGTTCGTTTTACGCCCGTTGCCATAGACCCACGCTGCGGTGGCATTCAGACCCTGCGTTCCAGTTCCGCCTGCCAGCGAAGGAAAAGCTCCGACAATGTTGCTCGTCGTCTTCGTCCAATTTAGGCCCATATTGAGGTTGTTTCGTGGGCCGCGGCGGCCTCCGCCGCGGCCCACGCGGAAGTTGCGGGCTCCTTGCGCCGGCGCGGGGCCAAAATTATGGATGAGCCGCAAGCTCACGTTGTCCGTGTTGCTCTCCGCCGAGGTCACATAGTGGAAGTTCTGTGTCGTGCCCGGCAAATTCGGCAGGGGGATGTAGTTCAGAAGCGCTTGCGCTTGCGGCGTGATAAGCGATGGATCCATCACGTTCAACTGCCCGCCGTAGTCGAACTGCTGCCCGGTCTGCGGATCATAAATTGGCGTCGTTAGCGCGGAAAAATTCCCCATCCGCTCAGCCATGGTGGGCACCGTTGACAAAATGTCGGTCGGCGCCCCCCCGCGCGTTCCGCTCCATCCCCCGAAATAAAAAGTCTTTCCGCCGCCATTGTAGATTTTGGGAATATTGAGCGGACCGCCGACATATCCTCCGAAGTGCAGCTGATTGTAATCGGCCTTGGGCAGGGCTATTCCATTCAGTGAAAACGGCCGGGCATCCAAACCGGAAGTGTCGTCATAGAAATAAAGGTTGCCGTGCGGCTGGTTGAGATTGAAGCCGCGGCCCATCCGCCCGAACGCGATGGGCCCGCCACCTCCCCTACCGCCGCCAAATCCTCCGGCCCCGCCGCCGGGGCCACCGAAGCCGCCATTCTGCATGGCGCGCTCGCGGAATTCCTGGATACGGTCTTGCAGCTCATCTTCAGAGCCTGCTCCGAAATCCTGCGTGCTTCCCTGCACGCCGTTGATGCTCACGGATTCCGTGGGCCCCTCCGCGCCGGCCCCGCTCAACGGGAGGGCGGCAAGATCGCTCGCGGAAGGATTCTGCCCGGCGCCAGCCGTGGCAGCGGATTCTCCTCCCCCAAGGCCTTCCTCCGTCGAGTTCATGGTGAGGCTTTGAAATCCCCGGCTAGCGGTCGCTGCTGTCGCACTTCGCTCGTTGGTCTGTTCCTGCTGTCGCGAAGCGAGGATCAATTCAAAATCGGCTTTTCCGGTCGGATTCTCCGGATTCAGAACCACTTCCTGGGTCTGCTCCCCGAATCCCATGAACTCGGTGCGCAGCACATATCTTCCCCGAGGCAAACCTGAAAAGACAAAAGTGCCGTCGGTAACTGTCGCGGCTGTGAACTTCTTGCCTGTCAAAGTATTCGCAGCGGTTACGGTCACGCCCGGAAGGGGCGTCTTGCCGCTGTGAACGCTTCCGGTGATCTGGTAGGAAGGCGCGGGCGCAACGTTTGTTTTCTCCTGCGCGCGCAGGGTCCCGGCTACATTAGCCGCCAAACCCAGAAGAACAAGAGTCGCAACGAACGATTTCAATTGAGCGGCTCCGGCGGTTGCTGTTGCTGGTTATTATTTTTTGGCGCGTTCGCTGGCGGCCCTCCCGCCATTCCTCTCTCCTGCATTCTTTGCCACATCTGTGGCGGAATCACCATGACGGATTTCGGCTGAAACGCGTTGTTCTGCATTCCGCCGCGCACCATGACGTGGTCACCTGCTTGAATGTCCGCCATCGTGATGCTGTCGCGGCCCTTTCGCAGAGAGGTCTCTTCGTTCAGCTCGATGGTTTGCGTGACGTTGTCCGTCCGGAGAATCGTCAGCTTGGGCGCATCCACGGCTTTCACTTCGCCCAAAACATAATCCTGCCCGAGCACGCCCAGATCGCGCATTCCTCCAGGCCCGCCGCGTTGTCCGCCTTCAACCTCGCCGCCGCCCTGGCCTCTTCCTCCAAAGCCGCCAGCGGGCCGCTCTCCAATCATCTCGGCGGTCCAGGTGTGATCCGGATTTTCTGCGCCACGCACGAATATCGTGTCGCCGACCTTGAAATCAGCAAGCGCCGCGGCCTGCCGCTCTTTTCGGAAGCGCGTGTCCGCGGTGACCTTGACGGTGACTACGGTGCCGTCTTCTTTCGTGATCTGGATGGACTGGCCGTTAACCGCCGTCAGTTTGCCAAAAACTCCAGGACGCCGTTCGCCGCCGCGCCCGGGACCTTGGGGCATGTCTCCACCCTGCGCGGATCCAGGGTTTTGTTGGTTTTGTGGGTTTTGCGCAGGCGGTGCCTCCTGGGGAGCCCTCGGGCTCGCCATGGTCCCCATTCCCAGCACCAAAAAACTCAAAAGTGAAAAAGCCGCATATTTTGCGATTGTCTTCATCTCAGCCTTCCTCCGCCCATCCCTTATTGCCCAGCTCCCATAAGGATAAATCTACCGCGTTCTTCCATGAAAAATTTCTCTTCTGCTCACCAAGCTTTCCGGTTAGACGGTTCTTCTCGCCGTTTGAGTTTCTTGGAATCGCTTACAGCACCTAGGCCGTCTATGCTTTCGCGAAGCAGCCCGGGCCTCGCCCTTTTAACTGCACGCTCCTCTCGTACTTGCCCGGCTGATAGGCAAGGATTCGTTCCCGGCTTTTTTCTAAATTCCCGCTTTTTCGCGACTTAGTTCCCGTGCCATGCCGAAGTCAGACACTGTCCGTATTCGAGCACAGAAGCGGGGCCAAATCGGCAACGGCCAGGGAGGCGAAGCCCTGACCGCTGAGAAAACTGCTTTTCTCTCGATTCCGCGAGAGCCTACTTGGTTTTGTAGGTGAAGGTAATCTTCGTTTCTTCATCCAGGACGAGCGGCCGCACGAACTGGTAAGAATGGCCCGCTCGCGGTACATCGACGCGGACGGGAAGCACGCCCGCTACACGCTGCTGCAGGTTCAGCACATTCGAAGAGGGGGTGGTGGCAGCCGCCTCCTTGTCTTTCTTCAAGTCGCGTTCGATTTGCCGCGATTCATTGAGCATGGCTCCACTACTCTGCACTTCAACGGTTTCCGCCACGCTTCCAAGGTTCAACGCAAAGCTGTAGGACGTCGGAGAATTTGCGTCGTAGTTGATGTTGCGGACCGTGGTAGCGAAGCCGGGCTTGCTGGCCGTGATTCTCACTCTGCCCGAGGGAATGCCAGAGACGATCCATCGACCGGAGTAATCCGTCACGGTGCTGCGCATAACGCCGGTATCCAACTGCGCGACGTTCACTTGCGCGTTGGTCATCAAAGCTCCGGAGGTATCCACGATATAACCTCCGAGCTGGCCTGGCATGAGAGGCAGCGGCGCCATTCCGCCGGCCGCCCCGCTTCCTGGCTGGCTCGACAGTGATGCGAGTCCCATATTTTCGAGCCCTTGATAAGAGACCGGGAGAAGGTTTGCCGCCAACGCGTCTCCGCCAAAGTCCTTCACCTTATATTGTTCCGGTAGAAATACCTCCCATTGCAGGACGGCGATGGGAACGTCCATCTTTGGCAGCGAGATTTGCGATCCACCTTTTCTGGCAAATGGCGCACCGGAGTCCATATAGACGAACGAGACATCGTAAGAGCCGACCGGCCGAAATCCGATGCGCAGTAGCGGCACGCGGTGACCGTCAGGTGCTTCCACGGGCTTGACCTTTTCTCCAGCGACCTCCGCGGTTACGATGCTCGCACCGGCGGGCAGCTCCACTTTCAAGAATGGCTGGGCCTGATTTCTCACGGTGAGTTTTATTTCCGTCAGCGATCTTCCCTCCGTGGTTACAAGCGTTGTAACGACCGCTCGTTCGGCAATCGCGGCGAGCACGCTGGTGTCCGGGAATTGTGTCCACTCGAGCGACAGGCTTGGATTTTCGGCCGCCTGCCGGTGATAGCGAAATGCCGCCTGCAAGGAAGAGCGTGCGAGCGCGCGAAGATAGGGATTGGTCTCCTTGAAATCCATGCGTTTCAGGCTTCCGCCCTCTTTCGCGGTCAATTCCATGGTGCCGACACCTTCGACCAGCACCTCGCCGGTTTCTCGTTGCGAATCTTTCACGCTCAGGAACGGTACGTCCGCTTTCGTTTCGCCGAGAGGTTTCTCCAAAGAGATCAGGAATTCGTGGCTTCGCTGAGCAGGAGCATTTACTTTCAGAGTTAAAACGCCCGAGTGCTCATCGCTGGAATCCACGGAAGCTCCGGAGGCTCCCGTCACTTCATAACCAGCGGGAATCGCCAGTTCGAATTGTGCGGGTTCACCCTGCACGACGGTGATATCGGCCAGCACCGCGAGGCGGATGTCCGCTTCGCTGACGGAGACAAGTGTCTTCATGTTGGAAAGGAAGCGCGCCTCTTTTGACGCCGCAGGCGTTAAGACTTCTCTTGTGGCCCACCAGACGCTTGCCCGTTGTCCCGGCAGGAGAGTCGCCTCAACTATGGTCTTACCGTTGACCGACGTGAGACTGGTAATCAAGCCGGGACTGATTCTCACGTTGGTATGATCGCCGGGAACTTCGAGCGTGAGAAGTGCGCTACCCGCCGAGGGCACGGGTAAGCTGAACGATGCGCGGCCTGCTTCCATGTTCAAAGGCAAGCCGGCGTCGAGATCCACAGAAAATTGGGCGGGACCGTCCAGAATGGCTGTTTGCGTTCCGTTTTCTTGTTCGAGCGGCAGACTTTTGACTTGCTGATGAGCATCGAGGATGGTCAGGCCAGAGGTCAGCGCGACCTTCGTTTCACCTTTGTTAAAAGTTTCGCCCTGCAACTGAACCGTTCCCATCACTGCCTGGTCGGCGACTCGCAGCTTCAAGTCGGCGCGGTCAATCGCATAAGGAAGAGGCGCGGCCGAGATTTTCTTCGGAGATTTGTTTGCCAACTCGAGAAGCCGGTTGTACTCATCGAGAGGCAGCGTGACGTTTCCCGTGGACGGAACGGGAAGACTCATTTTTTCTTGTCCCCACGCCGGCAAACTGGTCAGCAATGCGACTACGAGAAATATTTTCTTCATCGCCCACCTTCCTTTTTCTCTCGCTGATAGTTCAAGTCAGCGCTCGAAGACTTGTTCTCGGCTGTGAGTTCGGAAACAAGAAACAGAGAAGGGCCCAA
Source organism: Candidatus Acidiferrum sp. (assembly GCA_049800195.1). Taxonomy (GTDB): domain Bacteria; phylum Acidobacteriota; class Terriglobia; order Acidiferrales; family UBA7541; genus Acidiferrum. The sequence continues at coordinate 102,658 of JBARJI010000077.1, forward strand.
AGCTGGAAAGGAAACCTCTATGGGTAGAATTCCCGCCGCCTTGCCTCCTTGGAGTGCCATGCGAAAGCTGTCGAACACCTTCTGGTTTTGAGGCTGGTCGGTCATGGCAGTTGATACCGTAAGGGCTGAGAGTCCAGCATTCGGCGGCGGAGGCGGCGGCGCCATCGGGGCGCTGCTTGCAGAAGCCATTGCCGGGTAAGATGGCGGCGAGGAACTCAACGCCGCGGAAGAAGGATCCTCGTAGACTTCCGCACGGAAAGAACCCGGCCCAGGCGCAACCTTGTAAAGCGGCGGGTGATAGACCAGCAATCCCGTCCGCGAAACGGGCAAGTCCAGCGACGGCAGCGCCAGGCTGAACTGTCCCTTTTCATTCCACGCCGAGCCGCGGCTTATGTAGACGACTTCGACGGCGAACTCCGGTGCTTCTTCACTGGCGCGCGATTTCTCGAGCGGCAAAAGGATGCCGCCGTCCGGGGATTGTCCCGGGCGAACGGGCTGCCCCGCAAGGGAAGCGCTCCAGAGTGTCGCCCCCGCGGGAAGCGTGAACTTCAAGAAATTTCTTTGGTTATTGCGGACGGCATAACGCGCCTGCACCAGCATTTTTCCATCGTTGGTGATGAGTACGTTGTACCGGGCTTCAGCAATATTGGCCATCAGCACTGCCTGGGGCGTGTAGCGCGCCACGTTCACGGTCAGCGACCGCGTCGTCTTCGCATCGCCAGCTCGAAACCGAAACGCGGAGAGCGAAGTCGATTGCCGGTTGGCCACGACTTCGCCCAGGTCCGTGGCATCGGCGTTTTCGAGGCCCTCGGACTTGAACTCCTTGATCTCTCCCGCGCCGAGCACTTCCACGGCTACACCGCCGGTGTCGCGCTCGGCGTTCAGCAGCCGCAGCAGCGGGATCGCGATCTCGCCATCGCGAGGGCTGCGCGTCTCTCCATTAATGATGAATTTGGCGTTTTGCTCGATGGGCTCCAGGAATGTGACCGCCAGTTGTCCATCTTTCATTTCCCAGTCCGCCACCAGCGCGCCCGCGACTTGATTCACCGTCACTTTGTCTGGAAGCGAAACGCGAACCTCTCGCGCAGCGCCTTGCGTGACTTCGACGTTGACTTCAGCCACGATGGTAGTGGTGTCCTCGCTCAGCCCCGCCAACTCCGTCAGCGACCCGCGCAGGCGAAGGGGCTGCGTGCTGCGGTGGTCCTCAGACTTTCTTTTCCAGGTGAAATGCAGCGGCTCGTTTCCACGTCCGTAGGCCAGCCATTTCGTCTCCGCGGCGGATTCGGATTTCTCCGCGAGGAGCCCGCCGCTGAGACTGAGGTCCACTCCTTGCCGCGCAAGCTGAACGGATGCGCGAGTGACTCCTGAGGACGTCGAGGGCAGAGAGATGCTTTCTTGCCCGGCCGTGGAGACTACTGGCAAAGCAACATCCAACACCAACACGGCACGCCCAGGGCGCGAGAGTAACGCTGCCAGATGATTTCCCCCGCTCTCCGGATCGCCGGGCACGAGCGAAACGAGCTTGCCATCGAGTTGTGCTCCGCTGACCAGCAAACCGGGGGGAATGGGCACGCGGACCCAACCATCCTTGAGGACATCCACGGTGAGGCTGGCCTGGCCCGTGGCGAGATCGCCGTCGATGCGCAGGTCGTACTCGACACGGGTCAAAGTGGCATCGACGGGGGGAGGCTCTGGCTCGCGTTCGGGAGGGTAGGCTCTCGCATGGAGTGCTCGGTAATCACTGATCGAGAGCACCACCCATCCAGGCGCGTGGGGCGCGTTCTGCGCGGGAGAGGCTGCAACGCAAAGAAAAAAAACTGCCAATGAACATGCAAACCGAGCGGAAAAAACGACTTTCGGAGACGGCAACGAACTGAACACACGTTGGCTTTTCATGACCGACACCTCTGCCTTCCAGAAATTGCCTCGGCCGATTTTCTTTTCAACCCGGGGAATGGAGGACGCCCAAGAGCCGTAGCCGCTGTTCCCGACAAACAGCGGTCTGAATCTTGTTAGTTACCTCGTTAGAGTTACCATTCCGGACACCGGGTTGCTCGCGGCGACTCTCTTAGAACGAATATCTGGCGGTAGCTTGCAAAGATTTTTCCAGCCGCTGCGACCCGCCGCCGGGATGTGTCCTTATGGGAGTTGACTGATTTGTGCCGCACGGTTGTCGAGGGGCGGGGTCGAACGGATACTGATTAACATAAGCCAGCAAAAGGCGGCGCGATGCCAGCCGCATTTCTCGTCGCGGGTGTGGTCAGCCTTGGCAAAGGAAATACAGGCGTCACTTTGACCGCGACTGGCGTAATGACGCTTTACGGGGCCTGTTGAAGGCGTTGACCACGAGGTTCGCAAACGACTCGAGTTCTGCCCCAGCGTGAGGAAAGAGCGGCATTACTGGATTCTTCAGAGAGCCCGACATTTTGCTGAGTATTCTTGAATTTAGGCCGGCATAAATGGGGAGGAAGTTATCTTGATAAAAGCCAAGCGCAGTCTGATGGTTCTGTCCGCCATTATCGTAATTGCCCTTGTAGGGCGAGTCTCACCGGCCCAAGACCAGAACAAACTAAAAATAGGTTTCTCTTTGGAAGCAACGAAGGGAGAGCGTTGGCAGACGGACTTGGACTCCTTTGAGCTACGAGCCAAGCAGTTGGGAGCGGAGGTGATCGCGGCTGACGCCGAAGGAAACGACGATCGTCAACTCAAGCAGGTAGAGGACATGATCCAGTCAGGCATTCAAGTGCTGGTTTTACTCCCACACGATACCTCAAAGGCCGGCCGGATCGTGGAAGCCGCAAAGTCGGCGCATGTTAAGGTCATCAGTTACGATCGCCTCGCGCTGAATAGCGACGTCGATCTGTACGTCACTTTTGACCGGCTTGAGATTGGCAGGATGCAAGCGGAATACTTGGTAAAGCATGCGCCTACGGGAAATTATGTGTTGATCGCGGGATCCCCCAATGACGAGGGTGCAAAGATTCTGCATGACGCGCAGATGAACGTCTTGCGGCCCTACATCGATCGAGGCGACATCAAGGTGATCGCTGATGGGTATACCAAGGAGTGGCTGCCTTCCGAGGCGTACCTTTTCATGCTGAAAGCGATTGACTCTTCGCGAGGCGACATTGCCGCCGTTCTTGCTTCCAACGACGGATTAGCCGGCGGCGCTATTCAGGCCCTCCGCGAACATAATCTCGCTGGCAAAGTGCAGGTTTCCGGACAAGATGCGGATTTGGCGGCTGTGATCTCCATCGCGCAGGGCGCACAAACCATGACGGTTTACAAGCCCGTTGCAAAGGAAGCGTTTAGAGCCGCGGAGGAAGCGGTTCGTCTGGCGAGGGGTGAACAGCCACAGGCCGATGGGGCCATCAATAATGGCAAGATAGAGGTGCCAAGCATATTGCTGAAGCCCGTGCTCGTGACAAGGGACAACATCAAGACAACGGTGGTCCAAGACGGATTCCAAACATTAAAGAGCATCAACCAGGCTCTCTCTCAGGACCAACAAATTAAGTAGGGCAACTTCAGGCATTTCGCTTAGAGTCCCGTTGAGCGGGGGCTCCGGGAACCTAGCCGGCCCGACTCGGTATCAATAACACTAGTAGCGCATTTTCGACTGAAGACAGATCAATGCAGCAGCCGCAAACTGAATCGTCGCCTGCGCCGCCCCCCTCGTGCCATCCTGCTTTTCACGCGTTATAATACGAGCTCCCGATCCACCGGCGCACCGCCGCTTTCGACAGCAACCTAACCTGGCAAGCGGTGCGTCTCTCTAAGAAGAGGCCCCATGAACATATTGGAAGTTGTTGAGCCCGGGGAAACTCGGACCCTCAGGCCAATGGGCCGGCGCTCGTTTCTTCGCGTCAGCGCCATTGTCGGGGGCGGCCTACTCATCGCTGCTTATATCGAGCCGCTTGAAAATGCCTTAGCAAAAGCGCCCCAGGGATCGCAGGAACCGAATCTGAATCCGAATGCGTTCATTCGCATTTCGCCCGATGGCATCGCGACCATCATGGCCAAGAACCCCGAGATCGGCCAGGGCATCAAGACCATGCTTCCGATGTTGATCGCGGAGGAACTCGACGTTGATTGGAAAGATGTGCGGATCGAGCAGGCGGACGTGGATTTCGCGAAGTACGGCTTGCAACTCGCCGGCGGCAGTACTGCGACGCCGAACAACTGGATTCCGATGCGGCAAGTCGGCGCGGCTGGGCGTCAGTTGTTCGTTACCGCCGCCGCGCAAACCTGGTCAGTGCCGGAATCGGAGTGCTCCACGGCTTCGGGCCGGGTGCTTCACGCGGCGACGCGTCGGAGCGTCAGCTATGGCGAGCTAGTTTCCAAAGCGGCGCAGGTAACCCCGCCAGAGCTTTCCAGCGTAAAGCTAAAGGATTCCAAGGACTTCAAAATCATAGGCAAATCGACCCCCGGGGTCGACAACCCCTCCATCGTTCGAGGCAAGCATCTGTACGGGATCGATTACAGAATGCCGGGCATGCTTTGGGCTACGTTTGCCAAGTGTCCGGTGTTCGCGGGGAAAGTTGTGAGCGCAAATCTCGACATCATCAAAGCGATCCCCGGTGTGCGCCATGCCTTCGTCGTGGAAGGCGGGACGGAGTTGAATGGGTTGCTCCCCGGTGTTGCGATCGTCGCGGATACGTGGTGGATCGCCCACACCGCGCGGCAAAAGCTGGAAGTGAAGTGGGACGAAGGCGCGACCGCCCAGCAAAGCAGCGAAGGCTTTGCGCACACCGCCGATGAACTTTCCAAAAAGAAGCCCGAGCGCTCGTTGCGCACCGATGGTAACCCCGAAGCGGCGCTGCAGTCTGCGTCCAAAGTCGTCGAAGGCGCCTATTTTTACCCCTTTCTCGCACACGCGCCGCTCGAACCGCAAAATTGCACCGCAATTTTCAAAGATGGCAAACTCGAGATGTGGGTGCCCAGCCAGACGCCGCAGCGCGGCTTGGCGCAAACGGCGAAAACTCTCGGCATCGCCGAAAGCGACATAACGATTCACCTGCCGCGCATGGGTGGAGGTTTCGGCCGGCGCTTGACGAATGATTACATGATCGAAGGAGCTTGGATCGCGAAAGTCCTCGGCGGCACGCCCGTCAAGCTTCTCTGGTCGCGCGAAGACGACATGCACCACGATTTTTATCGTCCCGCGGGATTTCACTTTTTGAAAGGCGGCGTCGATTCTTCCGGCAAGCTGGCGGCTTGGACCAATCATTTCGTAAGCTTTGGCGAAGGCGAGCGCTTTGCTTCTGCCGCGGGCATTTCCCCCGACGAATTCCCTGCCCGCTTCGTGCCCAACTTCGCGACTGACGTTTCGCTGATTTCCATGGGCGTGCCCACGGGAGCGATGCGCGCTCCCGGCAGCAACGGCATCTGCTTCGTCATGCAATCTTTCCTTGACGAATTGGCGCACGCCGCCGGCAAAGACCCTGTGCAGTTCCGGCTAGCTCTTCTCAGCAATCCTGCGCTGGGGCTTGCCAATCTCCCCGGAACGCCACCGACGCCGCCGTGGTACGTGTTTAATGCGGACCGTATGCGCGGTGTGCTCGAACTTGTCGCGGAGAAATCCAACTGGGGCAAGCGCGCTCTTCCGAAAGACACCGCCATGGGCGTCGCGTTTCACTTCAGCCATCGCGGCTATTTTGCGGAAGTCGCGGAAGTTCGTGTCTCGGCGGACAATCGCCTCAAGATCAACAAAATTTGGGTCGCTGGCGACATCGGAAGCCAGATCATCAATCCGCCCCGCGCTCTGAATGAAGCTACAGGCGCCGTCATCGAAGGCCTTAGCCACCTGATGAATTGGGAAGTGACCATCGAAGGAGGGCGCGCCGTGCAAAATAACTTCGATGCGTATGAGCCCATGCGTATGAACCAAGTCCCGCCCGAAATCGAAGTGCATTTTCTTACCACCGACAATTCGCCGACGGGTCTTGGAGAGCCCGCACTTCCGCCGATTTTGCCGGCGGTTTGCAATGCTATCTTTGCGGTCACGGGGAAGCGCATACGGTCGCTGCCGCTCGCGAAACACGGCTATAGCTGGGGTTAGAGACGCGGCGCGCGCGGGAGAATCGGGGCGTCAAGAGGGATTGCGCTGTAACTGGGCGACAAGATTTTGCACGCTTCGGGCTAACTCCGCCACTTCTCCCCGGCCTTCAATTTCAAGTTCAATCGCGCCGTCGCCTTGCGCGGCGTGATCCACCGCTTCGCGCAAGCTGACCAACGGCTTCACCACTTGCCGCGGCAGAGTAAAGCTCACCCACACGCTGAACAGCAGCGTTATCGCGGAGACGATGCTCAGCGCCCACTCTGCGTGAAACATCAGCATTCGAGCCTCCCGATGATCGCTTTGCACTCGCGTCCAATTTTCGCGCTCGAGCTCGGCGAGAAGGCCCAGCACTTCCTCGCTTGAGCTCTGCAGATCTGCGGTCAGTTGTGCCAGAACAGGGTTGCCCTGCTGCACCGTGTCCGAAATCTGCGTGTCGAACGACCCCACGCGGCTCCGCAGTTCATCGATTAGTTCCGCGCGCTTCTTATATCTTGCCCCGCGCAACAAATCATCCAGGTCCTTTTCGTATGCTCGGACCACGCTTCGAATGCGGTCAGCATCCGCTTGCCCCGGCTGAGACATCGCGGCAACCGCGGCGCCGAATCTTTGCTCGTAGAGATCGAGCGCGCCGAGGGCCCTTGTTGTTGCACCCGTATCTTCCGGCTCTAGATCCTGAATCTGGCTCACAATCTCCTTGGTTTTGGCGACGGAATCGCGATTGGCCGTGAGGTAGCTGGGGTCGTGCAGCAGTAGATAGTTTCTTTCCGCGCGGCGCGCTTCTAGTATTTCAATGGACGCGCGCTGCGCTAGCGTCGCCGAGGGAGCGTCCACGTTCACGATGCGGTCCACGATCCATCCCATTTCGAACAGGTAATAAACCGCCAGGAAAATCACCGGAACCAGAATCACTCGCGCAATCGTCAGGCTGTACGCCACTCTCTTCCGCAAAGAGTTTCCTGGGGCAAGGATCTTAAACGTTCTCCGGATTCCAAGTCTCATAGGCTAACTCCCGTCAAAGAGGCTGTTCTCTGGCCGCCCGATTGTATGTCAGTAGCCGTCCGCGGCGCGCCTCTTTTGAACCTTCCAGAGGTTCCAAGCTCAAACCGGCACGATACGGCGACAACGACCTGCTCGAAGCCCTTGTGCGCAAAAACCGTAATCGATTTGCGGGGTCGTTCACCACGACGAACGAGCTCAGGTTTCCGCCGCCTCAGGCATCCGAACAAGTAAGCGTTCCCCGCTGCGAAGGTGTGACTTACGGCGTGATGGCCACATACGCCGGATAGGCGGGGGACCACTGGCACGACAGGATTTGCGAACGCAGCAATGAGGCAGGATCAAACTGCGGAGCGATTCCGGAACGTTGGGCTTCTTGGGCTGCGGCAAAGGCAATCTCGACGGCGAGGTTGCGGAGGTCCGTCAGCGCAGGAAGCAGCGGCGCGGAGGGATCCGCAAGCGCGGGCGAATGTTCGGCCAGCGTGCGAGCGGCGGCGATCATCATCGCATCCGTAATGCGCTGAATGCCTGCTGTTGCAAGAGAAGGCCGCGAGGCGACAACAGCAAGCCCGATGGCTGGAAAAATATAAACGTTGTTGCACTGAGACACTGGAATGCTCCGGCCGCCAAGATTCACGGGCGGAAAAGGCGAGCCAGTGGCGATAAGGGCACGGCCGTCGGTCCAACGATATAGGTCCGCAGGATGTGCTTCCGAGCGATCGGTAGGATTCGAGAGCGGAAAAATAATGGGACGCTCGACTTTGCCGGCCATTTCTCGAACGATCGGCTCCGTAAAAGCAGAACCGATGGTGGATAGACCTATGAGGATGGTCGCTCGAATGTTGTGGATGACATCGGCAAGACCGAAGCTAGCATCGTTAGCTCGCTGCCAAGCGGCGACGCGGCTCAAAGGCTGCGTGTAGACACGCTGCTCTGGCGTTAAATCCGGACGGCCGGAATGTAGTAGCCCGTCGCGGTCCACCATCCAAAAGCGGCTGCGGGCTTCTTCCTCCGGGAGACCTTCCGCCACGAGCGCGGCGCGAAGATAGTCGGCGACTCCCGTGCTCGCGGACCCCGCGCCGAGAAAAACGATCTGCTGATCGCGTAGGGGCGATCCGGCCACGCGAACCGCGGCGAGAATGGCGCCAAGAGCGACTGCGGCGGTGCCTTGAATGTCGTCATTGAACGTAAGCATTTGATCGCGGTAGCGATTAAGAATGGGGCGCGCGTGAACGCCGGAGAAGTCTTCCCATTGCAATAGCGTGGCGGGGAGCACTTCCTTGACAGCGTCGACGAAAGCATCGATGAAATTATCGTAATCCGCGCCCGTCACACGCGCGTGTCTCCATCCGAGATATTCCGGGTCGCGCAGACGCTCCTCGTTGTTCGTGCCAACGTCCAGAACTATGGGAAGTGTGCGCGCCGGATGAATTCCACCGATGAGGCTGTATAGAGAGAGTTTGCCGATCGGAATGCCCAGGCCGCCGACGCCCTGGTCGCCAATGCCAAGCACGCGCTCGCCGTCCGTAACCACGATCACGTCGACTTCGGGATTCGGATGATTACGCAAAAGCGCGGGAATGAATTGGCGCAACGGATAGGAAATGAAAAGGCCCCGCGGGCGGCGATAGATATGACTGAACTCTTGGCAGCCGAGCGCGACGACTGGTGTGTAAACGATGGGCAACATCTCCTCGATATGCTCGAGGAGCAGGCGGTAAAAGAGCACTTCGTTGGTGTCTTGAAGCTGGCGGAGATAAATGTGCCGTTCGAGGTCGTTGGACTTGAGGGAAAAGGCTTGATAGGCGCGAATGCACTGATCGTCGAGCGACTCAACGACCGGAGGAAGCAAGCCGTGTAGTCCGAAGGTTTCGCGCTCGGCTTCCGTGAACGCCGTGCCTTTATTGAGGGCGGGATTGTTAAGAAGCTCCATACCACGTAAGCGGACTCTGCGAATGATGTTTTGCTGGGCGACGTCGTCCGGAGGCATTTCGGCGGAATTGTATCATTCCAATTCGATCTCGCTGGGCGACTGTTGCGAGGAGCAAAATGATAGAGCCACAAGACCAGATGGAACAATGGGGTGTTCTAGACGTATCATTAGTGTGCAACGTCAAAAGAGGCGATGGGCGACAGGTGGATGTGCTGGGAGTGTCCGGTCATGGGACAGGCATTCCCATATTCGGCCAAGGCGGCGGGATTTCGGTGTGGTCGGAACTCCGTAAATCATTGACAAAATGGGGGTTTGGGCGAACTCTCTTGGGCAAGGAAGTTGCGCCTTAGAAGCGACAACTACTATGGACATTCAAAGACCATCGAACGCTAGAGCCAAGAAAATACGTCGAATAACGTACGCAACAATCGCTGTCATGCTGCTCGGCGGCGTGACTTACGCGCTGTCCAAGCTGAAGCCTGCAGCGCCTTCGGTGGATGCGGGGACAATCTGGTCGGACACGGTAAAGCGAGGGCCGATGCTGCGGGAAGTCCGCGGGCTGGGCACGCTTGTTCCAGTGGATATTCGGTGGATTGCCGCGCAGACGGAATCGCGGGTAGACCGCTTTGTGTTGCGGCCCGGCGCACTCGTCAAGCCTGATTCCATCATCATGGAGTTGAGCGACCCCACCTTGCAGCAAACCGCGCTCGATGCCGAATATCAGCTTAAAGGCTCGGAAGCAGATTACGCCAACCTGAAGGTGCAGGTTGACAGCGATTTGATGAATCAGAAAGCGAACGAAGCGCAGGTGCGAAGCGATTACGAACAGGCGAAAATCAACCACGACGTCAAGGTAAAACTGGTGCAGCAGGGGCTGGAGTCGTCCTTGAATGAGCAGTTGACCAGGGTGCAGGTCGAGCAACTCGCGATTCGCCTTCAGCTCGAGGAAGACCGGACGAAAATCGCCACGGATTCCGGGATTGCAAAACTGGCTGCGCAGCAAGCCAAGATCGATCAGATGAAAGCCCTGTACGAACTGAAAAAGAGCCAACTGGATGCCCTGCACGTGCGCGCGGGCATCGATGGAGTCTTGCAGCTTGAGCCCGTGGAAATCGGCCAGAATGTGACTCCCGGAACCAACTTGGCGCGCGTGGCGGATCCCAAGAAGCTCAAAGCGGAAATCAAAATCGCGGAAACACAAGCCAAAGACGTGTTGATCGGGCAAAAAGCCTCGATTGATACTCGCAACGGCATCGCCGATGGGCATGTATCGCGCATCGATCCTTCCGTGATCAATGGTACGGTCACCGTGGACGTGATGATGGATCAGCCGTTTCCGCCCGGTTCGGGCGCACGGCCGGATTTGAGCGTGGACGGCACGATCACCATCGAAAATCTGAAGGACGTACTATTCGTCGGCAGACCGGTCCACGGAGAGTCCGATAGCACGATTGGCCTCTTCAAGATCATCGACGACGGTTCCGAGGCCGTGCGGGTAAATGTGAAGCTGGGGCGTAGCTCCGTGAATACGATTGAAATCCTTGATGGATTGAAAGTGGGCGACAAGGTCATTTTGTCCGACATGTCGGCCTGGGACAATTTTGACCGCATCCGGCTTAAGTAATCGAAAGCTCTCGCTTGTGGATGGCCTCAAGCGAGCTCTGGTTTTGATCTCTCTCCTTGCGTAGATGGAAGTCGTGGTTTTCTTGCGGAGGCCCAGTGCAGACTCTCTGGCAAGACATTCGCTACGGGTTGCGAATGCTCAGGAAGAATCCTGGCTTCACGGCAGTAGCCACTGCTACGCTGGCCCTCGGCATTGGCGCAAATACTGCGATTTTCAGTTTAGTGAACGCTGTAATGCTGCAATCCTTGCCGGTGCGCCATCCCGAGCAGCTTGTTGTGCCTCGCTGGTCCGCGCACACCAGTCCCGAGAATACGGGCACCAGCAGCTTCGGCGACTGCCGCGAGCAAGGAAGGCCGGGACCGGTATCCAGCAGTTGTTCGTTTTCTTATCCTTTCTACGAAGAAATTCGCGCCAAGAAGGATCTCTTTTCCGATGTCGCGGCCTTTGCAGGTCCGGAACAGTTGGATCTGAGCGGAAACGGCCCCGCCAGCATGGCTGAGGGAGAACTCGTTTCCGGTGATTACTTCCAAACGCTGGGCGTGCGCGCCGTGATGGGCCGAACGCTTGAGCCGGCTGACGAACAGGCTGGGGCCGCGCCCGTCGTGGTGCTCAATTACGGGTATTGGCAGAGCGCGTTCGGCAGCGCTGCTGGAGCCATCGGGAAGACGATTCGCTTGAATGGCGTCGAGTTCAGCATCGTCGGCGTGGTTGATCCGGCTTTTACTAGACTCACGCCTGGACGGACGCTGGACTTGTGGCTGCCCCTTACCGAATTGGTCCCGCTCGGTCTCCATTGGGGCGGAGGATCAACGGACGCCCGAAACTGGTGGCTCACACTGGTCGGACGCCTGAAACCCGGGGTGCAAGCACCGCAAGCTCAAGCCGCGGTGAGCTTGTTGTTCCGCAACGAAGCGTTGCACGGCGAAAAGCCTGCCTTCAAAGACACCGATGATCCGAACGTTGCACTTTTGCCCGCGCAAAATGGACTGACCGGAATTCGCGCTGACTATGGAGAGCCTCTGTATTTATTAGTGGCAGCGGTAGGCATCGTGCTGTTGATCGCGTGCGCAAATGTTGCGGGGCTAATGCTGGCACGGGCCCGTGCGCGGGAAAAAGAGATTGCCGTGCGGCTCGCGTTGGGCTCGGGGCGCGGGCGGGTGATTCAACAACTCTTGACGGAAAGCGTGCTTCTTTCGGTTGCGGGCGCGGCTCTGGGAGTGCTTCTCGCTTCTTGGGGCGCGACCGGGCTTGCGGCTTTTCTTTCGGCGAATTCGTATCATCCTTTGGAGCTGGATTTGCGACCCGATGCGACGGTTCTTTTTTTCACGATTGCGGTGGCGCTACTGACGGGAATTGCTTTTGGATTGGCGCCGGCGTTCCGCGGAACTCGCATCGATGTCGCGCCCGCGCTCAAAGAAAACTCGGGGAGTTTGTCCGCTGCAAGTCACGCGGGCGGCCGGCGTTTCGGACTGGGCAGTTCACTGGTGGTAATGCAGGTTGCGCTTTCGATGGTGGCGCTGGTTGGAGCAGGGCTTTTGATACGCACGCTCGAGAAGCTGAGAAGCATCAATCCGGGATTTGACACGCGAAATATTTTGCTTTTTTCGGTTGATCCGACGCTGGCGGGGTACAAGGAAGATAGCATTCAGAACGTCTATGACGAGCTGGAACGGAGGCTCGTGGCGCTCCCGGGAGTAGTCTCAGCGAGCTATTCCTCGGACGCGCTTTTGGACGGCGGGCTTTGGACGGAAGGCGTGCATGTCGAAGGGCAAAGCGCGAAAAGCACGGTAGAAGCGCAGATGCTGGCGGTTGGGCCGGATTTTTTTGAGACCATGCGCATTCCGCTGGTCGAGGGGCGTACTTTTCGTGCGCTGGACCTACGCTCGGCCCAGCCCGTAGCCATTGTGAATCGAGCTTTTGTACGCAAGTTTTTGGATCCCAAGGATGCTCTCGGCTTGCACTTCGGAGGAACTGATCCGGGGAATCCTCAGTACCAAGTTGTCGGCGTCGTGGGAGATACAAAATATGACCGGCTGCGAGCCGCGGACGCGCCAACGGCCTACATCCCCTTGAAAAATGGCCAGGTGACATTCGCCTTGCGTTCGGCAATCACTCCAACCGCTCTGATCCCCGCGGTAAGGCACATCGTGAATGTGGTTGACGAAAATCTGCCCGTGTTCAGAGTGCGGACGCAATCGCAAACGATCGATCGATTGCTCTTCAACGAGCGGCTGGTCGCGCGGCTTTCTTCCCTTTTCGGATTGCTTGGATTGCTCTTGGCCTGCATCGGGCTATACGGCCTGCTGTCTTATGAAGTCGCGCGGCGCACACGCGAAATTGGGATTCGCGCCGCGCTGGGCGCTCAAAGACAAGATGTCTTGCGGATGGTCGTTAAGCAAGGTCTCGTGCTGGTCGTCCTTGGATCAGTTGCCGGCGTCATTGCCTCGCTGGCTGCGACCCGTTTTCTGCAAAGTTTGCTTTACGGGGTCCGCCCGAGCGACCCGTGGACCTTTGCAGGTGTTTTCAGCCTGCTCGTATGCGTAGGCGCTCTCGCGTGCTATATCCCCGCGCGCCGCGCCACCAGAGTCGATCCCATGGTGGCGCTGCGCTATGAATAGTTTTGTAATTGGGCTTGATTGGGGGAACCATTGGGGCAAGGCTTGCGTATTCCTTTTTGCAAGGGATGGAGTCCGATGCGCCTGACCTATCGCCGCTTGATACGTCAAATATTCGTGGTGTTACGGGTTGCCATGCCTCAAATTCCATCCACGGTCGGGAAACGGCTGATTTCACGACTCCAATCTCAGTCCCGGTACTCGACGGCGAGGCCGAGTAAACTGCCCTTTGAACGGGTCGGAACCGGCTTCCTGTCAAAAACAGGCCTAGGAGAGCACGCCTAATGCGGGACCTGTGGAAAGACGTCACATTCGGACTGCGCATGTTGGCGAAGAGCCCTGCCTTTACGGCTATTGCCGTGGTTACACTGGCCCTGGGCATAGGCGCAAACACCGCCATATTTTCTTTGATGAATCAGATTTTGCTGCGGCAATTGCCGGTCAAAAATCCCACCGAATTGGTGATTCTGCGGTCGCCTGGTCCGACGACGGGGCATGTTTCGGACGACGGGGACGCAACGGAATCGTTCTCCTATCCTATGTACAAGGGCCTGCGCGACAACAATTCGGTCTTTTCCGGTGTGTTTGGCGTTTACATGTTCCCGGCGAGCGTGGCCAGCCACGGAGAAACGGACCGCGCTTCGGGAGAGCTGGTCACCGGGAATTACTTCGAGGTGCTGGGAGTGCAGCCGGCGCTGGGCCGCGTCTTCAGCCAGGATGATGATCGCGTACCCGGCGCGCAACCGGTGGTGATGCTGAGCCACTCCTATTGGGAACGCCACTTCGGAAGCGACCCCAGCGTGCTGAACACAGTTCTTTTGGTTAACAACGTCGAGATGACCGTAGTGGGCGTTTCGCAAGCCGGCTTTTTCGGTGTGCAGGTCGGCAAGGCTCCGGACGTTTTTGTGCCGATGATGATGACCAGCCAAATGATTCCCACTGGCGGCGAGACGCTGAACGAATGGAACGATTATTGGATGAACGTTTTGGCGCGGCGCAAGCCGGGAATTTCGCTGACGCAGGCGGGAGCGGGAATCAACGCGGCATACCGGCCTTTGCTGGAAGAGCAATTGCCGCAAATTAAAGCAGGCTGGGACCAAGCGAAGCGGCAGCGCTTTCTCGACAAGAAGATCCTCCTCTCGTCGGGAGCGCGCGGGAGAACGATCATTCAGCGTGACGCGGGGACGCCGATCATCGCGCTTTTCGTGATGGTGGCGCTGGTTCTGTTGATCGCCTGCTTGAACGTCGCGAATTTATTGCTGGCGCGGGGAGCTTCGCGACAGCGCGAATTTGCTATCCGCACGGCCATGGGAGCGAGCCGGAGCAGGATGATCCGCCAACTGCTGGCGGAGAGCCTGCTGTGCGCCCTGTGCGGAGGCGCGCTTGGGATTGTGCTTGGCACGTGGCTTATGAGGGTCCTGACTCCCATCGTTGTCTCCAATGCCGGAATTCGGGGTCTAACCGAACGGCTCGATCCCACGATTTTGGCGTTTGCCATTGGAGCGACTCTTTTTTCCGGAATTTTCTTCGGCCTGCTTCCTGCGTGGCGCGTGACTCGATTGGGAGTTTCCGACGTCATCAAGGATCAGGGCTCCACCTCTTCAGCAAGCGTGTCGCATGTAGGTTTCCGAAAGACTCTCGTCGCCGGGCAAGTCGCCTTTACCATCCTGCTGCTCGCTGGGGCGGGACTCTTCATACGTTCTCTTTGGAATCTTCAGAAGCAGGACTTGGGAATGAAGACCAGTCATGTCATCACCTTCTCGATTCAACCGGATCTCATCGGCTATGACACGCCGCGCTCGATTGCGCTTTTCGATCAGCTGCGCGCCCGGCTGGCCGCTTTGCCGGGGGTTGTTTCGGTCGGCGCATCAGAATTACCCCTGCTTACGGGTGACGACGATGGGAGCAACATCACTGCGGAAGGAGGGCCGCAGCTCGCCGAAGAATTGCAGGAGGTGGACTACGATCAAGTGAGCCCTGGCTTCTTCTCGACGATGGGAATTCCGTTGCTTTCTGGGCGCGAATTTACGGAAGCGGATGGAGCAACGGCTCCCAAAGTGGCCATTGCCAGCGAAGCGATGGTCAAGCGCTTCTTTCCGGGACGGAATCCGCTCGGTCTGCACTTTGCGTTTGGAGGAAAGAGCCACGTACCGGACATTGAGATCGTAGGAGTGATCAAAGACGTCAGACAGGAGCACGTCAGCAGCGCGATTCTGCCTTATGTGTATATTCCTTACGCGCAAAGGGCCAAACTTAGTGGTATGACTTTCTATGTCCATTCGGCACAGGACCCGATTCTCTTGGCAACGACGCTGCAGGGCGAAGTGCGGCAGTTGGACCCGAACCTGCCTGTCTACGATCTGAAAACGATGGACCGCGTGCTGGACGAGGACTTGTTTTCGGCGCGCATGGTCGCGGTCCTTTCGGCGGCTTTTGCCGGACTTGCGGCGCTTTTGGCTGCGTTGGGCATTTACGGTGTTCTCGCGTATGTGGTCGTCCAGCGCACGCGGGAGATCGGCATACGCATGGCGCTGGGCGCGGTGGCAAGCCATGTACGGCTGATGATTCTGAAAGAAGTGGGATGGATGGTGTTGATTGGCGTTGCAGTAGGTTTACCCGCTGCCTACGGCTTGGCCCGCTTCAGCGAATCGTTGCTGTATGGCGTGCATGCGGGCGACCCGGCTGTGTACGCCGCAGGTCTGGGATTGATAGCGCTCATCGCGCTGGCCGCGTGTTTTATTCCGGCGCGGCGCGCGACTCGTGTCGATCCGCTCGTGGCGCTGCGGTATGAATGATTGGACCGATTTTTTGAAAGGCGGATCGGCTATCGACTGGTAAGGCTAAAGGATTTGTAGCATGAGTTTCCGGACAAAAATTCGCTAAGGAGAAGAAATGTCAGACGCAAACAGCACTCTCATCAAAATGGAAGGCGTAAAGAAGGTCTTCTACACGGACGAAGTGGAAACCCACGCGCTCGAGGAGATCCACCTGGAGATCAAGAAGGGACAATACATCTCGATCGCCGGCCCTTCGGGCTGCGGAAAGTCGACGCTGCTATCGATACTTGGCCTCCTTGATTCGCCAAGCGACGGCAGCTACATGCTGAACGGGCAGCCGGTTGCAAAGCTCACCATCAGCGAGCGCACGCGCATCCGCAATCGCGAGATTGGCTTCATTTTCCAGGCGTTTAACCTGATTGGCGACCTCACCGTGTACGAAAACGTCGAGCTGCCGCTGACCTATCGCGGGACGAGCGCATCGGAACGCAAGCAAAAGGTGCAGAACGCGCTCGAGCGCGTGGGCATGGCTCACCGGCTGCGGCATTATCCCTCGCAGCTCTCCGGCGGTCAGCAACAGCGCGTGGCCGTGGCTCGCGCTTTGGTCGGCGACCCTCTCATCCTGATGGCTGACGAGCCGACTGGAAACTTGGACTCGAAGAATGGCGAAGCCGTCATGGAACTGCTGCGCGACTTGCACCGCAACGGCGCAACGGTTTGCATGGTGACTCACGACCAGCGTTACGCGAATTTTGCCGAACGCACGATTCACCTGTTTGACGGCCGCATCGTCGAGGAAACCAAGGAAGCCGGCGTAACCGCATAAGCAAGCTAGGCAAGAGGGGCGCGCGATGAACTCGATCTGGCAAGACGTTCGATTCGGCTTGCGCATGCTGGCCAAGCACCGTCTCGCGACCTTGGTTTGCATAATCGCTCTGGCGCTGGGCATCGGGGCAAACGCGGCGATGTTCAGCCTCGCGGAAGCCTTCTTGTTGCATCCCGTTCCCTTCGAGAATGCGGACCGTATCGTGATGCTGCCCCTCACCCACGCCGACAACCCAGATACCGGCGCTGGCTTCGGCCCGCAGGATTTTAATGCCGTCGCACCCGCGGCGTATCTCGATTGGAAAAAAGAAGCGCACTCGTTCGAGGAGCTCGCCGCTTACGCCTGGGACGAAATCAATCTAACCGGCAACCCCGAAGCCCAAAAGGTGCAAGACTTCAAAGTCACGGCGAATTTCTTCCAAACAAACGGCGTGCAGCCTGCATTGGGCCGCACGTTTCTTCCCGAGGAAGAAGAGCCCGGCAAAGATCGCGTTATCGTTTTGGGACACGCGCTTTGGGAGCTCCGCTACGCATCTGATCCCAACATTGTGGGCAAGCAGATCGTGGTGGACGGAAAGGACCTGACCGTCATCGGCGTGATGGCTAAAGGCTTCGATTTTCCCATGCCCGCGGAAGCTTGGATTCCCCTGTCGATCGAAACGAAAGAGCGGCTGCGCCGCGATAATCGTTGGCTGTGGGTCCTTGGCAGACTGAATCCCGGAGTTCCTTATTCCGAAGCTGCCGCCGAGATGCGCACGATTTCGCAGCGCCAGGCGGATGCTTATCCGGACACGGATAAGGGCTGGATGGTGCAGCCGCAGTTGCTTCGCCAGTTCGTCACCAGCACGCTGACGCGGCAGTACATGATGCTGCTCATGGGCGCGGTAGGGTTCGTGCTGCTGATCGCGTGCGCCAATGTCGCCAACGTGCAATTTGCTCGCGTGACGGGCCGCGCATCGGAGTTTGCGGTGCGTGCCGCGATGGGTGGCAGCCGGTGGCGGGTGATCCGGCAGTTGTTGGTCGAGAGCGTGTTGTTGTCCCTTGCAGGTGCGGGTCTGGGGCTGGCCTTCGCCCAGTGGGACATCCAAATGATTCTCGCGTACATGCCCCCGGACGTGGCCAAGTTCATCGCGGGCTGGAAGACAATCCGGCTGGATAGCAACGCGTTCCTCTACACGCTTGCGATCGCAGTGTTCAGCGGAATTTTGGCGGGTATTGCGCCGTCGCTGTTGAGTTCTGGAGCAAATCTGAACGAAGCGCTGAGGGAAGGCGGGCGCGGTTCGACCTCAGGCCGCGGTCGGCACCGATTGCGCGGGGCCTTGGTGGTCGCGGAAGTCGCGCTCACCATCGTCCTCCTCGTCGGTGCGGGCTTGCTCGTTAAGGGCTTCCAAGGGTTGTTGAACGTCAACGAAAATTACAAGCCATCGACGCTTCTGACCATGAATCTGAGTCTTCCGGAAACGCAGTACGCGAAGCCATCGGCGCGGTTGACGTTTCACGAGCAACTGTTACAAGGGTTAAGCGCCGTCCCCGGCGTGCGATCCGCCGCCCTTGTGACTCGTGTTCCCAATGCGGACGGCGGCGGCATCGATGGACAGGAATTTTCAATAGAAGGACGAGCGCCTCTCCGCCGGGGCGAACTTATCGAGGCGATTACGGAAACAACCACGCCCAGCTACTTCGTCCAGATGAACCTCGCGTTGCGCGATGGACGGTTTCTAAGAGACGCCGACGGTGCTGATGCCCCCGAAGTCGCGGTCGTCAGCGAGAGTCTCGTGCGGCGCTACTTCGACGATGAAAATCCCCTCGGCAAGCACATCAAGATCGGCAAGGCGGATTCTGATGAGCCGTGGCTCACCGTGGTGGGCGTGGTGAGCGACCTGCACTACAGTTGGATCACCAAAGAACTTGTCCCAACCATTTACCGATCCTTCCGGCAGGCGCCTCCCTACTCGACGACGATCGTACTGCGCACTTCGGGGGATCCCGTGAAATTCGCGTCCGCGGCTCGCGCGGCGGTCGCTGCCGTAGATCCGAACTTGCCGTTGTATGACATCAAGCCGATGGACAAGGTGATTACGGAATCGATCGTGGGCATCGCCTACGTGGCAGCGATGATGGCCGTGCTCGGAATCATCGCTCTGGTGCTCGCGTCCGTGGGCGTCTTCGGCGTGATGTCTTATTCCGTAAGCGAGCGCGCGCACGAGATCGGCATACGCATGTCCATGGGCGCGCAGACTCGGGACATCCTGCGTCTGGTGCTGCGCGGGGGAATGCTGCTCACCATATTGGGGCTTGTAATTGGCTTGCCTATGGCGTTTCTGCTGGCTCGCGGACTTGCCGGTTTGGTCTTCGGCGTCGCTGCGACTGACCCGACCACGTTTATCGGCTTACCGCTGGTGCTTCTGGCTGTCGCGGCGCTGGCCTGCTATCTTCCCGCGCGCCGTGCGGCGCACCTTGACCCCATAAAGGCCCTTAGACACGACTAAAGATTGCCCAGACATTTCATGTCGTGCCCTTGGAGAATTGGTCTGTTCGGGAGTGTGCGCGGCTTGCCGCCGCCGTGGGGCGGTCATCCGTCTTGAATTAGGTGTGATAATCTCGAAACGGAATCGGGATTCAGGCGTCATCTATATGGCGCCCAAGGAGCGAGCGTGGAGCCTCTGATTCAGTTGCGAAATATGGAGAAGGTATACGAGGCGGGCGGGAGCAAGTTCTTTGTCTTGCGGCGCGTTTCGCTGGAGATTCAGCCGGGCGAATTCGTCACTTTCATGGGGCCATCCGGCGCTGGCAAGTCGACCTTGCTAAGCATCATTGGAATGCTCGATGGGGCTTGGACCGGCGAATACTACTTCAACGGCGAACCCGTCCATAGGCTCAACGTGAAAAAACGCAATGAGCTGCACAAAGCGAATATCGGCTTCGTTTTCCAGAGCTATCATCTCATCGACAATTTGACGGTCTTCGAGAACCTCGAAATTCCTCTTTCCTATAAGAATGTTCCGCACAAAGAGCGCGTCAGCCTCGTTTGCGACATTCTTGACCGTTTCAACATCGTCGGCAAAAAGGATCTCTTTCCCAGCCAGCTCTCAGGCGGGCAGCAACAGCTTGTGGGGGTCGCACGCGCCGTGGTTCAAAGCCCCAAGCTGATTCTGGCGGACGAGCCCACCGGCAATCTGCATTCCGCGCAAGGCGAAGAAATCATGGAGCTTTTCCGGAAGTTGAACGAAGCCGGTACGAGCATTATCCAGGTGACGCATTCGGAAAAGAACGCGGGCTATGGCCACCGCATCGTTCAGCTCAAGGATGGCTGGGTAGTCAGCGAGAGCAGCACGGCAGCACGGGTTGGCTGAGACAGGGTGATATTATCGGACGCAGCTCCGCGTTGCAGTTAAATCGCGTCGCCCGAGCTAACTTATGGATGTAATTTGCTTGTGTTTCAGTTGCGCAGCGATATCTGGCCAGGGCCGCTGCCTCCGTATTTAGCCTGTCGGCTAAATACAAGGGCCAAGTTGAGTTTATCTTCCGACACGCATGAAAAACCCTACCATCCATCCCTATCGCGTCCTTGTGGCCGACGATCAGGCGGATATCCGCGATGCTTTGCGCCTTCTCCTCAAGAGGGAGAACTACGAAACACAGTTTGCGGCTTCGCCGGCGGAGGCGCTGGCGGCGATTGAATCGCGCGAGTTCGACGCCGTGCTCATGGACCT
Organism: Candidatus Acidiferrum sp.; assembly: GCA_049800195.1. Classification (GTDB taxonomy): domain Bacteria; phylum Acidobacteriota; class Terriglobia; order Acidiferrales; family UBA7541; genus Acidiferrum. The sequence goes on from JBARJI010000077.1 coordinate 123,202, forward strand.
AAACTACGCGCGCGACACGACGTCGGGGCAAGAGGGCCTCGACATGCTGAGCCAGATCCAGGCGTCGGATGCGACCCTACCCCTGATTGTGATGACCGCATGGAGCAGCGTGGAAGTGGCCGTGGAAGCCATGCGGCGTGGCGCGCGCGACTTCATTCAAAAGCCGTGGGACAACGCGCGGCTCCTGAGCATTCTGCGGACGCAGATCGATCTGCGCAACGCGCTACGCCAGGCCTCGCGGCTAGAGGCGGAAAACCGCTTATTGCGGGCCGAATCGCGGCCCACGCTCATCGCCGAGGCGCCTGTGATGCAGCCGGTCCTCGATTTGATCGGGCGGGTTGGCCCCTCGGACGCCAGCGTGCTGATCACTGGCGAGCATGGCACGGGAAAAGAAGTTGTCGCGCAGACGCTCCACGCGCTTTCGCAACGTGCGGGCAAACCAATGGTGACGGTGAACGCGGGCGGGCTTTCCGAGGGCCTCTTCGAGAGCGAGCTCTTCGGCCATGTGAAAGGCGCTTTTACGGACGCGCGCAACGACCGTGTCGGGCGTTTCGAGCTTGCCGAAGGCAGCACTCTTTTTCTGGATGAGATCGCCAACGTCCCGCTGAATCTGCAGGCAAAGCTTTTGCGCGTTCTCGAAACCGGCGAGCTCGAACGCGTTGGCTCCTCTTCCACAAGGCGCGTGAACGTCCGCGTTCTGGCGGCCACCAATGCCAACGTGAATGCCGAAGCTGCTGCCGGCCGTTTCCGCGAAGACTTGCTCTTTCGCTTGAACACCATCGAAATCCATCTTCCGCCTCTGCGCGAACGCCGCGAAGATGTTCCTTTGCTTGCGCACCATTTTCTCCGCGGCTATGCGCAACGCTATCGCAAAAGCATTTCGGGCTTCGATCCTGGCGCGACGCAGCTTCTTCTCGAGCATCCTTGGCCGGGAAACGTGCGCGAGCTCGATCATGCCGTCGAGCGTGGTGTGCTGCTTGCGCAGGGACCGCTGGTCCGTTCCGCCGATCTCGGCTTGCGCACCGGCTCCGCGGGCGGCATCGTGCGCCTCGAGGAGATGAGCCTCGATGAGGTCGAGCGGCACCTCATCCAACGCACGTTGGCCCGCCACAACGGAAATGTCAGCCAAGCGGCCAAGGCGCTAGGGCTCAGCCGCAGCGCCATGTATCGCCGGCTGCAAAAGCACGGCTTGGAATGAAACGCCTCTCGTACGAACGTCGCATACAGCTTCTGGCGCTGGCGGCGGGATTGCCGGGATCGTTGATCGCACTGATTCTTCTGTGGAATGGCGCTTATTCGTCGCGGACGGCCTGGACTCTGACGTTCCTGATTGTGAGCTTGTGGATGGGCTTCGCGCTTTCTCTGCGCCACCGCGTGGTCTTTTCCCTACAAACGCTCTCCAATCTTCTCTCCGCGATGCGCGAAGAGGATTTTTCGTTCCGCGCGCGCGAAGCAAGCGCTGACGACGCCCTCGGCGAAGTGATGCTCGAAGTGAATGCATTGAGCGAGACGCTTCGTTCGCAGCGGTTGGGCGCGATGGAAGCTACGGGGCTGCTGCGCACTGTCATGGAGGAGATCGACGTCGCCATTTTTACGTTTGACAACCAACGGCAGTTGCGCCTCGTCAATCGCGCCGGAGAGCGGCTTCTCGGCCGAGCCAGCGAGCGGCTTCTTGGTTTCACGGCCGCGGAGCTTGGCCTCGAAGCTTGTCTCGGAGGCGAACCGGCGCGCACCATGGAATTGAGTTTTCCGGGGGGGACCGGGCGTTGGGGAATGCGGCGTGGCTCATTTCGCCAAGGTGGATTACCGCACGATCTCATCGTCCTCAGCGATTTGAGCCGAGCACTGCGAGATGAAGAGCGTCAAGCCTGGCAGCGGCTCATTCGCGTTCTCGGCCACGAACTCAACAATTCGCTCGCGCCCATTCAATCCGTGGCGCAGAGCCTGGAGAGCGGTCTTGCGGGCACGGCTAAGGTGCCCGAATTGCAAAGCGGCGCCGCGGTGTCCATCTTGGAGGACATGCGCCACGGGCTGGGGATCATCCGGTCCCGTACGGAGGCGCTGGGCCGTTTCATGGCGGCGTATGCACGTCTCGCGCGGCTGCCGCAGCCAACCCTTGCACCCGTAAACGTGACGGAGTGGATTACGCGCGTCACTAATCTTGAGGCACGCGCCAAAATACGCTTGGAGAAAGGGCCGCCGCTGGTTATTTCCGCCGACGCCGATCAGCTCGAACAGCTTTTGATCAATCTCGTTCACAATGCGGCGGACGCTGCGCACGAAACGGGCGGGGGAGTAAAAGTAACGTGGTGGCGTTATAGCTCCTATCTGGAAGTCTCCGTGGTAGATGAAGGACCGGGGATCTCAAACACTGCGAATCTTTTTGTGCCTTTTTTTACCACCAAGCCAGGTGGTTCCGGGATTGGTCTCGTGCTCAGCCGCCAGATTGCCGAAGCCCACGGTGGCGCCTTGACCTTGCAAAACAGGCGTGACGGGCGAGGCTGCGAAGCAAAATTGCGTCTGCCGATTTAGCGGCTGTGAATTCTTGATTTGCATTCCGGAACTGCCTATCAACACAGTGGCAAACCAATCTGGAAAGGATTCCGTCCCATAATGAAATCCTTCTAAAATATTTCGCTTCTTTTTTCCTTGCTGTTCGCTTGATCCCCTGCAAACCATTACAAATCATCAGTTTACCAATCGGCCCAGTCTTTAGATTTTCCGATGAAGTGGCCCGCCTTGTGCCTTCTGCAATCGCGCAGTGAATTTTTTGGCAGAAGGCGTGGGAATGAGAAATAGAGATTTGCGCGCTGGCATCGTCTGGGTGCGGTGGTTCAGTCTAGTAGCCTGTTTCTGTTTTGTGGTTTGTGGCGGATGCGCGGCGCAATATCCGCAGACGGAAAAGCAACAGCAGCCGGCGCAAGAAAAAGACTCAGAGGAATCGAAAGAAAGCACTTCCCTAGCCGGAAACAATGCGTCCACCGCGCGGCAAGCCAATGCTGCTCCCGATAATCAGCTAGGGCTTGCGCTACTCAAGAATCTCCTTCGCGATCAGAAGGCCATCTGGACAAGCCCTGCGCATCTCGGACTGGGCGATGCCACGTGGCTGGTGCCCTTCGCTGGGCTGACAGCGGGATTCTTGGTTACCGACCGCGACGCAAGTTCCCACTTGCCCAACTCGCCCAGCAGCCTACGCCATTACACGAGTTTTTCAAATTACGGAATCGCCGGAATGGCGGGCGCAGGCGCTGGTCTGTTCCTCCTGGGCGAGGCAACGAAGGACGAACACAAGCGGGAGACGGGACTGCTGAGTGGTGAAGCGGCACTAGATGGGCTGTTCGTCTCCACGGCCATTAGTTACGCGACGGGCAGAGAGCGGCCCAATGTCGATTCCTTCGACGGAAAATTCTGGCAAGGAGGCGATTCGTTTCCTTCAAATCACGCCACCGCGGCTTGGGCCATCGCCAGCGTGATTAGCCATGAATATCCTGGACCACTCACGAAAATCCTTGCGTACGGGGCCGCAACGGCGATCACGTTCGCCCGCGTGAGAGGAGAACAGCACTTCCCTTCCGATGCGTTCGTCGGAAGCGGAATCGGATGGCTGACGGGCTGGCAAGTTTATCGCTCGCACCATAACGCCGATTTGGACGGCAGCATCCCGGAAGATCTCTCGGATGCGCCGCTCGTCGCGAGCGACCGCACTCCGCGCCAAATGGGATCGCCCTATGTGCCGCTTGATAGCTGGATCTATCCTTTATTAGAACGCCTGATCGGCGCAGGAGTGATCAACGACGCCATCTTGGGCATGCGCCCCTGGACCAGACTCGAATGCGCGAGGATGGTTTCTGAAGCCGCCGACCGCCTGGAAGATGTAGATCCGGGGTCCATGTCCGTGCGGTTGTATGACTCCCTTCGGAAAGAGTTCGCTCCCGAGCTGGAGCTACTCGGCAACGGCAGCAATCGCGCGATTCATCTTGAATCTGTCTACACGCGGGGCACCGAAATTTCCGGGACGCCTCTGACGGACGGCTATCATTTTGGCCAAACGCTCTACAACGACTTTGGACGGCCATTTCAGGAAGGCTTCAACAGCGTCGATGGCTTCTCCGGTTGGGCCACGGCCGGCCGCTGGGTCGTGTACGCGCGCGGCGAATTTCAGCACGCGCCGTCAGGGCCGGAAAATACGCCAGAAGTGCAGGCGGTCCTCGATAACATCGACGATAACCCCGGGTTGGCCGCCAGCCCGCAGCCGGAGCGCAATCAAGCCCGGCTTCTCGACGCCTACGTCGGACTAAACCTCGCGGATTGGCAGCTATCTTACGGACAGGAAAGCCAGTGGTGGGGTCCCGGAGAGAGCGGTCCGCTGCTTTTTTCCGATAACGCCGCGCCGGTTCGCATGTTCCACATTGATCGCGTTTCGCCTTTCCGCTTGCCGTGGATCGCGAAATATCTCGGGCCCATGCGCTGGGACGCATTTTTTGGAAGGCTCCAGGGAAATCTGCTTTCGCCGGCGCCATTTTTTCACGGAGAGAAAATCAGTTTCAAGCCGACGCCTAATCTCGAGTTTGGTTTTACGCGCACTGTAGAAGTTGGCGGCGAGGGACGGCCGTTCACCTTGGACCGGCTCTTCCTGACCTATTTCAGCGCAACAAGCTACGAGGACAGCCGGCAGCTCAGGACCCCGGAAAGCGCGACGGCGGCTTTGATTTCAGCTACCGCCTTCCATATCTGCGAAAATGGCTGACGTTATATAACGATTCGATTTCTGCGGATGACCCATCGCCGCTGGCAGCTCCTCGCCGCGCAGGAATTAGTCCTGGCCTCTACCTCACACATTTTCCCGGACTATCAAAATTGGATCTGCGCGTCGAAGCGCCTCTGACCGACACGGTAAGCACGGATGTTGCGGGGCGCTACATCTATTGGGACAATTACTATCATGATCTCTACACCAACCGGCAATTCTTGATGGGCGATTGGGTGGGGCGCGATGGAGCGGGGATTCAGGGCTGGAGCCGGTATTGGCTTACACCGAAAAATTCCATCCAGTTCAGCTATCGGCACTCTAAGGTCGATAACAAGTTGATTCCCAGCGGAGGCACGATCAATGACGCGTCCGTGCGATTAGATTATTGGATCAGACCAGCCATCGGCGTGACTGCTTTTGTGCAGTACGAGCAGTGGGAATTTCCCCTTCTCGCTCCAGGGCTTCAGAAGAATGTGACGACTTCCTTGCAATTCACTTACTGGCCGCAAGGCCGCGGGCACTAAATCGAGGAACATGCACGGTTTCTGTCTGGAGGGCTCCTCACAAAATCTTTAGGTTCGTTTCATCACTTCCTAAGGCGTTTGCATGCAATCTTAGGCCTAACGTGAGCAATCGCTATTGGCCCCGGGAGGCCGAACTTCAAATCGGCCAAAGCCGCGCTTGCGCGTTAAGCCGAATGGCGGATGCCTCATTCGATGTCGATGAGGTAACATGAACCCAGAAAAATGGGTCGTTCGTATTGGCAAAGGAGAGTTTCATGAGGGATTTGGCGTTCGCCATTGTGACCATCGGCTTCTTCCTGCTTGCGATTGGCTATCTGCAGGGTTGCGAACGGCTGAAGTGAGGCGGAAATTCCTCCATGATTGAAAACATCGTCCTCATTCTTATCACTCTGGTCCTTTTCGGCTATCTCGTATACGCGCTTCTCAAACCGGAGAACTTCTAGTTATGACCGCGAACGGCTGGTTTCAAATCGGCCTGTATGTGCTGATCTTGTTTCTTATCACCAAGCCGGCGGGAATTTTTCTGACTTGCGTTTTCGAACGAGAGAAAACATTTCTCGACCCCTTGCTACGGCCGGTGGAGCGGCTGATCTATCGCCTATGCGGCGTGGACGAAAACAAAGAGATGCGTTGGAAGGAGTATGGCACGACGATGCTGGTTTTCAGCGCGGTGTCGCTGCTCTTGCTCTATCTGATCGAGCGGATACAGCTGTGGCTGCCGTGGAATCCGCAAAGGCTTGGGAACGTGTCGCCGGATCTTGCATGGAATACCGCCGTCTCCTTCACCACGAACACCAATTGGCAGGCCTACACGCCGGAAGTTACGATGAGCTATTTCACCCAAATGGCCGGCTTGGCTTACCACAACTTTGCCTCAGCCGCCGTTGGAATCGCGCTGGCGATCGCTGTGATTCGCGGGGTCGCGCGTCACGAATCGAAGACCATCGGCAACTTTTGGGTCGATTTGACGCGTTGCTTTCTTTGGGTGTTGCTGCCTGTCTGCTTAATCGGATCGATGGTGCTGATTTCCCAGGGCGTGATTCAGAACTTGAGGCCTTACGCCACGGCGCAACTCGTTGAACCGCAAATTGTGCAAACACAGGGGGCTGACGGCAAGGCGGTTTCGCAAACCATAACCCAACAGGTGATTGCGCTCGGCCCGACGGCATCTCAAGAAATTATTAAAATGTTTGGCACAAACGGCGGCGGCTTTTTTTACGCAAACAGCGCTCATCCCTACGAAAACCCGACGCCTTTCTCGAATTTTTTCGAAATGCTTCTCATCTTCACGATTCCTTCCGGCTTGACCTACACGCTGGGCCGCATGACGAAATCGCCGGGGCACGGCTGGGCGGTTTGGAGCGCCATGGCGGCGCTGTTCTTGGTAGGCGTGAGCACAGCGTATTGGGCGGAAGCCCGGGGAAATCCCGAGCTTGCAGGAGTCGACCAAGCTGCCAGCTCGCTTCACTCTGGTGGAAACATGGAGGGAAAAGAAGTCCGCTTCGGCATCGCGAACTCAGCCTTATTTGCGACGGCCACCACGGACGCGAGCTGCGGCGCAGTGAATGCCATGCATGACTCCTTTACGCCGCTCGGCGGCATGGTGCCGCTGGTGAATATCATGCTCGGCGAAATTATCTTTGGGGGCGTCGGCTCCGGACTCTACGGGATTCTGGTCTTCGTCATTCTCGCGGTCTTCATTGCTGGATTGATGGTGGGAAGAACACCGGAATATTTAGGCAAGAAAATCGAGGCCTTCGACGTAAAGATGGCCATGCTTTCGGTACTCATCATGTCGCTTACGATTCTGATATTTGCGGCGATCGCCGTCGTTTCCAAATTTGGCACTTCGAGCATCACCAATCCGGGCCCGCACGGACTTTCCCAAATCTTGTACGCCTATTCTTCGGCCACGGGGAACAATGGCTCGGCGTTTGCTGGACTGAACGCGAACACTCTTTGGTATAACACGTCCACCGCCGTGGCCATGCTTCTCGGCAGATTTTTTGTGGTGATTCCGATTCTGGCCATCGCCGGGAATCTCGCGAGGAAGAAGGTGGCTCCCGCGTCTCTCGGAACTTTTCCGGTGACGGGTCCGCTCTTCACCCTCCTGCTGGTCTGTACCATCTTGATCGTCGGCGCGCTCACGTTTTTCCCGGCACTGAGCCTGGGCCCCATTCTGGAGCATCTGCTGATGCTGTCCGGCAAAGCATTTTGAGGACCCTGCTGAGGAACCTATGGACCGTGCATCCCAAGTAAAGTCGAAATCACTGGCAGACACGAAGATCCTCAAGACCGCCATTGTGGATTCCTTCCGGAAGCTGAATCCGAGGACCATGGTCAAGAATCCCGTCATGTTTGTAGTGGAAGTCGGGGCTCTTCTAACTTCGATTCAACTGACGCGCAATACTCTGCACCACACCGGGGAGTTCGGCTTCGGCTTGCAGATTACTTTGTGGCTGTGGTTCACAGTGCTCTTCGCGAATTTTGCCGAAGCCATGGCCGAGGGGCGCGGAAAAGCGCAGGCGGACACTCTGCGCAAGGCACGGGCGGAAACGGAAGCGCGTCGGTTGCGCCCTGACGGTTGCACCGAAATTGTTCCGAGCTCGAAGCTGCGCTCTGGCGATCAAGTGTTGGTGGCCGCCGGAGAATTCATTCCTGGCGATGGAGAAGTCGTTGAGGGCGTGGCCTCGGTAGATGAATCGGCGATCACGGGAGAGTCAGCCCCGGTGATTCGCGAATCGGGCGGAGACAGGTCGGCCGTCACGGGGGGAACGCGCGTTCTCTCAGACGAAATCCGTGTGCGCATCACTTCCAACCCTGGAGAAACCTTTCTCGATCGGATGATCAGCCTGGTGGAAGGCGCGTCACGGCAAAAAACTCCCAATGAGATTGCGCTCAACATCCTTTTGGCTGGATTGACCATCATTTTTCTTTTGGCCGTCGTCACGCTTCAACCTTTTGCTATTTATTCCGGCGCTCCACAAACGATCTTTGTTCTCGTCTCGCTCCTCGTTTGCCTCATCCCGACGACGATTGGGGGCCTTTTGTCCGCCATCGGCATCGCGGGCATGGATCGCTTGATTCAGAGAAATGTGATTGCCATGTCTGGGAGGGCGGTGGAAGCGTCGGGCGACGTGGACGTTTTGCTTCTCGACAAAACCGGCACCATCACGCTGGGCAACCGGCAAGCCACCTCTTTTCACGCATGTCCCAGCGTCACGGAAGCGGAACTCGCCGGCGCGGCGCAGCTTGCGTCCTTTGCGGACGAGACCCCCGAGGGCCGCTCGATCGTCGTGCTGGCAAAGGACAAATATGGACTGCGCGGCCGCGAACTCGCTCCGCACAATCCGGTTTTCATTCCGTTTTCCGCGCAAACGCGAATGTCTGGCGTGGACATGGACGGCCACGAAATCCGCAAAGGCGCGCCGGAAGCCATTGACAAGTACGTTGCCGAAAAAGGCCAGGTTGTTCCCGCGGAAATTAAACACATCGTTCGGGAGATTGCCAATGGCGGAGGCACTCCTCTGCTCGTCACGCAAAATCGCCGCGTGCTCGGCGCCATCGCCCTTACGGACATCGTGAAAGGCGGAATGCGCGAGCGCTTCGAGCATCTGCGCGCTATGGGCATCCGCACGATGATGATAACTGGCGACAATCCGCTGACCGCCGCGGCGATCGCACGCCAGGCCGGCGTGGATGATTTTCTTGCGGAAGCCAAGCCCGAAGACAAGATGGCTTTGATCAAGCGCGAACAAGCTAAGGGCAAACTTGTAGCTATGACCGGCGACGGCACCAACGATGCTCCGGCCCTTGCGCAAGCGGACGTTGGCGTGGCTATGAACACTGGCACGCAGGCCGCGAAAGAAGCCGGCAACATGGTCGATCTGGACTCCAATCCGACCAAGCTCATTGAAATCGTGGAGATCGGCAAACAATTGCTGATCACGCGGGGTGCCCTCACTACATTTTCCGTGGCTAACGACGTGGCGAAATACTTTGCCATCATTCCGGCGATGTTTGCCGCGGCGTTTCCACAGCTCGAAGTCCTGAATGTGATGCGTCTTCGCACTCCGGAGTCCGCGATTCTCTCGGCGGTCATCTTCAACGCCTTGATTATCATCGCGCTGATTCCGCTTGCGCTGCGCGGCGTTCGCTATCGTCCGCTGGGAGCTGCGGCTTTGCTTCGCCGGAATCTTCTCGTGTACGGTCTTGGAGGCGTGGTCGCGCCTTTCTTGGGTATCAAACTGATTGATATGGCGATTACCACGTTGCACCTGGCACGGGGAGTGTTATGAAAAAGCATTTGCGGATTGCGATTCTGATGACGCTTGTGACCACCGTGCTCTTTGGGCTGATCTATCCTCTGGCAGTCACCGGTCTTGGCCAATTGTTTTTCCCTGCGCAGGCAAACGGCCAACTGATCCTGAGCAACGGCAAGGTCATCGGTTCGCGTCTCATTGGCCAGCCCTTCGCCGCCGCCTGGTATTTTCATCCGCGCCCGTCGGACGCTGGGAACGGTTATGATCCTGTTGCCCCGAGCGGGGGCGCGTCCAATCTTGGTCCGACAAACCGTCAGCTCATAGACCGCGTGAAAAGCGACGTGGAAAAACTTCACGCGGAAAACCCCGGCGCCGCCATACCCGTCGATATGGTCACTACTTCGGGTTCCGGCCTGGATCCGGACATTTCGCCGGCCTCCGCTGAATTCCAAATACCGCGCGTCGCGCGCGAGCGGCACATGACCGAAACGGATCTGCGCGCATTGGTTGCCAAGCACACCCTGGGAAGGCAGTTCGACATGCTCGGCGAGCCGCGCGTTAACGTGCTCGAACTGAATCTCGATCTCGACGCGACCCACCCAAGGGCTAAATCCTAGCTTTTTCGTGAAGCAGGTTTTGGGGCGGCGCCTTTGGGAGCCTGAAAGCGGTATCCGACCCACGGTTCCGTCAAAATAAATTTCGGCCGCGCCGGATCATTCTCTATTTTCTTGCGCAATTGATTGATCACCACGCGCAGGTTTTCCGTTTCTTCTCCGTACTCCGGCCCCCAAACAGCCTGTAGTAGCCGGCGATGCGACAGCGGCTTGCCCAGATTGGCCAGAAGGTGTTTCAGGACATCGTATTCTTTCGGCGTGAGATGCACGTCTCGTCCGCGCACAATCACTTGCCGGTTTTCAAGATCGATCGTCAAATCCTTGGCGGTGAACGTGGGAATGGCCTCGCCGGGAGCGTATCGCCGCAGAGCCGCGCGTATTCGCGCGAGCAGTTCATCGATTCCAAAAGGTTTGACCACATAGTCGTCGGCCCCGGCATCCAACGCGATCACTTTATCGCGTTCGGCGTTGCGCACCGTCAGCATGATGATCGGCGCGTCGCACATCTCGCGAATCTCGCGAGCCGCCGCGATGCCCCCAATTCCCGGCATATTGACATCGAGAAGAATCAAATCCGGCCGTTCCTCGCGCACTGCTTCGACAGCCTCTTCGCCTGTCGTGGCCTCCCGGATCACGTAGCCGTGTCCGGAAAGCGTGGCGCGAAGGACGCGCCGGATTTGCGGTTCGTCATCCACCACGAGAATGTCGGCCGCATTCATCGCGTCTCCCTCACGCTGCGGTCCACGGGAAGCGTAAACGAAAAAACCGAGCCGTGCCCCAGCTGGCTCGTCACGAAGATCGTGCCTTTGTGCGCGACGATAATCGCCTTCGCAATAGGCAAACCCATTCCCGTCCCCCGCACCAGGTAGCGTTGATCCTTGCCGCGATAGAACTTGTCGAAGATCATGCCCTGCTCGAAATCATCGATTCCCGGCCCGCGATCCGCGACGCTAGTCGTAACACAGTCCCCCGTCAGCTCTGCCGAAATAACGATGGGCTGCTCTTTCGGGGAATAAATGTTGGCGTTGTCGATCAAGTGGACTAGCGCGTCCTTCACGCGGTTTAAATCGGCCAGGACGGGAGGAAGATTTGGACTGAGTTTCACTTCGACCGTGCGTTCCGCCAGTGTCGTATTGCACTGCGCCAAGGCCGCCTGAATGATGTCTTCGATGTGCGTCGGCGCGAGGTTTAGTTCAAATTCACCGGCCTCGAGGCGGGACATGTCCGCGGCTTCTTCGACGAGGCGGTTCAGACGGTCGCATTCCTCATTGATAATCGTCAGCAGTTCGCGTTTTTGCACAGGGTCTGGATTTTCAGCCGCCAGCAGGCTCGTCGTTGCGGCCTTAATCGATGTTAGCGGCGTGCGGAAATCATGCGCGATGGAATCCAGCAGCGCGGATTTCAGCCGCTCGCCCTGTCGTTCTGCCTCGGTCTCTCCGAGCTTCTCGACGGCGCGCGCCCGTTCGATCGCGATGGCCACCAAACTGCCAACCGCATCCAGCGTTTGCCGCGAAAGTCGCGAGCCCGAAATTCCCAGGCTGCCGATCGGGCGGACCCCCATCCGCACTGGAATAAAGTACAGCCCTTCTTGCGATTCGAAAACTCCCTCATCCCGAAGAAAGACGGACTTCATTTTCTCTTCGTCTAAGTGCGCGGCGCCGAATCCAGATCTATAAAATTTGTCCTTTTGCGGAAGAAAAAGCTCGGCGGCGCCTCCCTCGAAACTTTCCACGATATAATTCGGGATCGCGTTCATGAGCTGAATGACGTTTCCTTCGGCCAGCAGCTTTTGGCTGAACTTGTAAAGCCGCTCGACCTCGCGGCGGCGTTGGTGCGACTCGTCGGCTTCCCTGCGAATGCGTGCCGAGAGCTGACTTCCCACAATGGACGTGACCAGGAACGCAAACAGGGCCACCCAATTCTGCGGGTCGGCAATCGTGAACGTGCCGACGGGCGGGAGAAAAAAATAATTAAACGCCAGCACCGCCGCGATCGACATAAAGACCGAGACGGCCATCCCCCACACCGCCGAAACTGCTAGAATAGCCAGCAAAAAGGTCAGCGCTATGGTCGTCTGATTGACGTCCCGCGCGTGGCGATAGAAGACGGTGAGGCCGGCGACGATGGCCAGCGACACGGCAAATCCGAAGACACGGCCTCCGAGCATTCTCTGCATCAGGGTATTCTATCGTATGCGGACGATTTGAAACGGAGAAGCTAACTCCTTGCCCAAGAAACCCGAAGACTGGCTGGCAGTCGCCTCGCCGCCGCAGAAAGCCCGCGGGATCTTTAAGCTGTTTCTCGGCTACGCTCCTGGCGTCGGCAAAACCTACAGCATGCTCAGCGAAGCCCTTCGCCGACGCAGCCGCGGAGAAGACGTCGTCATGGGTGTGGTCGAAACCCATGGCCGAAAAGGCATCGAAGAGCTCGCTTGCCAATTGGAGGCGGTCCCGCGCAAAAAAATCGAATACAAAGGAACCATCTTCGAAGAGATGGATGTTGACGCCATCCTGACCCGGAAACCCGAAGTGGTCCTCGTGGACGAATTAGCCCACACCAACATTCCCGGCAGCAAACATCGCAAACGCTACGAAGACATCCAGGATCTGTTGGCCGCAAATATCGACGTAGTCTCGACCTTGAACATCCAGCACATTGAAAGCATCGCCCCCGTGGTGCGCTCGATCACGGGAATCACCGTGCGGGAAACTGTCCCCGATTGGGTGCCCTTGACGGCCACGGAAACCGTCATGGTCGACCTCACCCCCGAAGCTCTCCACAACCGCATGAAGCGCGGCGACGTTTACAGCACGGAAAAAGTCGAACGCTCGCTCAAGAATTTTTTTCGCCGCGGCAATTTGATCGCGCTCCGCGAACTCGCCCTGCGTCAGGTCGCCGAACAGGTGGACCGCAGCCTCGAGTCTTACATGGAAGACGAGGACATCCGCAAGAACTGGGGTGTCCGCGAACGCATGGCGATTTGTATTTCTGGAAATCCCGCGGGCCAGTATCTGGTCGCTCGTGGCGCTCGCATGGCTCGTCGCATGGACGCGGAGCTATACGTCGTTCACGTCGAGCGCGAAATCGGCCCGAAAGAACAGAATACCGCCGCGCTTACCGCGAATTTGCGATTTGCCGAAAGCCTCGGCGCTCAGGTAGTTCGTCTGAAAGGGCGCAGTGTGGCCGATGCGGTCGCGAACTTCGTCCGCTCCAAACACATTACACAAGTGATTTTCGGGCGGGCGCCGATTCACGATTGGCGCAAGTATTTATACCTCTCCGCCGTGCATCGTTTTCTGCGGGAATCACCGGCGGTCGACGTTCACATTGTTACGCAAGAGACGGAGGATTAGCGTTCTTCAAGGCGCCGCGGCCATTTGCAGCTTGCCGCTCATTTCCAGCTCGATCTCCACCACAGGATCCGCTTTCAATAAAAATGTGTTTGGACTTTTCAAGCCCCACTGAATATAGGGAACGCTGAATTTCGCCGAGCCTTTCCAATAGTCGCCGGCCAGTTCCGCCTGGACAGGGACGGTCAGCTCATGCTCCGCGCCGTGCAAAACAAAAATTCCATGCACTTGCACGCTGGACGAGCCTTGCGCCAGAACTTTCCCTTCGATTCGATCGCAGCGAAAAATCACTTGGGGATAACGCCGGCTCTCGAGAATCTCGTTGTGCATTTTTTTGTCGCGAGACTCGTTGCCGCTCTCTCCGCTGGCGGCATCGGCGGCGATTTCTCCGCTGGCGTTGCCGTTTGCCGGGTCAAAACTCACCAGGCCAGGCTTTAGCGCGAATGTTCCATGGACTGTGTGCAGCGTACTGCCGAGCGTCCACCGTAGTTGGCTTTGTGCCGGGTCCAGACGCAGAATTATTTCTCCCTGACTTGTTGGGGCCGGAGCGCGCCTCGATTGTGGCCAGGCGCGCATCGCAAGCAAAGCAACGGCCGCGAAAATCAACGCACTCCGAACCGCAACGCTCTCACGCTGTCCTTGTTTTTTCTTTGGGCCCATCCGTTTCACGCCGTCAGAAATCGCCAGCCGAAGTGCGCCCCGGATGCAGCGAGCTGCAACGGCCGCGTGTCTCCCAAATGATAGGCGAGCATGCGCTCAAAAAGCCGCGGGGCCGCTTCGAGGGCGCGCACCGTGCGTTTTCGAAGTGCGTCTTGCCGGCCCAAAAAAAGAAGCAGATTCCCCACGTGCCGCGGCCGCTGGAACAAACGGCGATGCGCTTCCTGGTAGCGTTTCAAATCACCCGTCGCAAGAGCGCCGGCGAGCACAATCGCTTGCCGGAAGCTGAGCGATAGCCCTTCTCCTGTAATTGCGTCCACGCTGCCAGATGCATCTCCGATGAGCGCGACATTCCCGCGGACCACATGCTTCAACTCAAACATGCTCGTGACCGCGCCGCGCTCCGTGCTCGCTTGTTCCGCGCCCCTAAGCCGGTCAATCAGTTTGCAAAATCCTCCAAGATTTCCATCAAAGCGTGAATTCGGCTCGTTCGAGATCTGCACAACGCAAATCTCTTGTGCGCTCACGGGAGTGACATAGGCTTGCACCGCCTTGCCCCAATGAACCTCCGTAAAATCCGTCCAGGGCTCCACGCGATAGTGCCGGCGAACCGCGAACCTGCTTGCCGGCAGCCGGAAACTTTCCATGCCACTCCATCGCCGCACTCGCGAGCGGCTTCCATCCGCGCCAATCACCCACCGCGCTCGTATCTTGTTAGCACCGGCAACCACGCCTTCTTCGCGCAGTCCTGTCACAGGCGTATTCCACATCAGTGAAGCTCCGCAATCTCGTGCTCGCTCGATCATTCTCTCGTGCAGCGTTTCTCGGCGCACTCCAATGCCATTCCGGCCTGGAAAACAGGCGCTTACCGACCTGCCTGCGTCTTCAAATCGGATGCCGCGCAGCGCAAAGCCATCCGCTTCGCGCAGCACAACGCCCAGCTCACCCAGCGCGGCAACCGCATCCGGTAACAGCCCTTCACCGCAAGCCTTGGTAATGGGTGGTTTCCCGCCATCCACAGCCAGCACGCGAAAACCACGCGCGCGGCACGCAATCGCGGCGGCAAGCCCGGCCGGGCCGCCGCCCACAATCAAGACGTCCGCGTCCAGCGCCATTGTTCCCCCTCTATCAAAGTGAACTCCGTCACGACTCGGGCAGCTTGCCTCCTTAGATGTTCGCCACCCGGGGAAGATGCCCGTCTGATTTACCACCCCCAAGGTTGAGCCATTGAGGCCGAATTCTGTCTATAAGCTAGACTTATTTCTAGGTACAATTCTATTAATTTGACTGATTGACTTTTGCGCCCTCATCCTGTTATCTTCATGGCGGCTAATTATGGTTACCGTCGCCATGTCGAACGGCAGGCCCGCTTCCGCGGCATTTCTGCGGAACATTGGTATTAGCGCCGTCGTCCGAATTATCCCTGTTATCGTACGGGCAATGACAAACAAATGATGGCGGCCTAATCCAGAATCACCAGAGAGTTTCGGGGCCATCATCAAAACCAAGATGATGGCCTCAAGTTTTTTAGGCTCGTAATCTCGAGTTTACGCGCCGAATGTCCCGGAGGAGATTGCCACTGTGAGCGCATCCTTGCTGAAGCAACGTAGCAGCGCACTGATCGACGGTCCCCATCGCGCCGGAGCGCGCGCCATGCTGCGCGCTTGCGGGCTTGGCGACGACGATTTTACCAAGCCTCTGATTGGAGTCGCCAACACCTGGATCGAAATTGGCCCTTGCAACTATCACTTGCGCGAGCTTGCCGCGCACATCAAGGACGGCATTCGCGCCGCCGGCGGCACTCCTCTCGAATTTAACACGATTTCTATATCCGATGGCATCACCATGGGCACCGAAGGCATGCGCGCTTCGCTGATTAGCCGAGAAGTCATCACGGACTCCATCGAGCTCGTCACACGCGGCAACTTGTTCGACGCCCTCGTCGTTCTCGTGGGTTGCGACAAGACCATTCCCGCCGGCATCATGGCTCTGGCGCGGCTGAATATTCCGGGACTCGTTCTCTACGGTGGGTCGATTGCCCCCGGCAAATTTGAAGGCCATTCCGTCACCATTCAAGATGTGTACGAAGCCATCGGCAGCTACGGGCATGGCGACATGACCGATGCCCGTTTCAAGGCGCTCGAAAGCGCCGCGTGTCCAGGGGCGGGCGCTTGCGGCGGACAGTTCACCGCCAACACCATGGCGCTCGTCTGCGAATTCCTCGGCATCGCTCCCATGGGGCTCTCGAGCGTTCCGGCCACGGATGCGGCTAAAGCGCATGCAGGCCATCGCGCCGGTGAGCTCGTGATGGATCTTCTACGGAAGGGCGTCACTCCATCCAAAATTATCACCAAAACAGCCATTGAAAATGCCATCGCCGGAGTCGCCGCGACCGGCGGCTCTACAAATTCCGTTCTCCATCTCTTGGCAATCGCTAACGAAGCGAAGATTCCGCTGACCATCGACGACTTCGACCGCATCAGCTCGCATGTTCCCATCATCGCCGACCTCAAACCCGGCGGGCGCTTCGTGGCTACCGATCTTTATGCGGCTGGAGGCACTCCCCTTGTCGCCAAGCGCTTGGTCGATGCAAAGCTGCTTCGTGGTGACGCCCTGACCGTTACCGGACGCACGATTGGAGAGGAAGCCGCCTCCGCAAAAGAAACGCCCAATCAGGAAGTCGTGCGAAAAATCGACGCGCCTCTCAAGCCCACTGGCGGCCTGGTCATTCTAAAAGGCAATCTCGCTCCCGAGGGCTGCGTCATAAAAGTCGCGGGCCACAACATTCAAAACTTTCAGGGCCCAGCGCGCGTTTTCAACGATGAAGAAGCCGCTTTCGCCGCCATTGAGAAAAATCAAATTCACTCCGGGGATGTCATTGTGATTCGCTACGAGGGCCCAAAGGGCGGGCCTGGCATGCGCGAGATGCTCGCCGTTACGGCCGCGCTCGTTGGGGCCGGCCTCGGCGATTCCGTCGCCTTGCTCACCGATGGCCGCTTCTCCGGTGCAACGCACGGCCTGATGGCTGGCCATGTAGCTCCAGAAGCCGCCAACGGCGGTCCCATCGCCGCCGTCCATGATGGCGATATCATCGTCTTCGACGTTCCCAATCGCAAAATCAATGTCGAACTGACCGACGCCGAAATTCAAAAGCGGCTTGCTTCCTGGAAGGCCCCCGCTCCGCGTTTCGCCAACGGCGTGATGGCCAAATACGCTTTGCTGGTTTCGTCCGCGGCTCTCGGCGCGGTCACGGTTGTGCCCGCTTCTTTTGCATCATCAACTCAGCCTCAATCAGTTGCGCCGACCTCTTCCCATGCGCAATTGGGAAGGACGCTATGAAGCTCACTGGCGCGGAAATTCTTTGCGAATCGCTCACCAAGCTGGGCGTGCAGCACATTTTCGGTTATCCGGGAGGCGCGATTCTTCCCGTCTACGACGCCCTCGGCAAATCCAAGCTGCACCACATTCTTGTTCGCCACGAGCAGGGCGCCACGCACATGGCCGATGGTTATGCGCGCGCCAGCGGCGGCGTCGGCGTAGCCATGGCCACGAGCGGCCCCGGCGCAACCAACATGGTCACAGGCATCGCCACCGCCATGCTCGATTCTTCTCCCGTCGTCTGCATTACTGGCCAGGTGGGCAGCAAGCTGCTCGGCTCCGACGCCTTTCAGGAAATCGACATCACCGGCATCACCATGCCGATAACAAAACACAATGTGATTGTCACGCGCGCAGAAGATATCGCGCGCAGCATCCGCGAAGCCTTCATCATCGCCAACACCGGACGGCCCGGCCCGGTCCTCGTCGATATCACCAAGGACGCGCAACAGGCTTCCTGCGAATTCGATTGGGAAGCCTCCGCTCCAAAGCTTCCGCAGAAGCGCGTGCGCAACAATCACGACCAAGCCGAATTCGATCGCGCCATCGAATTACTGAATACCGCGAAGCGCCCGGTCATTCTGGCAGGTCGCGGCATCATGCTTTCGGGCGCGATGCGCGCTTTCGAGCAGTTCGTTCGCACCTGCAACATTCCTGTCGCCATGACGCTGCTCGGCATCGGGTGCTTCCCTGCTTCCGATCCCATGAATCTCGGCATGATGGGCATGCACGGCGAGGCTTGGGTCAATCACGCCATCCAAGAATCCGACCTGCTCATCGCCGTGGGCATGCGTTTCGATGACCGCGTCACCGGCGATCTCCGCACCTACGCGAAAGGCGCCCGCAAAATTCACATTGAAATCGACCGTGCCGAAATCAACAAAAATGTGAAGGTTGACGCCGCACTCATCGGCGACGCGCGCGAAACTCTTGAAAAACTGATCCCGCACATCGTGAACCCCGATCGCGCCCCATGGCTCGCCCATATCAAGGAACTAAAGGGCGACTCCGCTGTCCGTGACATCCAAAGCCTCCCCGACAACGGCCATCTTTACGCCGCGCACGTCATCAACGACCTCTGGAAAGAAACGCGCGGCGAAGCCATTGTCGTCACCGACGTCGGCCAGCATCAAATGTGGGAAGCGCAGTATTACCACCACAACCAGCCGCGCACGCTCATTACTTCCGGCGGTCTCGGCACCATGGGTTTTGCACTGCCCGCCGCCATCGGCGCTAAATTTGCCAAACCTGACTCGGAAGTTTGGGTCGTTGTGGGCGACGGCGGCTTCCAGATGACCATGTGCGAACTCGCCACCATCGTCCAGGAAAAAATCAACATCAAGATCGCCATCATCAACAACGGCTATCTCGGCATGGTCCGCCAGTGGCAGGAATTTTTCTACGACAAGCGCTACGTAGCCACGCCGCTTGTCGCCCCCGATTTTGCAGCTTTGGCCAACGCCTTCGGCATTCGCGGCGAACGCATCACCCAGCGCGGTGATGTGCTCTCCACCATCCGCTCCGCGCGAGAATCCTCCGAAACCGTCTTGATCGATTTCCGCGTCGAGCAGGAAGATTCCGTCTATCCCATGGTTCCCGCCGGCGCCTCGCTCCACGAAATGATTCGCCGCCCCAATAACCCCCTCGTTGAAACGGCAACGGAGCCATGAGCCCCGCTGGCGAAACCATGAACAAAGAGGACAACGCATGCAAACACTAGTCGCTTACGTCGAAAATAAACCGGGCGTGCTCAATCGCGTCTCCTCGCTCGCGCGCCGCCTCGCCATCAACATCGATTCCTTAACAGTCGGTCCAACCGACAATCCCGAAATCGCCCGCATGACCATCGTCGCGCACACTGACGAAAAAGGCGGCCATCGTCTCGAAGCCAGCCTCGAAAAGCTCGTCGATGTTCTCCTAGCCGAGAACATTTCCGAACGCGCCCTTCTCGAGCGCGATCTCGCATTGATCAAAGTTCTGGCAGACCAGCAGTCCCGCCCCCATTTGATGGAGCTCATCAAAGTCTTCCGCGCACGCGTCGTGGATGTCGCCCCGGAATCGCTCATCATCGAGGTCTCCGGAACCGTCGACAAAATCGATGGCCTTCTCGAAGTTCTGAAGCCTTTCGGCGTCCTAGAAATGGCCCGTAGCGGCCGTATCAGCATGACGCGCGGCGGCGACCTGCTCCGGCCTCCGACGGCCCCGGTCGCCCCCGCACTGGCCCTGGTGACGAGGTAATCCCGTGCCGGGGGCCACAGTGAGGATAACCCCTTTAGAATCATTGGCTACGCCCCAGACCGTAGCTGTTGCATCCAAAGGACTTGCAGCCCAGCTAAGTCCTTTATCAGCAACGTTTACAGAAAATTGGGGAGGGGTCGGCAACACCGTCGCACAGATTCGGCGTGTCTCGTCTCCGATCTTTCGGCGGATGCCCGCCACAAGCTTAAGTTTGAAGGCTTCTAAATTCCCGGCCGCAACCCGGCCGCAAAGGACGGAAATGGCAAACCTCTACTACGACGATTCCGCGGATCTAGCTCTCATCCAATCCAAAAAGGTGGCCATTATCGGCTATGGCTCGCAGGGCCACGCGCACTCGCTCAATCTTCGCGATAGCGGCGTGAGTGTCCGTGTCGGCCTTCCCGAAGGCAGCGCCTCCCGCGCCAAAGCCGAGAAAGAAGGCCTCACCGTCAACACGCCCGCCCAAGCCGCCGAATGGGCCGACGTCATCATGATCCTCGCCCCGGACACCAAGCAACCCAAACTCTATCGCGAGGCCATCGAGCCGCATCTCGGCAAAGGCAAGACGCTCATGTTCGCTCACGGCTTCAACATCCGTTTCGGCACTATCAAGCCGCCCGCGAGCATCGACGTTTCCATGATCGCTCCGAAAGCTCCCGGCCATCGCGTCCGGGAAGTCTTTACCGAAGGCGGCGGCACGCCCGCGTTAATCGCTATCGAGCAAGACGCCAGCGGCAGCGCCAAGACGCTGGCCCTCTCTTACGGCAAAGCTCTCGGCTGCACGCGCGCCGGCATCCTCGAAACCACCTTCACGGAAGAAACCGAAACCGATCTCTTCGGCGAACAAGCCGTCCTCTGCGGCGGGGTCAGCGAACTGATCAAGGCCGGCTTTGAAACCCTCGTCGCCGCCGGATATCAGCCCGAAGTCGCTTATTTCGAGTGCATGCACGAGCTCAAGCTCATCGTCGATCTCATCTATCGCGGAGGTTTGAGCTACATGCGCTATTCCGTCAGCGATACGGCGGAGCAAGGCGATTACAGCGCCGGCCCTCGTATCATCACGCAAAAAACGCGCGAAGAAATGCAACAGATTCTCGCTGAAATTCGCGACGGCAGTTTTGCGAAGAAGTGGATTGCCGAAAATGAAGCGGGCTGCCCAAATTTCCTCGCTACTCGCAAGCGCGAGCAGAGCCACCCTGTCGAACAACTTGGCCCCAAGCTGCGCGCCATGATGCCCTTCCTTCAACCCGTCATTGCCCCTGGGCTCGAAGAAAAAGCCGCCGCCTCGAAGAAATAAGGAAACAATTCGGCGGGCTGATCGTCTTGATCTCATGAACGTGGGTTTCCGAGTTTCGCTCGGCGGGCCGGTCTTTGCGATGCGTCAAACAACTGCGGTCCTACATCTTTGCGGCGGATAGCCCTAGGTCGTCATCCGAATTAACTATTCAGCATAGTTGACAGGCTCGAAGTTTTAGGCAATTCTCTGGCCCCATGAAGCGACGACCGGTTCCTCCTGAAGCCTCGGCGCCCTCCCTTGCGGAGCGCATCGAACTCCTGAGCGCCAAGCGCCAGGAAATCATCCGTCCCATACTTGAGCATCCCCGTGACTATGTTCTCCTCAGCGTCCGGGCCATGGCCAAGCGTCTTCACACCGACCCCGCCACCGTTGTTCGTATCGTCCGGGGTCTCGGTTTTGCGAGTTACCGCGATTTTCAGCGGCATCTCCACGACCTGTCCATTGCCTTCGCGACTTCTCTCGACATCATGCAATCCGCGGGCCGCGTCTCGAGCATGCCCGTCTACGTTCGCGAGGCGCTCGAGCAGGATCTCAAGAATCTGCACGGTCTCAAGAATAGCCTCGATGCCGCGCGTCTCGTCGCTCTCGCCAAGCGTGTTTACGACGCTCGTCGTATCGTGATCTTGGCCGGCGATCTCGCCGCTTTCCTGGCATATTATCTCGAGTACCAGATTAGTTTGCTCGGTTTGCCGGTGTTTACGGCTACGTCAGCCGGCCGCATTGCCCATCTTGTCCGTACCGTGAACCAGCACGATCTCGTTATGGCCATCAGCTTTCGGCGCGGCCTCCGGCAAACGGTCGAAGGGGTACATTTGGCGCACGCCCGCAGCGCCTATTGCGTGGGCATCACGGATACTTACGTTTCCCCCCTCGCCCGGGAATGCGATGAAGTCTTTCTCGCTTCCGTGGAATCAACCTCTTTCGGGGCCTCGTATTCCGCTCCTGTCGCGCTCGTCAACGCCATCCTCGCCACCTGCGGCCAGTATCGGCGACCGCAGACGCTGGCCATTCTCAAAGAGATAGCGGAGGAGCAGCGCAAAGGCTTCCGCTGGTACACCGTCTAATTCAAGCCCGGCAGAGAGTGAAACAAACGTTTCTCTTGAATGTTGCGCCACCACTGCATAGAATGCAGTTCCGTTGCGCGTTTTGCACCAGACTCTTTTTTGGCGCTGCTGAAACCATATTTTGGCAACATTTGTATCTCGCATACTGGGCTTTTCTCGGCTATCATGTTTTCCGCTCGCTAGCTCTGCTGCAAGGAATGTTCGGCCAATGGTGACGAAAGTAGGGACACTAGACCCCCAATGAAAAAATTTCTCGCCGATCCACATCGTGGCTTCTCGCGCGCCATCATCGCTGCGCTATTCCTTCTGTGCTTCGTTTCTTCCATCGCCGCGCAAAGCCCAGCGTCTCTGGAACCCGGCCCCAAACCGCCTGATATTCCCGCTCGCTGGAAGCCTTGGATCGGCGAATACGGTGGCTCTCCTTCTTCCGCGCCCGCGGCTACTATCCATGTAGTCTCTGAGAAAGACGGCGACATCGAGATCTCGGAGCGAATCACCGGCTCGAACGGAACGCGTTATGAGACCAAGGACAAATTTCCTGTGCGAGGATCCTCGCCCACGGCTCACGGGTTGCGCATTGGCCTTTCCGGCGAGCGACAGCTCGTTTCGGGTAATGACGTAGGAAGCAAAATCACTCCCGATTTCAATGCCCGGGCCCAAGTTCTCATCAAGCCGGTCCGTCCCGTCGCCGATTTGCGCAAGGAAGCGTTGTTAGCCTCGCCTCCCAAAGAAGCGGGGCCGTTCCGCAAACCCGAGCTCGTAGAGTTGGTGACTCTCGATCCCGCGATTCACCTCAACATTCGCTACGCCACGACAAACGATTTTCTCGGCACGCCTGTCTACACGCAGGCCCGCGCCTTCATGCAGGAGCCTGCCGCCGAGGCTCTCGTCCGAGCCCTCCACAAGCTCGAACCCCTCGGCTACGGCTTGCTCATCCACGACGCGTATCGCCCGTGGTATGTCACGAAAATCTTCTGGGACGCCACTCCTCCCGAAGGAAAAATCTTTGTCGCCGATCCTTCCGAGGGCTCTCGCCACAACCGTGGCTGCGCCGTCGACCTGACCCTCTACGATCTCCACACCGGTAAGCCCATCGAGATGCCCGGCACTTACGATGAAATGTCACCGCGCTCCTTTCCCGATTATCCCGGCGGCACTTCTCTCGAGCGTTGGCATCGCGACCTCCTCCGTCACGCCATGGAATCCGAAGGCTTCACCGTCTACGAGCACGAATGGTGGCACTTCGATTACAAGGATTGGCAGAAGTATCCGATTTTGAACATCCGGTTTGAAGATTTGCATTCCGGCCACGGCCTCGCTAGCGCGAATTAGCGCTTTCGAGTCCCGGCCATATTTTGGGAGGACTTTACCTTGCCTAGCAGATGCCGTTTTCCCGCGAATCCA
This sequence comes from Candidatus Acidiferrum sp., assembly GCA_049800195.1. Lineage (GTDB taxonomy): Bacteria > Acidobacteriota > Terriglobia > Acidiferrales > UBA7541 > Acidiferrum. The sequence continues at coordinate 146,740 of JBARJI010000077.1, forward strand.
TTTGCGCTTTGTTCCTTGGCATTTTGTCTCGCTGTTTCAATTCTCGCGGCGCCTGGTTCCCTGCGCGCGCAATCGGCTCCCTCTCTCGCCGAGCGCATTCAAAAGGTGATGGACCGTCCCGTATTCGCTCGCGCCAATTTCGGCATCGAGTTCTACGACATGGCCACAGGCAAGGTCGTCTATGCGCTCAATCCCGAGAAGCTGTTCGTCCCGGCCTCGACGACCAAGACGCTCACGGAGGGCACCGTCCTCGCAAAGTTAGGCGCCGACTACCATTTCCACACTCGCATCTATCGCACCGGCCCCCTCGACAAGAAAGGAACTCTCAAGGGCGACCTCATCCTCGTCGCCAGCGGCGATCCCGATCTTTCCAATCGTATTCAGCCCGATGGCACTCTTGCCTTTGTGGATGAAGACCACTCCTATGGCGGTCCTGCCGTCGCAGGAGATCCGCTGGCCGTCGTAAAGGAATTCGCAAAGGATGTCGCGGACAAAGGCATTAAGAAAATCGAAGGCCGTGTCCTCGTCGACGCCAGCCTCTTTCCCGACGGCGGGCGCGAAGGCGGCACGGGCGTGGTCATTTCTTCCATCGTGGTCAACGATAACGTGATCGATCTCGTCGCCACACCGGGCGCAAAGGCGGGCGATGCCGTTGCTCTCGATGTTGCCCCTAAAACCGCCTACGTCACTTTCGTCAATCAGCTCACCACGTCCGCCGCCGGCGTCACGCCGGACCTCAAGGATCCGAGTACGGTAACCAATCCCGACGGCAGCGTCATCGTCACCCTCACCGGCGCTCTCCCTGCAGCTTCACATCCCTTCACCGCTCCTTACGCTGTGCCTTCGCCCACGAAATTTGCTGAGACCGTCCTCGCCGAATCGCTTGCCGCCGACGGCATCCAAATCAAACCTCCCAAGAATGCCTCTGGCCCCTCTGCGCCGGACTTCAAAAGTCTTTCGTCCTTCTACACTGCCGAGAACCTAGTCGCCGAGCACGTTTCGCCTCCGCTCTCCGAGGAAATCAAGGTCACTCTAAAAGTCAGCCAAAATCTTCACGCCAGCATGGGGCCCTATCTTCTCGGCACGCTCATCGCCAAGGACCTCGTCGATCCAGTCCACTCGGGCTTCAAAGTTGAGCGCGCATTTCTTCAAGCAGCCAATCTTGACCTCTCCGGTGCATCCCAAGGCGATGGCGAAGGCGGCGATTGGGCCGACCTTTTCAGCCCGAATTTCATGGTTCACTACCTCACTTACTGGAGTACTCGGCCTGACTTTTCCTTCTTCTTCAACGCCCTTCCCGTTCTCGGCAAAAGCGGCACGATCGCTAAAATCCAAGTCAACAGCCCTGCCGTCGGCCATGTCTTCGCAAAGACCGGCACTTTCGGCACGGAAGACAAGCTCAATGGCAACATGATGCTCAATGGCAAGGGGCTTGTCGGCTACGTCATCACCAAGTCTGGCCAGAAGCTGGCCTTCGCGGCTTACGTCAATCACGTCACTCTGCCACCCGATCCCGATGCCACTCAAGCAATTGCCGGCGAAGCGCTCGGCGAAATCGCTGCTGCCGCCTATGACGCTCCGCTGGGCGCTTCCTCAGCTACTGCGGCTGCTTCCGCTCCGACTGCTCCCGCCAGCTACGATCTCATCATTCGCAACGGGCACATTCTGGATGGCACCGGCAATCCCTGGTACGCCGCTGACATCGCCATCCAGGGCGACCGCATCGCCGCCATCGGCGATCTGCACGATGCGCACGCCAAACGTGAAATCGATGCGGAAGGCCAAATCGTTTCTCCTGGCTTTATCGACATGCTCGGTCAATCCGAATGGTCCCTCCTGCTCGACAACCGCTCTCTCAGTAAGCTTTCGCAAGGCATCACTTCCGAAATTACCGGCGAAGGCGGCTCCATCGCACCGCAAAACGAAAAAACGCTCGCTGCGCTCAAGCCGATGCTCGATCAATTCCATTTCACGGTCGATTGGACCACTCTCGACGGCTATTTCCGCCGTCTCGAAAAGCAAGGCACTCCCCTCAACATCGGCACCTATGTCGGCTCGGCGCAAGTCCGCGAAGCTGTTATCGGCGATGACGACCGCGCTCCTACTTCCGCCGAACTCGAACAGATGGAAGCGCTCGTAGCGCAAGCCATGAAGGACGGCGCACTGGGCATATCCAGCGCTCTCATCTATCCGCCCAATAGCTACGCCAAGACCGATGAACTCATCGCGCTCGCCAAAGTTGCCTCTCAATACGGCGGCATCTACGGGACGCACATGCGCAGCGAAGGCGCTTCCGAAATGGCCGCCATCGCCGAAGCCATTCGCATCGGCCGCGAAGCCAATCTCCCCGTGGAAATTTTTCATCTGAAAGTCAGCGGTAAATCCCGCTGGGGCAACATGAGGAATGTGGTGGCCACGATTCAAGCCGCGCGCGATTCCGGACTCGATGTCGCCGCCAACATGTATCCCTATACCGCCGGCGGCACGGCTCTCGCTTCCGCTCTTCCACCTTGGGTCGCGGACGGCGGTACCGAAAAACTCCTTGCGCGCCTCAAGGATCCTGCCGTGCGCGCTCGCATCAAGAAGGAATTGGCTGGCGATCATCCCGACTGGGAAAATCTCTACTATGATTGTGGCGGAGGCTCCGGCGTGCTCATCTCTTCCGTCGTAAATCCCGAACTAAAGCAATTCGAGGGCAAGACCGTTGAGGACGTTGCCAGGGTCTGGAAAAAATCTCCGGAAGATACGCTAATGGATTTCGTCATCGCCGATGCCGCGCAAACTGGTGCCATTTATTTTATGGCTAGCGAGGAGGACCTAAAGACCGGCCTCGAACAGCCGTGGACCAGCCTCTGCCTGGACGCCAACGAAATGTCTCTCGACGGCCCCATCTTCGAGCCGCACGCTCATCCGCGCACCTTTGGCGCCATGCCGCGTTTTCTCGGCCATTACGTCCGCGACGAACATCTCATGCCGCTCTCTGCCGCCATCCGTAAAATGACTTCCCTGCCCGCTCAGAACGAGCACCTCCAGAATCGCGGCTTGCTCAAGCCCGGCTACTTCGCCGATGTCACCATCTTCGACGCCGCCAAGATTATCGACCGGGCCACCTATACGAATCCCGCGCAAATTTCCGAGGGCATCGACTACACCATCGTCAACGGCCAGATCGAATACGATCACGGCAAACTCACCGGCGTCGCCGCCGGCCAGGTCCTGCGCGGCCGCGGCTACCAACCCGAAGTACACTGATAAAAGCTCGGCCATCTTGGGCTGAACAGTTCCATTCGTATGTTGTTGGTTTGAATGAGTAAGGAATTTGGATAAAGGTTAAATCTGCCGTGCGCAGTGGACGCGGCCCTTGCAGCCCGCCGCCCTCTTCCCACTACCCACTATTCTCTATTCACTACTCACTTCTCAACCCAGCGAAATCTTGCCCATCACCGCGACGCGCCGCTCGTACGTCAATTCTTCCCAACCGTGCTTTCCGTAATAGCGCAGCACAATCTTGTGCCCCGGCGCGATTTTCGCTCGCGCTTTCGTCAGGGCATCGGAAAGCTCCACCCACTCCCCCTCCACGAGATAGCTGCCTTCCCATCCGCGCAGCTCGAAATGCCCATCGTCCTTCAAGAAAAGCGGCGCGGCAGTACACGCGATAATTTTGCCGTCCACTTTTGCCTGCGTGCATTCGTAACTGCCGGAAACTTCCACGGTCTGGGCCTTGGCGCAAGGAATCAACGCGAAGAAGAAAGCAGCGCAAGCGAGGTATCGTGACAAGCTGGACGCAAGCCGAACGGGTCCCATGGGGACCTCCACTGCCGGGGCGCGTAGCTGCGGGGCACCGTCCCTGGCCATTGGTACAGGTGCAACTCGCCAGCCATGTTCATGCTTGGCAACTCACTGAAAATAAAGGCTTTGCATAAAACGAGAACCTGTACCTCGCCGCCGCTAGGAAGATTCCTTCCCGTTTTTCGTCCTCCAACGGACTCTTCGCCGGAGAGCATCCTGGACCCTCCGAGACACCGTACTTTCCCCCTGACTTACTAAAACGGCAATTCCGCCACTGCCTGCCCGTCCTTCCGCGGGTCCGAAGCTCCGTAGTTCACGCCCGTCGCAAAATCCCGCACAACTGCTTGCCCGCCTCCCACTCGGCTAGAAAATGTTCCAAGCACTTTGATTTGGTGCCCTCGCGCCGTCAATTCCTCGCGCGTTTTTCCGTTGAACCTGTTCTCCATTTCCACGTCGCAGCCCGTGAACGTGTATTTCGTGAATCGCGGGGCTTCCACTGCGGCTTGTATGTTCATCTTGAAGTCCGCAATGTTCGCAATAAACTGCGCGTGCGCTTGTCCCTGGTTCCACCCGCCCATAATTCCAAACGCCATGCGCGTGTCCCCGCGCTGCGCAAATCCTGGGATGATCGTATGCCGCGACCGCTTGTGTCCCGCCAGCGCATCCGGTGAAGATGGATCGAGCACGAACAGTCCCCCGCGATTTTGCAGCGCGAATCCAGTTCCCGCCGCGACAATCCCCGACCCAAACGCCGCGTAATTGCTCTGAATCAGCGATACCATGTTTCCGTCGCGGTCCACCACGCTCAGATAGGTCGTCTCGCTCCCGCCTGGGATCTCGCCTGCGTGAACGTCGCAGTTGGCGTGCTCCGGATCAATCAGCTTGGCTCTCTCGGCCGCCCACGCTTTCGAGATCAACGTCGCCACCGGAATTTTCTGCCCACGCGGATCGCCCAAATATTTGGCCATGTCGGCGTACGCCAGCTTCTTCGCTTCAATCTCTGCGTGCAGCGCATTCGCCGAGCCAAATCCCCAATCCTTTTGGCCTAGCGGAAATGTCTCCATGATGTTCAGCATTTCCAGCGCGTCCATTCCCTGGCCGTTCGGCGGCATTTCGTAGACCGTCCAATCGCGATACGTCGTCGAAATCGGCTCGGCCCATTCAGCGGAAAATTTCGCTAAGTCCTCCGCTGTCATCGTCCCGTTGTGCCGCTTCATCGCGTCCAAAATCTTTTTCGCAATTTCACCTTTGTAAAACGCGTCCCGCCCGTGCTCCGCGATCTGCTCGAGAGATTCGGCCAAGTCAGGATTCTTGAACACGTCGCCCACATGCGGCGCATGATCTCCTGGCAAATAAAGCGCCGTCGCCGCCTCGTCTTTCCGCAAATAATCCGCTTCTTCCGCCCAGTACGCGGCATCCCACTCCGGCACTGGGAAACCGTCCTGCGCCGTTCGAATCGCCGCCGCTAAATCTTCCTTCAACTTCTTTCGTCCAAACTTGTCCGCCAATTTCTGCCATCCATCCACTGTGCCCGGCACCGTAATGGTGTTCACGCCCGATTGCGGCATCTCTTGCAAACCGAGTCCATGTAAATGCTCGATCGTCAATCCCGCTGGCGCCCATCCGCTGGCGTTCATTCCATAAAGCTTGTTCGCTTTCGCGTCATACACAATCGCGAACAAATCTCCGCCGATTCCGTTCATCATCGGCTCGACTACGCCCATCATCGCGTTGGTGGCAATGGCCGCGTCTACCGCGTTCCCTCCGCTCTCCAGAATGCGCACGCCCGCTTGCGAAGCCAGCGGCGACTCCGAAGCCACTATCCCGCCCTTCGATATCACCATCGACCGCGTCTGGCTCCGGTCCTGCCCGTCCGCACCCACGCTCATCAGGAATAAGCCTCCCGCAAAAACAAAAAACCCTATCCCGCGCAGTCGCTTCAAATTTTCCATGATCCCCCTCAAATCCCCCGCCAACAGTGCTCCGCATCTTACCCCGAATTTGGAACTTGGCCTCCGCCTTCAGGCCTCGTAATGGAAGGTTTGTACCCTCATCCTCATCGTCGCCGCAGCCTTGGCCTGCTTAGTCCCCGCTCGCCGCGCCGCCTCCGTCGACCCGATG